>NZ_JBVPGR010000029.1:0-216276 GCF_055816895.1 Ochrobactrum sp. PL_is501 | reverse complement strand
GTTCGGCTCGCAACGGCCACTTCAGCACCACGCGGTACTGCGCGGCCTCCAGCGCCACCTGCATCAGTTTTTCGGCGTCCGGATCGGTGCCGACGATCTCCCGAATCTGGCGCATTTCCTTCTTGACGAGTGCGCTGTTGCCGCGCGGAGGGTGCATTGGGTCAACCAGCACGACTTGGGGCTTCAATTCGGGCAGGAGGCGGCAGGAATCGCCATGCAGCAATGTCATACGCCCGACAGTTTCCGCATAGCGACCGCCTTCGGCGGTTGCGCGCGCCAGTCCATCGGCCAGAAGACCATGCATCTTTTCGGAGCGTTCTATCAAGGTTACCTTGGCACCAAGCGATGCCAGCAAAAACGCATCCCGGCCGAGTCCTGCCGTCGCATCTACAATTTCCGGCATAACATCGCGCGTCAATCCGGCCGCCTTGGCTAGCGCCTGTCCGCGACCTTCGCCGGAGCGAAACCGGTGACCGACGGCACCTCCGACGAAATCAACGACCAGTTCCGACGTATCGATTTTCTGCGACATGGATGCTCTCAGAACGGACAGGGCGCGGTGAATGTCAAGGCGCTGCCATCGGGATGGCGGAAAGCCAGTTCTTCCGCATGCAGCAGCAGACGGTCAGCAGCGGTCAGCGCTTCGCCTTCGGCATAGAATTCATCGCCGAGGATCACATGCCCCAGCGCTTTCATATGCACCCGCAGCTGGTGCGTACGGCCTGTCAGGGGAAAGAGCCGCAGTCGGGTTGTGCGCTCGTCCCGGTCCAGAACCTGCCAGCGTGTCTGTGCGGGCTTGCCGTGATCCCGATCGATACGATGCCGCGGCTTGTTGTCCGGATCTATTGCCAACGGGAGGTCGATCAGTCCTTCGTCTTCCTCAATATGACCCCAGACCACGGCTACATAGGATTTCTGTGTCGTTCGGCCCTCGAACTGTGAGGCGATGGCGGCATGCGCCTTGCGGTTGAGTGACATGAGAACAAGGCCCGACGTGTCCTTGTCGAGACGGTTGATCATTTGAGCCTGTGGAAACTGCTTTTGAACTCGTGTCGCGAGACTGTCCGCCAGCGCGGGGTGGCGTCCTGGTACAGACAACAAGCCGCTTGGCTTGTCCAGCACGAGAAACCCCTCATCGCGATGAAGAATCGAGACATAGGGTTCCATCGGGGGATGATAGATGGGAGACACAGCGGATAACACACTCATGATCTCTTCTAGCATGTTTTTCGTCATGCGGAGAAGTTCGCGCTCATGTCTGCGACGGCAAATGACATGCTATCCACCGTCGGGTTGAATCAGTGCAGGGAAGCAAATGGCGGAGAGGGAGGGATTCGAACCCCCGATGGAGTTGCCCCCATGCCGCATTTCGAGTGCGGTGCTTTCAACCACTCAGCCACCTCTCCGCGTTGTGCAGCACTGAAAAACGATCCTTGAAGAATCGCTCAGTAACAAGCATCAATAACGAATGCCGAGCGTGCAGCGGCTCAATAACGGGCCAGCGCCGATTAGACAAGAGCTAATTTGCATTCCGTTGTGAAAATTCTTGACTTTTCTGCCGCTTCGAACCTATAAGCACCAGACCTTGGGCGTGGGGTGATCCGCGCCTATTGTTTTGATTGCAGATTTCGGGCTTTTCCGGGGCTGCGATCAAGGGCAAAAGCCCGCTCATCAACCGACTGATAAAAAGACGGCCCATCACTTCGACGCCAATGTCGCGGAATGAGAGCCGGACCGAACAACCGAAAGGACAACAAATGTTCGCAGTCATCAAGACCGGTGGCAAGCAGTATCGCGTTGCCGCAAACGACCTCATCAAGGTCGAAAAAGTTGCTGGCGAAGCCGGTGACATCGTAGAATTCGCAGAAGTCCTGATGGTCGGCACGACCATTGGCGCCCCGACCGTCGCCGGTGCCCTCGTCACCGCCGAAGTCGTCGAACAGGGCCGTGCCCGCAAGGTCATCGCGTTCAAGAAGCGTCGCCGTCAGAACTCGAAGCGCACCCGCGGTCATCGTCAGGAACTGACGACCATCCGCATCTCGGAAATCCTCACCGACGGCGCAAAGCCTTCCAAGAAGGCCGCCGAGAAGAAGGCTCCGAAGGCAGACGCCGCTGAAGGCGAAGCCGCAAAGCCGAAGAAGGCAGCGCCCAAGAAGGCCGCAGCCAAGGCCGAGTCGGCTGAGTAAACAGAGAGATTAAAGGAGAACACCAATGGCACACAAAAAAGCTGGCGGTTCCTCGCGTAACGGTCGCGATTCAGAATCCAAACGCCTTGGCGTGAAGAAGTTCGGCGGCGAAGCTGTGCTCGCCGGCAACATCATCGTGCGCCAACGCGGCACGAAGTGGCATCCGGGCGCCAATGTCGGCCTCGGCAAGGACCACACGATTTTCGCAACCGTAAACGGCTCCGTGTCTTTCCGCACGAAAGCCAACGGTCGCACGTACGTGTCGGTTAACCCGATCGCGGAAGCAGCAGAGTAAGCCGGGCACTCTTTAAAGCACCGGCGTCCCATCGGACCCGGTGTAAATGGCAGCCTAGCCAAAAGATCGAAGGGAAGATGGGGCCACCCATCTTCCCTTTTTGCATTTGAGCGCATCTCGAAAAGTGTGAAGCGGTTTTCAAACAAGGTGCGCGTCAAATGAAACGCTCTGGAGGAACGAAAAATGGTTGTCGAAGTTCTGGAAGAAGATTGTTACGACGCAAGCAGTAGCGAAAGAAGAGACAGTTACACCGATCTGTCGCCCGGCGCGGCAGGTGAAGCAGGCCCCGATCTGAGCCCCGATCTGAGTGTAGATCTGGCCTACGAGTTGGATTGTCCCGTCCTCGTCACTGAAAGGCTGGTGCTGCGCCCGCCGCATGTCGAAGACGTGGATGCGATTTCCTATCTTGCCAATAACGCCCGCGTCTCCAGTATGCTTGCCCGTATGCCGCATCCATACACGCGTGAAAACGCCGTCGATTTTGTCGAACGCGTGCGAAAAGGCGAGATGGGCAATTGCATCTACGCCATCACGCAAGCGGAAACCGGCATCTTCATGGGCTGCTGCGGCATCCATGCGCATAAGCATGGTGAGGGGCTGGAAATCGGTTACTGGCTGGGCGAACCCTATTGGGGCCACGGCTTTGCCACCGAGGCCGCGCATGCGCTGATCGACCTGGCTTTCCGCGCAACGGAAATCGAGCGGCTGCATGTCTCGTGCCGCGCCAGCAATGGCGGCTCGCGCCGGGTGATCCACAAATGCGGGTTCCAGTTCAGCAGCATGGGCATGGCGGATTCGCTTGCCGCAGGCAATGTGCCGGTGGAGCGCTATGTTCTCGACCGCCGCACCTGGATCGGGCTGAGAAGCTGGCAGTCGTAAGATAAACAACGGTCCTGCGTTGAGCCCTTCCGGCTTGCGCAGGACCGATAATCATCGGGGAATGAAATGATGGATACGCACGCAATCGCCCGCGACAGGATCGTGGTGCGCGCGCTCGAAAAGGGCGACCTGCACCGCTACCGGGCCATAAGATTAAGCGGTTTGCAACTTGCGCCGACGGCTTTCGGTTCGAGTTTCGAGGAAGAAAACGCCTATTCGGACAGCGTCTTCGCGCGCCGTCTGGAACAGGTGGACGGCAATGTGGTTTTCGGTGCCTTCGACGGTGAAAACCTGCTGGGAACGGCAGGCATGTTCCGCCATGATCGCAAGTCCGAGCGCCATCGCGGTACGCTCTGGGGCGTCTATGTGGCTCCCGAAGCGCGCGGGCTGGACCTCGGCAGGGCTCTGGTCGGCAAGGTCATCGACCACGCGGCCAGCCATGTCGTCGTTCTGGATGCCAAGGTGGTCGCGACCAACGAAGCCGCCAAACGCATCTATTATGCGCTTGGCTTCAAGACTTACGGCGTCGAACCCAAGTCGCTCTACGTTCAGGGCCAGTATCTGGATCAGGAATTGATCTATATCGATTTCACCGATCCTGAACGGAACTCGAAATAGGCATAAACCGGCTTCCTCGACTGTTTGCAGGAAGCCGGTTTTGCTGTAATTGCAACACACCACAGGCGGGCGCGCCCGCCTGTAACGATATCAGGGCGCGCGCCGCCCCAAAGCCTGCCGCAGCGCGGGCATCCAAGAAGGTTACGTTCAATGAAGTTTCTCGATCAGGCAAAGATCTATATCCGCTCCGGCAATGGCGGAGCGGGGGCGGTTTCGTTCCGCCGCGAGAAATTTCTGGAATTCGGCGGTCCAGACGGCGGTGACGGCGGACGCGGCGGCGATGTGTGGGTTGAGGCCGTCGACGGCCTCAATACGCTGATCGATTATCGCTACCAGCAGCATTTCCGGGCCAAGACCGGCATGCATGGCATGGGCCGCAACATGACCGGCGGCAAGGGCGACGATATTGTCCTCAAGGTGCCGGTCGGCACGCAGATTTTCGAGGAAGACGACGAAACGCTGATCTGCGACATCACCGAAATCGGCCAGCGCTATCGTCTCGCCAAGGGCGGCAATGGCGGTTTCGGCAATCTGCATTTCACGACCTCGACCAACCGCGCGCCGCGCCGCGCCAATCCGGGACAGGAAGGCATAGAGCGCACCATCTGGCTGCGCCTGAAGCTGATTGCCGATGCCGGTCTGGTCGGCCTGCCCAATGCGGGAAAATCCACTTTCCTCGCAAGCGTGACAGCGGCAAAGCCGAAGATTGCCGATTATCCTTTCACCACGCTGCACCCCAATCTGGGCGTGGCGCGCGTGGACGGGCGCGAGTTTGTCATCGCCGATATTCCGGGCCTGATCGAAGGGGCGAGCGAAGGCGTCGGCCTTGGCGACCGTTTCCTCGGCCATGTCGAGCGCACGCGCGTCCTTCTGCATCTGGTGTCGGCGCAGGAAGAAGATGTGGCCAAGGCCTACAAGGTCATTCGCGGCGAGCTGGAAGCCTATGAGCACGGTCTTGCCGACAAGCCGGAAATCGTGGCGCTGTCGCAGATCGATACACTCGATCCGGAAGCGCGCAAGGCCAAGGTCAAGGCGCTGAAAAAGGCATGCGGGCGCGATCCGCTGCTGCTTTCGGCGGTCAGCCATGAAGGTCTGAACGATGCGTTGCGCCAGCTCGCTGCCGTTATTGATCAGAGCCGCGCCGCAGAGGCCGGTACGGCGCAGGCCGAAGAATAAGCGTCGGATTTTATTTTGAATGCGGCGAGGGGGATG
Source organism: Ochrobactrum sp. PL_is501 (assembly GCF_055816895.1). NCBI lineage: Bacteria > Pseudomonadati > Pseudomonadota > Alphaproteobacteria > Hyphomicrobiales > Brucellaceae > Ochrobactrum > Ochrobactrum sp. PL_is501. The sequence continues at coordinate 211,086 of NZ_JBVPGR010000029.1, read as the reverse complement.
AAGGCATGCTGAAGAAACTGAAAGATTATCGCCGCATCGTTGTCAAAATCGGGTCCGCCCTTCTGGTGGATCGCGCAAGCGGGCTCAAGCGCGACTGGCTGGAAAGCCTGGGGCAGGATATTGCAGCGCTGCATCACGCAGGCGTTGAGGTGCTGGTGGTCTCGTCCGGCGCCATTGCGCTTGGCCGCACGGTGCTGGGCCTGCCGAAGAAGGCGCTGAAGCTTGAGGAAAGTCAGGCTGCTGCCGCTGCCGGCCAGATCGCGCTCGCCAAGGCCTATGCCGATGTGCTTGGCGGTCATTCCATCCGTTCCGGCCAGATCCTCGTCACGCTTTCCGATACCGAGGAGCGCCGCCGCTATCTCAATGCGCGCGCCACCATCGAGACGCTGTTGAAGCTGAAGGCCGTGCCGGTCATCAACGAGAACGACACGGTGGCAACCACCGAAATCCGCTATGGCGACAATGACCGTCTGGCCGCGCGCGTGGCGACGATGATGGGCGCGGACCTTCTGGTCCTGCTGTCGGATATTGACGGGCTTTATACGGCCCCGCCGCACAAGAACCCGGATGCGCAGTTTCTGCCATTGGTCGAAACCATCACGCCGCAGATCGAGGCCATGGCAGGCGCTGCGGCGTCGGAATTGTCGCGCGGCGGCATGAAGACCAAGCTGGACGCGGGCAAGATCGCCAATGCCGCCGGGACCGCGATGATTATCACCTCGGGCACGCGTTTCGGCCCGCTTTCGGCCATCGATCGCGGCGAGCGCGCAACGCTGTTCGAGCCGGCGCGTGCGCCGGTCAATGCGTGGAAGACGTGGATTTCCGGCAATCTGGAACCGGCTGGCCGGTTGACGGTGGATGCCGGTGCGGCCAAGGCGCTGAAATCCGGCAAGTCGCTGCTGCCTGCGGGCGTGAAGGAAATCGACGGTCAGTTCGAGCGCGGCGATACGGTTGCGGTGATGAACGAGGACGGGCGCGAGATCGCCCGTGGCCTGATCGCCTACGATGCCGAGGATGCGCGCAAGATCGCAGGCCATAAAAGCGATGAGATCAGCGAAATTCTTGGCTATGATGCGCGCGCGGCGATGATCCATCGCAACGATCTGGTTGTGCGCGCGGCCAGCAATGCGGAAGCGGTGTAGGGGGAGAGGACATGCTGACCAAGGCAGATACGGCAAACGACATTGCTGCCGTGATGGCGGAGGTGGGGCGCAAGGCGCGCGCCGCCGCAGCCCCCCTTGCCATCGCCACCACCGAACAGAAGAACAGGGCGCTGATTGCTGCCGCCGATGCGATGCTGGAAGCGCGGGCCGATATTCTGGAAGCCAACAAGCTTGATCTTGGCCATGCGGAAAAGAACGGCATGGCGGCATCCTTCATAGACCGGCTGACGCTGGATGACGGCCGGATCAACGCCATTGCCGATGGTATCCGCGCTATCGCTGCCCTGCCTGATCCGGTCGGCGAAGTGATTGCCGAATGGGATCGTCCGAACGGCTTGCATATCGAGCGCGTGCGCACGCCGCTTGGCGTGATCGGCGTCATTTACGAAAGCCGTCCCAATGTGACCGCCGATGCCGGAGCGCTGTGCCTCAAGGCGGGCAATGCCGTCATCCTGCGCGGCGGTTCGGATTCGGCGCATTCGTCGGCTGCCATTCACAAGGCGCTGGTCAGGGGGCTTGAAGCCGCCAACCTGCCTGCCGATGCGATCCAGATCGTGCCGGTGACGGACCGTGCCGCTGTCGGCGAAATGCTGAAAGGTCTTGGCGGCGCGATTGACGTGATCGTGCCGCGCGGCGGCAAAAGCCTCGTCGCGCGTGTCCAGTCGGAAGCGCGGGTGCCGGTCTTTGCGCATCTGGAAGGCATCTGCCATCTTTATATCGACAAGTCTGCCGATCTCGACATGGCGCGCAAGATTGCGCTCGACGCCAAGATGCGGCGCACCGGCATTTGCGGTGCTGCGGAAACGCTGCTCGTGGATCGCGCCGCGGCTGCGACGCATCTCGCGCCGATCCTCGGTGATCTTGCCGCCAAGGGCTGCGAAATTCGCGGCAGCGAAGAGGTGAGGGCGCTCTATCCGGCGGCAAAGCCTGCCACGGAAGAGGACTGGTCGACCGAATATCTCGATGCGATCATTTCTGTTGCGCTGGTCGATGGTATTTCGGGCGCAATCGAGCATATCAACCGCTATTCCTCGCATCATACGGAAGCGGTGGTCGCGGAAGATGCGGCAGCGGTTGCGCGGTTCTTCAACGAGATCGACTCGGCCATTCTCCTGCACAATGCCTCGACGCAATTTGCCGATGGCGGCGAGTTCGGCATGGGGGCGGAAATCGGCATTGCCACCGGCAAGATGCATGCGCGCGGGCCGGTTGGCGTCGAGCAACTGACCTCCTTCAAATACCGCGTGCGCGGAAGCGGTCAGGTTCGTGGTTAGTTTCGGATGAAGTTCGGTTTCGGGCTTTCCGCATTGAAGGAAAAATATCCGGGTGTCAGTGCGCATTATCTGCGCATGCCCCATGTCGAAAAGGGCATGGCGGTGGGGCTGTTCGGCGGCTCGTTCAACCCGCCGCATGGAGGCCACGCGCTGGTGGCGGAAATCGCCATAAGGCGGCTGAAGCTCGACCAGCTCTGGTGGATGGTGACGCCCGGCAATCCGCTGAAGGACAGCCGCGAACTGGCGCCGCTCGCCGACCGGCTGAAGCTGAGCGAGGCAGTGGCCAAAGACCCGCGCATCAAGGTGACGGCGCTGGAGGCGGCTTTCAATGTGCGCTACACGGCGGATACGCTGGCGCTCATCCGCGACGCCAATCCCGGCGTTCATTTCGTCTGGGTGATGGGGGCGGACAATCTCGCTTCCTTCCACCGCTGGCAGCGCTGGCGCGAGATTGCGCAGAATTTCCCGATTGCGGTTATCGACCGGCCGGGCTCGACGCTCGCCTATCTGTCGTCACGCATGGCGCAGACATTTTCCGACAGCCGCATCGACGAACAATATGCGCCCATGCTGGCGCGGCGCACGCCCCCGGCCTGGACCTTCATCCATGGGCCGCGTTCGTCGCTGTCCTCCACCGCCATCCGCAAGACCCGTACCGTATCTTGATGGTTTCCTGATAATTTCTGCAAGATATGCGTATGACGGGCAAAGAAACTGAAAAAGTGAACAGGTTGGAAAAGCTGTTACTCTTGAAACAAAACAGGGACTCTGCCTATTTTAGAGCGTGTGGTGCTTACAACTGCCACACTGCGTTGTTCTGCTGAGAAAGGGAATACACTGAGAACAGCAATTGAGAAGAAGGCTCATCACGCGCCTTCAACGGTCAGGATGGACGAGTCCAATCTCGTGTCCCAGACCTTCGACGCGGCCTTGGCCAGTCTCGAAAACTCCAAGGCGGAATCCATCATCCCCATCGACATTCGCGGAAGATCAACGATCGGCGATTTTATGATCGTCGCGTCGGGTCGTTCGCATCGCCATGTGACGGCGGTTGCCGACCATCTCATGCAGGCCCTGCGCGAAGCAGGCTGCAAGGACGTCAGGGTCGAAGGGCTCGAAAGCGGCGACTGGGTTTTGATCGATACGGGCGATATCATCGTTCATATCTTCCACCCGGAAATCCGCGAATTCTATAATCTCGAAAAGATCTGGCTGGACGACGATTTCGACGCCGACAAGGCGCTGGGAACCGTTCACTGACTTTCGAGCGAACCTTGCAGGCGGTGCGCTGCCTGCCCGATTGAGAGCGTCATGCGTGTGAGTGTTTTTGCCGTGGGCCGAATGAAAGCCGGCCCCGAACGGGAACTGGTCGAGCGTTATTTCGACCGATTTTCGAAGGCTGGTCCGCCTTTGGGGCTGGAATTTGCCGGTGTGAGCGAAATTCCCGAAAGTCGGGGCCAGACGGCGGATCTGCGCAAGGCTGAAGAAGCCCAGCGCATCCACGAAGCGCTTGATAATGGTGCGGCGCTAATCCTGCTGGACGAGCGCGGCAAGGCGCTCGGATCGGAAGCTTTTGCGGATCGCATCGGGCGGATGCGTGACGACGGCAAGCGCCAGCTCATCGTCGCCATTGGCGGGCCGGACGGCCACGATCCGGCCTTGCGATCACGCGCCGATCTCGTTCTGGCGCTGGGCGAATTGACGTGGCCGCACCAGATTGCCCGCATCCTGATTGCCGAGCAGCTTTATCGCGCCGCCACCATTCTGGCAGGCCATCCCTATCATCGGTCGTGAAATGCGTAATGCAGGCGGACGCAGCCGCGATCAAGCGTCTTCGCGCTGAGGAGAACGGGGCTTGCCTTGAAGCCGACAGCCGGAAACAGCGGTATGCCGCCGCCGATCAGTTCCGGCATGAGGTAAATCTCGATTTCATCTAGCGCCCCGCGTTCCAGAAACGCCATCTGCAACTGGCCGCCGCCAAGCATCCACACATCGCCATCGTCAAGCGCACGCAGTTCCGCGATCAGCGCATCGATATCGTGGCGGATTTCAAGCGGCCCCTTCGGCTTCTCGATGGGTCGCGAGGTGACGACAATACTTCTCTGGTCGCCATAGGCCCACGGCTCATCGCTCTGCGCGACGAAATCATAGGTCGCGCGGCCCATGACCACGGTGCGGATCGACTTGATGAAGCTGCGATAGTCATGCTCGCCCAGATCGGCGTCTCCATATTTGAACAGCCAGTCGAGATTTCCGTTCTCCGCCGCAATGAAACCGTCGAGACTGGCGGCGATGTAGCCGACAATTTTCGCCATGATGAACTCTCCTGTTGATTTATAAATGAACATACGTTTATATATTGTCCATGGCAAGAACGAAATCCATATCCGATGAGGCGGTGCTCGACCGGTTGATGACAATGGTCTCGGAGGCTGGCCCTGAGGGCCTCACCTTCGCACGGGCGGCGAAGGCTGCCGGGCTTTCTGCGGCCACATTGGTCCAGCGTTATGGCAACCGGGAAGCCATGCTTGAGGCGGTGCTGCTGCGGGCGTGGGACAGGCTCGATGCGGCAACGCGCGCAGCCGATGAAAATGCGGCCCCCGGCCCGCAGGGGGCTGTCGATCTGTTGATGGCGCTGATGCCATCCGATGCCGCTGAATATAATGCGACGGACGGGCTTCTGCTGCTGCGCGAGGATATTCGCAATCCGGTGCTGCGGGCGCGGGGCGCGGCATGGGGCGTCGATCTGGCCCATGCGCTGGGGCGCAGGCTTTCAGGCGATGCGGAAAAAGCCGAACGGCTCGGTTGGCAGATGGCCAATATCTGGCAAGGCGCACTTATATGGTGGGCGTTCAGGCGCTGCGAACCGCCGGAAACGGCCATCCGGCGCGCCCTGACAGATTGGCTGGAGACGGTCCGGTGTGCCGTTTCGCTCGATCACCGTTCGTAACGCTCTTCATTTCCTCGACAAAAAGCGGCGCTGAAGCCGCTTCGCGCTTTTGCTGGAAATGCTCTAATTCCGGTTTCCAAGCGCGAGACGGCAGGCAAGTCCGGTGAAAACCGATGCAAGAAGGAATTGTGGCAGTCGGGGAAACCGGTTCATCGCGGAGAGGCGGGCACGAACATGGCTTCCCGCAACAATGACGGTTCCGTTGACCAGGAAGCCGATTATGTTCAGGACGGTTGCCAGCAGGATCATTTGAAGGAGCACCGATCCGCCGGCGGGATCAACGAACTGCGGAAAAAGCGCCAGAACGAATAGCGCCATTTTGGGGTTGAGCAGATTTGTCGCCAGACCTTCGGTAAAAATCCGTTTGCCTGACAGTTTTTGCAACGGTGTCAATGAGGAGACGCTGGCTCCTTTTGACCGGATTGTCTTATAGGCGAGATAGAGCAGATAGGCGCAGCCAGCCCAACGAACGATTTCATAGGCAATGGGCACGGACAGAAACAGTTTTGACAGGCCAAGCCCGGCGGCGATGGCGTGGCAGTAGGTACCGGCTGCGATGCCTGCATAGGTTTGAAAGCCAGCAGATCGCCCCTGACTGACACTGCGGGAGGCGATGAGAAGCATGTCCGGTCCCGGCGTAGCGGTCAGCACCAGCGAGGCGGCGGCAAAGAGCATGAGGATGGAAAAATCCGGCATGGGAGTTCCTTTTGGAAGTAAAGCCGGGATTCCTCTTTACCATAACCTCGCCCAATAACAACTGGCACCCGCTCCCTTCGCGCGGGCGGCGAAGGTTGCCGGGCTTTCTGCGGCCATCCGGCGCGCCCTGACGGAATGGCTGGAGGCAGCCTTACCTTCCTGACGGCCTTCCCGAATTCTGTTGTGCGATTATGCGCTGCTTTGTAGGCTTTGCCCGCAAACAGCAGGAGAGACCTCATGCGCGTCGCGCAACTGGATCATGTACAGCTTGCCATGCCGCAAGGCGGAGAAGAGCAGGCGCGCGCATTCTATGGCGGGCTGCTCGGTCTACCGGAAGTCCCGAAGCCGTCGAATCTCGCCGCCCGTGGGGGCTGCTGGTTCGAGCGCGGCGCTTTGAAAATCCATCTGGGTGTCGACCCGGCTTTCGCGGCTGCGCGCAAGGCACATCCGGCATTCCTGATCGATGGCCTTGATGAGCTGGTCGATATTCTGTCCGGCGCCGGTTATCCGGTCAGCGAGGATGAGCCGCTGGAAGGCTATAAGCGCTGCTATGTTTCCGATCCTTTTGGGAACCGCATCGAATTGATGGAACGGCTGGCGGCTGATGCCGGTCGTTATGGTTGATGGTTCGTTAACGGGTTCGGGCTAGTTTCGGCTCTGAATTTAGCCTTGTTTCGTCCTGATAGAACACGAATGTACCCTGTACGCCTTTTCAAAAGACCAAGATTGCTTGCATCCGCGCGGGCTGGCCTTGTCGTGGCCGGGCTGTTTGCCTGCGCGCCGGTTCTTGCGCAGGACGCCTTGCAGCAGCAGCGCGATCAGGCGGCAAGCGACTATGAAAAGCTCAGCAACGAACTCACCGTTACCGGCGACAGGCTGAAACAGCTTGAGGACGAGGTGGCCGGGCTGAAGAAGGATCAGGCCACCATTACCGCCGCGCTGATCCAGTCGGCCAAGACCGACAAGAAGCTGCAGCAGGATATTGCCGATATTGCCGACAAGCTGACCGCGCTGCGCGAGCAGGAAGACGGCATCCGCGCATCGCTCAGCGCGCGGCGCGGCGTTCTGGCCGAAGTGCTGGCCGCGTTGCAGCGCATGGGGCTGAACCCGCCTCCCGCCATTCTGGTGCGGCCCGACGATGCGCTCGCCTCGGTGCGCAGCGCCGTGCTTCTTGGCGCCGTGGTGCCCGAAATGCGCGAGCAGGTGGAGGAACTGACCGGCGATCTGAAAGACATGCAGCAGGTCACCGCTTCCATCGGCCAGGAGCAGGAAAAGCTGAAGACGACGCGCACGGTCCAGGCGGAAGAGCAGAAACGGCAATCACTTCTTCTTGAGGAGAAGAAGAAATTGCAGGCGCAATCGGAACAGGAAATCGAGGCGCAGCGCAAGCGTTCCGAAGAGCTTGCGGCCAAGGCAGGCAGCCTGAAAGACCTCATCGACGGGCTCGACAAGCAGATGGCAGGCGTGCGCGATGCAGCCGAAGCGGCCCGCAAGGCGGAAGCCGATCGCCTTGCCGCAGCAAGGGAAAAGGCCGGGGAAGCCGCGCCCGATGACACGCATCTGCGCCCGCAGATCGATTTTGCCTCCTTGCAGGGCAAGCTTGCCTTGCCTGCGGCGGGCAAGACGGTGCGCCGCTACGGCGAAAGGGACGGCGTCGGCGGCTCCATGATGGGGCAGGTGGTCGAAACCTTGCCCTCTGCCACGATTACGTCACCTTCCGATGGCGTGATACTTTACGCGGGCACATTCCGTTCCTACGGGCAGCTCTTGATACTCGATGCAGGCAATGGATATCATGTCGTCATGGCTGGCATGGGGCGAATCGACGTATCGCAAGGCCAATTTGTACTTGCGGGAGAGCCGGTCGGCGCAATGGGAGAAAAACTTCTCGCAAGTGTTGCACCGATAGAGGTGGGCAATGGCGCGCCATTGCTTTACATTGAATTTCGAAAGGATGGAAAACCCGTCGATCCCGCTCCGTGGTGGACCGAACGGCTTTCTGGAAGGACGTGAAAATGATGCGTAAACTGTCGCTGCTGTTCGCCGGGGCCCTTCTGGGGGCGTCAGCCATGGTGATGGTCCAGGGCGCGCCGGCTTCCACTGCTTTCGCGGCAGGGAAAGATAGCGATGTCTACAAGGAACTGGCCCTTTTCGGCGATATTTTCGAGCGTGTGCGCGCACAATATGTGACGCCGCCCGACGACAAGAAGCTCACCGAAAGCGCGATCAACGGCATGTTGACCTCGCTCGATCCGCATTCGTCCTATCTCAACCCGGAAGCCGCGCAGGACATGCGCGCGCAGACCAAGGGTGAGTTCGGCGGCCTGGGCATCGAAGTGACGATGGACAACGATCTCGTCAAGGTCATCGCGCCGATCGACGATACGCCCGCTTCCAAGGCCGGCGTGCTGGCAGGCGATCTCATCACCAAGATCGACGGGCAGGAAGTGCGCGGGCTTTCGCTGAACGACGCCGTGGACAAGATGCGCGGCGAAGTGGGTTCGCAGATCGAGCTGACCATCCAGCGCGAAGGCGCCGACAAGCCGATCACGCTGAAGATCGCGCGTGCGGTCATCAAGGTGAAGGCCGTTCGCTACCGCGTCGAGAACGATGTGGGCTATCTGCGCGTCATCTCGTTTACCGAACAGACGTCCGACGACCTGAAGAAGGCGATCAAGGATATTCAGGACAAGATTCCGGGCGACAAGCTCAAGGGCTATGTGCTGGATCTTCGCCTCAATCCGGGCGGGCTGCTCGATCAGGCGGTCGCCGTGTCCGACGCCTTTCTCGACAAGGGCGAGGTGGTTTCGACCCGTGGCCGCGATCCGCAGGACGTGACCCGTTTCGATGCGCGCAAGGGCGACCTGACCGACGGCAAGCCGGTCATCGTTCTCATCAATGGCGGTTCGGCCAGCGCGTCGGAAATCGTTGCCGGTGCGTTGCAGGATCATCGCCGCGCCACCGTGCTCGGCACGCAGTCCTTCGGCAAGGGCTCGGTGCAGACGATCATTCCGCTTGGCGAAAATGGTTCGCTGCGCCTCACGACCGCGCTTTATTACACGCCGTCGGGCAAGTCGATCCAGGGCAAGGGCATCACGCCTGATATCAAGGTCGACCAGCCATTGCCGCCGGAACTGAAGGGTGAGGACGTCGTGCGCGGCGAATCCGAACTCAAGGGCCACATCAAGGGCAATGCCGAAGACGATAACGGCTCCGGTTCGTCGGCCTATGTCCCGGCCGAACCGAAGGACGATATTCAGCTCAATGAAGCCTTCAAGCTCCTGCGGGGCGAAGTGGCCAATGCCGCATTCCCGCCGGACCCGAAAAAGGGCGTATTGAACTGATCGCTCCATGCTTGACCTGAACAGCCCGTTAGGACTGGACAAGAAACCGCAAAAGCGCGGGGGCTTACGCTCCCGCGCTTTTCGTTCGTCCGTGAAGGGGCTGGCCATCGTCGCCGGGCTTTGCCTTGCCGGGGGTGCCGTCTTCGCCATCTGGCAGACCAATCAGGCCGGTTTCCGCAAGACCGAAACCGCCGCCGTGGAACCGGCGCAAGCCGAAGCGCGTGCCGTCAAGCCAGAGGTGAAGCCTGCGACCGGCAACACGCCGCCGCCCGGCAGCGCATTGCGCGGGGCGAGCGGTCAGCCGGGACCGACCATCATCAAGGTCACGCCGGACATGCCGCCCGGTATGCCAAATGTCGCTCCGGGTGCGGAAGGCAACGTGGTCGTGGTGCAGAACACGCATCGATCCGGGCAGGACCAGCGCGTCGCCCATCTGCCGGAACCGGCGCTGGTCGAGCAGAGCCCGACCGGGCCGCTTCCCGTGCGCGGCGCGGACGGCCTGCGCCCGATGGATGCCTATGCGGTCGGCTGGTCCGGTGCGCGCGGGGCGCGGATTGCGCTTGTCATTGGCGGTCTCGGGCTGTCGCAGACCGGCAGCATGGAGGCGGTCGACAAGCTTCCGCCGGAAATCACGCTCGGATTTGCGCCGCAGGGCAACAGTCTGCAGCGCTGGATGCAGGCCGCACGGCAAAACGGTCATGAACTTGTGCTGCAATTGCCGATGGAGCCGTTCGATTATCCGCGCGTCAATCCCGGCCGCAATACGCTGACGGTGAATGACGGGGCCAGCCAGAATCAGGCTTCCCTGCTGTGGGCGCTGTCGCGCATGACCAATTATGCCGGAGTGATGAACTATATGGGTGCGCGTTTCACAGCCGAGACGGAAGCCTTTTCACCGGTGCTGGGCGAGATCGGCAGGCGCGGCCTTTATTATCTGGATGACGGCACATCGGCGCGCAGCCAGGCCGACCGGATTGCCGAAAGCGACGCGGTGCCTTTCGCGGCGGCGGACGTGCTGATCGATGCGGCGCAGGAGCGCGGCGCAATCCTCGACCGTCTGGATGAACTGGAACGGATAGCGCGCGCCAATGGCAGCGCCATCGGCACCGGCTCGGCCTTTGCCGTAACGGTCGATGCGGTTGCCGCATGGGCCAATGAGGTCAAGAAGCGCGGCATTGAAATCGTGCCGGTTTCGGCGCTGGTCCGCGATCCCGAACAGCAGTAGATTTTCATATCATGGAGAATGTCATGTCGAAGCACAAAGGCCCTGTCGACCCCGAAAGCCTGCCTTACCGTCCCTGTGTCGGGCTGATGGTGCTGAACAAGGCCGGTCTGGTCTGGGCTGGCCGGCGCATCGTCATCCCCGGCGACGAGATGGACGGTGCGACGCAGCTCTGGCAGATGCCGCAGGGCGGCATCGACAAGGGCGAGGAGCCGGTCGAGGCGGCCATCCGCGAGCTTTACGAGGAAACCGGCATGAAGTCGGTCTCGCTGCTCGAGGAGGCGTCGGACTGGATCAATTACGATCTGCCGCCGCATCTGGTCGGCGTGGCGCTCAAGGGCAAGTATCGCGGCCAGACGCAAAAGTGGTTTGCCTATCGTTTCGAGGGCGACGAGAGCGAAATCGCCATCAACCCGCCGCCCGGCGGCCATACCGCCGAATTCGACCGCTGGGAATGGAAGCCGATGGCCGAGCTGCCGGGGCTGATCGTGCCTTTCAAGCGCAAGGTTTACGAGGACGTGGTTGCTGCTTTCCGGCATCTCGTGGCCTGATTTAACGGGGGAGGTGCTCGTGCCCCCTTGTGCCTTCCGCGAACATATAGTCAACTCGCATCAGGCGCGCCGGAGGGCGCGTTTTGAGAGGGAGAAAAACGCATGGATGTTGGAAGTCTTCTCGTATTTCTTTTTGTGGGTCTTATCGCTGGCTGGCTGGCAGGCAAGGTCGTGCAGGGCGGCGGTTTCGGCCTGATCGGCAATATTATCGTCGGCGTGATCGGCGCTTTCTTTGCGGGCTGGTTGCTGCCGCGTCTCGGATTTTCCGTCGGCGGAGGGATTATCGCCGCAATCGTCAACGCCTTTATCGGCGCGGCCATCCTGCTTGTTATCCTGCGCATCATCAAACGCGCCTGACCTGCAAATATTTCTCTGAACAGGCCCGGCTTCCCGAAAGCCGGGTTTCTTCATTGCGAAGTTCAATCAGATGACACCGAATTCCAAACTGTCGCTCGGGCTGATTCTCACCGCATCGGCCGGTTTCGTCGATGCGATTGCCTTCCTGCAGCTTGGCGGTTTTTTCGCTTCCTTCATGAGCGGCAACACAACCCAGCTCGGCACCGCGCTGGCCGGACAGCCGGGACCGCAGGGCGCGGTGCTGGTGTGGTTTCCGGCCATCCTGATCGTGCTGTTTTTCGCCGGAGCATTCTTCGGCACGCTGACGGTGCGCGCCCGTGGACGCCGGGGCAGCCTTTATGTGATGGCGAGCGTCGTGGCGATATTGCTGCTGGTCGGCGTGCTGCGGCGGGAGGGCGCGCTGCTTATCCAGCCGGTGCTGTTGCTTGCCGCCGCCATGGGCGCGCAGAATGCGGCGGTGCAGCCGATAGGCGCGGCGCGTCTCGGCGTGACCTATGTGACCGGCACGCTCTTCAACGCCGCCGCCGATCTTGCCTGTTCGCTGCGCGGCGAAACGCCGAAATGGCGCTGGCTCCAGCATGTGGCCGTGTGGCTTTCCCTGATGCTTGGCGCTGTCGGCGGCGGTCTTGGACACTATTTCATCGGCCTCGACGCGCTGTTCGTTCCGGCTGCGATGATTGTGGGCGTCATGATCGCCTATATACGGCTCAATTGATTCAGCATGATCTGATCCGAAAACCGCTTCACACTTTTCGGGATCATGCTCAACTGAAAAGCGATTTTTCGCTTTCCACCAGTTCGGAAATGAGCGCCGAAACCGCCGTCACGCGCCGCAATGTGCGGGCGGATTCGTGATAGGCAAGCCAATAGGCGCGGCGGATAACGCGGTCAGGCAGGACGGGCACAAGGTCAGGATCGGCGCGGGCGATGAAGGCGTGAAGAATGCCGATGCCCGCACCGGCGCGCACGGCCTCGACCTGTCCCAGAGCGCTCGACACTTCAAAAGCCGGTTTCCAGTCGCGGGAAATTTCCGGCGCATAGGCGAGCGACGGATTGATGACCAGATCCTCCACATAGCCGATCAGCCGGTGCCGGGCGAGGTCTTCCGGGCTTTCCGGCGTGCCGTTTTCTGCCAGATAGCGCCGATGCGCGTAGAGACCCAGCGTATAATCGACGAGCCTGCGCGCGATCAGCCTGCCTTGTTCCGGGCGTTCGACCGTGATGGCGATATCCGCCTCGCGGCGCGACAGCGAAAAGGAGCGCGGCACAGGCACAAGCTGGATGGTGAGGTCCGGATATTTCTGGGTCAGCCGCGCCAGCCGGGGCGCCAGGAAATTGACGCCGAACCCGTCCGGAGCGCCGATGCGCACCGTGCCCGACACGGCAATGTCCGCATTGCCGACATGGGCGCGGGCGGCAAGCATTTCCGCCTCCATGCGCTCGGCGGCAAGCAGAAATTCCTCGCCCGCCTGCGTCAGCGTCGAGCCATTGGTGCGGCGCGTCAGAAGCGTGGTGGAGAGCGCCGTTTCCAGCGCCGTCAGCCGCCGCGCGACGGTGGTGTGGTTGAGGCCAAGCCGTTTGGCCGCTCCAAGAATCTGGCCAGAGCGGGCGACGGCCAGAAAAATGCGAATATCGTCCCAGTTCATAGCGGCACACTAGCATAAATATGCACAACGGATACGCTTTTCAGCGCCTTGCAATCACGAATTTGCAGAGTCAAGATGGCGGCAACGATGGGGGCGGCTGCGCCCTCCAAAGCGATCATCAGGGAGGTTCTTCGATGCGCAATATCGGACATTTCATCGGCGGCAAGCATGTGGCAGGCAAGAGCGGCCGCACGGCGGACGTCTTCCAGCCGCTCGATGGCTCGGTGCAGGCCAAGGTGGCGCTCGCCACCAAGGAAGAAGTGCGCGCCGCCGTCGAAAACGCCAAGGCGGCACAGCCGGCCTGGGCGGCGACCAACCCGCAGCGCCGGGTTCGCATCCTGCGCAAGTTCATCGAACTGGTCGAAGCCGAATATGACAGCCTCGCCGAACTCCTGGCCCGCGAACACGGCAAGACCATCGCCGACGCCAAGGGCGACATCCAGCGCGGCCTTGAAGTGGTGGAAGTCTGCCTCGGTGCGGCGCATATGCTGAAAGGCGAGTTCACCGACAATGCCGGTACTGGCATCGACACCTATTCCATGCGCCAGCCGCTCGGCGTCGTGGCAGGCATCACCCCGTTCAACTTCCCGGCCATGATCCCGCTGTGGAAGGCCGGCCCGGCGATTGCCTGCGGCAATGCCTTCATCCTGAAGCCGTCCGAGCGCGATCCGGGCGTGCCGATGCGCCTTGCCGAACTGTTCATGGAAGCCGGTCTTCCGGCAGGCATTTTCAACGTCGTCAACGGCGACAAGGAATCGGTCGATGCGCTGCTCGATGATCCCGACGTGCAGGCCATCGGCTTTGTCGGCTCCACGCCGATTGCGCAATATATCTATGGCCGCGGCTGCTCGAACGGCAAGCGCGTGCAGTGCTTCGGCGGCGCGAAGAACCATCTTCTCATCATGCCGGATGCCGACATGGACCAGACCGTCGACGCGCTTATCGGCGCAGGCTACGGTTCGGCTGGCGAGCGCTGCATGGCGATCTCGGTTGCGGTTCCGGTCGGTGAAGACACCGCCAACCGCCTGATGGAAAAGCTGATCCCGCGCGTCGAAGCGCTGAAGATCGGCACCTCCACCGACAATTCCGCCGATTATGGCCCGCTCGTCACCAAGGCAGCGCTCGACCGCGTGCGCGGCTATGTCGATCTCGGTGTGGAAGAAGGCGCGAAGCTGGTCGTCGATGGCCGTAACTTCAAGATGCAGGGCTATGAAGACGGCTTCTACATGGGCGGCTGCCTGTTCGACCACGTGACGCCCGACATGCGCATCTACAAGGAAGAAATTTTTGGCCCCGTCCTCTCGGTCGTGCGCGCCAAGAATTACGAGGAAGCGCTGGCCCTGCCGAACGACCATGAATATGGCAACGGCGTTGCGATCTTCACCCGTGACGGCGATGCGGCCCGCGATTTCGCCAGCCGCGTACAGGTCGGCATGGTCGGCATCAACGTGCCAATCCCGGTTCCGATCGCTTACTACACCTTCGGCGGCTGGAAGGCTTCCGGCTTCGGCGATCTCAACCAGCACGGCCCGGACGCATTCCGCTTCTACACCAAGACCAAGACCGTCACTTCTCGTTGGCCGTCCGGGGTTAAGGATGGGGCAGAGTTCGTCATCCCGACGATGAAGTAACCCCGGACGATTCCCTACGTTTGCGCGTCCTCGCTTCGCTGCGGGCGCGCGGCTGGGGTTAAGGACGGTGCGGAATTCGTCATCCCGACGATGAAGTAAGCATTGCGCCTGTCACCTCGTCCTTCGATGAACTCAGGATGAGGTGATTGGCAGCCTTACTGTCCCCCAAGCGAAACCCCGCCCTGTGGCGGGGTTTTTGTTTGTATCCGGGCATCAATAAGGGCGCAGAGTTGGTCATCATCGACAATGAAGCAGGCGGCATGGCGTCTGTCACCTCATCCTGAGGAGGCGCAAAGCGCCGTCTCGAAGGACGAGGTGAGGGCCCCACCGCCAATGCCCAACGTCATCTTGAGCCTATCAAGGGATCGAAGGAGGGCTGTGGGGCGAGCTTTCAGGGATGCAGGGGCGGAAATCCATGCCGTTCTGTCAGGGCAGCCAATATCTTGTGCGGGTCGGCAATCAGCGAACGCCCTTCATGCATGCCGGTCTCAAATTCGGAGCGGTCGCCATCCTTCACTATCAGCAGAGGCAGGCTTTGATTGTCCTCGCCGGCCAGCGCTATCACGCCCTTGCGCGGGCGCTGCCAGTCGATGCGCTCAATATCCAGACCGCTGCCCAGCGCCGGAAACGAAGCCAGCACGCCTTCGATAAGCGCGCAGTGCCAGCAATAGAATGTCTGGCCGGGATAAGCCGGATCTTCAAAACCGGGCTTCAAGAGAAAAAGCTTGTCCTGTTTCATGGCCGTTATCCCAAGGCTTGAGTAATTTGTAAAAGTGATGAAGCGCAAAAATCGCTGGTTTTGGAACAGCTTTCCAAGCCAGATGCCTGCAATCGATATATAGCTTGTTCCCGATTGCAAAAGCTCAACTTTTCCGTTTCACGCCCTAAATAAGCTCGAAGCCCGATCATCAGGAGTTCCGTTCATGAGCGAAAAGATCAATCGCCGCATCGTGCTGGCGTCCCGTCCCGAAGGTCGCCCCACAGCGGAAAACTTCCGGCTGGAGAAAGCGGCGATCCCCAGCCCCGGCGATGGCGAGGTTCTGCTGCGGCTGCGCTATCTGTCGCTCGACCCCTATATGCGCGGGCGCATGAGCGCGGCCAAATCCTATGCGGCGCCGGTGGCCATCGGCGATGTGATGGATGGCGGCACGGTCGGCGAAGTGGTTGAAAGCGGGAGCGCGGGCTTTGCTCCGGGCGATGTCGTGCTGTCCCATTCCGGCTGGCAGGATTACGCGGTCGCCGATGCCTCGACCTTGCGCAAGCTCGATCCGAAGGAAGCGCCGGTGACGACGGCGCTTGGCGTTCTCGGCATGCCGGGCTTTACCGCCTATTCGGGCCTCCTCACCATCGGCCAGCCGAAACCGGGCGAGACTGTCGTGGTGGCGGCGGCAACCGGCCCGGTCGGTTCTGCCGTCGGGCAGATTGCCCGGATGAAGGGCGCGCGCGCCGTCGGCATTGCAGGCGGGGCGGATAAGTGCAAGGCATTGACCGATGAGTTCGGCTTCGATGCGGCCATTGATCACCGCAGCCAGAATTTCGCGGCCGAACTGGCGCAAGCCTGTCCTGACGGCATTGACGTCTATTTCGAGAATGTCGGCGGCAAGGTTTTCGATGCGGTGTTTCCGCTTCTGAACCAGTTTGCGCGTGTGCCGGTCTGCGGCCTGATCGCGCAGTATAATCAAAGCGGGCCGTTCGACGGGCCTGATCGCCTGCCGCTGGTGATGCGGGATGTTCTGTCGAAAAGCCTCACCATTCGCGGTTTTATCCAGCGTGATTTCGCCGATCAGAGGCCAGCCTTCCACCACGACATGGTGAAGTGGATTGCCGATGGGCAGGTGCGCTATCGCGAAGATATTGTCGATGGGCTGGAAAATGCGCCGAAAGCCTTCATTTCCCTGCTGGAAGGCGGCAATTTCGGCAAGCTGATCGTGAAGCTTGCATGAGACTGCAATAAACTACTTGCAGAACGGCCTGTTGAGCGTGATGCTGTGCCCGTCAATTCAAACTGAAGCGCGTTTCGATCTCTTGAATCGGATCAGCGCTCCGGTCATTTGTTTTAACGCGCATCTGTTCTGAAAGCCGTTTCACACGTTTCGGGATGCGCTCCAAAGGCAGGCAGGGCATGGGCGAGCGCCAGCAGGCGGGCATAGGGGAAGGCGGCGGACCGGGGCGCGAGCGCCAGGAAGAGGCCCAGCGCATTCTTGACCGGCTGGAGCGCGAGCAGACCGGGGCCGAAGGCATTGTGCGGCGCGGTTTTTTCCGCACTACGCAACATCTGGCCGCCGCCGACGCCCCCGAAAATGATCCCATCGAGCTTTGGGCCACGCGCGTCGGGCGCGGGCTCGGCTTCCTCATCACGCTGGCGATCATCGTCTGGCTCATTTTCTATCTCATGCAAAGCTAGGTCCCCAATGACGCTTTCAGCGCCTTCGGATGCGACAACCGTTATTGTCATCTCAAGCCATGTCGTGCGTGGATCGGTCGGCAATCGGGCCGCCGTTTTCGCATTGGAAACGCTGGGTTTTCCCGTCTGGGCCGTGCCGACCGTGGTGCTGCCATGGCATCCGGGCCATGGCGTTCCGGGCGCTCCGGCTGGACGCATCGTGCCGCCGGCGGAAGAGTTTTCGCGGCTCATGCAGGATCTGCAGCGCGCGCCATGGCTTGGCGAGGTGGGCGCTGTCCTGACCGGCTATCTCGGCCATCCCGAGCAGGCGGCAGCCGTTGCCGAGCTGGTCAAGACCGTGAAGACGAAAAATCCGCAGGCCGTCTATCTCTGCGATCCGGTCATTGGCGACGAGAAAGGGCTCTATGTGCCCGAAGCGACGGCGATAGGCATCCGCGACAGGCTTTTGCCGCTCGCCGATATTGCGACGCCCAATCGGTTCGAGCTTTCCTGGCTGACCGGCGTGCCGCTCGAAGACAATGCCGCCCTGATGGAAGCGGCGCTGGAAGCCGGTCCGGCGACCATGCTGGTTACCTCGGCCTTTCCGCTGATGAGCGGCAGCATCGGCAATATTCTGCTGACGCCGACCATGGCGCTGATGGCCGAGCATCGCCGTGTCGAAGGCCCGACCAACGGTCTTGGCGACCTGACCTCGGCGGTGTTTCTGGCGCGGCGCCTTTCCGGCATGACCGAGGAAAAGATGCTGCAAAGCACAACCGCAGCGGTGTTCGAAATCATGGCGCGTTCGGCAAAGCGCGGGGCGGATGAGCTGATGCTGGAGGCCGATGCGTCGAGCCTTGCAACGCCCATGGCCATGGTGCAGACCCGACGGCTGGTGCATCCGACCAGGGGGTTGCGCGCCTGATGCAGACCGCCACCGTGTTCGCTGGCGTCGATGGCTGTCCCGGCGGCTGGGTCGCGGTGATCGGGGAGA
Source organism: Ochrobactrum sp. PL_is501 (assembly GCF_055816895.1). Lineage (NCBI taxonomy): Bacteria > Pseudomonadati > Pseudomonadota > Alphaproteobacteria > Hyphomicrobiales > Brucellaceae > Ochrobactrum > Ochrobactrum sp. PL_is501. Next base: position 192,875 of record NZ_JBVPGR010000029.1, on the reverse strand, counting down.
GCGGGCGCTTGCGGGCCGAAGTGTTCGGCAGTTTTGCTGCATTGGCGGCGTCGCTGTCCGACAAGGCGATCATTGCTGTCGATATGCCGATCGGCTTGCCCGAAAAGGGCGTGCGTTCTGCGGAGCGGGCCGCGCGGGCGCATCTCGGCGAAAGACAGTCGAGCCTTTTTTCCATTCCGCCGCGTGCTGCCGTTTATGCTGCGGATTATCGCGAAAGCTGTTCCCTGTCGCTTGAACGAACCGATCCGCCACGCAAGGTTTCAAGGCAGGCTTTCGGGCTTTTCCCGAAGATTTGCGAGCTTGATGCCCTGTTGCGCCGCGATGCCGGGCTTGCAATGCGCGTCATCGAATCGCATCCCGAACTGGCTTTTGCCGCGCTGAATGGCATGAAGGCCATGTCGCTGCCCAAGAAGATCAAAGGCCGCGTAAACCCGCAAGGGCTGGCCGAGCGCCGGGCATTGCTACACCGCTGCGGACTGCCGGAGGATTTTTTGCAAAGTCCCGTTCCGCGCGGCGCCAGGGAGGATGACTTTCTCGATGCCTGCGCCATGTATCTCGTGGCCCGTCGCCATGCGCGTGGCGAGGCGCGTCCGTATCCCGGCCATGTGGAACGTGATGAGTTCGGTCTGCGCATGGCGATATGGGCTTGAGAAACACGCGTGAATGCGAGCGAAAACCTGCGTCCAATTCGACGCAGCCCGTTCAGTGCATTTCGATTGATCTCGCTTTTCGATAGGGATATTGGAAAAATATGGTTGATCTTCCAGACTCACTTCTCGCCGGTTATCGGACCTTCATGAGCGAGCATTTTGCCCATGAAACCTCACGATACCGCCATTTGGCCGACAAGGGACAATCACCGGAAACGCTGGTTATCGCGTGTTGTGATTCCCGTGCGGCTCCCGAAACCATCTTCAACACGGCGCCCGGCGAAATCTTCGTTCTGCGCAATGTTGCCAACCTCATTCCGCCCTACGAGCCCGATGGCGAATATCATGCCGCTTCCGCAGCGCTGGAATTCGCGGTTCAAAGCCTCAAGGTGAAGAATATTGTCGTCATGGGCCATGGCCGCTGCGGCGGCATCAAGGCGGCACTCGACACCGAAAGCGCGCCGCTTTCGCCGGGCGACTTCATCGGAAAATGGATGAGCCTGATCGCGCCCGCCGCCGAAGCTGTCAGCGGCAACCAGCTCATGACGCAGAGCGAACGCCAGACCGCGCTGGAGCGCATCTCCATCCGCTACTCCATCAACAATCTGCGCACATTTCCTTGCGTCGATATTCTGGAGAAGAAGGGCAAGCTTACCCTGCATGGCGCATGGTTCGATATTTCGACCGGCGAGCTGTGGGTGATGGATCATCAGACGGGTGATTTCAAACGTCCTGAGCCGGCCTGATCAAATATTCAAAAAGAGTGTTTTTGAACGGCTCCTTTCATGTCGAGAGGGGCCATTGCCTTATTTTTGCCATCAGAAATCGGGGATTTTCTTCCCAAAACGCGAAAAATCGCATCAGAACATGCAAAAATAGCCCCAAAATTTGGGGCTATTTTGTGAAGTCTGTGGCTTTTCCGTGGCAATTTCGAAGCGAAATTGCGGATAGCGGCATAGGAGCGGGATGATTTAAACTAAATCGTCTCCCGCTCTGAATTTTATTTGAGCATGATTTTATCCGAAAACCGGTTCCCAGTTTTCGGAATCATGCTCTAATTTCCGTCGATGGCCTTGCCCATGACGGCGATGGCGCGCTGGTAAACCGAAGCTGCATTCCAGCCCTGGATCGCACCGTAGTTCGGTTCGCCCGGCTGATAGCCCGCGCCGCGCCGCCAGCCGTGGCCGACGAGGAAATTCGCGGTCGAATGGAGCGCGTCCGCCTTGTTGCGCAGGTCGAAATGGCCGCCGCCCGAACCGCTGACACCGTATTTCAGGACGTTTGCCGGCATGAACTGGGTCTGGCCGACTTCGCCATGCATCGCGCCCACGGCCTGCGGGCTGAGATCGCCCTGATCGATGAGCTTGAGAGCGGCATAAAGCTGGCCGGTGAAGTATTCGGAACGGCGGCAGTCATAGGCCAGCGTTGCTACGGCGGACAGCGTGTGCTGCTTGCCGAGATAGGAGCCGAAGCCGGTTTCCATGCCCCAGATCGCGATCAGCGGGCCGGCCGGAACGCCATAGCGCTTTTCGATCGCGGCGAAGAGAGCGGCGTTCTGCTGCTTCTGGGCGCGGCCGCGCTTGATGATCGTATCGGCGCCGCGCTTCTTCATGAAGTCTTCGAAGGAGAGCTTGAAGCTCTTCTGATTGCGGTCGGCATTGATGGTGGCCTGCGCATATTTGGTGTTGGCCAGCGCGCCGAGGCCCGCCTTGCCAACGCCGCGCGACGGCGCTTCCTGGAGGGTCTGCTGGAGCCAGGCATTATAACCGGCGGCGTTATTGCCGCACTGGGCTGCCTCGGCAATGCCTGTTCCCGTCATCATGCCCATTGCAAGAACTGCTGCTGCCGTCCAAGTCCGGCCCTTGGCAACCAATGCCATTCGTTTCTCCTTTGGAGTTGATTCGACCTCAACGCGAATTTGCCATTCCTTACACCAAATGTCATGCGGCAACGACAACGCGCCGGAGGCATTTGCGAAATGCCGCGTTTACAAACATTTTTGCATCAAAACAGCAAGCTTTTGTTGGCTCCCAAACAGTGAGCGAAATTTTTCGCTTGGATGCTGTGGCTTTCATACCTATTGCTAATAGCGGGACTGGTAAAGAATATTTACCACCCAGGATACAATCGATTTTCAAGATTCGTGACATTGACGAGGGAGGACGCCACATGTCGAACGGATTTCTTGCGCTATTTGCGTTTCTGCCAATTCTCGTAGCCGGTGTAATGCTGGTTGGATTTCGTATTCAGGCCCGCATCGCGATGCCTGTTACCTATGCGCTGACCGTGGTGATCGCCATGGCGGTCTGGGGCATGAGCGGCAACCGGGTCATCGCCTCGACCATTCAGGGCCTGATCCAGACGGCGGGCCTGCTCTGGATCATTTTCGGAGCGATACTGCTTCTCAACACACTTAAATATTCCGGCGGCATTTCCGCAATCCGGTCGGGTTTTGCCCAGATCAGCCCGGACCGCCGCATCCAGGTGTTTCTGATTGCCTGGCTGTTCGGTTCGTTCATCGAGGGTGCGTCCGGCTTCGGCACGCCTGCCGCCGTTGTAGCGCCGCTGATGGTGGCTGTCGGGTTTCCGGCCCTTGCCGCCGTTACGTTCGGACTGATGATCCAGTCCACGCCGGTCTCGTTCGGGGCCGTCGGCACGCCGCTCATCGTCGGCGTTCAGTCGGGTCTCAATCGCGAGGCGCTGACGGCGCAATTGCAGGGCGTGGGGTCGGGCTGGGAACAGTTCTTCCATATCATCACATCGGAAGTGGCAATCCTGCATGCGCTGTGCGGCACGTTCATGCCGCTGTTTCTTGTGGTCGTCATGACCCGCTTCTTCGGGCGCAACCGCTCCTGGACGGAAGGCCTTGCCATTCTGCCCTTCGCGCTGTTCGCCGCCTTCTCGTTCACCATCCCTTATGTGCTGAGCGCGGTTTTCCTCGGCGCGGAGTTTCCGTCCATGATCGGCGGTCTCGTCGGTCTGGCGCTCGCGACATTCGCAGCGCGCGCCGGTTTTCTCATGCCGAAGCAGAACTGGGATTTTCCGCCCGCTTCGGAATGGCCTGCGAGCTGGCTCGGCAGCGTCGAAATCAAGCTCGATGAACTGACCTCGAAGAAAATTCCGCTGGCATTGGCATGGACGCCCTATGTGCTTCTGGCGATTTTCCTTGTCGTCAGCCGCACATTCCCGTCGGTGGGCAATGCGCTCAAATCGATCACCTTCGTTGCCAAGGACATCATGGGTGAAGCCGGGGTAGGCGGCGATTTCTCGCCGCTTTTCCTGCCGGGCGGCCTTCTGGTCATTGTCTGCGTGATCACCTTCTTCCTGCATCGCATGAATGGCGGGCAGTTTGCCAAGGCTTTCGGGGAAAGCACCAAGACGCTGGTGGGGGCGGGCTTCGTGCTGCTGTTCACCGTGCCGATGGTGCGCGTCATGATCAATTCCGGCGTCAACGGCAAGGAACTGGCCAGCATGCCACTGATGGTGGCCGACTGGGTGGCGACGGAAGTCGGAAATGTCTATCCGTTCTTCGCCCCCTCGGTCGGTGCGCTGGGTGCGTTCCTTGCAGGCTCCAACACGGTATCGAACCTCATGCTCAGCCAGTTCCAGTATGGCGTGGCGGAAGGGCTCGGCATTTCCGGTGCGCTGATGGTTGCCGGTCAGTCGGTCGGTGCCGCAGCCGGCAACATGATCGCGATCCACAACGTGGTTGCGGCTTCGGCGACCGTCGGCTTGCTGGGGCGTGAAGGCACCACAATGCGCATGACCATCATCCCCACGATCTATTACGTGGTGCTGGCGGGAACCCTGCTGATGATCGGCCTCTATGTGCTGGGCATCGGCGATCCGCTGGCTGGTGTGGCGGCACAATAAAAGCAATCGAACCTAAACCGGCCCGGTTTGTTTTAGGGGCGCATCCCGAAAAGCGTGAAACGGTTTTCGGAACAAGATGCGCCCGAGGCAAACCGGGCCGGTTTCAGTGTATTGCGGGCCTTTTGCTTGACATTGCAGGCTGTTCGCCTTAAAGCCTGCTCCAATCTATCCGCGATCTTCAGAACGCGAGCCACCGACCGGGACCCATCATGGTATAAAGCGATCCCGGAGGTCCACATCCGACAGCGCGATGCGCCCTCGGGTGCTGTACCGCTTTGGTTGCTTCTTGAACTGGCAGAGCCACGGGACGATTTATCCCTGACGAAGCATAAGCCTCTTCTCGGATTAAAAGGAAATTCGATGTTTGAATCACTTCAGGAGCGTCTTGGCTCCATCCTGAACGGCCTGACCGGACGCGGCGCTCTTTCCGAGGCCGACGTGACGGCGGCGCTGCGCGAAGTGCGCCGCGCGCTGATCGAGGCCGATGTCTCGCTGGAAGTGGTTCGCTCCTTCACCGACAAGGTGCGGGAAAAGGCCGTTGGCGCTGAAATCCTGAAAAGCATCAAGCCCGGCCAGATGGTCGTCAAGATCGTCCATGACGAACTTGTCGAAATGCTCGGCACCGAAGGCGTTTCCATCGACCTGAACGCGCCTGCGCCCGTCGTCATCATGATGGTCGGCTTGCAGGGTTCCGGTAAGACGACCACCACGGGCAAGATCGCCAAGCGCCTGACCGAGCGCCAGCGCAAGAAGGTGCTGATGGCGTCGCTCGATACGCGCCGTCCGGCCGCGCAGGAACAGCTTCGCCAGCTTGGCATCCAGACCGGCGTCGACACGCTGCCGATCATTGCCGGCCAGTCGCCGGTGGAAATCGCCAAGCGCGCCGTGCAGGCCGCAAAGCTTGGCGCGCATGACGTGGTCATTCTCGATACCGCAGGCCGCACGCATATCGATGAGCCGCTGATGGTGGAGATGGCGGATATCCGCAAGGCCGCCAATCCGCATGAAATCCTGCTTGTTGCCGACAGCCTGACCGGTCAGGACGCCGTCAATCTGGCGCGCAATTTCGACGACCGCGTCGGCATTACCGGCATTGTGCTCACCCGTATGGATGGCGACGGACGCGGCGGTGCCGCCCTTTCCATGCGCGCCATCACCGGCAAGCCGATCAAGCTGATCGCCACCGGCGAAAAGATGGATGCGCTTGAGGAGTTTTATCCCAAGCGTATTGCAGACCGTATTCTCGGCATGGGCGACATTGTTTCGCTGGTCGAAAAAGCTGCCGAAAACATCGACGCGGAAAAAGCCGCCGCGATGGCCAAGAAGATGCAGTCGGGCAAGTTCGATCTCAACGATCTTGCCGATCAGCTGGGGCAGATGAAGAAGCTTGGCGGCATGGGCGGCATCATGGGCATGATGCCGGGCATGGCAGGCATGAAGGACAAGGTGGCAGCCGCCGGTCTCGACGACAAGGTGTTCGACCGCCAGCTCGCCATCATCGGTTCCATGACCAAGGCCGAGCGCGCCAATCCCGACATTCTCAAGCACAGCCGCAAGCAGCGCATCGCCAAGGGTTCCGGCACGAGTGCCGCCGACATCAACAAGCTTCTCAAGATGCATCGCCAGATGGCCGACATGATGAAAGTCATGGGCAAGGGCAAGGGCGGAATGATGAAGCAGATGATGGGCGGACTTGCCAGCAAGATGGGGCTGGGTGGTCTGGGTGGAGGAATGGGCATGCCCGATCTCTCCAAGATGGACCCCAAGCAGCTTGAGGCGCTTGCCAAGCAGGCGGAAGCAGCGGGCCTGACGAAAGGCGGCGGCTTGCCGGGGCTTCCCGGCGGCGGTCTTCCGGGCGGTTTGCCCGGTCTGGGCGGGCCCAAGCTTCCCGGTCTCGGTGGCGGCCTTCCGGGTCTGCCGAAGAAGAAGTGAGCATCATGAGCGACGAACAGAACACTGCACCGGCTGAACTTCTGGCATTGCGCGCTTCCATCGACAATATCGATGCGGCGTTGATCCATATGCTGGCCGAGCGTTTTCGCTGCACGAAGGCTGTTGGCGTTCTGAAGGCTGAACGCGGTCTGGCGCCCGCCGATCCGGCTCGCGAAAAGCGTCAGGTGGAACGTCTGCGCGCGCTTGCAGTCGATGCCCATCTCGATCCCGATTTCGCCGAAAAATTCCTGAACTTCATCGTGAAGGAAGTCATTCGGCATCATGAGCATACCGCCGCCAATCACGGTGGGAAACAATAGCTATCTCGATAGCTTAACCCGTTTTGTCCCGGCCATCCCCCGGGCGAAGCAATTGTCTAAAGGAAAGAAAAAATGTCTCTGAAGATTCGTCTGGCCCGCGCTGGCTCCAAGAAGCGTCCTTACTACCACATCGTCGTTGCCGACGTCCGCAGCCCGCGTGACGGCCGCTTCATCGAAACCGTTGGCGCATGGAACCCGATGCTGGCCAAGGACGCTGAACGCGTGAAGCTCGACGCCGACCGCATCCAGCATTGGATTGCACAGGGCGCACAGCCGACCGACCGCGTTCTGCGCTTCCTCGACCAAGCTGGCCTTGCAAAGCGTCCGGCCCGCAGCAACCCGACCAAGGGTGAGCCGGGCAAGAAGGCCCAGGAACGTCTGGCCATGGCCAAGCAGGCTGAAGAAGAAGCCGCTGCAAAGGCTGCCGAAGCTGCTGCAGCCGCCGCAGAAGCTGCTGCTGCTCCGGCTGAAGAAGCTGCAAGCGAATAATTTTTTCGCGCAGTTTTGCGTTTTGAGAAAGCGGCGGAGCAATCCGTCGCTTTTTCTTTTTAACCAGTCATTTTGAATGGGCTGGACGCGCCGCCAAAATCGCTTATCTTCTTGATTTGACGGCTCGCATTTGCGTGAACGCGTATGTGCGGGTGACGAGTTTGTTTCCCCGGCGCTTGGCAAAGCGCTCTTTTCAGGAGAAGTCCATGTCGGCTGCGACCGTTGCCACTTCTTTCTCTTTTCGCCGTATTTTCATCGCTCTTGGTCTCATCGTTCTGGTTCCGCTGCTCTCCGCATGCGGTTTCAACACGATCCCCACCAATGAGGAAAAGGCGAAAGCCGCCTGGAGCGAGGTGCAGAACCAGTATCAGCGCCGCGCCGATCTCGTGCCCAATCTGGTCGAGACCGTGAAGGGCTATGCCGCCCACGAAAAGGAAACCCTGCAAGCCGTGATCGATGCGCGCGCCAAGGCGACGCAGGTGCAGATCACGCCTGAAACGCTGAACAATCCCGAGCTGTTCAAGCAGTTTCAGGATAATCAGGCCAACCTGACCAGTGCGCTGTCGCGCCTGATGGTGGTGGTCGAGCGCTATCCAGACCTGAAAGCCAACCAGAACTTCCTTGCTTTGCAGTCGCAGCTTGAAGGCACCGAAAACCGCATTGCCGTCGCACGGCGCGACTATATCGAGGCGGTTCGTGTCTACAACACGTCGCTGCGCACCATGCCGACGATGATCTGGACATGGATCTGGTATCGCGATGCACAGCCCATGCAGAGCTTCAGCGCCGATGCGGGCAGCCAGGCCGCGCCCAAAGTCAACTTCAACTGACGGCGCGATTTATGGCGCGTGCGGCACTCTTGCGTGATCGTCGCGGTCTTGGCTGGCCGGGGGGCTGGCTGGGCTGGCTGGGCTGGCCGCGACATTTGCTTGCGCTCGCATTCCTGATTTTTTCGAGCGTTCTGGCGCCGAACAATGCGCTGGCGCAGGACGCGCCGAAGCCGGCGCAGGCACTGACAGGCCGCGTGGTGGATGCGGCAGAGATCATCGATCCGGCTGAGCGCCAGCAACTGACGCAGAAACTTGCCGATTTCGAAGCGAAGTCCTCCGATCAGGTGGTCGTGGTGACGGTGCCAAGTCTCAATGGCGAAGACATCGAAACCTATTCCAACCGTCTGTTCCGCGCCTGGGCGCTGGGGCAGAGGCAAGAAAACAACGGCATTTTGCTGGTGGTTGCGCCCAACGACCGCAAGGTGCGCATCGAGGTCGGCTATGGTCTCGAAGGCGTCATGACCGATGCGCTTTCAAGCGTCATCATCAATGGCACCATCATTCCGGAATTCCGCACCGGCAATTATTCGAACGGCATCGTGCAAGGCGTGGACGGCATCCTTTCGGTGCTTTCCGGCGATGCGGCGGAGCTTGAAGCACGGGCGAAGCGCAATGTGCAGTCAAGCTCGGACGATGTCGACTGGGTGTTCGTCGTCTTCATCACCTTCTGGTGCCTGATCTTCTTCGGCGGTTTCGGCATGGCGATCCTGACGCCGGTTTTTGGCCGCAAGATCGGGCCGGGCAAATATCAGTGGCTCGGCATGGTCGTGGATTACAACAATCGCGGCGGCGGCTCTGGTGGCAGGGGTGGCGGCAGCTGGGGCGGCGGTGGTGGCTGGTCGTCCGGCGGGGGAGGCGGCGGTTTCTCCGGCGGTGGCGGCTCATCGGGTGGCGGCGGCGCCTCGGGCAGCTGGTAGGGAGACGCAACGATGAAGCATCACACGCAGATTGGCGCCGAGGACCATGCCCGCATTGCCGAGGCGATCCGCAAGGCGGAAGCCGAGACCAGCGGGGAAATCTACGCCGTCCTGGCGCGCTCCAGCGACGATTATTTCTTCGCGGCAGGCTTTGTCGCGACCTGCGGCATTCTGCTGGCATCGGTTGTCGTGGCGTTTCTCGCGCACTGGTACTGGTTCGATATCCGCCTGCCCATGTTTGGACTGGCGGTGCTGGCGGCGTTTCTGACCGCAATGCTGGTGCTCTGGTTCTTTCCGCCAATCCGCATGCTGCTGGTGCCGCGCCGCATCCGCTACAAACGCGCGCATCTCAATGCCGTGCAGCAGTTTCTGGCGCGCAATGTGCATATTACGGAGCACCGCACCGGCATTCTGCTTTTCGTCTCCATGGCCGAACATTATGCCGAGGTGATCGCCGATGCGGGCATCAATGCGCGTGTCGAACAGGAACAGTGGAACGCGATCGTCGCGACGCTCACCCATCATGCCTCGCGGGCGCAGGTGGCCGAGGGTTTCGTGCTGGCAATCGGTCAGGCCGGGCTTTTGCTGGAGAAGCATTTCCCGGCAGGCCCGGACAATATCAACGAGCTGGACGATCACCTGATCGAGTTATGAGAGCCGTTCGATTCCGTCAGAATCATCTGCAACTTTAGTCTTAGAATAAGGCGAAACCCGCCTGCGGCTTCGCCCTTCTGACGGGTTTCCAGCGGGTTGTGGAGAAATCCACCGGCATAATCCGAAATTTCGCAGGAAGTTTTCGAAGTTTTGTTCCAAATTAAATGGATTAAATGCTGTTTTTCTGACTTTCCGGGAAATTTTTCGTTATTTTCAGCGAATTGCCATCGAAACCGATGCCTAATCTGCTAGTTTGGCGCGCATTGCCATCATGACAGGAGTATCCGACGTGACTGCAAAGCAGGATCGGTCGAGCAAGGTTAAAGGTTCCAAGGCAAGCAAGGAGGAGAAGAAGGGAGGAAGTTCGAAGGCGCTTACGGCCTTCTCGCAGCTTCTCTTCGAATGGGCGCCGCCAGAAGATCTGGCCGCTTACGATGCTGCCGCTCTCGACAGTTCGGCCCGTCACGGCTATGCCGCGCTGGAATCCTGGCGCAAGGGCAAGAGCATCATCAGCGTCGATAACGGTATCGAACGCCAAGGTCGCCCGGTGAGCGTCATCACCATCGTCAATGACAACATGCCGTTCCTGCTCGACTCCATCATGGGTGAGCTGAACGATCATGCCGGCCAGATTTTCATGGTCGTGCATCCGGTGCTGGATATTGCACGCGAGAAGGACGATCTCGTCATTCTCGGCGAAGCATCGCAGCTTGCGCCTGCCAAGGGTGTTGAGCGCGTCAGCCTGGTACAGATTCATCTTCCTGCCCTCGACAAGCAGGTCAAGGCCGACCTGACCGCCGCCATCAAGCGCGTGCTCGGGCAGGTTCGCTCCGCCGTCAGCGACTGGAAGCCGATGCTGAAGCGCCTCGACGGCGCCATCGCCGATTACAAGCGCGTTTTTGAAATGACGAACGATCCGGCCATGCCGGAAGCAATCGCGTTTCTGGAATGGCTGCGCGACGACCGTTTCATCTTCCTCGGCCTGCGCGAACTGACCTTCAAGGGCAAGGGCGACAAGCGCGAACTGGTCCCGGTCAGGGAAACGCTCGGCATCCTCAACGATCACGAGGTCCGCGTCCTGCGCAAGGATGGCGACGACACCGTGACGCCGCGCGAGGTGACGGAATTCCTCGACAGCAGCGAACCGCTCATCGTCACCAAGGCGAATTCGCTTTCGCTGGTGCATCGCCGCTCCTATCTCGATTATGTCGGCGTGAAGATTTTCGGCGAGAAGGGCGAGGCCATCGGCGAACTGCGCCTGGTCGGCCTCTTCACCTCGGTCGCCTATACGAGCTCGGTTGCTGGCATTCCGTTCATCCGCTCCAAGGCCGATGCGGTCATCAAGCATCTGGGCTTCAACCGCGAGGACCATTCGGGCAAGGCGCTCATCAATGTGCTGGAAGAATATCCGCGCGACGAGCTTTTCCAGATCGATGTGGAAAGCCTCACGGCCAATGCCGAACTGATCCTGGCGCTCGGCGAACGCCCGCGCGTGCGCGCCGTGCCGCGTCTCGATCGCTTTGGCCGTTTCGCCACGGTACTGGTCTATATCCCGCGTGACCGCTACGACTCGGTCGTGCGCGAGAAGATCGGCCATTATCTGGTCGACGTCTATGGCGGCGACAGCTTTGAATTCCATCCGGTCTTCCTGCAAAACGGCCTGACCCGCGTTCAGTTCGTCATCCGCCGTCATGAACGCTCCACGCCGCATGTGGACCGGGAAGCGCTGGAAGCTGAAGTGCGCGCCATCGTCCGCACCTGGGACGACGCGGTGCGTGAAAGCTCGGACAGCGCCGAGGCAAAGACCGTTGCGCTTGCCGCGAGCTTCCCGCCGTCCTATCGCGAAATCTTCACGGCGCCGGAAGCGCTGGTCGATGCGGAACGCATCGCGGGCCTCAGCGCAGAAGCTCCGCTTTTCGTGGATTTCTATCGTTATCGCACCGATGGTCCGGACGCGGTTTCGCTGAAAATCTATCATCACGGCGCGCCGGTTGTGCTGTCGCAGCGCGTGCCGCTTCTGGAAAACATGGGCTTCCGTGTCGTCAGCGAGCAGACCATCGACCTGCCAAATGCGGGCAAGGACGGCGCCACCGTCTATCTGCACGACATGCAGCTTGTGAATGCCTATGGCGCAGCCGTCGATCTTTCCGACGATGGCGAGATGCTGGAAGATGTGTTCCGCAATGTCTGGGACGGTCTGGCCGACAATGACGGCTATAACGCGCTGGTGCAGACCGCGCGCCTGAGCGCACGCCAGATCATGATCCTGCGTTCCTATGGCCGTTATCTGCAACAGGCAGGCATTGCCTATTCGCAGAGCTTCATCGCGGCAGCGCTGAACCGTTATCCAGAAATCGCCAGCGATCTCTATGCGCTGTTCGACCTGCGCTTCAACCCGTCGGCCAAGCGCCGCGATGCGGCTGAAAAGAAGCTGGTCGACGGTATTGAAACCGCGCTCCTGGGCGTGCCGAGCATCGATGACGACCAGATATTGCGCCGTTTCCGCAATCTGATCGAAGCGACGCTGCGCACCAATGCTTACCAGCCGGATGCCGACGGCAAGCCGCGCGTCACCTTCGCCTTCAAGCTTGATCCGCGTCTGGTCGACGGCCTGCCGGACCCGCGCCCCTATCGCGAAATCTTCGTCTATGGGCCGGAAGTGGAAGGCGTGCACCTGCGCTTCGGCGCTGTCGCTCGCGGCGGCCTGCGCTGGTCGGACCGCGCACAGGATTATCGCACCGAAGTGCTGGGTCTCGTGAAGGCGCAGCAGGTCAAGAACGCGGTGATCGTGCCGGTTGGCGCCAAGGGCGGCTTCTATCCGAAGCGCCTGCCGGTCGGCGGCGACCGCAATGCGGTTTTCGAAGCCGGTCGCGATGCCTATAAGGTGTTCATCTCCACGCTTCTGTCGGTCACCGACAATATCGAGGACAATCATGTCGTGCCGCCGACGGAAGTCGTGCGTCATGACAATGACGATCCTTATTTCGTCGTTGCCGCCGACAAGGGCACGGCCACCTTCTCCGATACGGCCAATGCCATCAGCCAGGCGCATGATTTCTGGCTGGACGATGCCTTCGCATCCGGCGGTTCCGCCGGTTACGACCACAAGGGCATGGGCATCACCGCGCGCGGCGCGTGGGAAGCCGTGAAGCGGCATTTCCGCGAGCTCAACATGGATATCCAGACCGAGCCTTTCACGGTTGCCGGTGTGGGCGACATGTCGGGCGACGTGTTCGGCAACGGCATGCTGCTTTCCGAGCAGATTCGTCTGGTGGCGGCATTCGACCATCGCGATATCTTCATCGATCCGAACCCGGTTCCGGCGGATGGCTATGCCGAGCGCAAGCGCCTGTTCGAACTGCCGCGTTCGAGCTGGCAGGATTATGACCGTTCCAAGCTTTCGGCTGGCGGCGGCATCTACAGCCGCAGCCAGAAGACGATTACGCTCTCACCGGAAGCCGCCGAAGTCATCGGCCTTGGCAAGACCTCCGGCACGCCGCAGGAAATCATGACGGCGATCCTGAAGTCGAAGGTCGATCTCCTCTGGTTTGGCGGTATCGGCACCTATATCCGCTCGTCCGCCGAAACGGATGCGCAGGTCGGCGACCGCGCCAATGATGCCATCCGCATCACCGGCTCGGAAGTCGGCGCACGGGTGATCGGCGAAGGGGCAAATCTTGGCGTAACCCAGCGCGGACGCATCGAATATGCGCTGTCGGGCGGTCGCGGTAATACGGACGCCATCGACAATTCGGCAGGCGTCAACTGCTCGGACGTCGAGGTCAACATCAAGATCGCGCTGGCTGCCGCCATGCGTTCGGGCAAGCTCAAGCGCCCGGCGCGCGACAAGCTCCTGGTCAGCATGACCGACGATGTATCGGAACTCGTTCTGCGCAACAATTACCTGCAACCGCTGGCCTTGTCGCTCAACGAAAGGCAGGGGCTCGCAGAACTGCCCTATCAGGCCCGCTTCATGGCTGAGCTGGAAGCCCGCAAGCTTCTCGACCGCAAGGTGGAGAACCTGCCGTCCGACGCCATGCTGATCGAGCGCCAGAAGGCTGGCCAGCCGCTGACGCGCCCGGAACTGGCGGTCCTGCTGGCTTATGCCAAGCTGTCGCTCTGTGACGATCTGGTGGCGAGCCAGCTTCCGGACGAGCCTTACTTCCAGTCGCTGCTGCTGGATTATTTCCCGAAGCGCATGGTGAAGACCTATGCCGAGGAAATCTCCGGCCATCGTCTGCGCCGTGAAATCGTCGCCACCCTGTTGGCAAACGATGTCATCAATCGCGGCGGCATCACCTTCATCAGCCGTCTGGCCGATACGACGGGCAAGTCGCCTGCCGATATCGTCCGCGCCTATGTGGCGGTGCGTGACGGTTTCGATATCGACACGATCTATGATGCCATCGATGCGCTCGACAACAAGGTGCCGGGCGATGTGCAGAACCAGTTCTATCATCTGGTCGGCGAAATGCTGCAGGCGACGACGGCCTGGGTGCTGCGCAACGACACGACCCGCGCCAACCTGACGGAGCTGGTGGATACGATCACCCGCGCCCGTGCCGAACTGGAGCCGCGTTTCGACGGCCTGATGCCGGAATATCTGAAGAGCGCGCTTCAGACCGACAAGGCCGCTTTCGTGGAAATGGGCGCGCCGGAAAAGCTGGCAGGGCGTCTTGCCAATCTGCAGCTAGCAGGCATCATGCCGGACATTGCGCTGATCGCGCATCTGGCCGGTGCTGACCGCGTGGTCACCGCCAAGACCTATTTCGGTGTTTCGGAAGCGTTCCGCATCGGCCGCATCGAGGAAGCCGCCCGCGCTATCCCCGTCACGGATTATTATGACGGGCTGGCGCTGTCGCGGGCAAGCGATACGATCACGCAGGCCGCACGCGGCATCACCATTGCGGCGCTCAAGCGCTTTGCCAAGGAGAAGGACCCGGCGGCAGCCTGGTTTGCAGCCGATGGCGCGCGCATCGAGCAGGTGAAGAGCCGCATGGTGGCGCTGACGGAAGGTGGCGATCTGACCGTTTCGCGACTGGCGGTTGCGGCGGGTCTGATGTCCGATCTTGCGCAGTAAAACAACCCGAGAATAGTCTCATGGAAGGGCGGCTTCGGCCGCCCTTTTTCATTATCCTGCGCAAAACCGTTTCACACTTTTGCTGGAAATGCTCTAATATGATTTGGGCCTGAAATTCATCCGACACATTGAAGGAACGACGCAGCCTTGGCTGGGCTGGCCTGCGCGCATCTGCCTGAAAATTGGAGCTGAAAATCGGAGCCGGTTTTCGCAAAGCATTGTGTGCAGATGTATCGCGTTGGAGTGGTCTTTATACGCCAAAAGGCGCACGGTGCTCTATCGTCAAAAGCAGCTTCGGGCGTGGGGGGAAGGAAAGAGTAATTGAGCGATCAGCTTGTGGCTGCCCGCAGCCATGCCTCACGGCGTGGCATATGGGGCTGGATATTCTTCGACTGGGCGGCGCAGCCGTTCTTTACCGTCATTGTTACCTTTATTTTCGGTCCGTATTTTATTTCCCGCATGGCGGATACTCCGGAAGCGGGGCAGATTGCCTGGGGATATGGTCTTGCCGCAGCCGGTTTCGTGATCGCCATTCTGTCGCCCGTTCTGGGGTCGATTGCCGACAAGACCGGTTCGCGCAAGCCCTGGATCGCCTTCTTTGCCGTTTTGAAGATCGTGGGCCTGATGACGCTGTGGTTTGCAGTGCCGGGTGCAAGCCTGTTCTGGGTGCTTCTGGCTTTCAGCATGGCAATGGTTTCGGCGGAATTTTCCATCGTCTTCAACGATTCCATGATGCCGCGGGTTGTCCCCGGCGGTGAGATCGGCAAGGTTTCCAACCTGGCCTGGGGGCTTGGCTATCTGGGCGGCGTTCTGGTGCTCATCTTCGTGGTGGTTTTTCTGGCTGCATCGCCGGATACGGGCAAGACGCTGATCGGGCTTCCGCCGCTCTTCGGCCTCGATCCAGCCAGCGGAGAAGATGCCCGAATCACCGGGCCTATCGCGGCGCTGTGGTATCTTGTTTTCATCATGCCGATGTTCCTGTTCACGCCTGACCAGGCGCGCGGACAGCCGCTGCGTCAGGCAATCGGCAGCGGTCTGGCTGAACTCAGATCGACGCTGGGGGAAGTGCGAAAGCGTCCGGGCATTGCCCGCTTTCTTGCCGCGCGCCTTGTCTATCAGGATGGGCTCAACGCCATTGTGACGCTGGGCGCCGGTTATGCCGCTTCGTTGTTTGACTGGAGCATCAACGAAATCGGGCTCTTCGGCATGATTACCAATGTGACGGCCATCCTGAGCTGCCTCGTTGTGGCGCGCCTCGACACCAGGATCGGCTCAAAAGTCATCGTGATTGGATCGCTGGTGCTGTTGCTCGCGGCTTCATTGGGCATCGTTTCCACCCAAACGGATTCCCTGCTGTTCGGCCTTGTGCCGGTCAGCTATCCAGAGGTGAGGGGACTGTTCTCGACTGTTTCGGAACAGGCATTTCTCGTTTACGGGCTGACGATTGGCGTGGCGCTCGGGCCGGTGCAGGCATCTGCCCGTTCGTGGTTTGCCCGCAGCATCAGGCCGGAGGAATCGGGCCGCTATTTCGGCATCTATGCGCTGGCTGGCCGCGCGACGAGCTTTCTCGGACCGTTTCTGGTGGCGACCATCACCGCTCTCAGCGGTTCCGCAGCACTCGGCATGTCGGTGCTGTTGCTGTTCTTTGCCGTTGGACTCTATCTGGCGGCCATAACGCCTTATCCAGCCGACCAGCCGCGTGCGTCCGGCCCGCTGTGACGGGCCGGATGATTATATTACTCGATCCAGCCGAGTGAACGCTGCACGGCCTTTTCCCACGAGCGGAACAGGCGCGTGCTTTCCTCGGCTGACATGCGCGGGTGCCAGCGATGGCCCACTTGCCAGTTCTCGATAATGTCCTGCGTGGATTTCCAGTAGCCGACGGCAAGCCCGGCGGCGTAGGCGGCGCCCAGCGCCGTCGTCTCGATGATTTTCGGGCGCACGACCGGCACGTCCAGAATATCGGACTGAAACTGCATGAGAAGCTCGTTGACCGTCATGCCGCCATCGGCGCGCAGTTCCGTGATCTCGACGCCGGAATCCTTCACCATCGCATCCAGCACTTCGCGTACTTGATAGGCGCTTGCCTCGAGGGCTGCGCGCGCAATGTGGCCCTTGTTGGCGAAGCGGGTGAGACCGGCAATGATGCCGCGCGCCGAATCCTGCCAGTGCGGCGCAAAGAGGCCGGAAAAGGCCGGGACGAAATAGACGTCGCCATTGTCTTCGACGGTGCGGGCCAGCGTTTCGATGTCGCCGCTGTTCCTGATGATGCCGAGATTGTCGCGTAGCCACTGCACCAGAGCGCCGGTGATGGCGATGGAACCCTCCAGCGCATAGACCGGCTTCGCACCGTCGAGCTTGTAGGCAACCGTGGTCAGCAGGCCGTAATTGGAGGGCACCAGTTTCTCGCCGGTGTTCATCAGCATGAAGCAGCCGGTGCCATAGGTATTCTTGGCTTCGCCCGGTTCCAGGCAGGCCTGACCGAAGAGCGCCGCCTGCTGGTCGCCCAGAATGCCTGCAAGCTTGATGCCGGAAAGCGCGGGCAAGGTGATCTCGCCATAGACTTCGCTCGAAGAGCGGATTTCCGGCAGGCAGGCTGATGGAATATCGAACAGGCGAAGAATAGCTTCGTCCCATTCCAGCGTCGAAAGATCCATAAGCTGGGTGCGGGAGGCATTGGTCACGTCGGTGATGTGAATGCCGCCCTCAGTGCCGCCGGTGAGATTCCAGACCAGCCATGTGTCGATGGTGCCGAAAAGCGCATCGCCCCTTTCAGCCTTTTCACGCGCACCCGGAACGTGATCGAGGATCCAGCGCAGCTTGAGGCCGGAAAAGTAAGTGGAAATTGGCAGGCCCGTCTTTTCGCGCAAGCGGTCCGCGCCGCCCTCCTTGGTGTAACGGGCGACCAGCTCGTCGGTGCGCGTATCCATCCAGACGACCGCATTATAAAGCGGCGCGCCGGTCTTCCGGTCCCAGAGCAAGGTGGTCTCACGCTGGTTGGTGATGCCGACGGAAGCGATATCGCTTGCCTTCAACTTTGCCTTCTTGAGTGCAGCCGCAATGACATGCTGCGTGTTCCGCCAGATTTCCACCGGATTGTGCTCGACCCAGCCCGCTTTGGGGTAAATCTGCTCGTGTTCGCGCTGGTCGCTGGCGACGATATCGCCCTGCCTGTCGAAAATGATGAAACGCGAACTCGTGGTTCCCTGGTCGATGGAACCGATAAACTGCGTCATGGGGCGGGCTCCTCCAAATCTGTTCGAAACGAATGTAAACGAAAGAATATGAAACTCAAAATAGAGCATTTCCAGCAAAAGTGCGAAGCGGTTTTGCGTAGGATAATGCGAAAAAACAAAGAGATAGATTGGTTCCGGGATTCCGCTAGGATCAGAACCGATCTAAACGAAGGCCCCGGAACGGTTGGTTCCGGGGCCTCTATAAATCTGTGGTTTACAAGGATTTAGTGGCGGAAGTGACGCATGCCGGTCATCACCATGGCAATGCCATGTTCGTCGGCGGCGGCGATCACTTCGTCGTCCCGCATGGAGCCGCCCGGCTGGATGACGGCGGTTGCGCCAGCCTGAACTGCGGACAGCAGACCGTCTGCGAACGGGAAGAACGCATCGGAAGCGACCACGCAGCCCTTGGTGAGCGGCTCTGCAAGACCGGCTGCTTCGGCTGCATCTTCGGCCTTGCGGGCTGCGATGCGGGCGGAATCGACCCGGCTCATCTGGCCTGCGCCAATGCCAACCGTTGCGCCATCCTTCACATAGACGATGGCGTTCGATTTCACATGCTTGCCAACGCGGAAGGCGAATTTCAGGTCGTTGAGTTCGGCTTCGGTCGGGGCGCGCTTGGTGACGACTTTCAGATCAAGGTCATCGACCACGCCATTGTCGCGCGACTGGACCAGCAGGCCACCGGCAACCGTCTTGGCGGCAATGCCCTTGGCGCGCGGGTCCGGCAGACCGCCGGTCACCAGCAGGCGCAGGTTCTTCTTGGCTGCGACGATGGCCTGTGCACCTTCGGTGGCATCCGGCGCGATGATGACTTCGGTGAAGATCTTCACGATCTCTTCGGCTGCTTCCTCATCGAGCGTCTTGTTGAGCGCAACGATGCCGCCAAAGGCTGAAACTGGATCGCAGGCGAGCGCCTTGAGATAGGCTTCCTTGATCGTGGAAGCTTCCGCGACACCGCACGGATTGGCGTGCTTGATGATGGCGACGGCTGCGGTGCGGGCGGGATCAAACTCGGCCACCAGCTCGAAAGCCGCATCGGTGTCGTTGATGTTGTTGTAGGAAAGCTGCTTGCCCTGAAGCTGGGTCGCGGTGGCGACGCCGGGGCGCTTTTCGCCGGTGAGATAAAAGCCAGCCGTCTGGTGCGGATTTTCACCGTAGCGCATGACGGAGTGCAGCTTGCCTGCGACCGAGCGATATACCGGCGTTTCTTCGTTGATTGCCTCGGCAAACCAGTTGGAAATGGCCGCATCATAAGCTGCCGTGCGCGAAAAGGCCTTGGCGGCAAGCTTTTTACGGAAGGCGAGCGGCAGGGAACCGGAGTGCTTTTCCAGTTCGGCCACCACGTCGGCATAGTCGGCAGGGTCAACGACCGTTGCGACATAGGCGTGGTTCTTGGCGGAAGCGCGGATCATCGCCGGGCCGCCAATGTCGATGTTCTCGACGGTGGTGTCGTAGTCGCCGCCCTGGAAGCGGACTTCCTCGAACGGATAGAGATTGATGACGGCCAGATCGATGCCGCCAATGCCGTGTGCTTCCATGGCCGCAACGTGTTCCGGGTCATTGCGCACGGCGAGCAGGCCGCCGTGGACTGCCGGATGCAGCGTCTTGACGCGCCCGTCCATGATTTCCGGGAAGCCGGTGACTTCGGACACGTCCTTCACCGGAATGCCTTCTGCGGCAATCGACTTGGCGGTGCCGCCGGTCGAGAGGATTTCGACGCCTTGCGCATGAAGCGCCTTGGCGAAATCGATCAGGCCGGTCTTGTCGGAAACGGAAAGGAGGGCGCGGCGCACCCGATGAAGATCGGGAGCGGGAATATGCTTGGAGCTGACAGCCATAGGGAGTTGGTCTCTTCGTTGCTGAAACGGATGCGTTCAGGAAAGTGGACGGCTCGCCCTAACACAGCCGCGCCGAGAATCCTACCGCAAAAGACCAATTTGAACTTTATACGTAACTGCCAAGCGCGACGCGGCTGAACTGCCAGTTCACTTCCGGCAGGTCGGACGCCGGAAAGGAGAGCACGATCTGTTTCGATGTCACGGGACCGCGGAAGCCTGCAAAGAAGATCGAATCTTCCAGTTGCGGCGCAACTTCAAAGCAGGAAAAGACCCAGGTGTCGTCGCGATCCGCTGACAGGACGATCAATCCGTTCTCATCGAAGGAAATATCGACCGAGGGATGCAGGTGGAAGCGCACGGCAATATTGTCGCGCCCGTTGGCCTTCAATGGACGGCCATCGCCGCGATAGAAGCGGTCGGCGCCCTGGATGACGCTGCCATTATGCGACAGCACGAGGCGACGTTCGTGATAGATGCCGAACAGGCGCGCATAGCCGTCATGGCTGGCAACAAATCCCTGCCGCCCCATTTCCTCGATCCGGTCGCGCTGCACGCGAGTCGGGCCTGCAATGATCGGCGTGCCGATCATATTGGAAAGGCCCGCATTGAGGCTGAAACGGCACGAGGACGTGTCGTTGATGGTGACGGTGGAGTGCGCAGCCGTCGAACGGCCCAAGGGACGAAATTCCGGCGGGCCGAAACGGTCGATGCCGGAATTGACGATATAGCGCTGGCGCCCGGAGGACATTTCAAAGGCGAGGCAACCCGCATGGGCATCCCGCGATGCGGTCACCGGCGGCGGCAGTCCGGTATCGGCGATGATGGTGGTGGACCCCATCGAAAGCCGTTCATAGCCGGAATAGGGCGCATGGGTCAGCGGCGATCCGGCGGTCTCGTCGTGCCGCAGAACCGAGATGATGCGTTCCGGCATGGTGGGGCCGACGCCATTGAAAAGCGCAAGGCTGCCATCCTGATGACGGAAGAAACGCAGCGCAGGCAACATGCGCTCAACGGCTTCGATCAGCGCCTTGGGCGGCGATTCGGTGCCGTTGGCATAGGTCTGGCGGAGCGGCAGAAGATCGGCCAGAAGTTCCAGCACCGTAACGGGATTGCGCGAGATGTGCCCGCCATCGGGCAGGATCTGGCGCTTCAGCTCATATTCCAGATTGCGGCGCGCGGCGCGTGCCGTCGGCGGCGAAACTGGCAAGGCAAGCGCTGCGAAGGCAAGAGCGATGCGGGCGCGCAAGCGTTCCTCGCCGTCATCCATGGCGGCGGCGACGGTGCGCAGGTAACGCACCTGCATGGCGAGCGAGCGCATGAACTTGCGATAGGCGGGAAGTTCGGCGCCCGACAAAATGAGATTGGAATGCTGCAGCCAGGCGATGATGCGCTGGGCGGTGACTTCCGGCGACCAGGCAAGACCGCCGATGCGCTTGCCGAACATGCGCATCCAGTCATCGACGAGCGCGCGCGCATTGGCGGTTGCCAGTTCGCTGTTGGCGCTTTTCAGATGACGCAGCCAGCCGAAACTCTGGAGGGCTGCCTCCCATTCCGGAGTCGGCGGCTCGACGGCGAAGGGCGACAATCCGCCGGTTTCGACAAGACGACCGGCCAGCGCGAAGCGGCCATGATAGAATTCCTGCGCCAGTTGCGGGTCGGCGACGCGCAGGTCGGGCGGGGCGATCAGAATGCGGTCCGGGGTAAAGCCGGTGAAGCGCCAGCGATAAAGCGGTCCCATGCGCAGACGGCGGCTGAACTTGCGCCACGCCTGTGCAACGGCCAGTCCCCAGAGGTGAGGGGTTTCGCTGAGGGCGACTGCCACCCGGTTTTTCTCCGTATCGTTTGTCATTATGCTGCGGCCAAATCGAACAGCCGATGTCCTTTGATACAATTGTACTGAAATGGTGAATCGAGCGTTAACCATACCGGACGGAAATGCGCCCGGTATGCGAAAACACTTGTTTAGCGGTTTTATACGCGCTTGAAGCGGGCGGCGAAGAAGCCGTCCATGCCAGCCATTTGCGGATTGCCGTCAAAACGATCGGGCGGCAGGTCTGCCGGGGTGGACCGCAAAAAGCCTTCCGCCGTCACCAGCCCTTCAAGACCGGGACAATCCTGCTCCGTGATCGGGAACGGCTCCAGCAGCGGGTTTTCCGCTGCCTTGCGCGCCATTTCCTCGCCTTCGAGCGGATGCAGCGAACAGTTGGAAAAGACGATCACGCCGCCGGGTTTGACCAGAATGGCCGCGTGCGCAAGAAGCTTGCCCTGAAGTTCCGCAAGTTTTGCAATGTCCTGCGGGGTCTTGGTCCATGGCACATCCGGGTGACGGCGCACCGTGCCGGTGGACGAGCAGGGCGCATCCAGAAGCACGGCGTCAAACAGTTCGTCCGGCTGGAAATCCATCAGATTGGTGGCGACGGTCTTCGCCTCGAAACCAAGCCGTTCCAGATTGCCGTTGAGCCGCTTCAGGCGGTTTTCGGAAAGGTCGAGCGCGGTCACATCCGCGCCCTGAAGCACAAGCTGCGCCGTCTTGCCGCCGGGGGCGGCACAGAGGTCAGCCACCCGTTTGCCTTTGATGTCGCCCATCAGGCGGGCAGGCAGGCTTGCCGCCACATCCTGCACCCACCAGTCGCCTTCGGCAAAGCCCGGCAGGTCGGTGAGATTGCCTTCGACCGTTTGCAGGCGCACCGAACCGTTGGGAAGCGCCATGCCGCCGAGCTTTTCGGCCCATGCCTTCGCATCGCCCTTGACCGTGAAATCGATCGGCGGCTCATAGGCGTGCATGGCGAGAATGGTTGCGGCTTTTTCCGCGCCATAGGCATCCGTTATGCTCTTGGCGAACCATTCCGGCACATTGGTTTCGGGCTCCAGCGTGTGGGCGAGAGCGCGTTCCTTGTTGCGCGCGAGACGCCGCAGCAGCGCATTGACCAGACCGGCATATTTGCGGTTGCGCGGATCGTTGTTAGCCGCTTCCACCGCCAGATCGACCGCCGAATGATCAGGCAGGTCGAGATAGAAAATCTGGGCGATGGCGACATGCAAAAGATGTTTCAGCGCCACGGCATTTTCCGGCAATGGCCGGTCGAGCCGCTTGTTGATGGCGCGTTCGATGCTGCCGCGATTGCGCAGCGCAGAACCCAGAATGGCGCGAACCAGAGCGCGGTCGCGCGGCTCAAGCGCCAGATATTGCGGATGGCCGTGGGTATTGTCGGTCAGGCCGTCGAGCGAGGTGTTCTTTTCGATCACCGCGCCGAGAAGGCGGGCCGCACACAAACGCGCCGCCAGACCTGGGCGCAGGTCTGCGGCGTAGTTGTTCTGCGGCTTTTTGTTTCCACGCTTCGGCGCGGCTTTTTTATCGTTCACACTATTCTTCTTTATTTACGACCACGGCCCTCGAAAACCGGAACCGCCATTGCTGCTGCCGCCTGCATTACCCCATGGACCGGTGCTTTGGGAAGGGGCAGCGGCGCGTGGTGCCATTCCGCCAGAGCGGATGCCCATTTCGGCAGCCATCTGTTCAAGTGCGGCAATGCGGTTATCAGTATCCGGGTGGGTCGAGAAAAGATTGTCGGCACCGCGCCCGCTCAACGGATTGATGATGAACATATGCGCGGTCGCCGGGTTGTGTTCGGCCTCCTCGTTCGGGATAGCCTTGGCGCCACGCGCGATCTTGCCCAGCGCGGAGGACAGCCACAACGGATTGCCGCAGATTTCCGCGCCGCGCCTGTCGGCGGCGTATTCGCGGGTGCGGCTCACCGCCATCTGCACGATCATCGCGGCAAAGGGCGCGACAATCATGGCGAGAAGCGTGCCGACCACGCCCATGATGCCATTGCCGTTCTCGCGGTTGCCGCCAAGAAAGAAGGCAAAATTGCCGAGCATGGATATGGCACCGGCAAGCGTCGCCACGATGGTCATGGTCAGCGTGTCGCGGTTCTGGACGTGTGCCAGCTCATGCGCCATTACGCCCGCCACTTCTTCTGGCGAAAGCCGGTTGAGCAGGCCGGTCGTCGCGGCAACGGCGGCGTTTTCCGGGTTGCGGCCCGTGGCGAAGGCGTTCGGCTGGTCTTCATGGATGATATAGACCTTCGGCATCGGCAGGCCCGCATTGGCGGCAAGGCCGCTCACCATGCGGTAATAGTCGGGCGCGCTGCGCTCATCCACTTCCTGCGCATTATACATGCGCAGCACCATCTTGTCGGAGTTCCAGTAGCCGAACAGGTTCATGGCGACGGCGATCACTAGCGCGATCATCATGCCGCCTCCGCCGCCCAGCAAATAGCCGATGCTCATGAACATGACCGTCATGAGCGCGATCAGCATGGCAGTTTTCGTCATATTCATCCGTGGCGGTCTCCAAATCTTGAGCCGCGCGCCCTCGCAAGGGTTTTGCACGGCAAGCCTTTCTGCCTATATGATGGGTATGAAAAGGCTTCGCTTCAATAATGGGAGCAGATGCAGCCAACAGGAATGTGACCGATGAGCGAGAAAACCGACGCAACCGAAGCCCCGGAAAATGTGGACAAGCGCACGTTTGAAGACCTGCCGCCTGCGGCCCAGCGCGCCTTGAAGGAAGCCGAAGCGCGCCGCGCCGCCGAAAAGGAAGCGCAAGCACCGCGCGAAATTGGCGGGCGCGGCGGAAAAGATCCCGCCCGTTATGGTGACTGGGAGATCAAGGGGCGGTCGATAGATTTTTAGTCTCTGATCAGTCCGGCTTCTTTGCCAATGGCAAGAATTTCATGTGAAGGCGTGTCGATCCATTGGGCTTGAGTTTCCGGTCGAACGGTTTCACGCCAGAGCCGCACGAGTTCGAACCCCATTGAATAACCAAGCCAACGGGGAAATTTTCCTCTGCCAAAAAACCATTCGGCGTGATTGTAATCGGGAGATTGCAAATCTGCGACTGTTGGGCGGTGCACGCTCAACCGGTCGATGTCGACTGCACGTTCCCACGGCTCTGGTGGTGAGTTCATCAGATGTTGGACGAAATTTCCTGCCAAGCCTTCGCTTACCAACGCTTCACCAAGTGTCCATCCATAGCCCGGTCCAGCCATGCGCATGCAGTGATGGATTTCATGCAGCGCCTGGCGCTGGAGCGTTCCGTTTGTAAGGCTGGGTTTAAGATTGGGATTTTCTGGGTCGAAGTTTAATGAAAACAACGTGCTGTTGTGGGCTCGTCCCAGAATTCCGATCTCTGGAATTATATGTTTCGAACGATCGAGAAGAATATCGAGCTTAGGAGGCGAAACGAAGCGTTCCAGAGTTCTGAAGGCTTCGGCAATCTCAACGTCGATACGTTGCTGAAATTCTTTGAGGCCGCCTGATGCAGTCAACCAATGTAAAAGCCAGATATCCTTGAAGGCAGATTCCATACCAGTTCTCAGGAAATGAGTGACTGAAATCGAGTGTAGGACACTTCAATTCTCACACAAGTCAAAGAATTGGGGATGTGAAAAGGCCGGGAAATTCCCGGCCTTTCGTTTGTCATTTCTTGTTCTGGCGATTTTCGATCAGGTCGTCCACGACGCCCGGATCGGCCAGCGTCGAGGTATCGCCCAGTGCGCTGAACTCGTCTTCGGCGATCTTGCGCAGGATGCGGCGCATGATCTTGCCCGAGCGGGTCTTCGGCAGGCCCGGCGCGAACTGGATCTTGTCCGGCGTCGCGATTGGGCCGATTTCCTTGCGCACGTGCTGGGTCAGTTCCTTGCGCAATGCCTCTTCGTCATGGACGGTCTCGCCAGTCATCAGCGTGACATAGCAATAGATGCCCTGTCCCTTGATCGGATGCGGATAGCCCACGACGGCGGCTTCCGAAACCGAGTGATGCGAGACGAGCGCCGATTCGATTTCCGCGGTGCCGAGGCGATGGCCGGAAATGTTGAGCACGTCGTCGACACGGCCCGTGATCCAGTAATAGCCGTCCTCGTCGCGGCGGCAGCCGTCGCCGGTGAAGTACTTGCCCTTATAGGTCGAGAAGTAGGCTTCGACGAAGCGCTTGTGGTCGCCGTAAAGCGTGCGCATCTGGCCCGGCCACGAATCGATGATGCACAGATTGCCGTCTGTGGCGCCCTCGACGACCGCGCCTTCATTGTCCACGAGTTCCGGCTTGATGCCGAAGAACGGGCGTGTTGCCGAACCGGGCTTCAGGTCCGTTGCGCCCGGCAGCGGCGTGATGAGAATGCCGCCGGTTTCCGTCTGCCACCATGTATCGACAATCGGGGAACGCTGGTCGCCAACCACGTTGTAATACCATTCCCAGGCTTCCGGATTGATCGGCTCGCCGACCGAGCCGAGCAGGCGCAAGGTCGAGCGCGACGACCGGGTGACGAATTCATCGCCCGCACCCATCAGCGCGCGGATGGCCGTCGGCGCGGTATAGAAAATGTTGACGTGATGCTTGTCGACGACTTCCCAGAAACGCCCCTGGTCGGGGAAGTTGGGCACGCCTTCGAACATGAGCGTCGTCGCGCCGTTGGCGAGCGGCCCATAGACGATATAGGAATGGCCCGTCACCCAGCCCACGTCCGCTGTGCACCAGTAGATGTCGCCATCGTGATAGTCGAAGACATATTGATGCGTCATCGATGCATAGACGAGATAACCGCCGGTGGTGTGCAGCACGCCCTTCGGCTTGCCGGTGGAACCGGAGGTGTAGAGGATGAAGAGCGGGTCTTCCGCGTTCATCGGTTCCGGTTCGCAGGTCGGCTCCACGCTTGCCACTTCCTGGTGGTACCAGAGATCGCGGCCCGGACCCCAGCTCACCTTGCCGCCGGTGCGGCGCACGGTGAGAACCTTGTTGACCATCACATATTGCTTGGCCGCAATGTCGATGGCGGTATCGGTGTTTTCCTTCAGCGGAACCGGCTTGCCGCCGCGCACGCCTTCATCGGCGGTGATGACGAAGGTGGATTCGCAGTCGACGATACGGCCGGCCAGCGCCTCCGGCGAGAAACCGGCGAAGACGACCGAATGCACCGCGCCGATGCGCGCGCAGGCCAGCATCGCATAGGCGGCTTCCGGGATCATCGGCAGATAGATCGTGACGCGGTCGCCCTTCTTCACGCCGTGCTTCTTCAGCACATTCGCCAGACGGCAGACGTTTTCATAAAGTTCGCGATAGGTGATCTTCTTGTCGATATAGGGATTGTCGCCTTCCCAGATGATGGCGACCTCGTCGCCACGGCTCTTCAGGTGGCGGTCGATGCAGTTGTAGGAAACATTGGTGACGCCGTCCTCATACCATTTGATGGACACGTCGCCGTTGAAATCGGTGTTCTTGACCTTGGTGAAGGGCTTGAACCAGTCGATGCGCCGTCCGTGCTTTGCCCAGAAGCCGTCCGGGTCGCTCACGCTTTCCTGATACCAGTCGAGATAGGTTGCGTTGTCGATGAGCGTGTTTCTCTTTGCCTCGGCAAGAACCGGGTAAAGCTTTTCCGACATGATGTCCTCCTTCAGCATTCCGCGAACCGGACAGCCATGTCCCGCTCGCATAATGCACCCAAAACTGCCCGGCACCTCCCGCCGGATGAGACGGCTTGCCGAGAATGGCAAGACCATCGGGTGCCCTGTCTACCTTCCATCGCGGGCAAGGTAAATTAGACAATCGGCGCGTCCATGATCCACAATGACGCATCGTTGGGAAGGGCGGCTGGCAGCACTCGCTGACGATTGTTGCTAATATATTGTTTTTACAGTTTAAAAACCTTTTGGAGTGATTATCTTCTAATCAGGAGCCTTGCAATATGGCTCTTCACAAAAAGGGGAAATCGCCATGACGACGTCCGCTTTGAATGCGAAATCAGCCTTCGAACTCCAACTTGCCGGCTACGGCCTGACGACGGCGAAAGTCTTTTACCACCTGCCCGATCATCCGCATCTGCTGCAACTTTTCGTCTGGCAGGATTATGACCTCGCGCCGGATTTTCCGGTGCTCAATCATTTCATCGAGTTCTGGAACAGGGAAATCGACGGGCCGTTGCATTCGGTCAGCTACACGCATTTCCGGCTGCTCGGCCCCTCGGACTGGAGGAATGTGCAGGGCGAGATCGTCCTGCATTAGGAGCATTTCCAGCAAAAGTGTGAAGCGGTTTTGCGCAGGATAATGCGACAAAACAAATAGTAGGGGACAAGGGACTCAGGCGGGGTTGGCATAGCTCCGCCCGCCGAAGATGGCCGAGCCGACACGCACCGATGTCGCGCCGAAGCCGATGGCGGTTTCATAATCGCCCGACATGCCCATGGAGAGCTTTTCGACGCCTGCTTCCCGCGCCAGTTTTTCCAGAAGCGCGAAATGCGGCCCCGGATTTTCGTCCGCAGGCGGGATGCACATCAGCCCCTCGATGGCGAGGCCATGTTCCTTGCGGCAGCGCTCGACAAAAGCCACGGCCTCTTTCGGCGCAATACCAGCCTTTTGTTCTTCAAGGCCGGTGTTCACCTGCACATAGAGTTTGGGGCTTTTGCCCTGCTTCTTGATTTCATCGGCAAGGGCAGCGGCGATCTTTTCGCGGTCGACGGTTTCGATGACATCGAAGAGCGCGACGGCATCGGCGGCCTTGTTGGATTGCAGCGGGCCGATGAGATGGAGTTCGATGCCGGAATAATCCTCCCGCAACTGCGGCCACTTGCCTTGCGCTTCCTGCACGCGGTTTTCGCCGAAGACGCGCTGGCCTGCATCGAGCGTGGGGCGGATGGCATCCGCGTCGAAGGTTTTTGACACCGCGACAAGGGTAACGGAGCCTTTATCGCGTTGTGCTTCCTTTTCAGCTTGGGCGATTGCGGCCTTGACCGTGTTCAGGTTCGCTACGATATCTGACATGAAACTCTCGCTTTCAGGCTTTTCGTCCGCAAAAGGTTGACGCTTTCGCCAATACGTGGTGAAGGTCGCCATTAAATATCGACTCTCCTTATTGCATCACCTTCGTGCGAGTAAATACGGTCATGGCAGCCGAACGTTATAATCCGCGCGTGGCGGAAGCTCATTGGCAGAAAGTCTGGGAAGAAGACCGGACTTTCGAAACCGACAATGGCGACAGCCGCGAGAAATATTATGTGCTCGAGATGTTCCCCTATCCGTCGGGGCGCATCCATATGGGCCATGTGCGCAACTATGCGATGGGTGATGTCGTCGCCCGTTACAAGCGCGCCAAGGGTTTCAACGTGCTTCATCCGATGGGATGGGATGCGTTCGGCATGCCTGCGGAAAACGCTGCAATGCAGAACAAGGTTCATCCCAAGGAATGGACCTACCAGAACATCGCCACGATGCGCAGCCAGCTGAAATCGATGGGGCTTTCGCTCGACTGGGCGCGCGAATTCGCGACCTGCGACGTGGAATATTATCATCGCCAGCAGATGCTGTTCATCGACCTTTTCGAAAAAGGCCTGGTGACGCGCAAGACTTCCAAGGTCAACTGGGACCCGGTCGACAACACCGTGCTTGCCAATGAGCAGGTGGTGGACGGTCGCGGCTGGCGTTCGGGCGCACTGGTGGAACAGCGCGAACTGACGCAGTGGTTCTTCAAGATCACCGATTTCAGCGACGAATTGCTGGCCGGTCTCGACACGCTCGACCAGTGGCCGGAAAAAGTGCGCCTGATGCAGCGCAACTGGATCGGCAAGTCGGAAGGCTTGCAGGTCCGCTTCGCGCTGGATGGCAAGACCGCGCCGGAAGGTTTCTCGGAAATCGAAGTCTATACGACCCGCCCCGACACGCTGTTCGGTGCGGCTTTCGTGGCGATTTCCGCCGATCATCCTCTGGCGAAGAAGCTGGCTGAAAACAATGCCTCGCTCACCGGCTTCATCGATGAATGCCATCACCATGGCACATCGCTGGCGGCGCTTGAAACCGCTGAAAAGAAAGGTTTCGACACTGGCGTAAAGGTCGAGCACCCGTTCGACGAGAACTGGGAGCTGCCGGTCTATGTCGCCAATTTCGTTCTGATGGAATATGGCACGGGCGCGGTTTTCGGCTGCCCGGCGCACGATCAGCGCGACCTGGATTTCGCCAACAAATACAAGCTGAAGGTTACGCCTGTCGTTCTGCCGAAGGGCGAAGACGCGGCAAATTTCAGCATCGGCGACACGGCCTATACCGACGATGGCGTGATGATCAATTCGCGCTTCCTCGACGGCATGACACCGGAAGCCGCCTTCAATGAAGTGGCGAACCGTCTGGAGAAGACCGATCTCGATGGCAAGCCGCAAGCGGTTCGCAAGGTGCAGTTCCGCCTGCGCGACTGGGGCATTTCGCGCCAGCGTTACTGGGGTTGCCCGATCCCGATGATCCATTGCGAGGCTTGCGGCGTCAATCCGGTGCCGCGCGCCGATCTGCCGGTCAAGCTGCCGGACGATGTCGAGTTCGACCGCCCGGGCAATCCGCTCGACCGTCATGCCACATGGCGTCATGTGAAATGCCCGAAATGCGGCGGCGATGCGCGGCGCGAGACGGACACGATGGACACGTTCGTCGATTCGTCCTGGTATTACGCCCGCTTCACGGCACCTTGGGAAAACGAGCCGACGGATCGCGCGGTTGCCGACCGCTGGTTGCCGGTCGACCAGTATATCGGCGGCATCGAACACGCGATCCTGCATCTGCTCTATTCGCGCTTCTTCACCCGCGCGATGAAGGTTGCCGGTCATGTCGGCATCGACGAGCCGTTCAAGGGTCTGTTTACGCAGGGCATGGTCGTGCACGAAACCTACAAGGCCAATGGCCAGTGGGTGGCGCCTGCCGATATCCGCATCGAGGAAAGCGACGGCAAGCGCAGCGCGACTTTGCTTTCGACAGGCGAGCCGGTGGAAATCGGTTCCATCGAGAAGATGTCGAAGTCGAAGAAGAACGTTGTCGACCCGGATGACATCATCGCTTCCTACGGTGCCGACACGGCGCGCTGGTTCATGCTGTCTGATTCGCCGCCCGAGCGTGACGTGATCTGGACGGAGGCCGGTGCCGAAGGCGCGCATCGTTTTGTGCAGCGCGTCTGGCGTCTGGTGGCCGAAGCTGCCGAACAGTTGAAGGACGTTGCGCCGAAGGCGGGAACGCAGGGCGAGGCGCTTGTCGTTTCCAAGGCCGCGCACAAGGCGGTCAAGGCTGTCGGTGACGATATCGAAAAGCTCGCCTTCAACCGTGGCGTGGCCCGTCTTTACGAGCTGGTCAATACGGTCGCCGGTCCGTTGCAGCAGGTTGCCTCCGGCAGCGCGGATGACGAATTGAAGGGCGCTGTCCGCGACGCTACCGAAAAGCTTATCGCGATGCTGGCGCCGATGATGCCGCATCTGGCCGAACAGTGCCTGGCAGCGCTCGGCGGCAAGGTGGCTGGTCGCGAAACGCTGGTTGCCCGCGCGCCATGGCCGGTCTTCGATCCGGCCTTGGTAGTGGAAAACGAGATCGTTCTGCCGGTTCAGATCAACGGCAAGAAGCGTGGGGATTTGACAATCGCCCGCGACGCTGATCAATCTAGCATCCAGCAGGCGGTGCTCGAACTTGACTTCGTCAAGGCTGCGCTCAATGGAGGCTCGCCGAAGAAGGTTATCGTGGTGCCGCAAAGGATCGTCAATGTCGTTGCCTGACCGCTTTTTCTCCGCAATCAAAGCTTTCCGCATTGCGTTTTTCGCAGTGGGAGCCGCGGTTCTGATGGCTGGATGCACCGTGCAGCCGCTTTACTCCTCCGGCGCTGGCGTCGGTGGCACCATTGGCGGCAGCGTGACGCCGGACATGCGCACGAAGCTTGCTTCGGTCGCGATCGATCCGGCTGGCGACGTCTTCGGCCAGCAGGTCCGCAATCGCCTCATCTTCCTGCTCGGCGGCGGTGCTGGTGAGCCGGCCAACCCGACCTATCGGCTTGGCCTTGGCCTGAGCAGCTACACGCTTGCGGCGGTCAGCGTCGATGTCGGCGATACGACCGACCGTACCGGCCGTCCATCGTCCGGTATCGTCAAGGCGACGTCGAATTTCGTGCTGCGTGACAAGGACGGCAAGCCGCTTGCCGCTGGCACTCGCACGGTCGGCGCTTCCTTTGACCGTCCGCGTCAGGAATTTGCGAACCTGCGTGCCGAGCGCGATGCGCGCAAGCGCGCCGCGGAAGAACTGGCCGAACAGATCTTCCTCGGTCTGGCGCAAAAGATGTCGAAGCTCCAATAGAGCGGCTTTAACGGTATCGTTGGAACCGCTCTATCCATTCGTTTTTTCCGCATTTGCGAACGCAAAACCGTTTCGCATTTTGCTGGAAATGCTCTGGTTGGGCTGGTCCGAACTGGCGGAAGGCGGTACTCTCGGTGCCGCCTTTTGTGTTTCAGGGAGCAATGATGCGTCTCGTTTCGTTTTCCGCGAAGGGCTATCGTTCGTTGCGTTCCGTTCGTGTCGATCTCGGGCAGGTGGCGGTTTTTGTCGGCGAGAACGGGGCCGGAAAATCCAATCTCTATCGCGCCCTGCAATTGGTGAAGGCCGCTGCCGAGGGCAATTTCTCAACCGAAATCGTGCGTGAAGGCGGAATGCAATCGGCGATGTGGGGCGGAAGCCGCCGCAAGCACGAACCGGCGCGAATCATTCTCGAAGCGCATTTTGAGGATGAAAGGCTGGCATCGCGGTTTGCCTATAGTGTCGAGGCGGGATTGCCGCCGCCTGTTTCGGGTGCCTTTCCCTTCGAGCCGCAGATCAAGGAAGAGAAGCTCAGCCTCGATACGGGGCGCCGTCCTGTCGATCTGATGGACCGGCGCGGGCCGGTTGTCTTTGCGCGGGATGGGGAAGGGCGGCGCATGGAGCATCCGTCACGCCTGCTGACATCCGAAAGCGGGCTGGCGGTGCTGGGACAATCCGGCCATTACCCCGAGATCGGCGATTTGGCCGCGCAGATGCGAAGCTGGCGCTTTTATCATGGCTTTCGAAGCGACCGCGACGCACCGGCGCGTCAGCCCTCCATCGCTGCGACCGCCGCCATGCTGGACGAGGACGGCGGCAATCTTGCCTCGGTCTTCGCGACGCTTGCCCATATCCGGCAGGATACGGTCGATCTGGACCGTCTGGTGGCCGATGCGCTGGATGGCGCGAGGCTCGATATTCCCTTTCCGGGCGAGACGGCGACATTCGGCCTGAATTTTCCGGCTTTTCCGCATCGCATATTCCGGGCCGGAGAATTGTCCGATGGGCAAATCCGCATGCTGGCGCTTGCCGGTGCTCTGCTTTCCTATCGCCTGCCGCCGCTAATCGCCCTCAATGAGCCGGAGGCGAGCCTGCATCCCGATATGCTTCCCTCGCTCGCCCGCATGATCGCCCAGGCATCCGAGCGCAGCCAGATATGGGTGGTGACGCATTCCGCCACCCTTGCAAGAGCTATCGCCGAGCAATGCGGCGCGCGACCGATCCGGGTGAGCAAGCAGGATGGGGAAACGGAGCTGGAATAAAAAAGGCGAGCCGATGGCCCGCCTTTCAGTCGTCTGACAAGAGCAGCCCATTCAATGATGAATCGATGGAACTGCTCCAAGTTTTTGTTTTTAAGCATTATCCTACACAAAACCGCTTCGCGCTTTTGCTGGACATGCTCCAGGTCGCAGATCAGGCGATCTTCTGGCCGGTTTTCGCCCAATCGGCGAGGAAAGCTTCGAGACCCTTGTCGGTCAGCGGATGCTTGACGAGCGCCTTCAGCGTGGCAGGCGGCGCGGTCACGACATCGGCACCGATGAGAGCGGCTTCCTTGACGTGATTGACGGTGCGAACCGAAGCAGCAAGAATCTCGGTGCGGAAATCGTAATTGTCATAAATCGTGCGGATTTCGGCGATCAGTTCCATGCCGTTGATGCCCGTATCGTCCAGGCGGCCGATGAACGGCGAGATATAGGTCGCGCCAGCCTTGGCGGCGAGCAGGGCCTGATTGGCGGAGAAGCACAGCGTCACATTGGTCTTGTGGCCTTCCGACGACAGCTTCTTGCAGGCGCGCAGACCGTCCAGCGTCAACGGAACCTTGATGCAGATATTGTCGGCGAGCTTGGAAAGAACGGCGGCTTCCTTCATCATGCCGTCGAAATCCGTCGCGGTGACTTCGGCCGAGACCGGACCCTTGACGATGCTGCAGATTTCCTTGGTGACTTCAAGAATGTCGCGGCCCGACTTTGCAATCAGCGACGGGTTGGTGGTCACGCCATCGACCAGCCCAAGGTCATTGAGCTCGCGGATTTCCTTGACGTCCGCAGTGTCCACGAAAAACTTCATAACAGCGTTCCTCCATAATGAGCGCGGGTGGATTTGAGGAATTTAAAACCATTTAATTCCCGGAAGGTGGCTTTTCTTTAGCGCAAAGCCGCGCCAAGGTCACGCGATCATGTCGAAAGATTCGCACGATATTGCAAACCCCATTTCTGGCCTGTTTCCGGAGCTTGCCCCCCGGGTGGTTCCCGTGCTCGTGCCCATGCCCGCGGAGCGGCCTTATTCTTATATGGTTCCGGCGGGCATGAACGTCCAGCCCGGATCGATTGTGCGCGTACCGCTGGGACCAAGGGAAGTTGCGGGGATCGTCTGCGAGGGCGAAACCGATGCCGTCGATGCCAGAAAATTGCGGGAAATTTCGGAAGTTTTCGATTGTCCGCCGGTTGGCGGCGACATGCTGCGCTTCATGCGCTGGGCAGCCGACTACACGCTGTCGCCGCCCGGCATGGTGGCGCGCATGGTCCTGCGCGTGCCTGCCGCATTCGACCCCGAACCGTCGGTGCCGGGGCTTCGCTATTGCGGCGGCGAGCCGGAGCGCATGACCGACGCCCGGGCGCGGGTGATGGAGCTTGCCCGCGACGGGCTTGCCTGGACCAGATCGGGCCTCGCCCATGCGGCGGGGGTTTCGATGACGGTCGTGGACGGGCTGAAGGCGCAAGGCGTTTTCGAGGAAGTGATGCTGCCGCCGCCAGCCGTGGTGGCAAAGCCCGATATCGATTATGCCCGGGCCACGCTTTCGGAAGACCAGCAGGCGGCGGCGGAAATGCTGTCGGAAGCGGTGGAAGCTGGCGGTTTTTCGGTTTCGCTTCTCGACGGCGTGACCGGTTCGGGCAAGACCGAGGTTTATTTCGAAGCGGTCGCCAAGGCGATCGAGCAGGGCAGGCAGGTGCTGATTCTCCTACCGGAAATCGCGCTGACGCAGCAG
Source organism: Ochrobactrum sp. PL_is501 (assembly GCF_055816895.1). Classification (NCBI taxonomy): domain Bacteria; kingdom Pseudomonadati; phylum Pseudomonadota; class Alphaproteobacteria; order Hyphomicrobiales; family Brucellaceae; genus Ochrobactrum; species Ochrobactrum sp. PL_is501. The sequence goes on along the minus strand of NZ_JBVPGR010000029.1, from coordinate 157,928 downwards.
TTTCTCGACCGGTTCCATGACCGGTTCGGGGCAAAACCTGCCGAATGGCATTCCGATCTTGCGCCGCGTACCCGCGAACGCGTCTGGCGGCAGATAGCGGAAGGCACGGTGCGGGTTGTGGCGGGCGCGCGGTCGGCTCTGTTTTTGCCCTTCAAGGAACTGGGGCTGATCGTCGTCGACGAAGAACATGACCCGGCCTACAAGCAGGAAGACCGGGTCTTCTACAATGCACGCGACATGGCGGTGGTGCGCGGCCATATCAGCGGTTTTCCGGTGGTGCTGGCATCGGCCACGCCCTCCATCGAAAGTCAGGTCAATGCGGAGCAGGGGCGCTACAAGCGAATCAAGCTCTACGGACGCTATGCGGAAGCTGCACTGCCCGACCTGAAGACCATCGACATGCGACGTTCGCCGCCGCCGCCGGGCCGGTTTCTGTCTCCTGCCCTGACGGAAGCGGTCGGCAAGACGGTGGAACGCGGCGAACAGGCGCTTTTGTTCCTCAACCGACGCGGTTATGCGCCCCTGACACTGTGCCGGGTCTGCGGCCATCGCTTCCAGTGTCCGCAATGTTCAAGCTGGCTGGTGGAACACCGCTTTCGCGGGCAGCTCATGTGCCATCAGTGCGGCTATCACGAGCCGGTTCCGCAGGCCTGTCCCGAATGCGGCACGCTCGATCATCTGGTCGCCTGCGGTCCCGGGGTGGAACGCATTGCCGAGGAAGTGGCGGCGACCTTCGACAAGGCGCGAATCATCGTTCTTTCGTCTGATATGGCGGGTGGAGTGAAGCGGCTGCGGCTGGAACTCGACGCTATCGCGAAAGGCGAGGCGGATATTGTCATCGGCACGCAGTTGGTCGCCAAGGGGCACAATTTTCCCAATATGACGCTGGTGGGCGTCGTGGATGCCGATCTGGGGCTTGCCAATGGCGATCCGCGCGCGGCCGAGCGCACCTTCCAGCTGCTCAATCAGGTGACGGGGCGCGCCGGACGAACCGGGCGCAAGAGCCTCGGGCTTCTCCAGACCTACCAGCCCGATCATCCGGTGATGCGGGCCATCGTCAGCGGCGATGCGGACGCGTTCTATGCCCGTGAGATCGAGGAGCGCGAGCGCAGCAACCTGCCGCCTTACGGACGGCTTGCAGCGCTGATTATCTCCGCCGACAACCGGCCCGACGCCGAAAATCATGCGCGTGCGCTTCGCCGTGCTGCCCCTTCGTCACGGGAGATATCCGTGCTCGGCCCTGCCGAAGCGCCGCTTGCGCTGGTGCGCGGACGTCACCGCTTCCGAATTCTGGTGCACGGGACAAAACGCGCAGATATTCAAGGATTTATCCGTGCGCTGCTGGCGGCTGCGCCAAGGGAAAAAGGCTCGATCAGGGTGCAGGTGGATATAGATCCGCAAAGCTTCCTGTAGGCTGTTGATATTCAGGCTCTGCCGGCCTGCAAATAGCGTCTTTGTGCGCTTCCGGTGCTCACGTACTTCAAGTACGCTCCGCTCCGGTTCTTCAAAGCCACTATTTTCGGCGCGGCATAACCAGAATCTGAACAGCCTACGCAGGATGGAACGTGGTGCCAAATTCCGCTATAGGGCAAGAAACGACGAGGGTAATTGCGATGGAATTCTATCTTCCTGCCACGACCGGAGAATGGCTTGCATGGGGCTCTGCGGCCATAACGGCACTGGCCGGTCTTGTCATGCTTTTCGCACCCGGCATAACGATGAAGCTCTTGCGCCTCCAGCCGATCAACGGCCGGCCCGAAGGTTACGGTTCCATCCGCGCGACGCTTGCAGGACCCTATCTCGGCGTGGGGCTTGGATGCCTCATCTTTGCCCAGCCTTTTCTTTGGGTGGTGCTGGGTACCGTATGGGCGTTTGCGCTGTTCGGGCGCTTCATTTCGATGATGTCGGATGCGGGCGGGCGCAGGGGCGGACCGACCGGCGGACGCTTCTACGGCAGCCTCGCGGCATTGGTGGAATTCGTGCTCGCAGCCGGTCCGCTGCTCTACGCATTCGGCTTCATTTCCTGACCGGAAAGGGCCGGGTTTTGCACGTCAGGCGTGCAGGCTTTGTCACGGAAGGTAGCACTGGCGCGGCAGATGCGACTTTTTTGACCGCGAAAGGCGGCAAATCTTACACAAAAGTGCCGGATTCGCGTGTTGCGAGTCCTGTTCGTCTATGCTAGACGGCAATCACATTTCGGTGTTGACGTGCTCGCGCGTCAGTGGTTTTCCGGAAACATTCAATAAAATCATCGGCTTGGCGTCCTGAGCAAGATTGGGCCCCAAAAGGATGGTTTCAACGTAGAGAGCAGGTTGTTCGTGGCTGAAACGTCTTCGCTCATTTCAGGTGTCGCACAGCGTTACGCCGGATCGCTTTTCGAGCTCGCGCTCGACGCGAAATCCGTTGCAGCTGTGGAAAAAGATCTTGACCGTTTCGAGGCGCTTCTGAGCGGAAGCGAAGACCTCAAGCGACTGATCTCCAGTCCGGTGTTTTCCTCGGAAGACCAGCTTCACGCCATCGGCGCCATTGCCGACAAGGCAGGCATCAAGGGTCTGGTTGGAAATTTCCTGCGCGTCGTTGCGCGGAACCGCCGTCTCTTTGCATTGCCCGGCATCGTTGCCGCTTTCCGCAAGATTGCTGCTGAACATCGCGGCGAAGTCTCCGCCGATGTGGTTTCCGCGCACGAGCTGAGCGCTGCGCAGCAGAACGAATTGAAGGCAACGCTGAAGGGCGTGGCCGGCAAGGACGTGACGATCAATGTCACCGTCGATCCGTCGATCCTCGGCGGTCTTATCGTCAAGATGGGTTCGCGTCAGATCGACACGTCCCTTCGCACTAAACTTTCTTCTCTCAAGCTTGCACTGAAAGAGGTCGGCTGATGGACATCCGCGCCGCGGAAATTTCCGCTATCCTGAAAGAGCAAATCAAGAACTTCGGCAAGGAGGCTGAGGTCTCCGAGGTCGGTCAGGTTCTGTCCGTTGGCGACGGTATCGCCCGCGTCTATGGTCTGGACAATGTTCAGGCCGGTGAAATGGTCGAATTCCCTGGCGGCATTCGCGGCATGGCGCTGAACCTTGAAAGCGACAATGTCGGCGTCGTTATCTTCGGTGCCGACCGCGACATCAAGGAAGGCGACATCGTCAAGCGCACCGGCGCAATCGTTGACGTTCCGGTCGGTCCGGAACTGCTCGGCCGCGTTGTCGACGCTCTCGGCAACCCGATCGACGGCAAGGGCCCGATCAAGGCCAAGGAACGCCGCCGCGTCGACGTCAAGGCGCCTGGCATCATCCCGCGCAAGTCGGTCCATGAGCCGATGTCGACGGGCCTCAAGGCCATCGACGCCCTGATCCCGGTTGGCCGCGGCCAGCGCGAGCTGGTCATCGGCGACCGTCAGACCGGCAAGACCGCCATCATCCTCGACACCTTCCTGAACCAGAAGCCGATCCACGACAACGGCCCGGACAAGGACAAGCTGTACTGCGTCTACGTCGCCGTCGGCCAGAAGCGTTCGACTGTTGCCCAGTTCGTCAAGGTTCTCGAAGAACGCGGCGCCCTGGAATATTCGATCGTTATCGCGGCTACCGCTTCCGATCCGGCTCCGATGCAGTATCTCGCACCGTTTGCGGGCTGCGCGATGGGCGAATACTTCCGTGACAACGGCCAGCACGCCCTCATCGGCTATGACGATCTGTCCAAGCAGGCTGTTGCCTACCGCCAGATGTCGCTTCTGCTGCGTCGTCCTCCGGGCCGCGAAGCTTATCCGGGCGACGTTTTCTACCTGCACTCCCGTCTTCTCGAACGCGCGGCAAAGCTCAACGACGAAAACGGCGCTGGCTCGCTGACGGCTCTGCCGGTCATCGAAACGCAGGGCAACGACGTTTCCGCCTTCATTCCGACCAACGTGATCTCGATCACCGACGGCCAGATATTCCTCGAAACCAACCTGTTCTACCAGGGTATCCGTCCGGCTGTTAACGTCGGTCTGTCGGTTTCGCGCGTTGGTTCCTCGGCCCAGATCAAGGCCATGAAGCAGGTTGCCGGTTCGATCAAGGGCGAGCTTGCCCAGTATCGTGAAATGGCTGCCTTCGCACAGTTCGGTTCCGACCTTGACGCTGCAACGCAGCGCCTTCTGAACCGCGGTGCGCGCCTGACCGAACTCCTGAAGCAGCCGCAGTTCTCGCCGCTGAAGACGGAAGAGCAGGTTGCCGTGATTTTCGCCGGTGTTAACGGCTATCTCGACAAGCTTGCTGTCAACCAGGTTGGCAAGTTCGAAGAAGGTCTTCTCGCTTCGCTGCGCACCGAGCACAAGGACGTGCTCGAGGGCATCCGCAACGAGAAAGCCATTACCGATGACCTCAAGGGCAAGCTCAAGGCAGCGATCGACGCGTTCGCCAAGTCTTTCGCTTGAATTTTGTGACGGGATGAACGGATGCCTTCACTAAAGGATCTGAGAAACCGTATCGCCTCGGTCAAGGCGACGCAGAAAATCACCAAGGCGATGCAGATGGTCGCCGCGGCGAAGCTGCGCCGTGCCCAGGAAGCTGCGGAAGCCGCAAGGCCTTATTCGCAGCGCATGGGCGCCGTTCTCGCAAATATCGCGCAGAACGTCACCGGCGAAGATGCGCCGGCCCTGATGGCCGGTACGGGCAAGGACGACGTGCATCTGCTCGTCGTCTGCACCGCAGAACGTGGCCTTTGCGGCGGTTTCAACAGCCAGATCGCGCGTCTGGCGCGCGATCATGCCCGCAAGCTCCTCGCTGAAGGCAAGACGGTCAAGATCATCACGGTCGGCAAGAAGGGCGCGGACATCCTGCGTCGCGAATTTGCCAGCCTGCTGGTCGATCATGTCGATCTGCGCGAAGTCAAGCAGCTCGCTTTTGTGCATGCCGACCAGATCGGCCACAAGATCATCAAGCTGTTCGAGGAAGGCGCTTTCGACGTCTGCACGCTGTTCTATTCCGAATTCAAGTCGGTGATCTCCCAGGTTCCGACCGCACAGCAGCTTATCCCGGCTTCGGCTGGCGACAGCGTGGGCGGGGAAACTGCGGGCGACGCGATCTACGAATACGAACCTGATCCTGCGGCGATCCTGTCGACGCTGATCCCGCGCAATATCTCGGTCCAGATTTTCCGCGCTCTGCTGGAAAATGTCGCGGGCGAGATGGGCGCGAAGATGAGCGCGATGGACAATGCGACGCGCAATGCGGGCGACATGATCAACAAGCTGTCGATCACGTATAACCGCCAGCGTCAGGCGCAGATCACCAAGGAACTGATCGAAATTATTTCGGGTGCGGAAGCGCTCTAGAGCATTGTGCAGCCAGATGGAAACATCTGGCGTCGCACGGATGCGCCGGAATAGAATTTGGTTTACCGCGTGATTTTCCGAAAAGCCTGCAACTTTTCGGGATCACGCTAACGGAAGGTAAGGATCGATGGCAAAAGCAGCGACCCCGAAAACTACCGCCGCGGCCGAAGCAAAGCCAGCGGCGAAGGCGCCTGCCAAGAAAGCAGCGCCCAAGACCACCGCAGCAGCCAAGTCTGCCGCTCCAAAGGCAGCAGCGGCTGGCGCAATCGGCCACGTTACGCAGGTCATCGGCGCTGTCGTCGACGTCAAGTTCCCGGAAGGCCAGCTCCCGCTGATCCTGAACGCGCTTGAAGTCGACAATCAGGGCAACCGCCTGGTTCTCGAAGTTGCCCAGCACCTCGGCGAAGACACCGTGCGCACCATCGCCATGGACGCGACCGAAGGTCTGGTTCGCGGTCAGGAAGCACGCGACACCGGCGAACCGATCATGGTTCCGGTTGGCGTCGAAACGCTTGGCCGCATCATGAACGTCATCGGCGAGCCGGTTGACGAAGCCGGTCCGATCAAGACCACGGCGACCCGCGCCATCCACCAGAGCGCTCCGGAATATATCGAGCAGTCGACCGAAGCCGAAATCCTCGTAACGGGCATCAAGGTCGTCGACCTTCTCGCTCCTTACGCCAAGGGCGGCAAGATCGGCCTCTTCGGCGGTGCAGGCGTCGGCAAGACCGTTCTCATCATGGAACTCATCAACAACGTCGCCAAGGCGCACGGCGGTTACTCCGTGTTTGCAGGCGTCGGTGAGCGTACCCGTGAAGGCAACGACCTTTACCACGAAATGATCGAATCGGGCGTGAACAAGCTCGGCGGCGGCGAAGGTTCCAAGGCTGCCCTCGTTTACGGCCAGATGAACGAACCCCCGGGTGCGCGCGCTCGCGTTGCTCTCTCCGGTCTGACGGTTGCCGAAAACTTCCGTGACCAGGGCCAGGACGTTCTGTTCTTCGTGGACAACATCTTCCGCTTCACGCAGGCAGGTTCGGAAGTGTCGGCTCTTCTCGGCCGTATTCCTTCCGCCGTGGGTTATCAGCCGACGCTGGCAACCGACATGGGCGCCATGCAGGAACGCATCACGACGACGACCAAGGGCTCGATCACCTCGGTTCAGGCGATTTACGTCCCTGCCGACGACTTGACCGACCCGGCGCCGGCCACCTCGTTTGCCCACCTGGACGCCACGACCGTTCTGTCGCGCTCGATCGCAGAAAAGGGTATCTACCCGGCTGTTGACCCGCTCGACTCCACGTCGCGCATGCTTGACCCGAAGGTCGTCGGTGACGAACACTACGCCGTCGCCCGTCAGGTTCAGTCGATCCTGCAGCGCTACAAGGCCCTTCAGGACATCATCGCGATCCTGGGCATGGACGAACTGTCTGAAGAAGACAAGCTCACCGTGGCCCGCGCCCGCAAGATCGAACGCTTCCTGTCGCAGCCGTTCTTCGTTGCTGAAGTCTTCACCGGTTCGCCGGGCAAGCTGGTCGACCTCGCCGACACCATCAAGGGCTTCAAGGGCCTTTGCGCTGGCGATTACGATCATCTTCCGGAAGCTGCCTTCTACATGGTCGGCAGCATCGAGGAAGCTCTCGAGAAGGCCAAGAAGCTGGCAGCAGAAGCTGCCTGATGAATTGAATTTCCCGGTGGGCCGCAAGGCCCGCCGTGAAAGCCAATCATTTTGTTTAAGCATGTTCTGAAAACTGCTTCAGCTTTCCGGATCGTGCTTTTGAATTCAAGTGAGAACCATGGCTCAAGCTTTCCAATTCGAACTCGTGTCGCCTGAACGGCTCCTGCTTTCCGCGCAGGTGACGGAAGTCGTCATTCCGGGTAGCGAAGGCTATCTGACGGCTCTCGCCGGTCATTCGCCGCTGATGACGACGATCATGCCGGGTGTCGTTTCGGTGAAGCTTGCCGACGGCAAGTCCGACTCCTACGTGGTCTTCGGCGGCTTCGCCGATATCACCCCGCAGGGCTGCACCGTTCTGGCCGAATCGGCGACCCATGTGGACGATATCAACCCGGCAGACATTCAGCGCCGCATCGAGGAAGCCCGCAAGCATCTGGAAGATGCCTCGACCAACGAGCATCGGACCAAGGCGGAGATCTTCCTGCACCAGCTGATGACGCTGCAGGGAACGATCATGCCGGCCTGATAAGCAGGCAATTCATCGTGTTTCGGGAAAGCGGGCTTTTGCCCGCTTTTTCTTTTTCAGATCACCGTTCCGTCAGGGAATTTGTCCGCAGAACGGTCATATCGGCGCAAAACCCCATCACGCTTGCGTGAGTTCATGAAGTTCGCTTGAAAATGGTTCGGCAGCGATCTATCCAAACCTGAAATCATTAGTTTACTAATATATAAGGCGATTGGCATGGATACGGCAGACCTCAGAGCTGAAATGATAGATGCCATGGCGAAGGTTAATCGCAGGCTTCGCACTGTTTTTGATGCGCGCGTGAAGGAGCGCGGCCTGACGCTGGCCCGGGCGCGCACCTTGCTTGCCCTGATCGAACAGGAAGGCCTTTACCAGAAGGAGCTGGCCGAGGCGCTGGAGATCGAAAACGCGACCATGGTGCGCCTGCTCGATGGTTTGGAGCGCCAGTCTTTCATCGAACGGCAAACGGTCCAGGGCGACCGCCGCGCCAAGCGCGTCGTCATGACGGCGGAAGGCAAGATTCTGGCTGAACAGGTGGTGAAGCTCGCCGGAGACGTGCGTGAAGATCTTCTTGAAGGCGTGAGCGATGAAGAGTTGAGCGTTGCGCTCAACGTGCTTCGCAAAATGTCGGACTCGATGAACAAATCCCATTGATGGGGTTAATCAGTTCCCGAAGTTTCAAAGAGCCGGAGCCATCGCTTCGGCTTTTGTTTTGACTATCGCGCCTCATGAAAGCCAGCGGCGAAAATCAGGGCGCGAGGGTTCGCAGATAGGCCATCAGTTCGCTGGCCGTGTCGCTGGCCCGCTCCGGCTGGCGGGAAATGATCGCCTCGATCAATGTCGCATGTGCATTGGCCGAACCGGCTATGCCGGTCGACGGGCGAAGGCGGAACCAGAAGCGGCGGCTGTGGCTTTGCAGGGGCGCAGCGATGCGCGCCGCATAGGGATTGCTCGCAGCCGCGCCCAGAACAATGTCGAACGCCTTGTCGGCGTCCAGAAACAGCGCCACATCCTCGTCGGGAATTGCCTGCCGCATGGCAGCGGCAGCGGCTTCGAGCCGTTCATAGTCGCGCGGGCTGCCGAAGCGTGCGGCATCACGCGCCAGAACGCGCTCGACGCCTTCGCGCGCATCCAGCACCTTGATGAAATCCTTCGGGTCGATGGCCGCGATGGCAATGCCGGAGCGCGGACGCACCTCTACGAGACCTTCCCAGGCGAGACGTTGAATGGCTTCCCGCATCGGCGTGCGGCCCATGCCGGTCAGTTCGATCAGCGTACGCTCGTTGACGACAGTGCCCGGCTCCAGTTCCAGCGTGACGATGGAGCGCTCCAGAATGCGATAGGCCTGTTCGGCAAGGCTTTCGCTGGCCCAGCCATCCATGGCCGCCAGCGGCATGCTGGCCGGGCTGCGCGTCAGCCTGTCTCGAACGTTCGTTTCTTCCATGTCGTCCATGCCCTGTGGTTTACGACGATTGACATAGTTCAATCCTACAGATATATCTCTGATATATCAATAAGTGGCGATTTGCGTTGTCGATCCCTGACTTGGCCCTAATCTGGCCTTTGTGGCTTTTTCAAGCGATGGCGAACTTTCGGCACAGTGTCATTCCAAAAAAATGATGGACAGAAATTGCGTGCTGGCGTTGAACATGACGATTGCCGATAGGCCGAAACGACCATGTGAGCTGGTTTTTCGGCAAGGCTGCAGGCAAAATTGAATCCGGTGGGGAGCCGCACAAGATGAAATCTGATCCACAGGGTCAGCAGGATATTCTCATTATCGGCGGCGGTATCGTCGGCGTGGCCACAGCGGCCTTGCTTGCCGAGGCGGGGCGCCAGGTTCTGGTTATCGACAGAACCGGCATTTGCGAGGAAACCAGCTCCGGCAATGCTGCGGCGCTTGCTTTCTCCGACATTCTTCCGCTCGCCTCCAAGGGCGTCATGCGCAAGGTGCCGGGCTGGTTGATGGATCCGCTCGGGCCGTTTACGATCCGTCCTTCCTATTTTCCGAAGATGGTGCCCTGGCTTTATCGCTTCTGGCGCGCAAGCAGCGCGGATGCATTGGCTAAAACCGCGATTGCGCAGGCAGATATCATGCGGCTTGCAGGCAGCGAGATGATGGCGCTGATCGACCGGGCCGGATTGCGCGATCGCCTGCACGAGAACGGCAATCTGGAACTTTATGAAAGCGAAGCGGAGCTTGCCGCCTCGCAGCCGGGCTGGGATGTTCGCGAAAATGCCGGAATTGCCTATGAACACGTGCGCGGCGATCGGCTTGCCGAATTGCAGCCGGGACTGAGCCCGCGTTTCGTTGCCGGAACTTTCGTTCCCGGCTGGAAGAATGTGAGCGATCCGAAGCTGTTCGGCAAGGCGATCTGGTCCTATGCGGAAAGCAGGGGCGCGCGCTTCCTTCAGGCCAAGGTCATGAATGCCAGACCGGGCGATGGCGGGGCGAGTGTTCGTCTTGAGGACGGAACCGAAATCAGGGCGGCGCATCTCGTCCTGATGGCTGGTGCATGGTCGCGTGATCTCGCCAAAGGTTTTGGCGATGCCGTGCCGCTCGATACGGAACGCGGGTATAACACGACCTTGCCGGTCGGCAGTTTCGACGTGAAGCGCCAGCTGACATTCCCCGGCCACGGTTTCGTCATCACCCCGATGGAAACTGGCCTGCGCGTCGGCGGCGCGGTGGAGTTCGGCGGGCTTGACCTGCCGCCCAATTTCGCGCGTTCCGAAGCCATGCTAAAGAAGGCTTCCATGTTTCTGCCGGGCCTTCGCACCGAAGGCGGGCGGCAATGGATGGGCTATCGGCCATCCATGCCGGATTCGGTACCGGTCATCGGCCGGGCTTCGGCGGGCGACAACATCTATTACGGCTTCGGCCATGGCCATCTCGGCCTCACGCAGTCGGCTGCGACCGGACGGCTTATCCGCGATCTTATCACGGGGGCTGCGCCTGCAATCGACATCGAACCTTTCAAGCCACAACGTTTTCGGAACTGACCATCATGGCAAGACATTCATTCTTCTGCGTCGACGGACATACATGCGGCAACCCCGTGCGTCTGGTGGCTGGCGGCGGGCCGAACCTGGAAGGTTCGACCATGATGGAAAAGCGGGCGCATTTTCTGCGCGAATATGACTGGATTCGCACCGGGCTGATGTTCGAACCGCGCGGCCATGACATGATGTCCGGCTCCATTCTCTACCCGCCGACGCGCCCGGATTGCGATGTTGCGGTGCTGTTCATCGAAACTTCCGGCTGCCTGCCGATGTGCGGTCATGGCACGATTGGAACCGTGACGATGGCGATAGAGCAGGGGCTGGTGACGCCGAAGACGCCGGGCAAGCTCAATCTCGATACGCCCGCCGGTCTGGTGGCCATCGAATATGAGCAGAACGGCCAGTATGTCGAGCGCGTGCGCCTCACCAATGTTCCGGCCTTCCTTTATGCCGAAGGGCTGGAAGTCGAGTGCCCCGACCTTGGAAGCCTCAAGGTTGATGTGGCCTATGGCGGCAATTTCTACGCCATTGTCGAACGCCAGGAAAATTACACGGACATGGAAGATTATTCCGCGCTGCAACTGATTGCGTGGAGCCCGGTCCTGCGTGAGCGGCTGAACGAGAAGTACAAGTTCCAGCATCCGCTGCTGCCCGACATCAATCGTCTGAGCCATATTCTATGGACCGGCAAGGCGAAACACCCGGAAGCCCATGCCCGCAATGCGGTCTTCTACGGCGACAAGGCAATCGACCGTTCGCCCTGCGGAACCGGTACGTCTGCGCGCATGGCGCAACTGGCGGCCAAGGGCAAGCTGAAGCCCGGCGATGAGTTCGTGCATGAATCCATCATCGGGTCGCTTTTCCACGGCCGCGTGGAACGCGCTGCGGAAGTCGACGGGCGCCCGGCAATCATCCCTTCAATTGCTGGCTGGGCACGCATGACGGGATATAATACGATCTTTATCGATGACCGCGATCCCTTTGCACACGGGTTTACAGTCGCGTAGGATCAGGGGAGGGGACGAGGCTGGGACAGTGTCGGGATTTGTTCAGGAATAAAATCCGGCTGACGCCAGGCCCGCGACCTGGTCTCCCGAAAGACCCTAAAGTGGGTACGGCTGGTAATTTTCTTATTGGCCCCCAATTTTTTGGCTTTCGGGCAACGCTAAAAATATGGAATAAAGCGCGCCGGGTAGGAGAAAAAAACATATACAGGACGTTTGATAGGGGACATGACTAGTTTGTGGAGGGATGATGCCCTTAGTCTTTTGTCTGAGACAAAAGGGGCTTGCATTCCTCTATACAGCCGTTAGGTGTAATTAACCGGGAATAAAATGAAGGCGCACGAAATAAAGATGCGTCAAAAAAACCCCGGACGTTAAAATGGGTGGCTTCTCGATGGAATATTTCTTCCAGCAGGTGATCAACGGGCTTGCGCTCGGCTCGATCTATGGCCTGATCGCCATCGGCTATACGATGGTCTATGGCATTATCGGCATGATCAACTTTGCTCATGGCGATGTCTTCATGCTCGGCGCCTTCATGGCGCTGATTGTTTTTCTCATCATCACAACTTTCATTGGAGCATTGCCGATTGCGCTGATGCTTCTGTTGATGATGATCGTCGCCATGTTGCTGACGGGTTTGTGGAGCTGGACGATCGAGCGCGTGGCCTACAGACCGCTGCGCGGTTCGTTCCGCCTCGCGCCGTTGATCACGGCTATCGGCATGTCGATTGCCTTGTCGAATTTCGTTCAGGTGACGCAGGGTCCGCGCAACAAGCCGGTGCCGCAGCTTCTGAACGGCTCCTTCAATATCTTCGGTACGAACGTGACGATTTCGCTGAAGCAGATCGTTGTCATCGTGGTGACCGCGGTGCTGCTGACGATCTTTTGGTATATCGTCAATCGCACCTCGCTGGGCCGTGCGCAGCGCGCCTGCGAACAGGACCGCAAGATGGCGGCGCTTCTTGGCATCAATGTCGATCGCGTCATTTCGCTCACCTTCGTGATGGGTGCGATGCTGGCGGCGGTGGCCGGTACGCTCTACCTCTCCTTCTATGGCGTGATTTCCTTTGCCGACGGCTTCATTCCCGGCGTCAAGGCGTTCACGGCAGCGGTTCTGGGCGGCATCGGCTCGCTTCCCGGCGCTGTGGTCGGTGGCTTGCTCATCGGTCTCATCGAGGCGTTGTGGTCGGCCTATTTCTCGATCGATTACAAGGACGTTGCCGCGTTCTCGATCCTTGCCATCGTGCTGATCTTCATGCCGTCCGGCATTCTTGGCCGTCCTGAAGTCGAAAAGGTATAATCATGGCTGCACAGTCGAGTTCACGCCCGGATTCCCTTTTTGGCCGGGCCATCCGTGAAGGGTTCTTCGCCGGTCTTCTGGCGCTGGGCCTCTTCTGCCTCATCATCGGTTTCAAGACCGATCAGAACATCAACAACGAACTGGTGCTGCAACAGCGCTGGGGCGCGCTGGCCATCATCGTCGTGCTGGCCGCCATTGGCCGCTTCCTGTTCGTTGCCTTTGCCCAGCCCTGGCTGGAGGCGCGCAAGCTTGCCAAAAGCAAGCAGCCTGCCGTTGCGGTCGGAAGCCCGTCTTTCGTGCGCCGCAACTTCTCGCGTCTTGGCGTCGCCTTCCTCTTTGTCTACCCGATCCTGATCGTCGCGCTGCTTGGCTGGCAGGGATCGCTCAAATGGGTCGACAATTTCGGCGTTCAGATCCTCATCTATGTGATGCTGGCCTGGGGTCTCAACATCGTGGTAGGCCTCGCCGGTCTTCTCGATCTGGGTTACGTCGCCTTCTATGCAGTCGGCGCTTATTCCTACGCACTGCTTTCCACCTATTTCGGCCTGTCCTTCTGGATGCTGCTGCCGATTGCCGGTATTCTCGCTGCGACGTGGGGCGTTATTCTGGGCTTTCCGGTCCTGCGCCTGCGCGGTGACTATCTCGCCATCGTGACGCTGGCCTTCGGTGAAATCATCCGTCTGGTCCTCATCAACTGGACCGATCTGACGAAGGGCACGTTCGGCATTTCCGGCATTGCCAAGGCAACTTTCTTCGGCCTGCCTTTCAAAGCCGGGCCAGATGGTTTTGCGGCCCATATGGGACTGACCTTCTCGGCGGCGCATTACAAGTTCTTCCTTTATTACGTCATCCTTCTGCTGGCGCTGCTAACGGCGTGGGTCACCATCCGCCTGCGCCGCATGCCGGTTGGCCGTGCATGGGAAGCGTTGCGCGAAGACGAAATCGCCTGCCGCTCGCTCGGCATCAACACCACCACGACCAAGCTCACGGCCTTTGCGACGGGCGCGATGTTTGGTGGCTTCGCCGGTTCCTTCTTTGCGGCACGCCAGGGCTTCGTCAGCCCGGAATCCTTCGTGTTCCTCGAATCCGCGGTCATTCTCGCAATCGTGGTCCTCGGTGGCATGGGCTCTCTGGTCGGCATCGCCATCGCGGCAATCGTCATGATCGGCGGCACCGAAATCCTGCGTGAAATGAGCTTCCTGAAAGCGATTTTCGGACCTGATTTCACCCCCGAACTCTACCGTATGCTCATCTTCGGCCTTGCCATGGTCGTGGTCATGGTCTGGAAACCGCGCGGCTTCGTCGGAAGTCGAGAACCGAGCGCGTTCCTGCATGAGAAGAAGATGGTGTCGGGTGCCTTTACCAAGGAAGGGCACGGCTGATGGCGGAGATAAGCACAATGTCTGGCACTGTGTCCGGCAACACTCAAAAAGACACCATCCTTCAGGTCGAGCATCTCTCGATGCGCTTTGGCGGCCTCGTCGCCATCAACGATCTGAGCTTCAATGTGAAGCGCGGGGATATTACGGCAATCATCGGCCCCAACGGTGCAGGCAAGACCACGGTCTTCAACTGCATCACCGGCTTCTACAAGCCGACAGGCGGCATGCTGACGATGAACCGGAAGACGGGCGACAAGTACTTGCTGGAGCGTCTTCCCGATTTCCAGATCACCAGACACGCCAAGGTGGCGCGCACCTTCCAGAACATACGCCTGTTCTCGGGCCTCACCGTTCTGGAAAACCTGCTCGTTGCGCAGCACAACACGCTGATGCGCTCTTCCGGTTATACGATCCTGGGTCTTCTGGGGCTGCCCGGCTACAAGTCGGCGGCGAAGGAAGCGGTTGAAAAGGCGCGTTACTGGCTGGAGAAAATCAACCTGATCGACCGTGCGGACGATCCGGCAGGCGATCTGCCCTATGGCGATCAGCGCCGTCTGGAGATCGCCCGTGCGATGTGCACCGAGCCGGAAATCCTCTGCCTCGACGAACCTGCCGCCGGTCTCAATCCGCGCGAATCGGCGGAGCTCAACAAGCTTCTGCTCGATATCCGCAAGGAAACCGGCACATCGATCCTGCTGATCGAACATGACATGTCGGTCGTCATGGAAATCTCCGATCATGTGATCGTTCTGGAATACGGCACCAAGATTTCCGATGGCGCGCCGGAAGAGGTCAAGAACGATCCGCGCGTTATCGCCGCCTATCTCGGCGTCGATGACGAGGAAATCGCCGAACTCATCGAAGAAGCGGACAAGCCCGGTGTTGTCGATCCGGCGCATCTGGTCGCCGCCCAGCTTGCCGAGGAAGCCATCGAGGAGGAAATTGCCGAGGAGACGGGCGAAAAGCCTTCCGCTGTTGATGCAACCGATGTTCCGGCTGGCGACAAGACTGCTCCCAAGGGCGATGCGAAACGCACGAAAGCCCCGACAAAAACCCCTACAAAGGCTTCCTCGAAGCCCAAGAAGGGAGGCGAATGATGCAGGCTGAAACCATGCAGAAAAAGCAACCGCTTCTGGCCGTCGAGAAGGTCGAAACCTATTACGGCAATATTTGCGCCCTGAAGGGCATCGACCTGACTGTCGACGAGGGCGAGATCGTGGCGCTGATCGGTGCCAACGGTGCCGGCAAATCGACGCTCATGATGACGATCTTCGGTTCGCCGAAGGCGCGCACCGGCCGCATTCTCTTCAACGGCAAGGATATCACATCCATGCCGCCGCACGAGATTGCCAAGTTGCGCATCGCGCAGTCGCCGGAAGGCCGCCGCATCTTCCCGCGCATGACGGTTCTGGAAAATCTCCAGATGGGCGCGAGCCTCGATAATCAGCAATATTTCGATGAAGACGTAAAGCTGATGTTCGACCTGTTCCCGCGCCTGAAGGAGCGTATCAACCAGCGTGGCGGCACGCTTTCGGGCGGCGAGCAGCAGATGCTGGCCATCGCCCGCGCGCTGATGGCGCGTCCGAAGCTTCTGCTTCTGGATGAACCGTCGCTCGGTCTGGCGCCGCTGATCGTGAAGCAGATCTTCGAGGCGATCAAGGAACTGAACCGCACGCAGGGGCTGACGGTTTTCCTCGTCGAGCAGAATGCATTCGGTGCGCTGAAGCTCGCAGACCGCGGCTATGTGATGGTCAACGGCTCGATCACCATGAGCGGCGCAGGCCGTGAATTGCTGGCCGATCCGGAAGTCCGCGCCGCCTATCTCGAAGGCGGAAGGCACTAGGAGGAAATCATGCAAGGTATTCTCTACGAAGAACCGTCATTCTGGTTGTTTTTCCTCATCACCTGTCTGCTTGGCGGCTGGGCTGCCTGGATGACGGGGCGTGCCTGCGCTTCGACCTGGCGCACCTATCCGCAGCTGCTGATCTATCTGATTCCACTGGGCGCTGCGGTGCGCTTCATCCACTTCGCGCTGTTCGAGGGAACGCTTCTTTCGCCCCATTATTATCTGGTGGACACGATTGTCCTGATGATCATAGGCACGATCGGCTTCCGCTACACGCGCACCAAGCAAATGGTGCGGCAGTATGGCTGGCTTTATGAAAAGGCGTCGCCTCTCAGCTGGAAAGCGAAATAATTTCAAAGCTTCGCCGTTATGCGGCGAAGCTTTTTTACAAGATCACGTTGACAGTAATAAGATTCAGCGTAGATATTGCTGAGTAATCAGCAAGAAAATAAGGCGATGCAAAACATCGTTCGGGGTAAATACAATGATGGGAGTCTCAACAATGAAGAAATCGCTTTTTTCAGGCGTTGCACTTGCAGCAGTATTGGCTTTCGGGGGCTCGGCCTGGGCCGACGTGCTTGTCGGTATCGGTGTTCCTGTAACGGGGCCAAATGCTGTTTACGGTGCGCAGATTCAAAAGGGCGCGGAAGCCGCGATTAAGGAAGTCAACGATGCGGGCGGCATCAATGGCGAGAAGATTGCCATTACCGTCGGTGATGACGTATCCGACCCCAAGCAGGGGATTTCGGTAGCCAACAAGTTCGCCGCTGATGGCGTCAAGTTCGTCATCGGCCACTTCAATTCCGGCGTCACGATCCCTGCATCGCAGGTCTATGCCGAGAATGGCATCCTCGAAATATCGCCCGGCGCGACCAATCCGCAATATACCGAACAGGGCCTCTGGAACACCTTCCGCACCTGTGGCCGTGACGACCAGCAGGGTATTGTTGCCGGTCAGTACATCTTCGATCATTTCAAGGACGCGAAGGTCGCCGTTATTCACGACAAGACCCCTTATGGTCAGGGCCTTGCTGACGAAACCAAGAAGAAGCTCAACGAACTTGGCGCCAAGGAAACCCTCTATGAAGGCGTCAACGTCGGTGAAAAGGACTTCTCCGCGCTGATCGCCAAGCTCAAGCAGGCTGGCGTGACCGTTGTTTACTGGGGTGGGCTGCATGCTGAGGCCGGTCTCATTATCCGCCA
The DNA here is from genome assembly GCF_055816895.1 of Ochrobactrum sp. PL_is501. NCBI lineage: Bacteria > Pseudomonadati > Pseudomonadota > Alphaproteobacteria > Hyphomicrobiales > Brucellaceae > Ochrobactrum > Ochrobactrum sp. PL_is501. The sequence continues at coordinate 140,675 of NZ_JBVPGR010000029.1, read as the reverse complement.
GATGGCCGATCAGGGCGTGAAGGCCCAGTTCATCTCGGGCGACGGCATCGTGTCGAACGAGCTGGCCTCGATCGCCGGTCCGGCTGTTGAAGGCACGCTCAACACCTTCGGCCCCGATCCGCGCAACAACCCAAACAATGCCGATCTGGTGAAGAAGTTCCGTGACGCCGGTTTCGAGCCGGAAGCCTACACGCTTTATTCCTATGCGGCGGTTCAGTCGCTCGCCCAGGCCGCCAAGGCTGCCGGCAGCAACGATCCGCAGGAAGTCGCCAAGGCCATGAAGGAAAAGGGACCGTTCAAGACGGTGCTGGGCGACCTCTCCTATGATGAAAAGGGCGATCCGAAGCTTCCCGGCTATGTCATGTATAAGTGGGAAAAGGGCGCTGACGGAAAATATACTTACGTACAGCAGTAAGTTTCGCTTATATTCTTTCCCGATTAGTGGAGATGCCCGGCTTTATGTCGGGCATTTTCGTTTTCATGTTTCGACCTCGCATAAAGTCATGCGTGAAACGCAGAATATAGACGAAATCATTACTTTACTTTCCTAATGAAAGGGAATCTATCTACGATGGCTGTCAGATGTAGGGCGATTCCCGGTGTCTGACTGGCGGTCTGGTGGGAGGACCGGTTTCAACGCGGGCAGTTCAAGCCCAAATTGCGTTTCAACGGCTGATGCAGCCTCCCATCCGAATTTCCGGGTTCAGGTCCAGCCGGTGCTGTTCAAACCCGCAAGAATGGTGGCCATCCGGCTCGGTCGGACGGTCGCCGTGAATGACTGTTTTGATGCGTATTCCGGATACCGTTTCAAACTTCGGAGTGCGATTTAGTGGGAGCAACTGAAATGAAGAAATCCTTATTCTGCGGCGTATGCCTCTCGGCAATGGTGGCAATGGGCGGCGTATCCTTCGCCGACATCCAGCTGGGCGTCGGCGCACCGTTGACCGGCAGCCAGGCGGCTTTTGGCGAGCAGATCAAGCGCGGTGTGGAAGCGGCTGTCGCGGAAGCCAATGCCAAGGGCGGCATGAACGGCGAGCAGATCACCATCGTCTATGGTGACGACGCAGCTGATCCGAAGCAGGGCATTTCGGTTGCAAACAAATTCGTTGGCGATGGCGTCCAGTTCGTCATCGGCCACTTCAATTCCGGCGTCAGCATTCCGACTTCTGACATCTATGCCGAAAACGGCGTGCTGATGATTGCGCCCGGCACCACCAATCCGACCTTTACCGAGCGCGACTTGTGGAACACCTTCCGCACCTGCCGTCGTGACGACAAGCAGGGCATCGTTGCCGGTAAATACATGGCCGACAATTACAAGGACGGCAAGGTTGCCATCCTGCACGACAAGACCCCCTATGGTCAGGGCCTTGCCGACGAGACCAAGAAGTCGCTCAACGAAAGCGGCATGAAGGAGACGCTCTACGAAGGCGTGAACCAGGGCGACAAGGATTTCTCCGCGCTCATCTCCAAGATGAAGGCGGCGGGAATCACCGCGGTTTACTGGGGCGGCATGCACCCGGAAGCCGGTCTGCTCATTCGTCAGATGGCCGATCAGGGCCTCAAGGCGCAGTTCATTTCGGGCGATGGCATCGTGTCCAACGAACTGGCCTCGATTGCCGGTGATGCCGTGGCAGGCGTCATGAACACCTTCGGTCCCGATCCGCGCGACGACAAGTCGAATGCCGATCTGATCAAGGCTTTCCGCGACAAGGGCTTCGAGCCGGAAGCCTATACGTTCTACGCCTATGCGGGTGTGCAGTCGCTGATCAGTGCCGCCAATGCCGCCGGAAGCAACGACCCGCAGGAAGTCGCCACCGCGATGAAGGAAAAGGGCCCGTTCAAGACCGTGCTCGGCGACATCACCTTTGATGCAAAGGGAGATCCAAGCCTGTCGCCTTACGTCATGTTCGAGTGGCGCAAGGGTGAAGACGGCAAGTACAATTACTTCCAGAAGTAATGGAGCATTTCCAGCAGAAGTGCGAAGCGGCTTTGCGTTGGATAATGCGCAAAAGCAAATGCACGAGAGCGGTTCCAGTGACTGCCTCAAAATAGGAACCGCACTCGTGCCTCATATATTAGCAAAATTTGCTACAAAATTCAGCAATATGCCCGGCATTTAGCCGGGCATATTGTTTTTAACTTGCGGTTGCACAGTTCGTTTGCGCTTGGGCCTGTTGCCATGTAATCAAAGCTGCCTTTGTCATTGCAGTTAGGGAGATCTGCCTTGTCTTTCGCCCAAAAGCCAATCCGGAAAATTCTGGTCGCCAACCGATCTGAAATTGCAATCCGCGTATTCCGCGCCGCCAACGAGCTGGGGCTCAAAACGGTGGCCATATGGGCCGAGGAAGACAAACTTTCCCTGCATCGCTTCAAGGCGGATGAAAGCTATCAGGTAGGTCGCGGCCCGCATCTGGACCGCGACCTTGGCCCGATTGAAAGCTATCTTTCGATCGACGAGATTATTCGCGTTGCCAGGCTTTCGGGCGCCGATGCGATCCATCCGGGTTATGGCCTGTTGTCGGAAAGCCCGGAATTTGCCGAAGCCTGTGCCGAAAACGGCATCATCTTCATCGGTCCGAAGCCGGAAACCATGCGCCGCCTCGGCAACAAGGTTGCGGCGCGCAATCTCGCCATCGAGATCGGTGTGCCGGTGGTGCCCGCCACCGATCCGCTGCCGGACGACATGGAGGAGGTGAAAAAGCTTGCCGCCGAAATCGGCTATCCGCTGATGTTGAAGGCAAGCTGGGGCGGCGGCGGGCGCGGCATGCGCGCCATCCGCGCCGAGGCCGATCTCGCCCGCGAGGTGACGGAAGCCAAGCGCGAGGCCAAGGCCGCCTTCGGCAAGGATGAGGTTTACCTCGAAAAGCTCGTTGAGCGCGCCCGCCATGTCGAGGTGCAGATTCTCGGCGATACGCATGGCAATGCGGTTCATCTTTTCGAGCGTGACTGCTCGATTCAGCGCCGTAACCAGAAGGTCGTGGAGCGCGCGCCCGCGCCCTATCTCGGCGATGCGCAGCGACAGGAACTGGCAAATTATGGCCTGAAGATTGCGCATGCCACCGATTATATCGGCGCGGGGACCGTCGAGTTCCTCATGGATGCCGATAGCGGCAAATTCTATTTCATCGAGGTCAATCCACGCATTCAGGTGGAGCATACGGTCACGGAAGAAGTGACGGGCATCGACATCGTCAAGGCGCAGATTCATATTCTCGAAGGCTTTGCCATCGGCACGCCGGAATCGGGCGTGCCCTGCCAGGAAGATATCCGGCTTAACGGTCACGCGCTGCAATGCCGTATTACGACGGAAGACCCGGAACAGAACTTTATTCCCGATTACGGGCGTATTCAGGCCTATCGCTCGGCGGCGGGCTTTGGCATCCGTCTGGATGGCGGTACGGCCTATTCAGGCGCGTTCATCACGCGCTATTACGACCCGCTTCTGGTGAAGGTGACGGCCTCCGGCTCGACACCGCTTGAAGCCATTCATCGCATGGATCGCGCCTTGCGCGAATTCCGCATTCGCGGCGTGGCGACGAACCTCACCTTCCTCGAAGCGATCATCAACCATCCGAAATTCCAGTCGAACGATTACACGACCCGCTTCATCGACACGACGCCGGAACTGTTCGAGCAGGTGAAGCGGCAGGACCGCGCCACCAAGCTTCTGACCTATATTGCCGATGTGACCGTCAACGGTCATCCCGAAACCAAGGGCCGTGCGAAACCTGCCAGCGATGCTGCCAAGCCGCGCGTGCCGTGGTTCGGCGACAAGCCGGTGCTCGATGGCACCAAGCAGCGTCTGGACCAGCTGGGGCCGAAGAAATTCGCCGAATGGGTGCGCAATGAAAAGCGCGCGCTGATTACCGACACCACCATGCGCGATGGGCATCAGTCACTGCTTGCCACACGCGTGCGCACCTATGACATTGCCCGTATCGCCAATTCCTACGCGCAGGCGCTGCCGAACCTGTTCTCTCTGGAATGCTGGGGCGGCGCGACCTTCGATGTCTCGATGCGCTTCCTCACAGAAGACCCGTGGGAGCGTCTGGCGATGGTGCGTGAAGGCGCGCCGAACCTTCTTCTGCAGATGCTTCTGCGCGGTGCGAACGGTGTTGGCTACAAATCCTATCCCGACAATGTCGTGAAATATTTCGTGCGCGAAGCCGCGCGCGGCGGCATCGATCTGTTCCGCGTCTTCGACAGCCTCAACTGGGTCGAGAACATGCGCGTGTCGATGGATGCGGTGCTGGAGGAAAACAAGCTTTGTGAAGCGGCGATCTGCTACACCGGCGATATCCTCAATCCGGAACGCGCCAAGTACGACCTCAAATATTATGTCGATCTGGCGAAGGAAGTCGAAAAGGCAGGCGCGCATATCATCGCGGTGAAGGATATGGCGGGGCTTTTGAAGCCTGCCGCCGCGCGCGTGCTGTTCAAGGCGCTGCGTGAGGAAACCGATCTGCCGATCCATTTCCATACGCATGATACGTCAGGCATTTCGGCCGCGACCGTGCTTGCCGCGATCGATGCGGGCGTCGACATTGTCGATGCGGCGATGGATGCGCTGTCGGGCAACACATCGCAGCCTTGCCTGGGATCAATCGTGGAGGCGCTGCACGGTTCGGAGCGCGATCCGGAACTGGACTCGCAGTCGATCCGCCGCATTTCCTTTTACTGGGAAGCGGTGCGCAACCAATATGCGGCCTTTGAAAGTGACCTCAAGGGTCCGGCCTCGGAAGTCTATCTCCATGAAATGCCGGGCGGCCAGTTCACAAACCTGAAGGAACAGGCGCGTTCGCTGGGGCTTGAAACGCGCTGGCATGAAGTGGCGCAGGCCTATGCCGATGTGAACCGCATGTTCGGCGATATCGTCAAGGTCACGCCATCCTCGAAGGTGGTCGGTGACATGGCATTGATGATGGTCAGCCAAGACCTCACCGTTGCCGACGTTGAGAACCCGGCCAAGGACATTGCTTTCCCGGATTCGGTGGTGTCGATGATGCGTGGCGATCTCGGTCAGCCGCCTTCGGGCTGGCCGGAAGCTTTGCAGAAAAAGATTCTGAAGGGCGAAAAGCCTTTCACCGTGCGTCCCGGCTCGCTTCTGCCTGCCGCCGATCTCGATGCGGAGCGCAAGGGCTTTGAGGAAACAGCGGGCCGCAAGCTTTCCGATCAGGAATTTGCCTCGGCGCTGATGTATCCGAAAGTCTTCACGGATTATGCTGCCGCGCAGGAAACCTATGGCCCGACAAGCGTGCTGCCGACGCCGGTTTATTTCTATGGCCTCAAGCCGGAAGAAGAAGTCTTTGTCGATCTGGAGCGCGGCAAGACGCTGGTGATCGTCAATCAGGCGATGAGCGAGACCGACGAGAAGGGCATGGTGACGGTGTTCTTCGAGCTGAACGGCCAGCCGCGCCGCATCAAGGTGCCCAATCGCGCCAAGGGCGCTTCGGGCGGTGTGCGCCGCAAGGTGGAGGCGGGCAACGACAAGCAGGTCGGCGCGCCGATGCCGGGTGTCGTTTCGACCGTTGCCGTGGCGACCGGTCAGAAGGTTTCGCAGGGCGATGTGCTTCTATCCATCGAAGCGATGAAGATGGAAACCGCCATCCATGCCGAACGCGATGGTGTCATCGCCGAAGTGCTGGTACGCCCCGGCGAACAGATCGACGCGAAGGATCTGCTGATCGTCTACGGCGAGTAGGGAATGTGAGGGAGCAGTCATGAACATGCATCTTTGGATCGGCTTTGTGCTGGCCTCGCTCGTCATGGGGCTTATCCCCGGTCCTGGTGTGCTCAGCATTGTTGGCTATGCCATCTCATCCGGCACGCGGACGGCTCTGGCCTCCGTTGCCGGAATGGCGGTCGGCAATTTCTGCGCCATCACCCTGTCGCTGGCCGGCGTGGGAGCCTTGCTGGCGGCATCGGCGCTAGCCTTTACCATTCTCAAATGGGCGGGTGCGCTTTACCTGATCGGGCTTGGCGTCATGGCAATCTGGAAAAGCAGAGGCGAGCCGGTGGTGGGCGTGACGGAAACGCGCCCCATTTCGCCCAAGCTCGCTTTCCTGAGCAATATTGCAATCGGGATTTTTCACCCGAAGACAATCGTGTTTTTTGTGGCTTTCGTGCCGCAATTCATTGATCTGAACTTTCCTTACTGGCCGCAGGCGGCAATTCTGATCGCCACATTCACGCTGGTGGTGGGCATGACCGATGCGCTCTATGCGCTTGCGGCTTCAAGGGCGAGAGGCGTTCTGGCCGCGTCCCGCGCGCGTCTGTGGGCGAAACGGGCTGGCGGTGCGGCCCTGATCGTTGCAGGCACGGCCACGGCGCTCAGTCGCAACTGATTGGTTGTGAGCTCTCGATTTTCCGTGGATCTGAGGATAAACAGTGATTTCATCAGCCATGCCGTCACGATTGAGTGGTTGGGTGGAAGGCTGATTTTGTGCGGGTGAGAGCAAAATGGAACAGGTTTCCGGGCGCGAAGATGCAGCGCCCACGCGTGCGCCGATCATAACCAGAGAGCGGATCGCCGTTGCGCTCCTCTTCCTGATGAACGGTTATATTTTCGGTGGCTGGGCCCCGAAAATCCCGGAATTCGCTGCGCGTCTGGGTCTCGACAGCGCCGGTATGGGGCTGATGATCCTGATCTTCGGTCTCGGCTCCCTGGCCATGATGCCGGTCGCGGGCGCTCTTTCGGCGCATCGCGGCTCGGGCATCGTGGTGCGCATTTTTGCGCTTGCCTTCATTCCGGCATTGCTCGTTATCGCGCTGGTTCCGAATGTGGTCACGGCTGTGATCGTGATGTTCTATTTCGGCGGGACCATGGCCGCGATGGATGTGTCGATGAATGCCAATGCGGTGGCGGTCGAGAAAAAGATGCGCCGGGCGATCATGTCGTCCTGCCACGCTTTCTGGAGCCTTGGCGGGTTGATCGGTGCTGCAAGCGGCGGGTTTCTCATTGCGCAATTCGGATCGGCCGTTCATGCGCTGGTGACGACAATTATCGCCGCCATCCTGATCGCGATTGCCTGGCCTTCGATCATTGCCGACACGGAGCACCATCATCCAAGCGGCGAAAAGCAGAAGCTGACCCTGCCGCGCAATCCTCTGCCATGGCTTGTCGGCGTCATGGCGCTGTTTTCCATGGTGCCGGAAGGCGCTATTCTCGACTGGGGCGCTTACCATATGCGCCAGGATCTGGGCGCTTCGGTAACAGTGGCGGGTTTTGGTTTTGCGGCGTTTTCAGGTGCCATGGCCGTCATGCGTTTTGCGGGCGATCTGGTCCGCGACCGGTTCGGCGCGGTTAAAACCCTGCGCGCTTGCACGACCATCGCCATCATCGGCATGTTGATCGTCGGTCTCGGAAACAGCTCGACAATGGCGATTATCGGTTTCGCGATCTGTGGGATCGGCATTTCCAACATGGTGCCGATAGCCTTTTCGATGGCTGGCAACATGCCGGGCGTCAATCCGAGCGTCGGCTTGTCCATCGCGACTACGCTTGGCTATTCCGGCATGCTGGTGGCGCCGTCGCTGATCGGCTTTGTTGCCAAGCACAGCGGCTTCGGCGTGGTGTTTCTGGCGCTTCCGGTCTTGCTGCTGGTGGTGCTCGCCTTCTCAAGCCTGGCCCGATACGCGGATCAAAAGCATTAAACTTTCTTGACGCGCATCTTATCCGAAAACCGGCTTCCACTTTTCGGGATGCGCTACTCCGCCGTCCAGCCGCCGTCGACGGGAATGGCAGCGCCGTTGATCTGCGCTGCCGCATCGCTGGCGAGGAAGGCGGCAACTGCCCCGATCTGCGCGGTGGTGACGAATTCCTTCGTCGGCTGTTTGTCCAGCATAACGTCGCGGATCACGGTTTCGCGGTCCATGTGGTAAGCCTTCATCTGGTCCGGTATCTGCGCTTCGACAAGCGGGGTCAGAACATAGCCGGGGCAGATGGAATTGGCGGTGATCTTGGCGGTCGCAAGTTCCAGCGCCAGCGTCTTGGTAAAGCCGACAATGCCGTGCTTGGCGGCCACATAGGCCGACTTGAACGGCGAAGCCACGAGGCCGTGCGCCGAGGCGATATTGATAATGCGGCCCCAGCCCGCCTTGCGCATATGCGGGATGGCGGCGGCGGAGGTGTGGAAGGCCGATGTCAGGTTGATCGCGATGATGCGGTCCCATTGCTCAGGCGCAAACTCTTCCACTGGCGATACATGCTGGATACCGGCATTGTTGACGAGAATGCCCACGCTGCCGAACCGCCTTGCAGTTTCTGTGATCAGCGCGCGGCATTGATCCGCCTTTGACATATCGGCGGCGATATAGACCACGCTTGCGCCATGCTCTTCAGCCAGCTTGGCGGCAAGTGCATGATCCTCGTCGCGGTCGGTGAAGGAATTTATCACGACGTTGTGTCCCGCCGCCGCCAGTGCATGGGCTATACCGAGGCCGATCCCGGAATTCGATCCGGTGATGATTGCGGTCTTGCGGGCAGATGTGTCGTTCATTGGCGGGCTCCTCCATGTGGTCACGACATAATGAGAGGGCGACATTGCCTCGGCAAGCGATTATATAAAGCGAAAGCCGGATATACGCAGGCCCGGAGAAATGCAGACCCGGAGTATTGCAGCCGTTGACATTCGCGTCGCGCTGCGCCACCTGAAAACAGGTACAGTTAAGAACAGAGCAAAATGTCTTCCGAGACCGTCAGCTATTTTTCGCATCCATTTCCTCGCCGCCAGTCGGTTGGTGTCAGTGTCGGTGGCGTTATCGTCGGCGGGAGTGCGCCCGTCGTCGTGCAGTCGATGACCAATACGGACACCGCAGATGTGGATTCCACCGTCGCGCAGGTGGCGGCCCTTCATCGTGCCGGGTCGGAGATCGTGCGCATCACGGTGGATCGCGATGAATCGGCTGCCGCCGTGCCAAAGATTCGCGAGCGGCTCGAACGTCTCGGACACAATGTGCCGCTGGTGGGCGATTTTCATTATATCGGCCACAAGCTGCTGGCCGATCATCCGGCCTGTGCGGAAGCGCTTGCGAAATATCGCATCAATCCGGGCAATGTCGGCTTCAAGGACAAGAAGGACAAGCAGTTCGCCGATATTGTCGAAATGGCGATCCGCTATGACAAGCCGGTACGTATCGGGGTGAACTGGGGTTCGCTCGATCAGGAACTCCTGACCACGCTGATGGATCGCAATCAGGCTGAGGGTGCACCGCTTTCCGCGCAGGAAGTCATGCGCGAAGCCATTGTGCAGTCAGCGCTTATTTCGGCCAATCTTGCCGAAGAGATCGGGCTTGGCCGTGACAAGATCATCCTGTCGGCCAAGGTCAGTCAGGTGCAGGACCTGATTGCCGTCTATACGATGCTGGCGCAGCGTTCCGACCACGCCCTGCATCTGGGCCTTACCGAAGCAGGCATGGGCACCAAGGGCATTGTTGCCTCGTCGGCGGCGATGGGCATTCTGCTGCAGCAGGGTATTGGCGACACGATCCGCATTTCGCTGACGCCGGAGCCGGGTGGCGACCGCACTCGCGAAGTGCAGGTGGCGCAGGAATTGCTGCAGACCATGGGCTTCCGGCAGTTCATTCCGATCGTTGCGGCCTGCCCCGGCTGCGGCCGCACGACGTCGACGGTGTTTCAGGAACTGGCGCAAACCATTCAGGACGATATCCGCCGCAACATGCCTGTCTGGCGTGAGAAATATCCCGGCGTGGAAGCGCTTTCGGTTGCCGTGATGGGCTGCATCGTCAACGGTCCGGGCGAATCGAAACATGCCGATATCGGCATTTCGCTTCCCGGCACGGGCGAAACGCCGTCCGCACCGGTCTTTGTCGATGGCAAGAAGGTCACGACGCTGCGTGGTCCCGCTATTGCCGAGGACTTCCAGAAGATGGTTGCCGAATACATCGAGAACCGCTTCGGGCTTGAGCAGAAGGTTGCCTCCGGTCAGAACTAGAGCATTTCCAGCAAAAGTGCGAAGCGGTTCTGCGTTGGATAATGCGATAAAAACAAAATGTTAGACCGGTTCAGGCGACGCCGTTTTAACCGGAATGCCCTAGGCAGAACAGCTTACTGCACGCGTGGCGGCTTCTGGCGTTGTTTTCAGTGTCGCTGCCCAGAAGACGAGCGTGACAAGGCTGATGCCTGCACCGAGCAGGCAGACGCCGTTCCAGCCTGCATGAGCATAGATCCAGGTTGAAGCCGCCGAACCGCTGGCGCTGCCGATGGAATAGAAAACCATATAGGCGGCGGTAAGCCTGTTCTGCGCGTCCGGCCGCACGCGGTAGATCATCGCCTGGTTGGTGACGTGGACGGCCTGAAGGCCGAAGTCGAGTACCAGCACGCCCGCGATCAACCAAAGCAGCGAGTGCCCAAGCAGGGCTATCAATCCCCACGAGATAAACATCAGGAGCAGGGCAAAGCCTGTCATGCGCTGCGCATGGCCACGGTCGGCAACGCTGCCTGCACGCGATGCGGCCAGTGCTCCTGCTGCACCTGCCAGCCCGAACAGGCCGATCTGGGCGTGGCTCAGTTCGAAGGGCGGTGCGCTGAGCGGCATGACCAGTGGTGCGAGCAAGGTGGTGATATTGGCGAAGATCAGCATGGCGATGATGGCGCGAATGCGCAGCACCGGTTCGGAACGAAACAGTGATACGAGTGACAGAATAAGTGCCGGATAGCGGACGCTCGTGGGTTGGCGCTTCTGGTCGGGGAGGGTGCGCCAGAGCAGGAGCGCGATTGAAAGCGTCAGAATGGCGGAAACGAAATAGACGATACGCCAGCCGCCAATGTCGGTAAGGGCGCCAGCTATGGCGCGCGCCAGCAATATGCCGAGCACAATGCCGCTGGTGACGATGCCGACCACATGGCCGCGCCGCGCAGGTTCCGCGAGGCTGGCCGCATAGGCGACGAGCGCCTGCGTGACGACGGCGAGCAGCCCCATAACGGCCATGGCGACCAGAAGTACGGTGGCATTGGCCGCAAGGCCGATTGCGATCAGTGACAGGACCGACAGAAGGAAATGCGTGATGATGAGCTTGCGGTTGAACAGGTCGCCGAGCGGAACGAGGAAAATCAGGCCGAGTGCATAACCGAGCTGGCTGGCGGCGACGATAAAGCCCGCAGTCGATCGCTTGAGGCCGAGGTCGTCGGCCATCACATCGAGTAATGGGTGGGCGAAATAGACATTGGCTACCGCCAGTCCGCTTGCTGCCGCAAACAGAAAAAGAGTGGCCGAGGAAAGCGCAGGGCGCGCATCAGGGTTCGCGGACAGCCTTGCTGCCGCGTCGGTTGAGGTTTGCATGATGGGCTCCTAAAATAGTTTCAATATGAAACCATTTTGCTTGTAGTGCAAAAGGTTTTATATTGCAACCATGTTGCAATCGATGGAGCGAATATGGTTCGGAAAAAAAGCATGAAAGGCGATTATTGCCCCAGTGCGCGCGCGCTTGACGTGATCGGCGACTGGTGGTCGCTGCTGATTGTTCGTGAAGCCTTTGATGGTGTGACGCGTTTCAGCGCCTTTCAGAAAAATCTGGGAATCGCCCGCAATATTCTTTCTGATCGCCTGCGCAAGCTGACGGGAGAGGGCATCATGGAAGCTGTACCGGATCCCAAGGGCGGAGCGCATCAGGAATATCGGTTGACGGCAAAAGGGCGCGATCTGCTGCCTGTTATCGTGTCGCTTCGCCAATGGGGTGAAAAGCACCTCTTTGCGCCCGGCGAGACCCATTCACGCCTCGTCGACAGCATTTCAGGCGAGGATGTGGCCGCGCTTGATGTGCGCGCTCAAGACGGGCGCGTGCTTTCCGCTGATGATGTCGTTCTGATCAAGGTGCGTGAGGACGATCTGTGAATTTCAGTTCTGCCGTTCGGCGATGAAGCGCGCGGCCTGCTTGAGAATATCGGCGTCCTTGCCGAATGGTGCCAGCAGGCTTTCCGCCTGGGCAACCAATCCGGCAAGCTGCTTGCGGGTCCAGTCGATGCCGTGAAGTGAAACCAGCGTGGCTTTTCCGGCGGCGGCATCCTTGCCGGTGGCCTTGCCCATCGCCTCAGCGTCGGCGGTCACGTCCAGAAGGTCGTCCGCCAGCTGGAAGGCAAGGCCGATGGCCGAGCCGAATTCGGCCATGCGCTCGCGATCTTCGGTTGATGCGCTGGCGATGATGGCTCCCGCCTCGCAGGCAAAGCGGATCAGCGCGCCGGTCTTCATTGCCTGAAGCGTGATGATGCCTGCCTCGTCCGGCTTGCTGGTTTCGGCCATCAGATCGAGCGCCTGCCCGCCTGCCATGCCGCCAAGACCCGACGCGCGCGCCAGCGCAGATACCAGCTGCACGCGGGTCGTTGCATCAAGGTCGGTTTCATTGGATGCGATAATGTCGAAAGCATAGGTCAGAAGGCTGTCGCCGGCCAGAATGGCTGCTGCTTCGTCGAATGCCTTGTGTACGGTCGGCTGGCCGCGCCGCAGATCGTCGTCATCCATCGCAGGAAGGTCGTCATGGACGAGTGAATAGCAGTGAATGCATTCAAGTGCGGCGGCGACACGAAGAACGGCATCGCCGCTCTTGCCAAAGAGGGCGGCACTTTCGACAACCAGAAAAGGCCGGAGGCGCTTGCCGCCGTTCAGGACACCGTGGCGCATGGCGGCGAGCAGCCTTTCCGGGCGGGCGATTTCTCCCGTCCTGAGGCGCTGGTCCAGAAGGTCCGTCAGTGCCATTTCCACTTCCATGGCGCGAAGGTTGAGAACGGCGGTGAAATCGGTCGGCAGCTTTTCCATGGCAAAGGGGATGGACGAAAGCGCCGGGTTGGTCAACTGGCCACAGCGATCAGCACAGGCTTTTTCATTTGAACGTCACGAAACGCCGGGTTTCGACTTGTTTCCCTGACAGGATTATGGAATCCGGTTCAAACTTATTAAGGAATGGTTTATGTCGCTTGGGGGAAGGGCAGCAGGCAGTGGCAGTGGCAAAAATCATCATCAAGAGCAAAGATGGTCGCAATTATCTGGCAGATCCTGTTTGGGGTGCCCGGATTGCTCTTGCGCTCAAGATTCTGGTGATTCTGGCCGTGCTGCCGGTTTTCCTGCTTTTCATCTACTCCGTACCCTTTGTCCGCCCGATCTCGACCCTGATGATCAAGGATTATGTTCTGTTCCAGGACGTGGACCGCAGGTGGGTGGGGCTCGACGATATCGCGCCGGTTCTCGTCAATACGGTGATGATGGCCGAGGACGGCCAGTTTTGCAGCCATGGCGGGGTGGACTGGCATCAGCTGGGGCTGGTGCTGGATGATGCAGGCGAAGGCGGCCCGAGCCGCGGGGCCTCCACCATAACCATGCAGACCATGAAGAACCTCTTCCTCTGGAACGGGCGCTCCTATGTCCGCAAGGGGCTTGAATTTCCGCTGGCGCTGGCAGCCGACGGGCTTCTGTCCAAAAGGCGCATAATGGAGATTTATCTCAATATCGCTGAATGGGGGCCGGGCATTTACGGGATCGAGGCCGCCGCCCAGCACTATTTCAAGCGCCCAGCGGCAAAACTCAACGCCCAGCAATCGGCATTGCTCGCGGTCACGCTGCCGAACCCGGCATTGCGCAATCCAGCCAAGCCGACACGCAATATGCAGCGCATTGCCCGGATCGTGGCCGGACGCGCAGCGCGGTCGGGGCCCTATGTGGTTTGCGTGCAATAAATCGATGATACGAAAAAAAGATAAGACTCCCGCTGGTCAAACGCGGTGAGAGCGTGTATAGGCACGTGACTTTCCGGAATTTTGTCCGATGTGACAGGCTCTTCGGGGCCGTGCCGGACGTTTATTGACCGATCAGTGGAGCTGGATCCATGGCAGTACCAAAACGAAAAACGTCTCCGTCGAAGCGCGGCATGCGCCGTTCGGCTGACGCTCTCAAGGCCCCGACCTATGTCGAGGACAAGAACTCGGGCGAACTTCGCCGTCCGCATCATATCGATCTGAAGAGCGGTATGTATCGCGGCCGTCAGGTCCTCGAAGCCAAGGAATAAGTCTGACGCTGCATAGCAGCCGAAAGATGGTTTTCAAAACGCTGTTCCCGTTTGTTCGGGAGCGGCGTTTTATTTTGTGCCGGTTCTTTCGGCAAGGCGCATGAAAAAGGCCGCATGAAGCGGCCTTGATCGCAATCTCTTTTGGAGGATCAACCCGCGTCGAACGCAAAGCCCGCAGCTTCGATGCCAGCGATGGCGGCGATTTCGTCATTGTCCGATGTGTCGCCGGAGATGCCGACCGCGCCGAGGATTTCGCCGCCTGCGTCCTTGATCAGAACGCCGCCCGGCACCGGCACGATCTTGCCGCCCGAGACACCGGAAAGACCTTCCAGAAAATGCGGACGATCCTTCGCCTGATTGTTCAGCCAGCGCGAGCCGGTGCCGACGGCAAGCGCGCCATAGGCCTTGCCCGAGCCGATTTCAAAGCGGAGCATGGACGCCCCGTCCTGACGCTGGAAAGCCTTCACATGGCCGCCGGCATCAAGCACGCAAACAGCAAGCGGCTTCAATTTCAGTTCGTTTGCCTTGGCAAAGGCACCGGTGATGATCGTATTGGCTCGTTCGAGGGTCAGCGAAGGCATGGATATCTCCTATATGTAGCTCAACGTAATTTAGGCTGTAGCGACCCGCGATGCACACTCCAATGCTGCTCGTCACAGGAAAAACACTTTATCGAATTTCATGAAGACGGCTCGCGCAGCACGGCAAAGCTTGCCAAGGCCCGAAATTTGGTCTTTGTGTTGCGGAACATTTCAAGGAGGAAAGAATGTCCGAACCGAAAGCCATCGTCATTGCCAGTGCGGCCCGTACCGCTGTGGGCGCATTCAACGGCGTATTTGGCAATGTCCCGGCCCATGAATTGGGTGCCGCAGCCATCAAAGGTGCGCTGGAACGCGCCGGTGTGGCGGCGACGGAGGTGGATGAGGTCATTCTGGGACAGGTGCTGACGGCAGGCGAGGGCCAGAACCCTGCGCGGCAGGCCGCTATGGGTGCCGGTTGCCCCAAGGAGACGACGGCGTTTTCCATCAACCAGCTGTGCGGCTCGGGTCTACGGGCGGTTGCGGTGGGCATGCAGCAGATTCTTTCCGGCGATGCGAGAATAATCGTGGCGGGCGGTCAGGAATCCATGTCCATGGCGCCGCATTGCGCGCATCTGCGCTCAGGCGTGAAGATGGGCGATTTCAAGATGGTCGACACCATGCTGAAGGATGGGTTGATCGATGCTTTCAACGGTTATCTCATGGGCATCACGGCGGAAAATATCGCCCGCCAATGGCAGTTAAGCCGCGTTGAACAGGATGAGTTTGCACTGGCATCGCAGCAGAAGGCGGAAGCCGCACAGAATGCGGGCAGGTTTGAGGACGAAATCGTTCCGTTCACTGTGAAGGGCCGCAAGGGCGATGTGGTTGTCTCGGCAGATGAATATATCCGCCCCGGCACAACGATGGAGGCTTTGACCAAGCTGAAGCCCGCTTTCGACAAGGATGGAACGGTTACTGCGGGCAATGCGTCTGGCATCAACGACGGCGCTGCGGCGGTTGTGCTGATGGATGCGGATGAAGCCGCAAAGCGCGGCGTGAAGCCGCTTGGCCGCATCGTTTCCTGGGCAACTGCTGGCGTTGATCCGTCGATCATGGGAACGGGCCCTATCCCGGCAACGAAGAAGGCGCTGGAAAAGGCAGGCTGGAGCGTTGGCGATCTCGATCTGGTCGAAGCCAATGAAGCCTTCGCAGCGCAGTCCTGTGCCGTAGTGCGCGATCTCGGCCTCAATCCGGATATCGTCAACGTCAATGGCGGAGCAATCGCTATAGGCCATCCGATCGGCGCTTCCGGAGCGCGCGTGCTGACGACGCTGCTTTACGAAATGAAGCGCCGTGATGCGAAGCGCGGTTTGGCAACACTTTGCATCGGCGGCGGCATGGGCGTCGCCTTGTGCGTCGAACGCGACTGACTTTTTCTTCATTGAAAGGGGGCGGGCGGAGAAATAGCTCCGCCCGCCTTTTTGTTTCCGCAATGAGGGGATTGAAATCGGGTGCGCTGGATGGGATGGCGTTGCCGGAAAAGTTAACGCGAAACCGTTGAAACAGGCGTCGAAGTCCATTCAACATCGATTTTCTATGGTGTGCCTTGATTGCTGCCCACAAGATGTGGTGAGAACAAATGGAGAAACTTTGCGGATCAGCGATTCGTCGCCGATTCGTTCCGGCTTTGGCCTGAAGGTTAACGGAAATCCTGTTTCCGCCCCTTTTGGCATTAAGGAAGTATCAGTAATCATTAAGATTTTCTGAAACATCGCTTAGCCTTTCGCAACGTCTGTTGACAGGTTTTGCCAAAGGTTAACAACCATGGTGTTTCGCGTCAGGAGAACACGGACAAGCAGAACATTTGATTCATCATGTTGTGGGCGTTTGTGTTAGGCTTACTATATGTTGCCGTGAACAAATGGCGAAGCTGTCGGAGTCAGCGATTCGTCGCCGATTCGTTCCAGAGTCGTTCCAATTGTTAACCGACACGTTATTGGCCGGCTTCACATCGGTCGTCGACATATCGGCAATTGGCCCATATTTAAACTTAACAGGAGCGCTTTCGGTGCAGGTCGTATAGTGCTATCGCAGAACCAGCATCCAGCCCGTAAAGGGCGCTTGTACCGGGAATCCGATTATTGGCATGAACCAACTCCCTGCCCATGATTTGCCGCTGACCCTGAGTGGCCGCGATGTGACAGCCGTGCTTGGGCCGACCAATACCGGCAAAACGCATCTGGCCATCGAACGCATGCTGTCGCATGGAAGCGGCATGATCGGCCTGCCGCTGCGCCTTTTGGCGCGCGAGGTCTATAACCGCGTCGTGGAACGGGTCGGTGCGGCCAATGTTGCGCTGGTAACGGGCGAGGAAAAGATCGTGCCGCCCGGCGCGCGTTATTCCGTCTGCACGGTCGAGGCCATGCCGCGCCGCACCGATGTGGCTTTCGTGGCCATCGATGAGGTGCAACTGGCTGGCGATCTTGAGCGCGGCCATATTTTCACCGACCGCATCCTGCATTTGCGCGGGCGGCAGGAAACGCTGCTGCTTGGTGCGGGAACCATGCGTGGCATTCTGGAAAAGCTGCTGCGCGGCATCAATGTGGTGACGCGGCCGCGCCTCTCACATCTGGCCTATGCCGGTTCCAAGAAGATTACCCGCCTGCCGAACCGTTCGGCAATCGTCGCTTTTTCCGCCGATGAGGTTTACGCCATTGCCGAGCTGATCCGTCGCCAGCGGGGCGGTGCAGCGGTGGTGATGGGCGCGCTATCTCCGCGTACTCGCAATGCGCAGGTGGAGCTTTACCAGTCGGGCGATGTCGATTTTCTGGTAGCGACCGACGCCATCGGCATGGGACTCAATCTGGATGTCGACCATGTCGCTTTTGCGCAGAACCGCAAATTCGACGGCTATCAGTTCCGCGATCTGACGCCAGCCGAAGTGGGGCAGATTGCGGGGCGCGCCGGACGTCATCTGCGTGACGGCACATTCGGCGTGACGGGACAGGTGCATCCGTTCGATGAAGAACTGGTCGAGCGGGTGGAAGCGCATAATTTCGATCCGGTGAAAGTTCTGCAATGGCGCACGGCGCGTTTCGACTTTTCGTCGCTCGATTCCCTGCGGTATTCTCTGGAAACGCCCGCACCGGTTGAAGGCCTGGCAAAGGCTTTGCCGGCTGTCGATCAACAAGCGCTTGAAAATTTGTCGAAAGACGAAGAGATTGTGCGGCTCGCAAAGACGCCGGCACGGATCGAGCTTTTGTGGGACGCCTGCGCGCTGCCCGACTATCGCAAGATCGCGCCGGCGCAGCATGCCGATATCATTGCAACCATCTACCAGGATCTTGTCCGCCGAGGGAGCGTCGATGAAGATTATATGAGCGAACAGGTGCGCCGCGCCGACAGCACAGAGGGGGAAATCGACACCCTGTCGCATCGCGTGGCGCAAATCCGCACCTGGACTTTCGTGTCGCACAGGCCGGGATGGCTTGCCGATCCGACACACTGGCAGGAAAAGACGCGCGAAATTGAGGACAGATTGTCCGACGCGCTGCATGAAAGGTTGACGAAACGCTTTGTAGACCGCAGGACAAGCGTGCTTATGAGGCGCCTGAGAGAGAATGCCATGCTTGAAGCAGAAATCAGCCCGGCCGGAGACGTGATTGTCGAAGGCCATAATGTCGGGCAACTGGAAGGATTCCGTTTTACCGCTGACGTTCAGGCCGAAGGGCCGGACGCCAAGGCGGTGAAGTCGGCTGCACAAAAGGCGCTGGCCGCCGAGTTCGAACGCCGCGCGGAGCGCTTTGCTGCTGCGCCGAACGGCGACTTCGCGCTGGGCTCGGATGGCGTCATGCGCTGGGTCGGAGCAACGGTCGCAACGCTGGTTGCAGGTGATGACCTGCTGAAGCCGCGCGCGGTGATCCTGGCCGACGAACAGCTTACGGGAGCAGCGCGCGACAAGGTTGCCGCACGCATCGACCGTTTCGTCGCGCATCATATCGAAACCGTTTTGAAGCCGCTTACCGATCTGGCTGCCGCCGATGCCCTGACCGGCATGACGCGCGGTCTCGCATTCCAGATCGTCGAGAATCTGGGCATTCTTCCGCGCCGCGATGTGGCGGAGGAAGTGCGCGGTCTCGATCAGGATTCGCGCGCGGCGCTTCGCCGCCTCGGCGTGCGTTTCGGTGCCTATCATGTCTTCATGCCCATGCTGCTGAAGCCCGCCCCGGCTGGCCTCATCACGCTGCTGTGGGCGCTCAAGAACGATGGCCGCGAACGTGCGGGTTATGGCGATGTCGTGAATGTGCTGGCCGCTGGCCGCACTTCGGTCGTGGTCGATCCGGCTTTCGATCCGATGTTCTATCGTCTGGCAGGCTATCGCGTGCTGGGCCGTCGCGCCGTGCGCATCGATATTCTGGAGCGTCTTGCCGATCTTATTCGTCCGGCGCTTGCCTGGCGTCCGGGTTCCGGTGCGCGTCCGGATGGTGCTTATGACGGCGGACGCTTCATCGTCACGCCTGCCATGATGTCGATTCTGGGGGCAACCACAGACGATATGGAAGAAATCCTGCGCAGTCTCGGTTATCGCCATGAGGCGATGGAAGCCGCTGCCGTGACGGCGAAGCTTGCTGAGCTCGACGCTTTCGCAGCTGAAGCTGCCGCCAAGGAAGCTGGCGTTTCTCCGGTTGCAGAAGCCGAAAAGCCTGCCGTTCCAGTGGCTGAACCCGTGCCTGCACCGGTTGTCGTTGAAGAGGCGGAGACCGAAGCCAAGGTGGACGAAGTTGCTCCTGCGGCAGCGGAAGCGGCGCCGGCCGGTGAAACAGCAGAAGCTGCGGCTGAAGAGCCAAAGCCTGTTCTTCTCTGGCGTCAGGGTCGCTTCGAAGGCCGCAACCGTAATCAGGACCAGAACCGTCAGCGTCAAAATCGCGGCAACCAGAATCGCGGTCATCAGAACCGCGATCAGGGTGGCGAGGCGCGCAAATCCGACGGTGCCGAGCAGCAGGCTCGCAATGATCGCGGCGGCAAGCGCTTCGACAAGCAGAAGCGTCATGACGGTGAAGGCAAGCGTGAAGGCGGGAAGGGCGATTTCCGTGGCGGCAATCAGCGCCAGCCGAAGCGCGATCACGGTCATCAGGGTGGCAAGCGCGTTGAGCAGGAACGCCCGGCGCGCATCGATCCCGACTCACCTTTCGCCAAGCTTCTGGCTCTGAAAGAACAGATGAAGAAGTAAGATGACCGTAGAAACGGGCGCTAAACAGCGAATCGACAAGTGGCTGTTCTTTGCGCGCGTGGTCAAATCAAGATCGCTGGCGGCGAAACTCGCCGTCGGCGGCAAGGTCCGGGTCAATCGCGACAAGATCGAGCAGGCTGCCCATCAAGTGAAGGTCGGTGACGTGCTGACTATCACGCTGGATCGGCGCATCCTCGTCTATAAGATACTCGCTCCGGGAGAGCGCCGCGGTCCGGCGCCGGAAGCCCAGCTTCTCTATGAAGATATTTCACCGCCGCCAGCTTCTGCGGTGTCGGTCGAGCCCGCAACGCCGCAGCGCGAGAGCGGCGCGGGAAGGCCGACCAAGAAGGAGCGCCGCGAAACGGATCGGTTGCGCGGAAACTGACATGGACGCGTTCCATGGACCCTTTCCATGGACGCGTTGCCGCAGGCGTCTTGCGGTAGTGATGGAAATTGCTCGCCGCGCCCTTCCGGCGAAAGCGTTTTCCAAGCAGAAGCCGCCAAACGAAATGCTGTTTCAGGCATGCGTGACTTCGTGATATTGCGGCGTTTGTACCCTTGTCACGGCGGGATAAAATCGTTACCTCACGCATTGTCATAAAAGGGCATGGGCTGATACCCGCAACCATTTCCGTGCACGGTGACTTCGTGGCGAGATATTCCAAAGCCCCGGGCTGATTGTCGGCTTGTCGGAGTATCGGCGCAAAGCTGTAGGATAGATAAGCTGCCTGTTCAGGAATTCGGGCAGCAACAGGAGTTCGACGATGACGTATGTCGTGACCGATAATTGCATTCGCTGCAAATATACGGACTGCGTCGAGGTCTGTCCGGTCGATTGCTTCTACGAAGGCGAAAACATGCTCGTCATCAATCCCGACGAGTGTATCGACTGTGGCGTATGTGAACCGGAATGCCCTGCCGAGGCGATCAGCCCCGACACCGAGCCGGGCCTCGACAAGTGGCTGGAACTGAATACGGAATATGCGGCAAAATGGCCCAATATTACCGCCAAGAAGGACGCCCTTCCAGAAGCCAAGGAAATGGATGGCGTGGCTGGCAAGCTGGAGAAGTATTTCTCTGCCGAGCCGGGTAGCGGCGACTAATACCGGTACGGTATTGCATTTGGTGCTTTCAGATTCCTGAAAGCAGGACGGTATTATATAAGTATCGCCTTGTTCCAGAAGACTTCGCACTGCTGGAACACTACCGGTTGTCCTGTCAAGACTGACAGGATGAACGGCATTACGGAAAAGCACGATTTATCACTTGCATTTTCTGCGATGCACCGGCAAAAGACGAATGAAATCACGGGAAAACGCCCATCTTTTAGGTGTGTTGCGTTGCTGGATACAGCATATCCGGCAATTTGTTGATTCTTGCGCAAAATTGTGTTAGGTTGTCTCAATAATTTCGGTGACTGGACGTCAATTCGTGGCGCGATGCGTTAATCTCTGAAAGGGCTGATCTTTAGTACCGGGCTGAATGGCACCGGGGAAGATGATTGCGATTGGCGTCATTCCCCTCACCGTACACCCGGTCGGTTTGATTTGTCGTCAGATACGCTTTCAGTTCCAAGCCGACAAACAGCTTCCGTGCTTCATTTCTCCGGAGCGCGGTCGAACATCATGTGTCAACCGGCGGGTCGCGCCGGGCACAACAGGGAGTAATGAAGCGTATGTCATCCCAGCAGAAAAAGTCTCCAGTAGCGCGTGGCGGTTTCAAGGCCGGTGAGGCCATCGTATATCCGGCTCATGGCGTCGGCCAGATCGTGACGATCGAAGAGCAGGAAGTGGCAGGTCACAAACTCGAACTCTTCGTGATCGATTTCGAAAAAGACAAGATGCGCCTGAAGGTGCCGGTTGCCAAAGCCGCTTCGATCGGTATGCGCAAGCTGTCGGAGACCGACTATGTTGAACGCGCATTGAAGGTCGTTCAGGGCCGCGCACGTGTAAAGCGCACCATGTGGTCGCGCCGCGCGCAGGAATATGATGCGAAGATCAATTCCGGCGATCTCATCTCGATCTCGGAAGTCGTTCGCGATCTTTTCCGCGCTGAAAACCAGCCGGAACAGTCCTATTCGGAACGCCAGCTTTATGAAGCTGCCCTTGATCGCATGGCGCGCGAAATCGCTGCCGTGAACAAGCTTTCGGAAACCGAAGCTGTCCGTTTGATCGAGGCCAATCTCGCCAAGGGACCGAAGCGCGGCAAGGCCGATGCCGAGGCCGATCTTGACGACGATGAAGTTGAAGCCGCATAAGCTTCTCTCTCTTCTTTTCTAAAAAGCCCGGCTCGAGCCGGGCTTTTTATTTGCCTTTCATCAGAAAAAGCCGGACCCGCGCCATCTTTCGCGCAGGAAACCGCAGTATTGTTTGGTTAAAGTTTTATTGAGTTTTGCAATCAGTCATTAACCCTTTCAGTCATCATCCTGCATTCTCAAAGATTTATCCTGATTGGGAGGGAACCTGAACGCGGCTGATGCGTTGTCCCGGACACCAGTTCGTAAACGGGTTTGTTTTGCGGCGTAATCATGTTGGCCAAAGAATGGGCCTGGCGGGGAGTTTTGGGCGGTTTCGCTAGTCGTCCAAGGAGTCTTTGTGGGACTGGCATATCCTTCCACTGAACGCCTGACGGGGCGTGAGTTCAGAACAGGAGAACCAGATGAAGCAGTCATCCATGAGCAGTTCTTCCGCAGTTCCAGCCAATCGCATGCCTATGGTTGCGCGCAGCCTCCCGGCGACAGCAGCATCTTCCCAATCCATGATCCGCAGCGCGATGTCGGCTCCTTATCTGGAGCGCGAAGAAGAACGCGATCTCGCCATTCGCTGGAGGGAACTGAAAGATCAGGAAGCCCTTCATCGCATCACTTCCGCACATATGCGGCTGGTCATTTCGATGGCCGGACGCTTCCGCAAGTTCAAGCTGCCGATGAGCGATCTTATTCAGGAGGGCTATGTCGGCCTTCTGGAAGCTGCCGCACGTTTCGATCCCGAACGCGAAGTGCGTTTCTCGACCTATGCATCCTGGTGGATTCGCGCATCGATGCAGGATTATATCCTGCGCAACTGGTCCATTGTGCGAGGCGGCACGAGTTCGGCGCAAAAGGCGTTGTTCTTCAATCTGCGGCGACTGCGTTCCAAACTGGCCCAGTCCGATGACAATATGACCAAGGCAGAGATTTATCGAGAAATTTCCGATCAGCTTGGCGTGTCGACAACCGATGTCGAGATCATGGACAGCCGTCTTTCGGGACCGGATAGCTCCCTGTCGGCGCCCGTAAACAACGAGGAGTCGGGTGCGTCGCGCCGCATGGATTTTCTGGTCGACGATCATCCCTTGCAGGACGAAATCGCGGAAAGCTCCATCGATATGGAGCGCCGTAACCAATGGCTCAACGTGGCGCTCGACACGCTGAACGAGCGCGAATTGCATATTATCCGCGAGCGGCGTCTCGATGATGATGGCGTAACGTTGGAAGCGCTGGGCGAAAAGCTCGGCATCTCCAAGGAACGGGTGCGGCAGATCGAAAGCCGCGCGATGGAGAAGCTGAAGATAGCCTTGTTGAGCCAGCACGAACTGGCAGCTTATCAGGCATAAGCCGCAACAATCAGGGCAACACAAGTAGAGGGGCCAGGTGGCTCCTTACTTTTGTGGTTCCACCGTCTTGCCTTCAAGCCGGGAGGACCAGTCCTCGACCTTGCGATTTTCGAGGCGTCGCACGGCATAGCGCTTCCAGCTGTCGGCGAGGTGCGAAAGTCCCGCCATTGATGCCAGTTCGTCGTAATTCAGCGTATCGACATACAGCAAATGCCAGATACGATGCAGCGTCCATTCCGGTGAAAGCCGGTCAATGAGCGTCATCGCGTCTCCGGCTTCCACATGGCCTTCTTCCAGAACGCGATAGTACCATCCCGTTCGTCCTGTCTTCTGGACGCGGACCGCCATGTCGGCTGTTGCAAAGCGCTCGTTCAGCTTCCAGCAAGGCTGGCGTCCCTGTGAAACCTCCACAAGTGCGCTGCCAAGGCGGAACCTGTCACCAACGGCCACATTGCGTTCGTCCAGACCAGAGGTCGAAATGTTTTCGCCGAACGCACCACGCGCGCTCAGACGCGGGTTGTCGCCTATTTCTTCGCGCCAGAGCGCATAATGGTCATGCGGGTAATGATGGAGTGCCTTTTCCGGTCCGCCATGCACCTTCCGGTCGCCCTGCGCATCGCAGTCCAGTCCTTCGAAGGTCACACGAACCTTGCCCGAAACCGGCTGCTTGTCGATGCCGCTTGGGACGCCGCGGTCTCCAAGAGGAGCGACTTTTCCGGCCAGAACTGAGTGAATCTGTGTTTCCGTCATCCTGTCTTACTCGCTGATCAGCTTCACGCGATCGCCGACCGAAACAGTTGCCCCGGCAGACATAGCATTGAGAAGGCGGAACAGCTCCAGCTTGCGGGTGGTGCCCTGCATGCGTGCCGACAGGCTGGCCAGCGTGTCGCCCGGCTTCACCGTCACAACGCGGATGCGAAGCGGTTTGATGGCGTTTTGTTCGGCAGGCGACAGCAGGCGGAACGACTGCGTGACAGTTTGTGAAGCAGGCAGAAGAGCGTTGCTGCCTTTCGGAGCTGCTGTCAGGAAGCGATAGACCTTGTTGTTGGCGCCGATGACCACAATGTCGAACTGCCAGCGGTCGGCACTGGCGCGCGCGGTTGCGGCAGGCAGGCCGTTGATGGTGGTGGTCTGGATCGAACTGTCGTCGAGGCCAGTCACCCAGCCGGAGCGGATATAATCGGCAAGGTTCGAGCCGTCCGGAAGCGATGCGCCATCGAAACGAATGGCCACTTCGCCGGGGCCGCTCGCCATGACCGCGTTGGCCGAATTGTCAATGACGAAGCCATCCGGTGCGCGGAAGGTAACGCCGAGCTTGGGATGGAGGAAGGTCTGTTCGCGGACATAACCTTCATTGGGCGAGTCGCCATAAAGAAGGCCGTCAATGCCGTTAAGGAAGGAATCGCGATCCGTTGTGCCCACACCGGGTGCGCCGATGCGGCGTGCATGGCCAAGCGCAAGCTGAATGCGCTGCGGCGTTGCCGGGTGGCTTGCAAGAAAGTCGAGGCTGGCATCGGTCGCGCCCGAAACCGAACGAAAGCCCTGATAGGCTTCCATCGATTGCAGGAAACGTGCCGAAGCGAAGGGGTCGTAACCGGCTTCGCCGATCATCTTGATGCCGATGGCATCCGCCTGCAATTCCTGATTACGCGAGAACTGGGCAAGCCGCAGCTTGCCGCGCAGCGCTTCCTCGCGGCTGGCGGATTCATTATGCAGAACTTCGCTGGCGACGCGCCCGGCAATCGCGGTCTCTGCTTCCTTTTCTTGGCGCAAGATGCCGTGATTGGCAATGACATGGCCCATTTCATGGGCGATCACGGCCGCGACTTCCGAAGAGTCGTTGGCGAGCGCAAGCAGGCCGCGCGTGACGTAGAGATAACCGCCCGGCAATGCGAAGGCGTTGATATTGGGACTATCGAGAATGGTGATGCGGTATGTCTGATCGGGCTTGTCGGTAACGGTCGTCAGCTTGCCGACGATCTTCGCCACCATGCGCTCAAGCTTCTGGTCCTTGTACTCGCCGCCATAAGTGGCGAGGATGCGCGGGTGCTGTTGGGCGCCAAGCTGCGCCAGCCGGTCATTGCGCGTCACGTTGTCGACCGTCACGGGATTGTCGGAAGGCTGCAATCCCAGATCCTTGTTGGAATTGATCGACTGGCAACCTGAAATCAGGGCGACCGCAAGCAAGCCAAGACCGATGGCCGGTTTCCGCCAATTTTGCTGCGTCCATTCTGGCAGGGAGATGGGTAGACACAGGAAGGCCCGGGAACGGGTCGATTGACGGAACAGTATTTTATCCTCGCTTCTGAATCAGATTGCATGATCCGCGACCAAATCTAGCCACAGAACAGAAAGCCTACAAGAATCTGTAGCCGGTTCTTCCGGCAGATTGCGAACAAAATATGTCCGCAACCGTAACTCTATTTGAGGCTCAGCGCCGCATATCCTGCTTTTCGCCGATATAGTGCCGCAGTGCCTCCGGTCCAGTCGGTGAAAGCAGTTCAGCAGCAGGTCCCATGGCGGAAATCCGGCCACTGTCGAGAAAAAGCAACACTGCATCGAGGTAGATCGCATCTTCCGGCGTGTGTGTCACCATCAGCACAGTCATGCCGGTTTCCAGCTGAAGCTTCTTCACCAGATCCAGCATCTGATGCCGCAGGGCAGGGCCGAGCGAGGCAAAGGCTTCGTCAAGGAGCAGAACAGGGCGCTGGCGTATGAGCGCGCGAGCAATCGCCACGCGCTGGCGTTCGCCTCCTGACAGGGCTTCGGGCTTGCGCTGTTCCTTGCCTGCAAGTCCGACGCGCGACAAGGCTTCCGCGATGTCGGCGCGATCCTGCGCGGAGAGCTTCAGGTTCGGCGAGCGCCCGAGACCGACATTTTGCTCGACGGTCAGATGGGCAAAGAGGTTGTTTTCCTGAAACACCATCGAAACAGGCCGGTCCGCCGGTGAAAACGCGCTAACGTCGTTGCCGCCGATCAGGACGCGGCCGGATTGCGGAAATTCGAAACCGGCAATCAGATTGAGAAGCGTCGACTTGCCGGAACCGCTTGGCCCGACAATCGCGGCAATGACACCGCCATTTATCGTTGCATCGAAATGCATGGCGGTTTCACCATAGCTGAAACGGACGTCATCAAGGCGAATTTCGGCAAGAGTGCTCATCGGGGCATTCATAGAGAAGGCGTTTCCTTTCGGGATGCGCGATCCGCGATCATCATCAGGGCAAGGCAAAGCAGCCCGAGAATGAGGGCCAGACCAGCCGCATCGAATGTGCGATAGCTGCCCATGCGCTGCAAGAGGAGATAGGGCAAGGTCAAAAGCGCGTCGCTGCCGAACAGGGCAATTGTGCCAAGGTCGCCGAGGGAAAGCGCCATGGCAAAGGCGAAGGCCATGCCAGAAGGCTTGCGGATCGACGGCCAGTCAATGAGCCGGAGGCGGTTAAGGCCGCGAATGCCCAACTGTGCGCACAGCCGGTTGTGGCGACTGGCCGCCGTGTCCCATGCGGGCCGCAGAAGGCGCACGGCAAAGGGCATGGCCATGGCCGCATTGACAGTGACGACCATGAAAGGCGCCATGGCAAACGGATCGGTGAAATGGCGAAGCAGGATGAACCAGCCAGCGCCGATCACGATGGGCGGCATGACGAGGATCAGGCTGGCACCCGTATCAAAGATGTTGGCCAGTTTGTGCCTTTTCACTGCTTCACGCGCAGATATGAGCGCAAGCGACAGAACGACCGCGAGCAAGGCGGCGGAGAAACCGAGCGCGAGGCTGGTGCCGATGGCGCGCCAGACCGTTCTTTCAGTCAGTAGCCGCGCGAGATCGGCGGCGAGACCGGAGATGACGACACCTGCAATCGGCAGTGCGACATAGAGAAAGCCTATCCCGATGAGGAGGATGTTCATGGCGCGTTCAGCCGGAGCTATTTTGCGATAGCGGCGCAGCGTGGCGGAATGGGTAACGCCTTCTTCGGATGGGCTTCCGGTGAGACGAAGGGCCAGAAGGACGAGTAATGTCAAGGCAAGCTGCGTAAAGGTGAGGGCGACGGCGCGGCCCGGATCGAAATCGAAATGCAGGCTTTGATAGATTGCGACTTCCAGTGTGGTGGCACGCGGCCCGCCGCCAAGCGTCAGCACGGTCGTGAAACTGGTCATGCAGAGCATAAAGATGAGGCTGATCATCCCCGGCAGATTGCGGCGGATCACCGGCCATTCGATGAGGCGGAATCGCGCCCCGTTGCCCATGCCGAGCTGCGCGGAAAGCTTCCAGTAATCGGTCGGTATCGACTCGTATCCCGCCAGAATGAGACGGACCGCAAGCGGCATATTGAAAAAGACGTGGGCGATCAGGATGCCCGTAATGCCATAGATATCCGGCTGGAATGAATGGCCTGCGGCTCCTGACAGATAAGCAATAAGGCCGTTGCGGCCGTAAATGCTTGTAACCCCCAGCACCGCAACAAGGGCTGGCAGAGCAAGCGGCAGGGCAAACAGACGCAGGATCAGCCCGCGCCCCGGAAAATCGGCTTCGGCGTAAAGTGCGCGGGCGACCGGAACTGCAAACAGCACGGAGAGCAGGCTCGAAGCGATTGCCTGCAGGATCGTGAAGCGCGCCACGCGCCACAGATAGGCGTCGAAATTGGCGGCGGCATCGAAACCGCCGCTACCTGCTTCAAATGCAAGCGCGGCAAGCGCACCACCGGCGAGCACCGCCAGAAAGACAAGCGCCATCATGCCCGCGACGGGTCTGGCGGTGGATATGCCTTTTAAGCGGTGCTGTGCCGGAAAAGCCGTCATTTGCTGGTCGCGGCCAGCCATTCATCGACCCATGACTTGCGGTTCCTGGCCACCTCGTCGGAGGGGAAGAGAAGCGTCTTTTCGGGTTTGGGCATCGCGTCGAAAGCGGCTGGAAGCGGGGCGGAAGTCTTGCCCGCCGGGTACATCCAGTTGGTTTCAGGGATGGCATCCTGGAAACCGGGACCGGTCATGAAAGCCAGAAACTTTTGCGCCAAAGGATTTTTTGCTCCGGTGACGGTCTGGGCGGCCAGCTCGATCTGGAGATAATTGCCTTCCGGATAGGCCTGAGCCTTATAGCGCTCCGTCTTTTCGGCGATCATGTGATAGGCGGGGGAGGTCGTGTAGGAAAGAACCATCGGAGCCTCGCCCTTGGTGAAAAGGCCATAGGCTTCCGACCAGCCGGGCGTGACGGTGAGGATGCGCTTTTGCAGTTTCTGCCATGCGGCTTCCGCCTCATCGCCATAGACTGATTTCATCCAGAGCAGCATGCCCAGCCCCGGCGTCGACGTGCGCGGGTCCTGCAGGACGATCTTCTGGGAAGGGTCGCCCTCGACCAGTTCCTTCAGGCTTTTGGGCGGATTGGGCAATTTTTCCGAATCATAGACCACGGCGAAGAAGCCATAGTCGTAGGGCACGAAGATATCGTCCTTGAAGCCCCCCGGAACGTTCACATTGCTCTGGTCGATGCCGCTTGGAGCGAAAAAGCCGGTAGCACGCGCTTCGGTCGTCAGATTGGTATCAAGACCAAGCACGATGTCGGCTTTGGTATTGCCGCCTTCAAGCTTGAGGCGATTGAGCAGGGCAACGCCGTCGGCGGACGCAATCCAGTCGACTTCGCAGTTGCATTCCTTTTCGAAGTTTTCCTTGACCTTCGGCCCCGGACCCCATTCGGAAACGAAACTGTCATAGGTGTAGACGGTGAGCTTGTCTTTCGCCTGTGCAGAAGGCGTGAAAGCAACGGCTGCGGAAAATGAAAAGGCCAGCAAAGATAAAAGCCGCATCACGGCACTTCCTTTCTTTTGTTACAAGAGGATCGAGCGCCGTTTATGGAGCGTCTAATCCCTCCGCCGGTGCAAACCGGATCAGGTTCAGCGGGTTGGCCGTTTTTCGGGCATTTCCGAACGCAAAACCGCTTTACACTTTTGCTGGAAATGCTTTGGGCCTCTCAGCCATCCGCGAAAGCAGACGGCACCCCGTTAGAGCGGTTGCGACAATAATCTTTCGCAACGGGAAGGGCAAGAGATGGCAATGGCAGCGAATGCAGGCTTCCGGCGCGGATTTGCCCGTGTTATGAGCGGCTTATGAGCACATTCGTCATTCTTCTCGGCGGCGATCTCACCGTGACTGATCGCCTGAAACGCCAAATTGCAGGCGCGCGTATTCTCGCCGCCGATAGCGGGATCAGGCATGCTGCCGCACTTGGTGTCGAACCGGAACTGTGGCTCGGCGATTTCGATTCGACCTCCCCGGAGCTTCGCGCTCAATATGGTCACATTCCGCAAAAGACGTTTCCTTCCGCCAAGGACATGACCGACGGAGAACTCGCTTTCGAGGAAGCCTATGCGCGGGGGGCGGAACGGGTCATCCTGTGCGGAGCCTTCGGCGGGCAGCGCACCGACCATACGCTTTTGCATCTGACCATGGCGACGGCGCAGGCCGCAAAGGGCCGGAACGTCCTTCTGTCGAGCGGTTATGAAGAAGCCTGGCCCCTGCCGCCCGGCGACTTTGTTTATGATTTCCCGGATGGAACACCGTTCAGTGTGATTAACTTCAGCACTGTCGAAGGCCTTTCGATCACGAATGCGGAGTGGCCGTTAGATAATGTGACACTGCCATTTGGCTCTTCATGGACAGTTTCCAACGTGGTTCGTGGAACACTTCGCGTTACTGTGCATTCTGGACTAGCGATACTTGTCGCCAATTTGGCGATGGAGGATCAACCGCACTGAGGCCGCTAACCTTACCAATCGAAAGAGCTTGACGCTGACAAGTGAAACGTATTGTAAATGGGTCAAGCGGGTGTCATCTGCTTTACGCCGAAGTTGGGGACGCAAAGTCGGTGATTAGTTCAACTCTTGTAGGAGATGTTTCAATGAAGTCACGTCTTACGATGATTGCTGTTGCTGGCGTGCTCGCGTTCTCGACGGCTGCATGCACGACGAATGAACAGCGCACGGCCGGTTACGGCGTTGGCGGCGCCGCTCTGGGCGCTCTCGCCGGTGGCGCAATCGGCGGCAATGGCCGCGGTGCACTCACGGGTGCCGCAATCGGTGCGGTTGCCGGTACGCTGCTTGGTGCAGCCCAGACCCGCAACGGCGTGCAGTATTGCCGTTACCGCGATCCATATGGCCGCGTATACGAAGCGCCTTGCCAGTAATAGCTTGGCCAGTAATGGCTGGATAATCAGTTTGCCGACAGGCCGGGGAAACCCGGCCTGTTTGTTTTCACGGGTCTTTTCTTGCCGTTCCATTTGACAGAACGGCTTTTGTCGCGGACAAGCAGGGCGGAATTTTCAATCCTGTTTATCGAAGAGAACCATGGCACCACCACTCCTTCGCCTCGACCAGATCAAGCTAACCTTCGGGGGCACACCGCTTCTGGAGGACGCAGGCCTTTCGGTGAGCGAGGGCGACCGCATCGCGCTGGTCGGCCGCAATGGTTCGGGTAAATCGACCCTGCTCAAGATTGCCGCCGGCATGGTGGAAGCGACATCGGGCGAGGTTTTCAAACATCCCGGTGCAACCATCCGTTATCTGCCGCAGGTGCCGGATATGGATGGCTTCGCCAATGTGCGCGCCTATGTGGAAGCGGGGCTGGGGCCGA
This sequence comes from Ochrobactrum sp. PL_is501, assembly GCF_055816895.1. Taxonomy (NCBI): domain Bacteria; kingdom Pseudomonadati; phylum Pseudomonadota; class Alphaproteobacteria; order Hyphomicrobiales; family Brucellaceae; genus Ochrobactrum; species Ochrobactrum sp. PL_is501. The sequence goes on along the minus strand of NZ_JBVPGR010000029.1, from coordinate 109,694 downwards.
CCGACGACCCGCATCGCGTCACCTATCTTCTCGAACATCTGGGGCTGACTGGTGAGGAAAAGCCGGATCATCTGTCCGGCGGTGAGGCGCGGCGCGCTGCCCTTGCGCGTGTAATTGCGCCGCAGCCTGATGTGCTTTTGCTGGACGAGCCGACCAACCATCTGGACCTCACCACCATCGAATGGCTGGAAGGCGAGCTGCGCCAGATTCGCTCGGCCATCGTGCTGATCTCGCATGACCGGCGCTTTCTGGAAAATGTCAGCCGGGCGACGGTCTGGCTGGATCGCGGCATCACGCGCCGTCTGGAGCAGGGCTTTGGCCATTTCGAGGAATGGCGCGACAAGGTGCTGGAAGAGGAAGAGCGCGACCACCACAAGCTCGGTCGGCAGATTGCGCGCGAGGAACACTGGCTGCGTTACGGCGTCACGGCGCGCCGCAAGCGCAATATGCGCCGCCTCGGTGAACTGCACTCCATGCGTGCCGATTTCCGCAATCATCGCAAGGCGCAAGGGACGGCGGTTCTGGCGGCAAGCGATGCCAAGGAATCCGGCAAGCTGGTGATTGAAGCCAAGGGGCTGAACAAGGCCTATGGCGAGCGCGTACTGGTCAAGGATTTTTCGATCCGCGTGCAGCGCGGTGATCGTATCGGTCTTGTTGGTCCCAACGGTGCCGGGAAAACGACGCTTTTGTCGCTTCTGACCGGCAAACTGGAACCGGATTCAGGAACGCTGCGGCTTGGCGTCAATCTCGAAATGGCCGAACTCGACCAGAAGCGCGAAAGCCTCAATCTGGACGAGACGCTGGCGCATTATCTGACGGACGGGCGCGGAGAAAGCCTTGTCGTCAATGGCGAGCAGCGGCATGTCGTATCCTATATGAAGGACTTTTTGTTCCAGCCGGAGCAGGCGCGCACGCCCATTCGCGAGCTTTCCGGCGGTGAACGCGCCCGCCTGATGCTGGCCCGCGTTCTGGCGCGACCCGCCAATCTGCTGATCCTCGACGAGCCGACCAACGATCTCGATATGGAAACGCTCGATCTGCTGCAGGAGCTGGTCGCCGGTTTTCCGGGCACGGTCATTCTGGTCAGCCACGACCGCGATTTTCTGGACCGCACCGTTACTTCGGTCATTGCGCCGGAAGGTGACGGGCGCTGGCTGGAATATGCGGGTGGCTATGCGGACATGATGGCGCAACGCAAGGAACAGGCCCTGAACCGGCGCTCGGTCAAGGCATCCGGTCCAAATGCCGACAGCAGGGCAGAAGAAAGCGCACCCCAGCCAAGACGGGACGAAAAGCGCAAGCTTTCCTACAAGCAGAAATTCGCGCTTGAAACGCTGCCCGGCAAGATGGACGCGCTGGCCAAGGAAATTGCAGTGCTAGAAGGCAAGCTTGCCGACCCGCAGCTTTATGCCAAAGACCCGACGCTGTTTGCCAAGACCGCCGATCTGCTTGAGAAAAAGCGCTCCGAAAATGCGGCCATGGAAGAGGAATGGCTGGAACTGGAAATGCTGCGCGAGGAAATCGAAGGGTGAGGCTACCCTTCGATGCTTTGAAATTTAGCTGCTCGCCTTGTTCAGCAAGGCGATTTCATCGTCGCTAAGCTTCAATTCGGCTGCGGCGATCAGTTCGCCAAGCTGGGCCAAGCGCGTGGCGCTGGCAATGGGGGCCGTGACTGACGGCTGTGCGATGAGCCATGCAATTGCGACCTGTGCAGGCGTGACATCGAGATTGCGGGCCACATCATCCAATGCCGCAATGATGCGCGAACCACGATCCGTCAGATATTTTTCAACTGATTTTCCGCGTGCGCTTTGCCCGAGATCGCCAGCGGAACGGTACTTCCCGGTCAAAAACCCCGCAGCCAGCGAATAATAGGAAATAACGCCAAGCTCGTTGTCTCGGCAGATTTTTTCCAGCCCGTTTTCGAAATCCGCGCGATCATAGAGATTATAAAGCGGTTGCAGGCTTTCATAGCGCGGCAGATCATGCGTACGAGCAACCTTCAGCGCCTCGGTCAGCCGCTCCGGCGTGAGATTGGATGCGCCGATGGCCCGCACCTTGCCAGCGTCAATCAGCTCCTTATAGGTGCCGAGTACGTCTTCGAACGGTGTTTCCGGGTCATCCCAGTGCGATTGATAAAGATCGATGTAATCCGTCTGCAGCCGTTTGAGGGAGGCGTCGACCGCTTTGCGGATATAGGCCGGGGAGAGGCCCTTTTCGTCAGGGCCCAGTTCGCCGCCGACCTTGGTGGCGATGACGACCTTGTCGCGCAGGCCACGGGATTTCAGCCAGTTGCCGATAATGGTTTCGGATTCGCCGCCCGCATTGCCGGGCGCCCAGGCGGAATAGACATCCGCCGTGTCGATGAAATTGAATCCCGCATCGATAAAACGGTCGAGAAGCGAAAATGACGTCGCTTCGTCGACCGTCCATCCAAATACATTGCCGCCGAAGCACAGCGGCGAGACATTGAGTTCGGTCCGTCCGAGCTTTCTGAATTCCATAGACCTCTTCCTCTGAATACGAATCGCGAATGATTCATCGGGTTTCGATTTCAGGAAGAAGAAGGAAGGCTCCGAGAGGAGCCGAAATCAGCTCATGCCAAGCGCATCCATATAGAGCTGCAGCATGGCTTCTTCTTCCTGACGTTCATGGTCTTCTTTTTTACGCAGACGAATAATGGTCCTCACGACCTTGCTGTCAAACCCCGATCCCTTCAATTCCGCGTAAACTTCCTTTATGTCGTCGCCGATGGTCTTTTTTTCTTCTTCCAGGCGCTCGATGCGCTCGATGAAAGCGCGCAACTGGCCGACAGCAATCGTTTGGGCTTCGCTGGTAATGTCGTCGCTCACGAGGAGTTCTCCAATTCAAATTCTATGATGACGCGGACACGCATTGCGCGAAACCGCTTATCGAAAGTCTGGACTGTTTTTCCCGCGAGTCGCAGGCAAAATTAAGAGCCTTTTTCGATGCACGACCCGGTTTGACGGGTCAAGCCCTGTGGATAGCGGGTAAAGCATCTCCTGACAGGCCCGTTATCTGCTCCTGTCGGCACGCGAGCCGAAATACTGCACCGCATGAATGCCGGGCAAGGTGTTGATCTGCGCGATCATCGGCGCGAGCCTCTCGGCCCATTCAGCCGCACCCTTGTCATCGGCAATCAGGTCCTGGCGGATTTCGATCAGGACATGGGCGAAGCCCTTCGCGGTCGCATGCCGGTACATGGCGTCGTTCTTGAGTGCGCCGTCATAGGGTTCGTTATCGCCAACCGTCAGGTCAGGATTTTCGCGCAGCAGCGCCAGCAGAGGCTTTACGGCACGGTCGTCCTTGTCCCAGAGAAGGCCGATCTGCCAGGGGCGGGCCTTGTCCTTCCAGCGCGGGGTGAAGGAATGGACCGAAACGATGAAGGGTGCAGCCCCGCTTTCCGCCGCTACGCGTTGGCTCGCCCGCGCGACTGCATCGTGATAGGGGCGATAGAAGCGTTGGAGGCGTTCCTCGCGCTCGCCTGCCGACATTGGGTAATTGCCGGAGATGACCGCACCGTCGGATAGTTGCATGATAAGCGTCGGGTCGTCCTCTCCGCGATTGGGGTCGATCAGGAGGCGCGAAAAACCGCCGAGGACCGCTGGCGCGTTCAAACGGCTGGCAAGCCTGCGCGTCAAATTCTCGACGCCGATATCATAAGCGATATGCCGGTCGAATTCACTTGTCTGCAAACCAAGCGTGCCATATTCGGCTGGAACATCGCGGCGCGCATGGTCGGCGGTCAGGAGCAGGCCAAGGCTGAAATCGCCATCGATAGTGTGTGCTGGCGAGAACGGCGTCGAAGCGGTTGAACCGGATTGAAGCGGCATAGGGCGAAATCCGAGGCTGAACTGTGAAATTATTTCTGTGTTGTGCGGGAAGCTGTTTCAGGTCTGTCATGAGAAAGCCGGGATTGCAACGATCATTCTTTGATCGAGAGTACCTGTAATCAATGGGTTTGCGTTGACATCAAAGGCGAAACTGCCGAAAAGAGAGCGACCCGAAACGGGATGTCCCCGAGATGGATTTCCTTGTGCAATATAAATTGTTCGATAAAACCGATAGCGGGCTGAAGGGGTTCTGCGTATGCGACTTCCACGATCTCTAGTTTTGTTTGCCGGTGTGCTGATAACTGCGCTGGGCATGACATCCATAGAGGCAAAGGCGGATTTCCGCGTATGTAACGCAACCCAGAACCTGGTCGGCGTTGCGATCGGTTACCGGGCCAAGACCGGCTGGGTGACGGAAGGCTGGTGGCATATTGAAGGCGCTGCCTGCAAAACGCTGCTCGAAGGCCCGCTTTCATCCCGCTACTACTACCTCTACGCCGAAGACGCCCAGGGCGGCGGGCGCTGGGAGGGCAAGGTCAACATGTGCGTGGCCGAGAAAGAATTCCGTATTACTGGCGTCCAGGATTGCTTCGCGCGCGGTTTCCAGCGCAACGGCTTCCAGGAATACGACACCGGGGAACAATCGAGCTGGATGGTTCAGCTCACCGATGAAACGCCGACAGAAAACCCCACTGTTACAGGAACGAATAGTCAATGAAGCGCAACCGCAAGGTCAAGATTCTCGCCACGCTAGGTCCGGCGTCAGGCGAGGAAGCCGTCATCCGCAAGCTGTTTGAGGCAGGCGCGGATGTGTTCCGCATCAACATGAGTCATGCCGACCATGATCTGATGCGTACCCTCGTCAAGCGCATTCGCAATGTGGAAAAGGAACTTGGCCGTCCGATCGGCATTCTGGCCGATCTTCAGGGGCCGAAGCTGCGCGTCGGCAAGTTCAAGGACGGCAAGGTCGATCTCGTTCCCGGCCAGACCTTCACCCTCGACAACAACGAAGCGCCTGGCGATGACACCCGCGTCTATCTTCCGCACCCGGAAATTCTCGAAGCTGTCGAGCCGGGCCATCGCCTGCTGATTGACGATGGCAAGCTGCATCTCGTCGCCGAGGCGAGCGACGGCAAGTCGATCCGCTGCAAGGTGATTTCGGGAACGCGCATTTCGGATCGCAAGGGCGTCAGCCTCCCGGATACGACGCTCGGCGTCGGCGCGCTCACGGAAAAGGACCGCAAGGACCTAGATGCCGTTCTGAAGGAAGAAATCGACTGGGTTGCGCTTTCCTTCATCCAGCGTCCGGAAGATCTGGCCGAAGTGCGCAAGGTTTCGCGCGGCAAGGTCGGCTTGATGTCGAAGATCGAGAAGCCGCAGGCTGTGACGCGTCTCGATGAAATCATCGAGCTTTCCGACGCATTGATGGTTGCGCGCGGCGATCTCGGCGTCGAAATGCCGCTTGAAAGCGTTCCGGGCATCCAGAAGCAGATCACCCGCAAGGCACGCCGCGCCGGCAAGCCGGTCGTGGTCGCCACGCAGATGCTGGAATCGATGATCACCGCTCCGGTCCCAACCCGCGCCGAAGTGTCCGACGTTGCGACCGCCGTGTTCGAAGGCGCCGACGCGATCATGCTTTCGGCAGAATCCGCTTCCGGCCAGTATCCGGTCGAAGCCGTGGCCACCATGAACCGCATCGCGGAGCAGGTGGAGAAGGAGCCGACCTATTCGACCATCATCGATGCGCAGCGCGCAGCGCCGGAGCCGACGGGCGCCGACGCAATCTCGCTTGCCGCGCGCCAGATCGCGGAAACGCTGAAGCTTTCGGCCATCGTCACCTATACCGCTTCCGGCACGACCGGCCTGCGTGCCGCCCGCGAGCGTCCCCGCACGCCGATTATCGCCCTGTCGCCGGTCGTCGATACCGCGCGCAAACTGTCGCTCGTCTGGGGCCTGCATTGCGTTGTGACCGCCGATGCGCATGATCTGGAAGACATGGTCAACCATGCCTGCGAAATCGTCTTCCATGAAGAGTTCGGCAAGGCGGGCGACCGCGTCATCATCACCGCCGGTGTCCCGTTCGGAACGCCCGGCGCGACCAACATGCTGCGCATCGCCTATATAGGTCCCGACGGCAAATCAGGCATCTAGGCTGGCGATATTCCGGCCGTGACGGCCTGCAAATGGCGTTGTTTTGCGCTTCCGGTGCTCATGTACCCAAAAGTACATTCCGCTCCGGTTCTCAAACCCCACCATTTTCGACTCGTCACAGCCAGAATCTCATCCAGTCATGGTGCTCGGCATCCCAAAAAACGCGCTCCTTCGGGCGCGTTTTGCTTTGAATAAAGATGAATTGGTGGAGGCGGGGGGCTGCTTTAAGAGCCTGAATCAAAAAGCGTCATGTGTCTGCGAAATTGGTGATTTTCGAGCACTGAAGCGCAGACAAATTGTCATTTGCAGCTACGCAGGAGCGACTTCTGGAGCAGGATCTAAGTGCGCGTCTCTGTGAGTTCGTCCGCCAGATCATTGAAGTTCTTCTGGGCGTCGCGCATCATCGGATAGACGATGAGCGCTTGTTCATAGGCTTTCAAGGCCTGTTCCTTGAGGCCGCGCAGGCGCAATATGGCTGCCATGCCGGTCAGCGCGCCATAATGGCGGGGTTCCAACTCCAGCGTACGATTGATGTCGTACATGGCATGAGCATAGTCTTTTTGCAGGAAATAGACCGTAGCGCGGCGGTTCCATGCTTCCGCATATTCCGGGTCGAGTGCGATTGCTTCATTGAGGAAATCGATTGCCGACGGATAGCGCCGCTCCAGCATCGCGGTGTTCGCCCATTGCATCAGGAGATCGACTGTGGCGCTGCCAGACTGCGACCACAGCGTATTGATCTGTGAAGCAATGCGCCGCGCCTTGGCTTCGTCCGTCGTGCGGCGAAGATCGGCAAAGAGCTTGTCGAGACGCTCTTCAGGTGTCTGGGCTGCATCCGCAGCTGGTTTCGAGGCAGGCTTCTGTTCACTGTCGGGGCCGGTCTGAACCGGCGTCAGCGGTGCCGTGAGCGGCACTTTGCCGGGTGCTACTTCGGCATAAGCCGATGGAACAATCGCAGCAGGCGATGCGAACAAAGAAGAAGAAACCAGAAATGCAAAAACGTTCCGCATGCGCATAGATTTTATCATGCGCAGCGAAACGTCAAATGCAAAATCAAAAATAAGATTAGCCCTGACGAGCCTTGTAGCGCGGGGCGGTCTTGTTGATGATGTAAACGCGGCCCTTGCGGCGGACCAGCTGGCAGTCGCGATGACGGCCCTTAAGCGCTTTAAGCGAGTTCTTGATCTTCATGTCAATCACCGGTCTTGTTGGCCCGTTGACGTGCAGATGCCGCGGGGCTTCATAAAAACAGGCGCCTCAGGCGCCAATTGATTACAGGCACTGTTAGATGCCCGAAGGGTTGGCCGAAATACACAAGGTTTCAGGCAAATGTCAACTGCTGAGCCGCAGATTCAGGGGGCTGGCGCTGAAATTCTTGGCAGGCAGTCGAAGATTCATCGGGAATCGGGAGGATTCCCGATGAACATTATTTGTGGCGGGGGTGAATGCGCGTCACATGACCCATTTTACGGCCCGGGCGCGCTTCCTTTTTGCCGTAAAGATGCAGCACCGCATCCTTTTCAGAGAGAATCGCGGGTACCTTCTCGATGTCGTCACCGATCAGGTTTTCCATCACGCAATCCGAATGCCGGTCGGTATTGCCCAAAGGCAACCCGGCGACGGCGCGGATATGCTGTTCGAACTGCGAAATGGCGCAGGCCGCTTCCGTCCAGTGGCCTGAGTTGTGGACACGCGGGGCAAATTCGTTTGCCAGAAGCGTGCCGTCCTTCAGGACGAAGAATTCAAGCCCCAGCACGCCGACATAATCCAGTGCGTTCAGAAGCTTTGCTGCGGCCTTGCGGGCAGATTCCGCCGTGCTGTCGGAAATGGCAGCCGGTACGGTTGAAGTTGCAAGAATGCCGTCCTTGTGCACGTTTTCGGCAATATCGAAAATGGCGACGTTGCCGCTGCGATCACGCGCTGCGATGACCGAGACTTCCCGCTCGAAATCGACGAAGCCTTCGAGGATTGCGGGGGCGCGATTGATGGCAAGAATCGCCTTGTGGGCATCGTTCTCGTCGAGCGAGGTCAGGCGGACCTGTCCCTTGCCGTCATAGCCCAGGCGCCGCGTCTTGAGGATGCCGCGTTCGCCCAATGCGCCCAAGGCTGCGATCAGGGTCTCTTCATCGTCCACGAGGCGCCATGGGGCTGTCTCGATATCGCTTTCATTGAGGAACTGCTTTTCCGTAAAGCGATCCTGCGAGACTTCCAGCGCGGCTGGCGGTGGCAGAACCAGCGCGGTTTCGGCCAGCCTGTCGGCGGCGCTGACCGGCACGTTTTCAAATTCATAGGTGATGACATCGGACGCAGCGGCAAGTTCCGCAAGCGCTTTCGGATCATCATAGGCTGCGACGATCTGGCGATTGGCGACCTGTGCTGCGGGGCAATCGGCCTGCGGCTCCAGAATCACGGTTTGAAAGCCAAGACGCGCTGCGGCCATGGCCAGCATTCTGCCGAGCTGGCCGCCGCCGATAATGCCGATGGTTGCACCAGGCTGAAGTGGAGAATTTTTCATGTCAGGCCTCGTTGGAAGGGCGCTCAGCCACGCTTTCCGTTTGCGCTTTGCGCCACTCGTCGAGGCGGGCTGCAAGCGCTTCATCGTAAAGCGCCAGAACGGCTGCGGCGAGGAGGGCGGCATTGACCGCACCGGCGCGACCGATGGCCAGCGTGCCGACAGGAATGCCTGCTGGCATCTGCACGATGGAGAGAAGCGAATCCTGGCCTGAAAGCGCCTTGGACTGAACGGGAACGCCGAAAACCGGGAGTGGGGTCATGGCCGCGGCCATACCGGGCAGGTGGGCTGCGCCACCCGCACCGGCGATAACGACCTTAAACCCTTCAGCTTTCGCGCCCTTGGCGAAAGCGACGAGCCGGTCAGGGGTGCGGTGCGCGGAAACGATCCGGGCATCGAAGGAAATGCCGAGCGCCTCCAGTGTGTCTGCTGCATGGCGCATGGTCTCCCAGTCGGACTGGCTTCCCATGATGATGGCGACGTCGGCAGTAACGCTCATTGATCTTTCTGCTCCGGTTTTCATTCGTGGTGTCAAAACGACAAAGCCGGGCGGACCCCGGCTCTCTCATGTATCGTTTTCAGCGTTCAGGCGATGATGTCGGGGATGACCTGATCTTCCATCTCCTGCAACTTGTCCTTGATTGCGAGTTTTTTCTTCTTCATGCGCTGGACGCGCAACTGGTCGCAGCCCGTTGCTATCATGGCGTTGATAGCCGCATCGAAATCCGCGTGTTCCTGTTTCAGACGCGCGACGGCCAATCTGATTTCGGCCTGTTCCTGATCGGACATGCGAACCCCGTTTCGTTGAATAGTTTTACGGGCCGCACCGAACCCTAAAAAGGCGCGGCATCAGCCCGTTTCAGGCGAAGCCCTTATCACATTTTTCGCGTCAGGAAAATGCTACCACGACAAAATCGACTTTGCACCAAACTCGTGCCAAACTGTCATGGTTCTGTCATGGATGCGGCTGTCGAAGGCGACAAAAATACCGCGTCTTGGCAGCCGGGACTGTGTGTCTGGCCCGGAATACAGGAGGTGTACCGGGCGTTCATGCAGGCTGAATGGCGGGGCAGCGGGCAAGCAAGGTCCAGGTTGCTCCGCAAACCAGGGAAATCAACCAAAGGAGATCTGATGATGGCTATTGAGTCCCATCTTGCCACGCTTGAAAAGAAGCACGGCGCTCTGGAACAGGAAATTTCCGAAGCCATTGCGTCACCGGCAATGGATGATCTGCATGTTGCATCTCTGAAGCGCAAGAAGCTTATGCTTAAGGAGCAGATTGAAAAATTGAGATCTCAGGTAACCCGTCACTAATGGGAACAGCCGCGCTTTGTTCGCGGTTCGATACGGCGTCTCAAGCCATAGACACAAAAATGCGGTCTTGGCGGCTGTGACACAGCCGCCGAACATATTGATTCAATTATTTAAAAGAAAATTGATCACAACGCCGCCGCGCCCAACGCAACTTAAAGCGTATCGCATTTTATCACGTTCATACGACAGGCTTTAAGCTTTTGTTTTCACGTATGTCTTGATCCCATCGTGGCGGGATCAGAAATCAGTCCAGTGGACTGATTTCCCCGCGAAGGCGGTTCCCACTTTTGGGAGAATTGCTTTAGCCATCCGTCTCGGCTCTCGGATCAAGATTGAGCGCTTCCGGCGTTGCACTGCGCTCGGAAGGCATGCTCTTGAACTGGTCTTTCTCTTCTTTCGGGACGGATGCGCGCTTGCGTGACCGGAACAATGCATAGCCGGTGATGGAAATATGCGCCAGCATGGTGATGGCGAAGAGGCCGGACGGCCAGAAAATATCCATGGCGGCGGCTGCCAGCAACGGCCCGAGCATTGTGCCGAAGCCGTAAAGCAGCAAAAGCCCACTTGATACTTTCACGAAGCTTTCCGACGTCGCGTGATCGTTCGCATGGGCGACGGCAACGGGATAGAGGGCATAGGCGAGTGCGCCATAACAGCCGGTCATTGTAATGATGACAGGACCGCTGGATGGGGCGACGAGAAAGGCGATGAGACCGACGAGGGCCGCCAGCGCCGCCACGCTTGCCAGCACAAAACGCCGGTCGACCAGATCGGAAATACGCCCGATCGGAATCTGCATCAGGGCGCCTGCTGCGATGGTGACGCTGACCATCAGGGCGATTTCAGTGGTGGAAATGCCGGATTTCGCGCCGAAGACCGCTCCAAGCGTACCCCAGGCGCCATTGGCGATGCCGATCAGGATGCACCCGACGAAGGCGGCGGGCGAATTATTATAGAGCGCCTTGAGATCGAGTTGCACTTCCGTCAGCGGCTTGGGGCTGACGGCGGTGGAAATCGCGGTCGGGATAAGGGCCAGGCAGAAGAAGACGCCGCTTATCATGAACAGGTGGTCGGAGCGCACATCGCCTGCCGCCACCAGCATCTGGCCGGTCATGGTAGCCCCATAGTTGACCATCATGTACATGCCGAAAATCTTGCCGCGCGATTCGTTGGTTGCGCGCTCATTCAGCCAGCTTTCGATGACCATGAAGGCGCCGGCCATGGAAAAGCCGGTGAACGCGCGCAGGATCACCCAGATGGTGGCGTCCACGAAGATGCCGGACAGAAGGGCGATGATCGCTGCCGACGCGGCAAAACAGCCGAATGCCCGCACATGGCCGACGCGGCGCACAAGGCGCGGCGCAAACAGACAGCCAGCCACGAAACCTCCGGCCCAGGTTGTGCCGAGCATGCCAAGCGAGGTTACTGAAAAACCTTCCGCGCCGCCGCGCAGCGGCAGCAGAAGGCCGTGGAGTCCCGAAGCCATGAGGAGGAAAGCTGTGCCGCAGAGAAGGGCCAGAACCTGAATGTAAATGCGCAAAATTCTATTCCCGAAATCTGAAGCCGGATTGTCAGTGTTGAGACCGATGCGTGATCTTTGCGATCAATGACTGTTGTTCCTAAAGCCCGTCGTCCGGAAATGGTTCCGGCTGTTTGTCTCGGCAACCATTCCCGTCGACGACTTCATTCCTATCGAAACAATGCTTCTGCCGCGGCGCGGCTATCGCCCTTCTTGAGGCGTTCTGTCTTCAATTGCTCTATTTCGGATTGCAGCAGGGCAATGCGCTGATCGATCTCCGTGACCGAAAGCAACGATAGCTCCTCTTCGCTTAGCGTCACGCTGTTGCGGGGCTTCACCACATCCTCATCAAAACCGCTCATAGCCGTCCTCCGTGGTCAATGATGGCTCAGAAAAGATTTAACACCTTGAATCGTCGCATATATATTTGGGAAAATCGATGACGATTTCCCTAACGTGGCGTCTTGCATCCGTCATGCGGCATTTCTGCGACGACGCGCAGGGCTAGAAATCTGAATGGAGTTTTGAAGATGATGGCCGACCTGCCTTCCCAAATGACCGCTATCGAAATTTCTGCACCGGGCGGACCGCATATGCTTCGCCCGGTTCAGCGCTCGGTGCCGGAACCGGGGGAGGGTGAAGTTCTGGTGCGTGCGCGCGCGGCTGGGGTCAACCGGCCAGATGTTTTGCAGCGGCTGGGACAATATGCGCCGCCGCCCGGCGCCTCCGATATTCCGGGGTTGGAGATTGCCGGTGATATCGTTGCCGTCGGCCGCGGGGTGAAGCGTTTCAAGACCGGCGATCAGGTGGTCGCATTGCTGGCCGGCGGCGGCTATGCCGAATATGCCGCCGTGCATGAAACCAATGCGCTGCCCCTGCCTTCCGGCTATGGCTATATCGAAGCGGCTGCGATCCCGGAAACATTCTTCACCGTCTGGCACAATGTGTTCGAACGCGGAGGATTGAAGAAGGGTGAGGCGTTTCTGGTTCATGGCGGCTCATCCGGGATCGGCACGACGGCCATCCAACTGGCCAAGGCGTTTGGCGCGACCGTGATTGCAACCGCCGGCTCGAAGGAAAAATGCGACGCCTGCCTGAAGCTCGGGGCAGATCGCGCCGTCAACTATCGCGACGAGGATTTTGTCGAGGTCGTAAAGGAAGTGACCAACGGCAGGGGTGCCAATGTGATTCTCGACATGGTCGGCGGCGATTACGTGGACCGTAATTACAAGGCTGCAGCTGAAGATGGTCGCATCGTTCAGATCGCTTTTCTCAATGGTGCGAAAGCCACGGCCAATTTCGCGCTGTTGATGACCAAGCGTCTGACCCATACCGGCTCCACGCTGCGTCCGCGGCCCGTCGATTTCAAGGCTGGCATCGCGCGCGAACTGGAGGCGAAGGTCTGGCCGCTTCTGGCGCAGCGCCGTGTTGCGCCGGTGATGGATATGATCTTTTCGCTGAAAGACGCCTGGCGTGCGCATGAGCGCATGGAGGAGGGAAGGCATATCGGCAAGATCGTACTCGATATTGCTTAAGCCTGAGAGCCATTCTTGCTCTGGCGATAAAAAAACGATATATAGGCCGTGATTTCCCGGAAATTGTGGTTTTGCCCACGTCCCGCGCCACCGGAGCGGACGAACAGAAGGATTATATCTAATGGCCACCCAGCTTCTTATGCCGAAGGCAACGGCCGTTTGGCTTGTCGATAATACGGCTCTGTCGTTTGACCAGATTGCCGCTTTCTGCAAGCTGCACCCGCTGGAAGTGAAGGCTATTGCCGACGGTGAAGCTTCGCAGGGCATCAAGGGTCTCGACCCGGTCATCACTGGCCAGATTTCGCGTGAAGAAATCGCGAAGGGCGAAAAGGACCCATATTATCGCCTGAAGCTTTCCGAACCGAAGGTTCGCGTTCCTGAAGCCAAGCGCAAGGGCCCGCGTTACACGCCGCTTTCCAAGCGTCAGGACCGCCCGAATGCGATTCTCTGGCTGGTGCGCAATCATCCTGAGCTGAAGGATGCGCAGATTTCCCGCCTGATCGGCACGACCAAGTCGACCATCGAGCAGATTCGCAATCGCACGCACTGGAACTCCGCCAATCTGACGGCGATGGACCCGGTGACGCTTGGTCTTTGCTCGCAGATCGATCTCGACATCGAAGTCGAACGCGCGTCGCGCAATCGTCCGGCCACGCCGGAAGCGGACAGCACCTTGCTTCCAGCTTCCGCGACCGAGAATTTCGACTATCGTGATGAGCAGCCCGCGGAAGACGAACTCGACGCGGACAAGGTTTTCGCCAAGCTCTCTTCGCTCAAGAGTTCGACCCCGGACGAAGACGAAGAAGAATAGTCTGGACGAGAAATCGCTTTACAGAAATGCCAAAAAAGCCCGGTTTTATCAGCCGGGCTTTTTCTTTTGCCTTGGGAGGTACTCAGTCCTTGAAGGCGTTATATTCGCTCAGTTCCATGAGGCGGTAGAAATCCGCCAGCGTCTTGCCGCGTTCCGCCCGGAAGAGACGACCAGCGTCGCTCGCTTCCACGATGCGGTCGGTGCGGAATGTGCGGAAGGCGTTGCGCAATTCGCACCAGCCGATAACCGTCCAGACCTTGCCCCAGAACCAAAGGCCGAGCGGGCGAATATCGCGCTCGCTTTCACGCGATTCCAGATCGCGATAGCGGATATTGAGTACATTGCCCTGATCGACCGCGCGTTCCACCGCGTCGATGATGCGGCGTTCGTCCATGCTGATACGCGCCGTCGGCGCGTGAATCTGCGTGCTGGTGATGCGGGCACGCTCTTCCTTGGGCAGAACGGCTTCGATCTTGACGAGAGCCTCTTCCGCGCCGCGCGCCATGGAAACGCCGCCCCATGCGCGGATGAGGCGCGCCCCGGCGACAAGAGCCACGATTTCGTCGCGCGTGAACATCAGCGGCGGGAGTTCAAAGCCCTGCCGCAGAATATAACCGACGCCGGCTTCGCCATCGATGGGGACGCCGGTCGATTGCAGATCGGAAATGTCGCGATAGATGGTGCGTTCGGAGACTTCCAGCCGTTCGGCCAATTGGCGCGCGGTGACAAGCCTGCCACCGCGCAGGTGCTGAACAATCTGGAAAAGGCGGTCCGCGCGGCGCATTCCGGTCTTACTCTCCGCTGCAATAATTGGTGCTACGCTGTTCCAGATAACGATCCGGCCAGCCCAGATCCTTGCGCAGGTCTTTTGGCAGACCGTCGATGACGCGCTGGGTGCGGATAAACCGGCGGCGTTCGTCCTGCCTGCGCCTGTATTCCTTCAAAATTGCGATCAATGGTGCGATTGCGAGTGCCATGGTGAAAACTCCCTCATCCTTGGGTACGCAGTATCGCACACCCCTCCTGACAGCTATCTGTCAGGAGCGAATGCGTGTTTTATTATCATCCTGTTAAGGCGGGATCGCAACATCATGCCTTGTAGCGCGGCTCAGCCATATAGCTGAGAGGCAGGCGCCCGCCATCTGCATAGATGGTCTGGCCCGTCACATAGCTTGCATCCTCCGACGCCAGAAATGACGCTATCGAAGCAATTTCAGAAGCTTGGCCGATGCGCCCGAGCGGAGTTCTGGACAATATCCTGTTGCGGGATTCCGCATCGGTATTCACGGCGGAAAGCATGTCCGTCTCAATGGAGCCGGGGCCGATAGCGTTGACGCGAATCCCCCAGCGCGCGAGCGCTACTGCCATAGTGCGTGTCAGTTGGTTCAATCCGCCCTTGGAAACGGAGTAGGCGAGCTGTTCCGGCAGGCCATAGATGGCGTTGATCGATGACATGTTGATGATCGTGCCGGGTTCGCCGCCCGATTCGACCCGTTCCACCATGCGCCTGGCCACGGCTTGCCCGCAGAGAAATGCGCCTTTGAGATTGACCCGCATCACGCGGTCGAAATCTTCTTCCTTGAGATCGAGGAAATCCGCCTGATGCACGATACCGGCATTGTTCACCAGAATGTCGATCTCTCCAACATTGGTGACGGTAAAAGTCAGAAGATTGTGGACGTCGAGCTTGTCGCCCACATCCGCCGCCATGTGGCGCACCGGACCGAACTGTTCCAGATCCCTGGCAGCGCGCGCGGCTGCGGCATTGTCGATGTCGGACAGGACGACACTCGCACCGTCCATCAGGAAGCGCTTTGCTATGGCGTAGCCAATACCGCGGGCAGCGCCGGTGACAATTGCCACCTTGCCTTCTAATTGCATGATCGATCTCCAGTTTGCGTGGAGAGTGGACCGGCGGCAACCGCCGGTCAATAGCCGAGGAGCCCCGATCAGGCGAAGGCAAGGCCGGTGTGCCGCTCGCGCAGAACGGTGCTGATTTCGTCCAGAATTGCCGGGTCATCAATGGTCGCGGGCATCTTCCATTCTTCCCCATCGGCGATCTTCTGGATGGTGGAGCGCAATATCTTGCCGGAGCGGGTTTTGGGCAGGCGCTTCACGGTCAGCGCCAGCCGGAAGGCTGCAACCGGGCCGATAACGTCACGCACCATGCTGACGCATTCCTTCTCCACCTCCCGCGGATCGCGTTCGATGTTGGATTTCAGCACCAGAAAACCGCAGGGAACCTGTCCCTTCAGGGGATCGGAAATACCCAGCACCGCGCATTCGGCGACGTCGGGATGGCTGGAAAGCACTTCTTCCATCGCGCCCGTCGACAGGCGGTGGCCAGCGACGTTGATGATGTCATCGGTGCGGCTCATGATGTAGAGATAACCGTCCTCATCCATATAGCCCGCATCGGCGGTTTTATAGTAGCCCGGAAACTCGTTCAGATAGGCCTTGCGGAAGCGCTCGTCCGCATTCCAGAGCGTCGGCAGGCAACCCGGCGGCAGCGGCAGCTTGATGAGAATATTGCCGAGCTGGCCACGTTCGAGTTCATGGCCTTCATCGTCCAGCACGCGAATGTCGTAACCCGGAAGACAGACGGCGGGAGAACCATATCTGGTTTCCAGAAGACCGAGGCCGAGCGGATTTGCGACCATGGGCCAGCCGCTTTCTGTCTGCCACCAATGGTCGATCACGGGACAGCCAAGCAGGTCCTCAGCCCAGTGGATCGTATCGGGATCGGCGCGCTCGCCCGCAAGATAAAGGGCGCGGAATCCGGAGAGATCATGGCGGCGGACGAAATGGCCGTCCGCATCCTCCTTCTTGATGGCGCGCAGCGCGGTCGGCGCGGTGAACATCACCTCAACACCGTGTTCTTCAATAATGCGCCAATATTCGCCAGCATCCGGGGTGCCGATGGGCTTGCCTTCAAACAGGACGCTGGTCGCGCCAAGAAGCAGGGGCGCATAGACAATATAGGAATGGCCGACGACCCAGCCCACATCGGATGCCGCCCACCAGACTTGGCCCGGTTCGACGCCGAAGACATTTTTCATCGACCACAGCAGCGCCACCATATGCCCGCCATTGTCGCGCACGACGCCTTTCGGCTCGCCGGTCGTGCCGGAGGTGTAAAGCACATAGAGCGGGTCGGTCGCGGCCACTGGCACGCAAGGCACAGCACGGCCACGCGCGGCGTCGACAGCTTCGCGATAGTCGATGTCACGGCCAGCCACAGGTTCGTGCCGGTGCTGTTCGCGCTGCAGGATTATGCAATGATTGACCTTGTGGCGCGCAAGCGAAATCGCCTTGTCGAGCATGGCCTGATAGGGAACGACGCGTGTCGGCTCGATGCCGCAGGAGCCTGCAATAATCATGACGGGCTTTGCATCGTCGATGCGGGTTGCAAGCTCATTGGCGGCAAAGCCGCCGAACACGACGGAATGAATGGCCCCAATGCGCGCCGATGCCAGCATGGCGACGGCTGCTTCCGGCACCATCGGCATATAGATGAGGACGCGGTCGCCCTTCTTCACGCCATTGTCGAGCATGACGGCGGAAAGCGCCTCTACTTCTTCCAGCAGTTCGCGATAGGTAAACTTGCGCACCTTTCCGGTGACAGGACTTTCGTAGATCAGCGCGACCTGGTCGCCGCGCCCATTGGCGACATGGCGGTCAAGCGCATTGTAGCAGGTATTGCATTCGGCTCCGACATACCAACGGCCATAGACGCCTTCGTCGCCTGCAAAAACCCGGTCCCACGGCTTGAACCAGTCAATTGCCGCCGCGGCATCCGCCCAGAAGCCTTCAGGATCGTTCTGCCATGCGGCATAGGTTTCGGCATATTTCGAAGTCATGCTGTTCCTCCCAGAAGCACGCGCCAAACCCCGCCCCGACAGAGGGCGGTCGTCGCGTGGTGATTATCCGGTGACAAAAACGCAAGATCGGCCTCCTCCGGCCCATCTCCTCCATGCGCGTTCGTCTCCTCCAGAAACGCAGTTTACGCCGCCGGGTTGCAGCTCGTCCATGAAACTTAAGAAGGAGGCGGAACGGTTTGGCGTTTCCAAGCCTTGCGGCAGGGGCCTGACTGCGCCACAAGAAGACAGAGAGGTGCGTCGTGACCAAAATCCTGCCCGTATTGCTGGTTCTCCTGATGGGGCTGCACATCATCAAACCGTTCGGCTTGCCGGGACTGAAGCGACGCAGCGATTTCTGGAAAATCGGCGTGATTTCCATTCTGGCCATGGCGCTGGCAGTAGGCTTCCATTTCCACGAAGGATGAAAAGGCGGGTCAGGCCGCCTTTTCCATATCCTTCTTCCAGCCGCCGGTTGCGGCAAGGCCGTTCATCCTTGCGCGATGCGCGAAAGCCCGCTGCCCGGCTGCGATATTTTCTTCCTTACCGCCCCATGCCTCAAGCGCCGCCGCCTGCAATGCGCGGCCATAGGAAAAAGTCATTTTCCACGGCATGTCGAAGCCCGCATTCATCGCGGAAAGATGGGCTGTCGCTTCCTCGCCGGTCTGTCCTCCAGAGAGGAAGGCGATGCCCGGAACCGCCGCCGGAACCGTATTGCGGAAACAGCGGACAGTCTTTTCCGCCACTTCCTCGACGGAAGCCTTGCGGGCGTTCTTGCCGTCGATAACCATGTTCGGCTTGAGGATCATGCCTTCCAGCCTGACGCGGGCATCGTAGAGCTCGCTGAATACCGTCTTGAGGACCCATTGCGTCACATCATAGCAGCGGTCGATGGTGTGATCGCCCGGCTTGCCATCCATCAGCACTTCCGGCTCGACGATGGGGACGATGTTCGCCTCCTGACAAAGCGCTGCATAGCGGGCGAGAGCCTGCGCATTCTGTTTCACCGCGCCCCATGTGGGCAGGCCATCGGAAATGGAAATCACTGCGCGCCATTTGGCGAAACGGGCGCCAAGACCGTAATATTCGGAAAGCCGTTCCCGCAGGCCATCCAGACCTTCGGTGATGGTTTCGCCCGCGAAACCTGCAAGCGGCTTTGCGCCCGCGTCCACCTTGATGCCCGCAACAGCGCCAGCATTGCGGATGATCTCGACAAGCGGCGTGCCGTCGCGTGCTTTCTGCCTTATGGTCTCATCATAGAGAATGACGCCGGAAATATAGTTCTTCATCGCATCGTCGGCGCGGAACAGCATCTCGCGATAGTCGCGGCGCGAGTCTTCGGTGGACTCCAGATGGATCGCGTCAAACCGCTTCTTGATGGTGCCTGAGCTTTCATCGGCGGCGAGAATGCCTTTTCCCGCCGTCACCAGTGCAATCGCAATATCTTCAAGACGTTCAGTCATAATGCAACGCTCCTTCTATCAAGGCGATGAGGGAGTGTTGGTCAAAACTGTGGCAAGCGCAAGCCTTTGAAACGATTGAAATATTTTTCAAACGGTTTAGGTATCCATACTTCCTGTCGCAGGTTTTTGCCGAAACAGGTTTTATGTCCGGGGGCCAAACCCCATGTAAGAAACCAGTGAGGAAACCCCGCCCGTTTCTCTTGTCCGGATTTGAGGAGAAAATATGCGACGCGTCCTTTTTAGCCTGCCTTTTGTACTGGCCGCATCGATGGTTGCCCTGCCGGTGCTGAACGCTTCGGCAGAGAGCATCAACGCTGGCGGCAGGCAGGCCGCAGCAAATGCTCCGTTTGTGGTAACGCCGGTTGCCGAATTCGATACGCCGTGGGCGATTGCATTCCTGCCTGATGACAGGCTTTTACTGACGGAGAAGGGCGGCAAGATTTTCGTCGTCACGCAAACGGGTGACAAAACTGCCGTCGATGGTGTGCCGGAAGTCGCCTTTAGCGGCCAGAACGGTCTGCTCGATATTGCGCCCGCGCCCGACTTCGAAAAGAGCAGGGCGGTCTATTTTTCCTATAACGAACCGGCGAAGAATGGCAGCAGCGTCGTTCTGGCACGTGCCGTGTTGGAGGAAGGCGACGGCAAGGCCGCGCTGAAGAACAGGACCACGATCTGGAAACAGGATGCTGAGGCTCGCGGCGGACAGCCTGGCGGCATTATCGCCTTTGCGCCGGACGGCAAGCATCTGTTCTTCTCCGTCGGTGATCGCATGTTGCCTGCGACCGGGCAGGACGATGCGGCACCTATGGGGAAAATTCTCCGCATGAACCTCGATGGGTCCGTTCCGAAGGATAATCCTCACGCCGATGCGGAAGGGGTGCGGGCGCTGACATGGACCACCGGCCACCGAAACCCCTACGGGCTGGCCTTCGGTCCCGACGGAAAACTCTGGGAGCATGAGATGGGGCCGCGGGGCGGTGACGAGTTCAATCTCATCAAGCCCGGTCTCAATTACGGCTGGCCGGTTGTTTCCAATGGCGACAATTATAGCGGCAGGCCGATCCCGCGCCATAGCACACGCCCGGAATTCGAGCCGCCGCTGGTCTATTGGACGCCGGTGATCGCCCCGGCCGGGCTTGCCTTTTACGAGGGAGACATGTTTCCCGAATGGCGCGGTTCGGCGCTGATCGGAGGGCTTGCCTCCATGGCGCTGGTGCGGGTGGCAATCGACAAGGACGGCAAGGCGGATGAAGCCCAGCGCTTTGAAATGGAAAACCGTATCCGTGACGTGGCCGTCGGGCCGGACGGTGCCATCTGGCTGATCGAGGATGACAATCCGGGCCGGTTATTGAAACTGACGCCCAAAAAATAAGCCCGGCGTCAACCGGGCTCATGAGAAGATGATTTATCGCATTATTTCTTCAGCACATCGACGCCGGGAAGCGGCTTGCCTTCCATCCATTCGAGGAAGGCGCCGCCTGCGGTCGAAATGTAGGTGAAGTCGTCGGCAACGCCTGCATGGTTGAGCGCTGCGACCGTATCGCCGCCGCCGCCGACCGAAACCAGCTTGCCTGCCTTGGTGCGCGCTGCGACGTGCTTGGCGGTCTTGACCGTGGCGGTGTCGAACGGGCGCAGTTCGAAAGCACCGAGCGGGCCGTTCCAGACAAGGGTGGCGGCGTCATCGATAGCCGAGGCGATCAGGTCGGTCGAAAGCGCGCCCGCATCGAGAATCATGCCGTCGCTCGGCACTGCATCGACGCCATAGGTCTGGTTCGGCGTGTCGGCTGCAAAGTGCCAGCCCACGACGGCATCCACCGGCAGAATGATCGCGCATTTGGTGGTTTCGGCCTTGGCCATGATTTCGCGGGCGGTCGAAGCGAGTTCGTGTTCGCAGAGCGACTTGCCGACATCGTATCCCTTGGCTGCAAGGAAAGTGTTGGCCATGCCGCCGCCGATGACGAGCGCATCGACCTTTTCGATCAGGTTGGACAAGAGGTCGAGCTTGGTCGAGACCTTCGCGCCGCCGACAATGGCGACAACCGGGCGGGCCGGATTGCCGAGACCCTTTTCCAGCGCTTCAAGTTCGGCCTGCATGGCGCGGCCTGCGAAAGCAGGCAGGACATGCGCCAGACCTTCGGTCGAGGCATGGGCGCGGTGGGCGGCGGAAAAGGCGTCATTCACATAAAGATCGCCATTGGCCGCGAGAGCTGCAACGAATTCCGGATCGTTCTTTTCCTCACCCTTGTGGAAACGGGTGTTTTCCAGAAGCAGAACGTCGCCGTCCTTGAGCGCATCGACAGCGGCCTTGGCCTTGTCGCCAATGCAGTCCTCAGCAAAATGAACGCCGTGACCCAGAACCTTGGAGAGCGGCTTCACGACATGCTTCAGCGAGTTTTCATCCGAAGCAACGCCCTTGGGACGACCGAAATGGGCGAGCAGGATGACCTTTGCGCCTTTCCGGGAAAGTTCGGCAATAGTCGGCACGATGCGCTCGATACGGGTCAGGTCGGTGACTTCGCCATTCGCCATCGGCACGTTGAGATCAACGCGGACCAGTACGCGCTTGGACTTGACGTCGGCATCGTCGAGAGTGCGGAAACTCATGGTCTTTCTCCCATAACTGTCTTTCGGGTGCCGGTGGAGCGGGGATCGCTCAGACAGGCAGGCGCCGGAAAAGGGTTGGATAGTCGGTGACAAGCCCGTCCTCATCGACGGGCAATTCGGCGGTGAAGGTGCGGTCAGCTGCCTCGTAACGATAGCGCCGTCCTTCCTCGATACAGGTATAGCGCTGCTGGTCGCGCAGCGGGCGGAAACTGTCAAACGGCACGTAAAGCATGTCGAGCTGAACGGTGCCGCTTTCCGGTGTCAGGCCAAGGCGGCGGATGGGCAGCGTGTTGGTGAAGGGGGTTCCCGCCAGATCGATATCGATGCAGCCGTCGAATTCGGGCAGTGCATCGCCCGCCATCGTGTTCCAGCGGCCCTCGCCGTCGGAAACAAGCTCCAGCCGGTGGCCGGACGTGGTTTCGATCAGGAAATGGAGGACATGCCAGGCGCTGTTGCAGTCGATGCTGTAGCGCACGCCATAACGGGCGCCGCCGCGATCGCCAATCACCACGCTTTCAGCACGGATCGTGCGGCCCGTGAGGCCGAGATTGAGATGTTCGAGCCCTTCTCCTTCCAGCGGACGCCAGCGCGCAACGGTGGGGAGAAGGGCGCGAAACATGATCGGAGCTTAGATCAGCTTGCCGAAGGCGACAGCAGTATCGCCCATGCGGCTGGAGAAGCCCCACTCATTGTCGTACCACGACAGGATGCGCACCATGGTGCCTTCCATGACCTTGGTCTGATCCGTGTGGAAGACCGAGGAATGGGAGTCATGATTGAAGTCGTGCGAGACGAGCGGCTCGTCCGTGTAGCCGAGGATGCCCTTCAGGCGGCCATTGGCGGCGGCACGGATCGCATTGTTGACTTCATCGACAGTCGTTTCGCGCTTGGCGATGAAGGTCAGGTCCACGACCGAGACGTTCGGGGTCGGCACGCGGATGGCGACGCCGTCGAGCTTGCCCTTGAGCTCCGGCAGAACGAGGCCGACAGCCTTGGCTGCGCCCGTCGAGGTCGGGATCATGGAAAGAGCTGCGGCGCGGGCGCGGTAGAGATCCTTGTGCATGGTGTCCAGCGTCGGCTGGTCGCCCGTATAGGAATGGATCGTGGTCATGAAGCCCTTTTCGATGCCGATGGCATCGTTGAGGACCTGAGCCACCGGCGCAAGGCAGTTTGTGGTGCACGAAGCGTTGGAAATGACCAGATGATCCTTGGTCAGCTTGTCGTGGTTGACGCCATAGACGACGGTCAGGTCGGCACCATCGGCAGGAGCCGAAACGATAACGCGCTTGGCGCCTGCTTCCAGATGCATGGCGGCCTTGTCGCGCGAGGTGAAGATGCCGGTGCATTCCAGAGCGATATCGACGCCTTCTTCCTTCCACGGCAGCTCAGCCGGGTTGCGGACGGCGTGAACCTTGATCGGGCCATAGCCGACGTCGATGGTATCGCCTGCAACCTTCACTTCCTTGGGGAAACGGCCATGAACGCTGTCATAGCGCAGGAGATGCGCGTTGGTTTCGACAGGGCCGAGATCGTTGATGGCGACGACCTGAATATCGGTGCGGCCCGACTCGACGATGGCGCGGAGGATGTTACGACCGATGCGGCCAAAGCCGTTGATTGCGACGCGAACTGCCATTTTCTCTTAATCTCCCGATGGGGTTCTGCATCTTGCGATGCGTCTCATTCGAACTGATACGTTCAAAAACTCAAACGCCGGCGTTTTTGGGGCGCCGGCGTTTTTCTAAATCATGCGGCGTTGAGCTTCTTCTCCGCAGCTTCGGCGGCATGTTCTGCCGTGATGCCGAAATGCTTGTAGAGATCGTTGATCTCACCCGAAGCGCCGAAGCCCTTCATGCCGATGAAGATGCCGTTTTCGCCGATGAAGCGTTCCCAACCGAGCGAGATTGCCGCTTCGATGGCCACTTTCACGGGCGCATCGCCGATGGTCGCCGTCTTGTAGGCGTCGCTCTGCTGTTCGAAAAGCTCGAAGCAGGGGACGGAAACGACGCGGGTCGCGATGCCCTTGCCTTCCAGAAGGTCGCGGGCCTTGAGTGCGATTTCCACTTCGGAGCCGGTTGCGAAGATCGTGACCTTGGCGTCCTTGCTTGCGCCAGCAAGCTCATAGGCGCCGTAAGCCGACAGGTTTTCGTCGCGATGCTCGGTGCGGACCGTCGGCAGGTTCTGGCGGGTGAGCGCCAGCGTCGACGGGGTCTTCTTCGATTGCAGGGCGATCTGCCAGCATTCGGCGGTTTCGACCGCGTCGGCGGGACGGAACACATTGTGGTTCGGAATGGCGCGCAGCGCAGCCAGATGCTCGACCGGCTGGTGGGTCGGACCGTCTTCGCCAAGACCGATGGAGTCATGCGTCATGACATAGATGGTGCGGATGCCCATCAGCGAGGAAAGACGCATGGCCGGACGTGCATAATCCGAGAAGGTCAGGAAGGTGCCGCCGTAAGGGATGAGGCCGCCGTGCAGCGTCATGCCGTTCATGGCGGCAGCCATGCCGTGTTCGCGGATGCCGTAATGCACGTAACGCTGGCCGTAATCTTCCGGCGTCACAGCCTTGGTCTGGCTCGTCTTGGTGTTGTTGGAGCCGGTGAGGTCGGCAGAGCCGCCGATGGTTTCCGGCACAACGCCATTGATGACTTCCAGCGCCATTTCCGAAGACTTGCGGGTCGCGACCTTCGGCTTGTCGGCGGAAAGCTTCTTCTTGTATTCGATGATGGTTGCATCGAAGTTTGCAGGCAGGTCGCCACGCATGCGGCGCTCGAATTCAGCGCGGGTCTCAGCGTCGGCGGCAGCAAGGCGCTTTTCCCATTCCTGGCGCTTCTTGGCTGCATTGAGGCCAGCCACACGCCATGCGTCCAGCACTTCAGCCGGAACGACGAAAGGTTCAGCGCTCCAGCCCAGAGCCTTGCGGGTGGCGGCGATTTCTTCAGCACCAAGCGGCGAGCCGTGCACCTTGTTGGTGCCAGCCTTGTTCGGTGCGCCGAAGCCGATGGTCGTCTTGCAGGCGATGAGCGTCGGCTTGTCGGAAACCTTGGCCAGCTCGATGGCCTTGGCAATGGCGTCCTGGTCATGGCCATCGACAGCCATGGTGTTCCAGCCGGAAGCGGCGAAACGGGCAGGCTGGTCGGTATTGTCGGAAAGCGTGACCGGGCCGTCGATCGAGATGTTGTTGTCATCCCAGAACACGATCAGCTTGTTCAGCTTCAGGTGACCGGCAAGCGCGATTGCTTCCTGGCTGATGCCTTCCATGAGGCAGCCGTCACCGGCGATCACATAGGTATAGTGGTTGACGAGGCTGTCGCCGAACTGCGCGTTGAGGATGCGCTCCGAAAGCGCCATGCCGACGGCATTGGCGATGCCCTGGCCGAGCGGGCCGGTCGTCGTTTCGATACCGGCGGCGTGGCCATATTCGGGATGTCCTGCCGTGCGCGAGCCGAGCTGGCGGAAATTCTTGATCTCGTCGATGGTGATGTCTTCGTAGCCCGAAAGATAGAGCAGCGAATAAAGCAGCATCGAGCCGTGGCCTGCGGACAGCACGAAACGGTCGCGATCCGGCCAATGCGGGTTCTGCGGGTCGTGCGAGAGGAAACGGGTGTAAAGCGTCGTCGCTATATCGGCTGCGCCCATCGGCAGGCCGGGATGGCCCGAATTGGCTTTCTCGACCGCGTCCATGGAGAGGAAGCGGATTGCGTTTGCCATCTGGTTTTGTTTGTCGGAATTGGTCATGGTCTCAGCCGTCTTTCCTTGGGAGGGGTTAACGGGGTTGCGGCGATGCCTTTTGCCTGAGCACGATCCGTATCGAGAACGGTTTCATGCGTTTTAGGATCACGCTCCAGAAGGCACCGGGACACATAGCACCTGCACATAAGGAGTCAATAAACCGATGAGTTTTGGGCAATAAACTGTCCGCGACTAATCGATTGAGTAGCGCCGACAGCTTAATTGCAACCACCGAAAAGCCGTTTTTGCACCGATAACGGTGTATGAACGCTCGTATATGCCCCTCATTTGTTGCTTATCGGGCAGTCGATTATTACAATCTTTTCAAAGATGCCCGTCCCGCAGGCGCGATTCGATGTCCCTGAATAGGGCTTGCGATTGGCATTGGAAAGGACATGGATGGCACCCGATACGACCCTCAGGCAAGTCTTGGAACGGCTCGAAAAGGCACTCAACGCGCTTGAACAAGCGGTCGATCTGCGGCTGGACAAGGAAGGCGATTTCGCCGAAGCCGAGGAAGAGGTGCAGCGCATGAATGCGGATCGCAGCCGTCTTGCCCAGGAACTCGATCAGTCCGAAGCGCGCGCCGAGCGGCTTGAAGCCGCCAACCGGGAGGTTTCGCGCCGTCTCGTGACCGCCATGGAGACAATCCGCGCTGTTCTGGACCGATAGGAGGCTACCATGGCGACCGTTACCGTTACCATCGATGGCAAAGCTTACCGCATGGCCTGCGACGAGGGGCAGGAGGAGCATCTGTCCGGGCTTGCCGACCGCTTCGACCAGTATGTGACCCATCTGAAATCGTCCTTCGGGGAAATCGGCGATCTGCGCCTGACCGTCATGGCGGGCATCATGGTGATGGATGAGCTGGCCGAGATGCAGAAGCGCATCACGGGGCTGGAGAACGAGGCGGAAACGCTGCGCCGTTCGCGTGACGAGGCTTTGGGGCGCGCCGACAGCAATGATGCCGCCCTGACCGGCTTGCTGACGGAAGTGGCATCGCGCATCGAGCAGGTGGCGTCGCGCATTGCGCCGCGTAACAGCTAGGGTCAGGGCCATGATCCTGCCCTGATCGCCGTCCGGATTTTTCTGAAAAGATTTCCTGTCAAGCCAGCGCAAGCCACTGGCGTTCCCGTCCGGCAGATACTATATTGGCTCTTGGCGAACTGCGCTTCCCGACAGGTGTAACAGCATCCCCGGGGCCTTATTGATCTCTAAGGGAGCTGTCCCTGTGAAGGCTTGCGGGCTTTCGCATATGGCGCCCACCTACTTTGTAGGTTCCCGGGATCAATCACTACCATCGGTCGTCGTGGTCGCCGCTTTCTACTCTCGATTTGCCACAGCTCCTCTATGAGCTTGATCTAACGGACAATTTGTTCGTAAACAGGCGCAAACTCCAACAATTTGCGCTTCCTGATGAAATCTCCCGAAACAGCATCGCCCGTAACATCGGAAAGACTGGCCGTCGCGATACCCGTCGCATTCGTCTACGGGCTTCTGCTTTATCTCATGATCTGGTCGCGCCATTACATGGACGCGATGCCGGTCATTGCCGGGATGGCGCTGCTGCCGATGGCGGTTGCAAGCCTTGCTTCCTGCCTGTCCGATCCGCGTGCGCAAAAGAGCCTATGGCGGCATGTCCGCATGGGGTGGGCCATCATTGCTGGACTCGTCATCACCAGCATGGTCCTTTTCCATGAGGCCGGCATTTGCGTGGCCATGGCTGCTCCGTTCTTCATGGTGTTCTCGGCGTTGGGGTCGGCCGTGACCTTATGGATTATCCGCCAGTTTCGCTCCCGCCGCTCGACCACTCTGGTCATTGCGCTGCCGCTGCTTGTGCTGCCCGCCGAACTTCAGATCACTTACGCTCCGCATGACAGCTTCGTCACGACAATAGTCGAAATCGCGGCCCCGCCGGAGGTGGTGTGGCGGCAGACGGTCGAGATTCGCAATGTGCGCCCGGAGGAACTGTCGTGGACATTCAGCCACGGCATATTGGGCGTGCCGCAGCCGGTCGATGCGCGGCTGGAAGGGGAGGGCGTCGGGGCTGTGCGCCAGCTTCGGTGGACACGCGGGGTGAACTTTCAGGAAATCGTCACGCGCTGGGAGGAAAACCGGTTGCTGGCATGGGACTTCCGCTTCGGTCCCGGTTCCATCCCGCCCGAGGTGGAAGCGCATATCAAGGTCGACAGCACCTATCTGAAGCTTGCGCAGGGCAACTATAGTCTTGAACCGCTGGCGAACGGCCATACGCGCCTTACACTGACGACCCATTACCGGATCGCAACGCCGATCGATTTCTATTGCGACCTGTGGGGCAAACTGTTCCTGAACGACTTCCATGGCGTTGTCTTGAAGGTCATTCGCGACCGTTCCGAGAAGATCGCTCAAGGGGCAACCGGAGTCACTTGACGGATTGTCATATTGCGGTTCCACTGCATGACGAAACACGGCAGCAGGGAGTGGCTTGGAATGACGGCAGCGGAGCGCGATCCCATTCAAAAGCAGGAACTCAGGCGCAGGGTTCTGGCGATTCGCGATGCGCTTGATCCCCGCTTTCATTACGAGGCCTCACTGGCTGCCGCGAAAATCGGCGAAGCCGCAATCGATGTTCCCAAGGGTACATTGATCGCGGGCTATTGGCCGATCCGGTCTGAAATCGATCCGCGCCCGCTCTTGTCGGCCTTTCGCGCCAGGGGCGCACGTCTCTGCCTCCCCGTCGTTCTGGACAAGGAAACGATTGCCTTTCGTGAATATCTGCCGGATGCCGAGCTGGTGCAGACCGGCTTCGGCACGATGGGGCCGGGAGACGATGCGCCGGTGGTCGATCCGGCGATCATGCTGATGCCGCTTGCGGGCTTCGACCGACGCGGGCATCGGCTTGGCTACGGCGCCGGGCATTACGACCGCGCGCTGGCGCGTTTCACGCAGCGCGGCTTGCAGCCGCTTCTGATCGGCATGGCCTTCGACTGTCAGGAAGTCGAGCATGTGCCCGATGAGTCGCATGATATCGCGCTCAACCAGATCTTGACTGAAAGCGGCTTGCGTTCGCTTGGCGCAGGTTTATAAGGCGGTTTCATGAGATTGCTTTTTCTTGGTGATATGGTGGGCCGGTCGGGCCGCACCGCAGTATATGAAAAACTGCCAGGGCTGATTTCCGATCTGAAGCTGGATTTCGTCATCGTCAACGGCGAGAACGCCGCGGGCGGATTCGGCATTACCGAAGAGATTTTCCACGACACCATTCGGGCCGGCGCCGATGTGGTGACGACCGGTAACCACGTCTGGGATCAGCGCGAGGCGCTGGATTTCTCCCGCCGCGAAGATCGCTTCCTGCGCCCGGCAAATTTCCCGAAAGGCACAGCCGGAAAAGGCGAGGGACTTTATATCGCCAAAAACGGCGCGCGCGTTCTGGTGTCGAATGTGATGGGCCGCGTGTTCATGCATCCCGATCTCGACGATCCGTTCATCGCGGCCGAGAAAATTCTGGAAGCCTGTCCGCTCGGTGAGCAGGCCGATGCCGTCTTTTTCGATTTCCATGCCGAAGCGACGAGCGAAAAGCAGTGTTTCGGTCATTTTGTCGATGGTCGCGCCAGCGCGGTTGTCGGCACCCATACGCATGTGCCGACGGCAGATTGCCAGATATTGCGCAATGGCACCGCCTATATGTCGGATGCGGGCATGTGCGGCGATTATGATTCATCGCTCGGCATGGACAAGGAAGAGCCGCTCAACCGTTTCCTGTCGAAAGTGCCGAAAGGACGTTT
Organism: Ochrobactrum sp. PL_is501; assembly: GCF_055816895.1. Taxonomy (NCBI): domain Bacteria; kingdom Pseudomonadati; phylum Pseudomonadota; class Alphaproteobacteria; order Hyphomicrobiales; family Brucellaceae; genus Ochrobactrum; species Ochrobactrum sp. PL_is501. The sequence goes on along the minus strand of NZ_JBVPGR010000029.1, from coordinate 80,575 downwards.
CGAGGCGGCCAATGGTCCGGCGACTGTCTGCGGCGTCGGCATAGAGATTTCGGACCGTACAGGACTGGCCGAAAAGGCTGCTCCCTTGCGCATCGGTCCTCATCTGGAAGAAACTGTTCCGGCGTTCTGGCGATAACGTCTTATTTTCAGTTGAAGCATGATGTTATCTGCTGGCGGCCCTCTATTGTCGTCCGGCGGCTTTCTGCCCGTTGAACGGGCTTTTCGCGTTCCTATCTCCTTGCAACGAGTTTTTTTGCAAGGGGACGCCGCCTGATGGATTTTCTTACCGAGTATCTGGGATTTCTTTCGACCCCCGCCGGCTGGGCCGCGCTGGTTACGCTGGTGACGATGGAAGTCGTCCTCGGTATCGACAATCTGATCTTTATCTCGATCCTCACCAACAAGCTCCCCGCTTCGCAGCAGGCGCGTGCGCGGCGCATCGGTATCGGTGCGGCGCTCATTCTGCGTCTGGCGCTTCTTTTCACCATCTCGATCATCGTCCAGCTCAAGGACCCGATTTTCGAGGCGTTCGGTCACGGCTTCTCATGGCGCGACATCATCCTGATTGCCGGTGGCCTGTTTCTTGTCTGGAAGGCGACCAAGGAAATTCACCACACGGTCGATCCCGATGATGGCAAGGAAAATATCGGCGGCAAGGTGGCGCAGCTCACCATGGGCGCCGCCATCGTGCAGATTCTCATTCTCGATCTGGTTTTCTCGGTTGATTCGATCATCACCGCCGTCGGCATGACCGACGAGATCGCCATCATGGTCATTGCCGTGGTCGCAGCCGTCACCGTCATGCTGCTTGCAGCCGATCCGCTGTCGCGCTTCATCGCGGCCAACCCGACCATCGTCATGCTGGCGCTGGGTTTCCTGCTGATGATTGGCATGACGCTGATCGCCGACGGTTTCGGCTTCCATGTGCCGAAGGGCTATATCTATGCGGCCATGGGCTTTTCGGCGCTGGTCGAGGCGCTCAACATGCTGGCGCGGCGAAAGCGCAAGAGCCAGCAGTAAGGTTCTGCAAAAAGGCCACCCATCTCACGCAGGGTTGGGTGGCCTTGTTATTTTAACGCCGTGAAACTGGTCTGTTGTGGCAATTCGCGTGCAGAGGTCCGACCATTCGCAACCCTCGCAGGCTTTGCGCAATGTGCCTTTTGCAAATGCACGGCGCAACGCGGCAAGTCGCTCCGCGTCAAGATCGAATGCGTTTTGCGTGGAAAGCGTCTGGCCGAAAAGTTCGCCCACTGCCTCCATCGCAAGCCGGTCGCGTATCCGGACACTTGTTTCGTAGCAATGGCAATTGCCCTCGGCGCCCCCGCAGAGCAGGGGCGCACAGATGTCATCCGGGCCATCGACCAGAAAAATATCTTCTCCCTGGCTCAGCCGCCCGGCAATCGCGTCGTAGTTTTCCACGAAAGCCGGGCTGTAGCCCTTGCCGACATAAGTCAGCATGCAAAGAAGATGATGGCCACGCAGACGTATGGTCACCGGTTCGGTGCTGCCGCCTTGAGGATCGCAGCGCCAAGGGCCGACTTGATGAGGCCGCCGACGAGGAAGGGCGTCACGCCGAAGGCGATGGCCTTTTCGGCGCCGATGATGCTGGCGAGCCAGGCCGCGCCAATGGCAAGGCAGATCACATTGGCTGCAAGGAACGAAACAAAGGCGAGACCGACGCGATTACCGTTCCAGCCACGTTCTGCCAGATAGCCGGTGAGGGCAGCGATGATCGGGAAGGATACGAGATAGCCGGCGGTCGGGCCTGCAAAATGGGCGATGCCGCCCGCGCCGCCAGCCAGAACCGGCAGGCCCATCATGGCTTCACCGAGCCAGGCCAGAACCGTGGCCATGCCAAGACGCCAGCCATAGAGCGCGCCGATCAGCGGAACGATCAGGGTCTGCAGCGTGATCGGAACCGGGATCATCGGAACTTCGATCTGCGATGAGACAGCGAGAACCAGCGTGCCGAATGCAACGGCCGCAAGGCGCATTGCAGGGGAGCGGGCTTCCAGATTAAGCGGGCTGAAGGATGGGCGCGTCTGAGTGATGGTGGTCATGGTTTCCTCAAATTATAGATAAAATTGAGATTCGATCTATATCTTTTTAAAGCTCCTGACGATAAACGCAAGAGGCGGAACAAAAAGCACTCCGCGTTGCGGTGCAAGTTCTACGCAAAAGCCGATCCCGCCGCCTGAAATCTGCGTGCGGAATCGAAGTCGGTTAAGGCGGGGATTGCAGGGTGCGGTGGTGTCAGCCGACGATCGCAAACGAATCGCGCGTCTTGCCCGATGCTGTCTTGACCGGGCGGTGCCCGATCCATTGCACGTGCCGGGCGAGGATCGTGGCGGCGCTGTCGACATCGTTCTGGCGCAGCGCCTGCAATATGGCGCGATGGTCGTGGTCGGTACGGGCTTCCCATTCCGAACGCCATGTGGCGAAAAGAAACCGTGCGCTGGCGGCATGAAGATCATCGATGGCAGCGAGCAGGCGCGGCATTTTGCACGGTTCGAGGATGAGCCGGTGGAAGCGGCGGTTGGCATCTTCCCAGCTTCGAACGTCGCGAGACTTGTCGCCTTCCAGCGTTGCCTGTTCGGCAGCATCGAGCGTTGCCTGCGTGATGTGCGGTGCGGCATGGCGCAGCGCCAGAACCTCCAGCGCGGCCCGCATTTCTGCCACTTCCCTGATCTCGCTGATATCGAAGGACGCGACACGAACGCCGCGCCGCGGTTCAGACACAGCGAGGCCTTGAGCCTCAAGCCGCCGGAACGCTTCGCGGACCGGCACATGGCTGGTCTCGAATTCTTCGGCAATGTGATCCTGTCGCAGTTTTGTGCCGGGTTCGATCTCGCCCGCAATGATGCGGTCGGCAAGGATACGGCTGATGCGGGCTGCGATGGTTTCGCCGGGAGTGTTCTGGGCAAGCTGAATCATGAATTTATAGATAATCTGCTTTGTCGGGCGGGTCGAGCGATATTGCCTTTATTGACAGAGATTCGAGGGCAGCGGCGCTTTTGCTGGACGAATGGGCCTGAATTCCTTATAACGCGGCCATTCTGCACGGAAAGCACTGTGGCCCGACATGCGGCCCTTCTCTGCTTGATCTCTGTTTCATGCGTGACGCTTCCGTGCGCAGCATTTTAAACAGAACAGGGGTGCCATGGCCGGCCATTCACAGTTTAAGAATATCATGCACCGCAAGGGCCGTCAGGATGCGGTGCGGTCGAAAATGTTTTCCAAGCTCGGGCGCGAAATCACCGTCGCCGCCAAGCAGGGTTTGCCTGATCCTGCGATGAACCCGCGCCTGCGTCTGGCGATCCAGAACGCCAAGGCGCAGTCCATGCCGAAGGACAATATCGAACGCGCCATCAAGAAGGCCGCCGGCAATGACGGCGAGAATTACGATGAAGTGCGCTACGAGGGTCGCGGTCCGGGCGGCGTGTCGGTCATTGTCGAAGCGCTGACGGACAATCGCAACCGCACGGCATCCAACGTGCGCGCAGCCTTCACCAAGTCGGGCGGCGCACTGGGCGAAACCGGTTCGGTGTCCTTCATGTTCGACCGCGTTGGCGAAATCATCTACAAGGCCGCTGTCGGCGACGCCGACAAGGTCATGGAAGCGGCGATTGAAGCCGGTGCCGACGATGTGCAGTCCGGCGAAGAAGAACATGTCATCATCTGCGCCTTCGAGGATATCGGCGACGTGTCGAAGGCTCTGGAAGCTTCGCTCGGCGAAGCCGAATCGATCAAGACGATCTGGAAGCCGCAGACCAATACCGAGCTGGATGAGGAAAAGGCCCGTTCGGTTCTCAAGCTTCTCAACGTGCTTGAAGACGATGACGACGTGCAGAACGTCTACACCAACTTCGAAGTCAGCGACGAAGTCATGGAAAAGCTGAGCGCCTGATTTCTGACGCTCACGGATTTTCAAAACTCCCGGCTTGTCCGGGAGTTTTTTTTATGCTGGCTGGCAAATTTCAGGCAATAAAAAACCCCGCCGAAGCGGGGCTTTTTGAACTATGCAAACCGGATTAGATACCGAGATTGCCGAAACGGTTCTTGAACTTGGTAACGCGACCGCCGCGGTCGAGCAGGGTCTGCGAGCCGCCCGTCCAGGCCGGATGGGTGGTCGGGTCGATATCGAGGTTCATCGTATCGCCTTCCTTGCCCCAGGTCGAGCGGGTCATGTATTCGGTGCCATCGGTCATCACGACCTTGATGGTGTGGTAGTCGGGATGGATATTGGCTTTCATCTTCTCAATCCTGAAAGTCTGGGGTGAAAAGCGCAGCCTTGACTATCGAAACTGCGGCACTTTCGCCCAATGGCAGATATGAAGACCCATTACCTACCGGCAACGGCTTCCAAAAGGGTTGGCGAGCCTATACATCAGGCGCACGGCAATAACAAGGGCGCAAACACAAGAATGGCCGACCGGGATACTGAAATTGATATGAATCACGAATTGACTGCAGAAGAAAATCGCAAACGCCGCTCGCTGAAGCCGCTCAAGAGAATGGCGCCCTTCCTCGCGCCTTACAAGGGACTGGTTGCCGGTGCGCTCTTTTCGCTGGTGCTGGCTGCGGTGACAACCCTTGCCGTGCCGGTCGCGCTGCGGCGCATGATCGACCATGGATTTACCGGCTCGAATGCGATCTTCGTCAACAATTACTTCGGCATGCTGGTGGCGCTGGCGCTCATTCTGGCACTGGCTTCAGGCCTGCGTTACTTCTTCGTGATCTCACTTGGCGAGCGGGTGGTGGCAGACCTGCGCAATGCGGTCTTTTCACATGTGACGGCGCTTTCGCCGGAATTTTTCGACCGCTCGCAGTCGGGAGAAATCGTGTCGCGCCTCTCCTCCGACACGGTGCAGATCAAGTCCGTGGTTGGCGCTACGGCATCCGTGGCGCTGCGCAACATGATTCTGGGCGTCGGCGCGCTGGCGATGATGGTTGTCACGAGCCCAAAACTTTCCGCGCTGGTTATCGCGGCGATCCCGGTCATCGTTGTTCCCCTGATCGCCTTCGGACGCTCCGTGCGGCGGCGCTCGCGCATGACGCAGGACATGCTGGCGAGGGCCAATGCCTATGCCAGCGAACAGATTGGCGCGATGCGCACCTTGCAGGCGTTCACCAACGAGAAGATGGTGGTGGGGCGGTTTGGCAGCGCGGTGGAAAAATCTTTCCAGGCGGCGCGCTCCTCCATTCAGGCGCGGGCCATTCTGACGGCTTTCGCCATTTTCCTGATCTTTTCCAGTATCGTGGCCGTGCTGTGGTTCGGTTCGCGTGACGTGCTGGCCGGTACGATGTCCGCCGGCACGCTTGGCCAGTTCGTGCTTTATGCCGTGTTCGCAGGCAGTTCCTTCGGGGCTTTGTCGGAAGTGGGCGGTGAACTGGCGCAGGCCGCAGGCGCGACGGAGCGGCTTGTCGAGATTCTCGACGAACAGCCGGGTATTGCCGCGCCTCTGAAGCCGGTTGCCATGCCGGTGCCGCCGCGCGGCGAGATCGTGTTCGATTCAGTGCACTTCTCCTATCCGACGCGGCCTGACGCGCCGTCGCTGAACGGTGTCAGCTTCACGGTGAAGCCGGGTGAGACGGTTGCCATTGTCGGTCCGTCCGGCGCAGGCAAAAGCACGATCTTCTCGCTCGTCATGCGCTATTACGATCCGCAGTCGGGCAGGATACGGATCGATGGCGTGGCCTTGCCGGATGCCGATCCGCAGGCCGTTCGCGCGCGGATTGCAACCGTGCCGCAGGATGTGGCGATCTTCGCAACAAGCGTGCGCGAAAACATCGCCTTCGGCAGGCCGGGAGCGAGCGACGAGGAAATCGTCGCGGCGGCAAAGGCCGCCCTGGCGCATGATTTCATCATGGCGCTCGACAAGGGCTATGATACGGAAGTGGGCGAACGCGGCGTGACGCTTTCAGGCGGCCAGCGCCAACGTATCGCCATTGCGCGGGCAATCCTGCGTGCCGCGCCCATCCTGTTGCTCGATGAAGCTACATCGGCGCTCGATGCCGAAAGCGAAATGCTGGTGCAAAAGGCCCTCGACGGTCTGATGGCTGACCGTACGACGCTTGTCGTCGCGCATCGCCTTGCGACCGTGCTCAAGGCCGACCGCATCCTCGTGCTCGACCATGGCCGCATCGTTGAAGAGGGAACGCACCAAAGCCTTGTCGAGAAGGGCGGTATTTATGCCCGCCTCGCCAGGCTGCAATTCGATGCGGGCGCGGGAGCCTTTGCCATGAAATGACGGGAAAGGCTTTGCCTTCCCGTTCTCATCCTATCGTTCGGTCAGTTTCAGCTCGATGCGCCGGTTTTTGGCGCGGGCATCCGGCGTGTCGGAGGCGTCGAGCGGCTGATATTCCCCGAAGCCCGCGGCAACGAGCCGGTTGGCCGGGACGCCATTTGCAATCAGGAATTTGACCACTGCGGTAGCGCGGGCTGACGAAAGTTCCCAGTTGTCGCGGAAGCGTCCGGTGCCTGCCAGCGGCACGTTATCCGTGTGGCCATCGACGCGCAGCACCCAGTTGATGTCGTCGGGTATTTCCTGATTGAGCTGGTTGACCGCATCGGCGAGTTTCTTCATTTCGTCCTGACCGGCCGGATTGATATCCGCCGAACCTGTCGGGAACAGCACTTCCGACTGGAAGACGAAACGGTCGCCGACGATGCGGATGTTTTCCTTGTCCGACAGGATTTCACGCAGACGCCCGAAAAAGTCCGAGCGGTAGCGGTTCAGTTCCTGCACACGCTGTGCCAGAGCAACATTCAGGCGGCGACCGAGATCGGCGATCTTGGCATTCGATTCGCGGTCGCGGCTTTCAGAAGCATTGAGCGCATCTTCAAGCGCCGCGATCTGGCGGCGAAGCGCCGAAATCTGCTGGTTGAGCAATTCCACCTGGCTGAGCGCGCGAGCGCTGACCTGCTTTTCGGCATCCAGACTTTCGGACAGTTCACCGGCGCGCTTTTCAGCGGCGGCACCCGCTCCGCTACCTTCGTTCAACAGGCTTTGCAGGCGCGAGCGCTCGCTTTCGGCGGTGGAAAGCGACGCTTGCAGATTGGCGATGGTGTCCTGCATGTCCTGCGAATTGCTGCGCTCCAGCGACAGGAGCTGCGTCAGTTCCTGTATCTGGCTGTTGAGGCGCGCAAGAACGCTGTCCTTGTTGTTCACTTCCCGGCTGAGCAGAAATTGCGCCAGCACGAAGACGGTCAGCAGGAACATGATTGCCAGGAGCAGCGTCGTCAGCGCGTCAACGAAGCCCGGCCAGTAATCGACATGCCTTTGTGTGCGGCGGTTGCGGGCAAGAGCCATGGCGTCTTACTCCGGCTTGTCGCTGCGATTGTGCTGCCGCTCGCCGATGGCCTTGGTCAGGCGGTCGAGCGTATGGCGGATGGCCTTCTGCTCGTCCGCCTGTTTTTCCACCCAGTCACGCATGATCTGCTGTTCGTTGCGCATGTTCTTGACGAGGCCCTGTATGCCTTCGGCGAGATTGGCAAGAGCTGCAGTGGTGCGCTGGGTGGATGCATCGCCGCCATGCAGGTTTTGCAGCCGGTCGGCCAGAACGCGGATTTCTTCCGTGCCGCCATGATGATCGCCGGACAGGTCCGAACCAAGGTCAGTGACGGAGGAAAGCCAGTTTTCCAGTTCCGTATAGAAGCGGTTTTGCGCGCGGCCCGCCTGAAGATCGAGGAAGCCGAGGATCAGCGAACCCGAGAGACCGAACAGCGACGACGAAAATGCCGTGCCCATGCCGGAAAGCGGGGCCTGCAACCCGGCTTTCAGGGCATCGAGAACGTCGCCGGTGCTGCCAGAATTGGGGTCGAGGGTCTGGATGGTGCGCCCGATGGAGCCGACGGTTTCCAGAAGCCCCCAGAAGGTGCCGAGCAGGCCCAGAAACACCAGAAGCCCGATCAGATAGCGTGATATATCGCGGCTTTCATCAAGGCGTGTCGCTATGGAATCGAGAATCGAGCGCATGGATGCGGTGGAAAGCGCCATCGACTGGCGGCGGCCGATCAGGGCGCGCATCGGCGCAAGCAGGACGGGCGGTCGCGTGGTGTCGTCGCGGTCGCCCTCGCGGAAGGAATTGACCCAGCGGATTTCAGGCAGAAGCCTCAGCACCTGCCCGAAAGCGAGCAGAATGCCGACCAGCAGAACGCCGAGGATAAGCCCGTTGAGGCCGGGATTGGTGATGAAAAACGTATGGATCTGGCGCATCAGGACCGCAGCCAGAAAGGCGACGATGATGAGGAAGATCACCATGGAGAGAATGACGACACGCGGGCTCGACAGGCGGTAGGGGTCGTAATCGCGTTCCTCATCCAGACGTTCCCGGGAAAGTCTCAAATCGCTCATGCGTTGCGCTCCATGGTCGCGTGTGTGAACAGGAGCCTACTTCATTAATTCGTGAAGCGGAATCGTCTGGAGGGAAAAAATGAAGGCAAAAATGATTTGGGCCTCAAGCGCGCCGCTTTCATGCGACGCGCTGATTTGAAACGCCCGCAGTCAGAAATCAGATCGGCTTGTTGATCGTCTTCAGCAAGGCTTTCTGAATGATTTCATTGCCTGCAACGATGGTTTTGGTGCCGAAAATATCCTGTCCGCCCTTCTTGTCGGAGACAAAGCCACCGGCTTCGCGGATCAACAGCATGCCCGCGCCGAGATCCCAGGGATGCATGCCGTCTTCCCAGAAACCGTCGAGACGACCGCCTGCGACATAGGCCAGGTCGAGCGCGACAGCGCCCATACGGCGAATGCCTGCGGTTTCGGCCATGACGTTGCGCAGTTCGACCAGATAATGGCCGTGATGGCCGCGACCCAGATGCGGGATGCCCGTTCCGATGACGGAATCGACCAGCTTGTTGCGCGATGCGACGCGCAGGCGACGGTCGTTGAGGAATGCGCCACCACCGCGTTCTGCGGTGTAAAGCTCGTCCATGGCCGGATTGTAGATGACGCCGGCGACGATCTGTCCCTGGCGCTCAAGCGCGATGGAGACTGCGAAGACCGGAATGCCGTGCAGAAAATTCGTGGTGCCGTCGAGCGGATCGACCAGCCAGCGATGCTGTCCGTCCTTGGCTTCAACCTCGCCGGATTCTTCCATCAGGAAGCCATAATCCGGGCGGGCGCGGCTCAATTCCGTGTAGACGATCTTTTCAGCGCGTCGGTCTGCCTGGCTGACATAGTCGCCGGGGCCCTTGAGGGAAACCTGAAGATTTTGGACTTCGCCAAAATCGCGGGCGAGGCTGCGGCCGGCCTTCATAGCGGCCTGTACCATAACGTTGAGAAGGGCTGAGCGGGCCATTTCATTGTCCTTGTAAGCACGATCCCGAAGCGTGGATTTGGAGAGGGATCACGCAGTTAGTTAAAAAGAGAGGGCGAACATCCAGCCGCAAACATGGGCGGTGGACGGTCGGGGAATTGAGCGATCTGAGAAAGAACGGTCGCAAGGATGCGACATGCGGCGCCCCGTGGGACGCCGCAGCTATTGCGCGGTTCAGGCGCGGCTGACGTAGGTCAGTTCGTTGGTGTCGACGATCACGCGTTCGCCCGATTCGATGAATGGCGGAACGAGGATGCGGATACCGTTTTCAAGCACAGCCGGCTTGTAGGACGAGGCAGCGGTCTGGCCCTTGACGACCGGATCGGCTTCGGTGATGGCGAGCGTGACCTGGTCCGGCAGGCGAATGCCGATCGGCTTTTCTTCGTAAAGTTCGACGGTGACCATCATGCCGTCCTGCAGGAAGGCTGCGCGGTCGCCAACGAAATCCTTGGCCAGCTCAAGCTGTTCGTAGGATTCGGTGTCCATGAAGATCAGCGCTTCGCCCTGTTCGTAGAGGAACGAGAAATCCTTCTGTTCCAGACGAACGCGCTCGACGGTTTCAGCGGCGCGGAAACGTTCGTTGAGCTTGGTGCCGTTGATGAGGTTCTTCAGTTCGACCTGATTATAGGCGCCGCCCTTGCCGGGCTTGACGGCATTGGTCTTGACCGCAACCCACAGGCCGCCAGCATGTTCGATGACATTGCCGGGGCGGATTTCGTTACCATTGATCTTCATGAGCTTGATCCGGAATGAAAATGTGAAACCATGTGCGGTTCGGCGACGACGAAAAGGCAATCTCGAGAGATTGCGCACCTGCCCTATGTTCGAACCGCGATAATCGCGTCTCCAAGACCATAAAACTGCGTCTGACGCAAGCCTGACCACGAAAAGAGAGCAGGTCTGGCCTGATAATTCGCCCAAAATCAGCGGACGCGGAGACTGTTGGCGGTTTCGATAGCCTGCTTGATCTGGTCGTCAGCCAGTCCGTCCATCATGTCGTTGAGGTCCGGCGCGCGGAAACCGGCGCGCTGGGCGACGATATACCAGGCTGCCGCCTTGACCTGATCGCCCTCGGTGCCGATGCCGTCGCGATAGAGGCGGGCGAGCCACGCCTGCGCCATCACCATGCCGCGCTGCGCGCCCAATTGCATCCAGCCGAACCCCTGTTCATAATTGCGGTCGCCGCCGCGCCCTTCGATCAGCCAGCGGCCAAGGTCGAACTGCGCGGTGTCGTATCCTTGCGCGGCCGCGAGCAGGAGATAGACACGCGCCTTCTTGTCGTCGCGCGGGATAGTGGGGGTGCCATTGGCGTAAATCTGGCTGAGTGCATATTGAGCGTCGGCAAGCTTGGCCTCGGCTGCTTTCTCGAACCAGGGAAAGGCGAGATCGATGCCGGGTTTGCCCGGCGTCTTCACCATCAGCATCTGGCCGTAGTTGAACTGCGCCATGGCGTTGCCGCCCTCGGCAGCCTTCTTCATCAGCTCTTCGGCCTTGACGGGGTCCTTCCTGGTATAGGTGCCCTGAAGCAGAAGGGCGGCATAGCGGAACTGCGCCTCGACAACACCGTTATTGGCCGCTTTCTCATACCACTCCGCCGCCAGTTTCTGATTGGCGGGAATGCCAAGGCCGCGCGCATAAATTTCCGCGACGAGCGCCTGCGATGCCGGGTCGCCTTTTTCAGCCTGCGGCTTGGCCAGATTGAATGCGGTCAGATAAAGACCACGCTGAAACGCGCCGAAAGCCTCGTCTGCCGGCTTGTCGCCGAAACGGCTCGGATCGATGTGCGGCACCGGTTCCGTGGTTGCCGGTTGCGGCAGCATGACCGGCTTGGACGGCTTGTCGGCCTTCTTGCCCTGCTGGCTGCTTTTCTGACTGTGCGCAGGCTCGTTTGCTGCCGAGGCAGGCAGGACCGGCAGAGCGAATGTCAGAACAGCAGCGAGAAGAATTTCGTTCTTCATGGGCATCGGCAAGACCTTGACGAAGGGATCAGTTTTCAAAGCGCGGCGCTTGTTCATCAAGCAGCCGGTTGGCTTCGGCGACGGCTTTCGCCGGATCTTCCGCATCGAAGACGGCGCGTCCGAGCGCAACGAAATCCGCGCCGGTTTCGGCTGCGGGGATAATGCTTTCCAGCGCACTTCCGGCCTGCGCAATGCAGGGAATTTCCACCATCTGCGCCCACCATTCGGCCAGCGACAGGTTGCGCGGATGGGCGTCCGGCTTGTTGTCCGCACCGATCTTGCCGAAGAACACGTAATCGGGCTGCAATTCGCCGATTTCCATTGCGCCATGGCGGTCGCGCAGATTGCCGGTGCCGACAATCATCTTCGGCGTATGCTTTTCTATCGCCTCGGCCAGATCGGCGGCCTTGCCTTCGATGTGAATGCCGTCGGCCCCGACGCGGCCTGCGATGCGCGTATCATTGAGGATAAGCGCGGCAGCACCCTTTTCCTGAATGACGGGGATGGCCTTTTCGGCTGCGGCCTGAAAAGTGGCTTCGTCGAGATCGCCGGTGTCGAGAATGACGCTCGCAACGTCGCCGCCCGAGAGCGCAGCCGTCAAAAGCTTTGCGAGCGCCGCGCCGTCGGCAAGCGGGGGCGCAACCAGCACGATGCGGCAGCGGTCTGTTTCAGTCTGGTGAGCGGGCGTGTTCATGAACGAAGCCTAACGGGAAAAACGTGATGGAATTCGGGCAATAGAAGCACTGTGTTTACCGGAAACGGAAGCCGCGCTCTATCTATTTGTTTTGCCGCATTTATGCGACGCAACCGCGCTTCGGCAAGTATTCATTGGCTAAGCACCCTTCGGTCGGCGTCTGTCCGGGCTGGCATAATGTTATCCACTGGAACGAAAGTTGATCGGAACCAACCCGGTTCTGCTCGGATTTAAGCGTATATAACCCGCACTGAGATCGGGGCACTGGATGGCCCGACAAACGTGTGAAACCGTTCCGGATCACCCGTCCGGAAATGACACGAAGAAGATTGGAAAGCCTTGCAATCCCAAGTGCAGGTGCTTTCCGTCAATGACAGGTAGGCTGGTAATGAATATTGCGACCGCTGGAAAGGCGATGCCCGCACCGACCGTAAAAATGCGCGACACGCGCATTGACGTGTTTCGTGCGCTCGCGCTGCTGACGATCTTCATCAACCATGTGCCCGGCACGATCTACGAGCATCTTACACACAAGAATCTCGGCTTTTCCGATTCGGCAGAAGCCTTCGTGCTGATTTCCGGCATGGCCGTGGCTCTGGCCTATGGATCGAAGTTCGCTCCCGGCAGTCGCCTGCTTCTGTCGCTCAAGATGTGGCGCCGCGCCGGTGTGCTTTATACAACGCATATCATGACCACCATGGCGACCATCGCCATTTTCGCCGCCGCCGCAATCTTCCTCAAGCGTTCGGAATTGCTGACGCAGATCAACATCGCTCCGCTGGTCAAGCACCCGGTCGAGGCGCTGTTCGGCATCGTTACCATGGGCCACCAGCTCGGCTATAACAACATTCTGTCCATGTATGCCGTCATGCTGGTCCTCACGCCGATCCTGCTTCTCCTGGCGCGCGTCAGCCTGCCGCTGATGCTTGGCGTTTCCGGCACGGTGTGGTTTCTTTCGGGCCTCTATCATGTGGCACCCGTCAATTATCCGACTGAGGGCGTCTGGTTCCTCAATCCGCTGTCGTGGCAATTCCTGTTTGCGATCGGTATCGCAGGCGTGATGCATGTGCGTCGCGGCGGCGAACTGCCGAAGCATCCGCTGCTCATCGGCCTCGCCGTCGGCTATCTGGTGCTGGCGCTGGCGTGGGTGCGTATCCCGCTGTGGGGCATCGATGCATCGATGGGAATGCCGATGGTCATTACCGGCTTCGACAAGACCTTCCTGTCGGGTCCGCGCCTGCTGCACGTGCTGGCGATTGCCTATCTCATTGCCGTCGTTCCGACGCTGAACAACATTGCCCGCACCGCACCGGATAATCCGCTCGCCATTCTCGGCAAGCATTCGCTGCCGGTCTTCATTGCCGGTACGCTGCTGGCTATGGTTGCGCAGGTGATGAAGCTCGTGAATCCCGGCGGCCTGCCATATGATACGCTGCTGATCGCAACCGGCATCGTGATGCAGTTTGCGCTGGCCTATTATCTGGAATGGCTGCCGACCATCGGCTGGAGCAAGAAGGGAGCGCCCGCTACGGCAAAGCCCGCCGTGCCCGCTGCCGAACCGGTCAAGATGCAGCTTGCATCCGGCACCAAGCCTGCGATGCAGCGTTATTGAGCAGTGATAAGCCGCCCCGGTTCGGGCGGCTTTTCCTTGAGGGGAAGTGCTGTCCCGCGTGAGAATATCCACAGTGCGGAACCGAAATTAACCATTCATTAATCTTAACGGTGTTAAATGGTTTACATCCAGTTCGGCTGGATTCTTACCGAGTGGTTTAGCCACTCTGTTTGACGCCTCCCTGTTAAACTCCTGAGAGCCGCCCTTGCGGCTCTTTTTTTATGCGCTTTTTGCCGCGTCTTCATAAAAACCCGTCGAAAATATTAACCGAACGTTAAACATAAACTTGCGCGACCGTGCATGAAGGTGCAGTTTGTCGTGGACTTGTTTAGCGTAGCTGTTCCGTCTCAGCCTCCCCCATGGTCGAACAGCGGTTCAATGGTTTCATTCGTATCCGTCTGGAAAATCCCACAGGCGTATACGGCAACGGAATGGGCCGCCGATGCAGGCGGTCATGCAAGGTGGCAGAGCAGTGATTAGCGAACAGGGTCAGATGCCAAGCAATATGATCAGCCTCGCGGAGCGCATGGTCTTCTCGGATTCGTTCAAGCCGATCTATACGCAAGGCATGGATATGGTCGAGGAAGCGGCAAGCTATCTTGACGGCGAGGGCCGCGAGGATGCGCGCAACCTGTCGCGCGTCGCCGCGACGCTTTATGCCGCCGAATCGATGCGGCTGACCACGCGCCTCATGCAGATTGCCTCCTGGCTGCTGCTTCAGCGCGCGGCGCGCAGCGGAGAAATGTCCCGCCAGCAGGTTGCCGCCGAAAAGGCCAAGGTGCGCCTCGACACGCCGTCGGCGGGTGAGGCCGCGCAGGGCTGGTCCGAACTTCCCGTCGCATTCGTGGAACTGGTTGAGCGGTCCATGCGCCTGCAGGCCCGCGTGCGCCGCATGGACCGTGAGGTCTATGGCGAGGTGGTTTCGTTGCAAGGCGTCCCGCGCGGCAACCCGGTTTCCGAACAGATTGTGCTGTTAAAAACCGCTTTCGGCGCTTCATAACCATTGAACATATGCGCCCTTCGGGGCGCATGTTTCTCTTTTGTTCACTTTTCTGCTGTCAAGTGAATCCGTCTGAGGATAGGGTTCGCTTATGAAAGAAACGATTCGCATCATTGGTATCGATCCGGGCCTGCGCCGTACCGGCTGGGGCATTGTCGAATCGCTTGGCAATTCACTGCATTTCATCGGTTCGGGGACCGTAACCTCGAATGCCGAGATGGATCTCGCATCGCGCCTCTGCCAGCTTCATGAAGGGCTTTCCAAAGTCCTGCATGAATATATGCCGCACGAGGCGGCGGTCGAGCATACCTTCGTCAACAAGGACGCAACGGCGACATTGAAGCTTGGTCAGGCGCGCGGCATTGCGCTGCTGGCCCCGGCGCAGGCCGGACTGCCGGTTGCCGAATATGCGCCGAATGCCGTCAAGAAGGCGGTGATCGGCGTCGGCCATGGTGAGAAGCAGCAGATTCATATGATGGTGAAAGTGCTGATGCCGCGCGCATCCTTCGATACGAGCGATGCCGCCGATGCGCTTGCCATCGCCATTTGCCATGCGCATCACCGGCAGAGCATCGCCAGTGCGCGCCGGTTGCAACAACTTATCGCGTAGGTGGCCATGATCGGTAAACTCAAGGGTGTGATCGATGAAATCGCCGAGGATCATGTCGTCATCGACGTGCATGGCGTCGGTTATGTCGCTTTTTGCTCGGCGCGCACGCTGGGCAATCTGGGTGGCGCAGGCGAGGCGGCGGTGTTGTTCATCGAAACCTATGTCCGCGAGGACATGATCCGCCTTTACGGGTTTGCCAGTCAGCTTGAGCGCGAATGGTTCCGCCTGTTGCAGAGCGTGCAGGGCGTCGGCGCGAAAGTGGCGCTTGCCGTGCTTGGCACGCTGTCGCCGTCGGAACTCGCCAATGCAATTGCGCTGCGCGACATTGCCATGGTGTCGCGCGCGCCGGGCGTCGGCAAGAAAGTGGCGGAGCGCATCGTCACGGAATTGAAGAACAAGGCTCCTGCCTTTGCCGGTGATGCGAGCGGCACGATCGGGCTCAAGCAGGAACTTGGTGCAGGCGCTGCACCGGCGCCGGTGGCTGACGCGGTATCTGCGCTTTCCAATCTTGGTTATTCACGCGATCAGGCTGCCAATGCGGTTGCCGCTGCGCTGAAAGAGGCGGGCGAGGATGCCGATTCGGCAAAGCTCATCCGGTTGGGTTTGAAGGAACTTTCCCGATGATGGACTGCCGGGCGAGAGACTTGCCTGAACGATATGTTCATGCGAGGAGGAAGGCATGAGCGACCGCAACCCTCTCATTGATGCAGATAGACGCGTAGACGAAGACAATACGCTGCGCCCGCAGACGCTCGACGATTTCGTCGGCCAGGCGGCGGCGCGCGCCAATCTGAAAGTGTTTATCGAAGCGGCCAAGGTGCGCGGCGAGGCGCTGGACCATGTGCTGTTCGTTGGCCCTCCCGGTCTCGGCAAGACGACGCTGGCGCAGATCATGGCCAAGGAACTCGGCGTCAATTTCCGCTCCACCTCCGGCCCGGTCATCGCCAAGGCGGGCGATCTGGCGGCGCTGCTCACCAATCTCGAAGAGCGTGACGTGCTTTTCATCGACGAAATTCATCGCCTGAGCCCGGCAGTGGAAGAAATTCTCTATCCGGCGATGGAGGATTTCCAGCTCGACCTCATCATCGGTGAGGGACCGGCGGCGCGCTCCGTCAAGATCGATCTGGCCAAGTTCACGCTGGTTGCGGCAACGACCCGTCTGGGCCTCCTGACCACGCCGCTGCGTGACCGCTTCGGCATTCCGGTGCGGCTCAACTTCTATACGGTCGAGGAACTGGAATATATCGTGCGGCGCGGCGCGCGCATCATGCAGATGGGCATTTCGCCGGATGGCGCGGTGGAAGTTGCCCGCCGTTCACGTGGTACGCCGCGCATTGCCGGACGGCTGTTGCGCCGCGTTCGCGATTTCGCGCTGGTCGCAGGCGCTGATGTCATCGATCGCAAGATCGCCGATGAGGCGCTGTCGCGTCTGGAAGTGGACAATCGCGGGCTGGACCAGCTCGACCGGCGTTATCTCAACATCATCGCGCGCAATTTCGGCGGCGGTCCGGTGGGTATTGAAACAATCGCTGCCGGCCTGTCCGAGCCGCGTGACGCGATTGAAGACATTATCGAACCCTATCTGATCCAGCAGGGTTTCCTGCAGCGCACGCCGCGTGGCCGGGTGCTCACGGCTGTCGCCTGGCAGCATCTGGGACTGCCTGCGCCCGCTGAAATCATCCAGCAGTCGCAATACGGCCTCTTCATGGAAGACGAATGACCGACAAGCAGCAACAGGCCGTATCCGGCGAAATCAAAGACGGCGCGCATCTTCTTTATGCCCGCATCTATTATGCCGATACGGATTTTTCCGGCTTCGTCTATCACGGCCGTTATCTGGAATTCTATGAGCGTGGACGCACGGACTTCCTGCGCTTGCAGGATGTTCACCATATCGAGCTGGCCGAAGGCGCGCTCGGCGAAGAAATGGTCTGGGTCGTTCGCCGCATGGAGATCGACTATAAATCGCCCGCGAAGATGGACGACCTCATTCTGATCGAAACCCGCGTCAGCGAAATTCGCGGCGCGCGGGTCATCATGGCGCAGAAGATCACCTGCGAGGGCCGCCTGCTTTCGGAAGCGAGGGTTGAAGCCGTCATGATAACCAAGGCAGGTCATCCGCGCCGCATTCCCGATGAATGGCGGGAAGCTTTTACCGGTTCCTGAGCGGTTCCCACTTTTTTAGGATGGATGCAAACGCTAACGCATCTTTAACCATAATATCCCATTAATCACCCTGACGGAATCGGTTGAGAGGCTGGCTTGAAGCGCAGCGCCTTCCTTTCACCAAAATTAACCGTAACAAGCGCCCGATGGATTTAAAGTTGAAATCCGGGATGGCGGTTGCGGTGCGAAGTGTCGGCCGCTCGTCGGGCAGGTACGGCTTCACGTTGAAAAGCTGCGCAAGGTTAGAGTGTCTGTTTTCAGACGCTGGGTAACGGATTTGCGATACCGCCCGGTCAAGTGGCCGGGCGTTTGGATTCGAGGACGGTAGATCGATGGAAAATGTTGCGTTAGCGGCCCCCGCCGCCGATGTTACCCTCTGGGGCCTGTTCATGCAGGCGAACTGGGTCGTCAAGCTGGTTATGCTTGGCCTGTTGTTCGCCTCGATCTGGACCTGGGCTATCATCGTGGACAAGACGATTGCCTACGGACGTGCGCGGCGCGCGATTGATCGCTTCGAGCAGACGTTCTGGTCCGGCCAGTCGCTGGAAGAACTTTATCGCAATCTCGGCGAACGCCGCACCACCGGCATGGCATCCATCTTCATGGCCGCGATGCGCGAGTGGAAGAAATCATTCGAAAAGGGCGCCCGCTCCCCCATCGGTCTCCAGATGCGCATCGACAAGGCCATGGATGTCGCGCTGGCGCGTGAAAGCGAAAAGCTGGAATCGCGACTGGGCTTTCTGGCGACCATCGGTTCTGCTGCTCCCTTCATCGGCCTGTTCGGCACGGTTGTCGGCATCATGACCTCGTTCCAGGCCATCGCCGCTTCCAAGAACACCAGCCTTGCCGTCGTTGCGCCGGGTATCGCCGAAGCGCTTCTGGCGACGGCCATCGGCCTTCTCGCCGCTATTCCTGCCGTTATCGCCTACAACAAGCTGTCTGCGGATGCGGGCAAGATCGGCGGGCGGCTGGAAGGTTTTGCGGACGAGTTTTCCGCCATACTGTCGCGCCAAATTGATGAGAAGCTGACGCCGCGTAATTAAGCGGCATCAAGCATCGAGTGTAGTTTCAGCCTTCGGGAATCTTGCAATGGGCATGTCGGTCGGAAATCAGGGAATGCAGTCGGGCGGACGCCGCAGGCGCGGCCGCAAGAAGGCGCTCATGAGCGAAATCAACGTGACGCCGTTCGTCGACGTGATGCTCGTTCTCCTCATCATCTTCATGGTTTCCGCGCCGCTTCTGACGGTTGGCGTCCCGATTGACCTGCCCGATACGCAGGCCAAGGCCATGAATGCCGACACGCAGCCGATCACCGTTTCGGTCAACAGCGAGGGCAAGATCTACCTGCAGGAAACCGAAATCCCCATCGAAGAAGTGGTGCCGAAACTCCAGGCCATCGCCAAGACGGGCTATGAGGAGCGCATTTTCGTGCGCGGTGACAAGGCTGCCGATTACGGCACCGTCATGAAAGTCATGGCCCGCATTTCCGCCGCCGGTTTCAAGAATATCGGCCTTGTGACCCTCCAGGAGCAGGATAGCTGACGCCATCATGAAGGCTGGCCTGACATCTTCTGTTGCCTTGCATGCCGTTGCGGTTGCGCTGGCAGTGGTTTCGTTTTCCTCGCCGAAGGCTTTCGACGTGCAGGATTCGGAGTCATTTCCGGTCGATATCGTACCGATCGAGTCGATAACCCAAATCCAGCAGGGCGACAAAAAAGCGCCCATGAAGGAAAAATCCGCGCCGATCCCGACGACGAAGCCGCAAACCGTTCCCGACGCCCAGAATGTCGGCGATCAGGACGTGGACACCACGACGCCCCCGAAGCCCGATCCAAAGGCGAAACCGATTGAGGCGGCCGAGGAGCCGAAGGCGCAGCCGGAACCGGTGAAAAAGCCGGAGCCGAAGCCTGATCCCAAGCCGGAACCGAAGCCCGAGGAAAAGCCGACGCCCGTTCCCGCGACCGAAGTTCAGACCAAACCCGAACCGAAGCAGGAAGTGAAGCCTGACCCGGTCGCCGAGGCCATCGAAAAGCAGGCTGAAGCACCGGATGCCGAGGCGCCGAAGCTGCCGGACAAGGTGCCTGCACCGGAGGCAAAGCCGAAACCGCCGCAGGCGCAGACCGCCAAGACCAACGAGCGCAAGCAGCCGGAAGAAAAGAAGAAGACGCAAAGCGCCTCGCAGACTTCGCAGTCGAAAAATGATGCGATTGCCGATGAGGTCGCAGCCCTTCTCAACAAGCAGAAGGCGTCCGGTGGCGGCGCCAAGCGTTCCACCGATCAGGCATCGCTGGGCGGCAAGAAGAATACCGGCGGCTCCAAGCTCAGCCAGAGCGAAATGGACGCGCTGCGCGGTGCGATTTCGAAGTGCTGGAACGTTCCCGCCGGTGTGGCGGACGCGCCGGGACTGGTCGTGACCGTCAAGATGAAGCTCAACCAGGATGGCTCCATTCAGGGCGTTCCGGAAGTGACATCGGGCGGCGGCGGTGATGGTGTGGGTCGTGCAGCAGCCGAGAGCGCCAAGCGCGCTGTCGCACGCTGCGCACCGTACAATCTGCCAGTCGACAAATATGATACATGGTCGGAAGTGATCGTCACTTTCGACCCGAGCGAAATGTTCTGACCGGGTTTCCGGTCGCCAACCAAACTTACTTGCCAAGGACAAAGAGGTCCCAGAAGACATGAAAATCGGCATCATCAATACAAAGATCCGGACGGTCTTTTCGGCTTTCGCGTGTATGATTGCCGCAAGCCTTGTCTGCACTATGCCGGCGCGCGCCGTCGTGGAAATCAACATCAACAAGGGTGTGATCGAGCCGCTGCCGATCGCCATCACCGATTTCCTTTCGGCCGACCAGCTCGGGCCGAATATCACCTCGGTCATCGCGGCCGATCTTGAGCGGTCTGGCCTGTTCGCGCCGATCGACAAGGGCGCCTTCATCGAGAAGATTTCCAATCCGGACGCGGCTCCGCGTTTCGAGGACTGGAAGGTCATCAACGCGCAGGCGCTGGTCACGGGCCGCATCACCAAGCAGCCGGATGGCCGTCTCAAGGCCGAGTTCCGCCTGTGGGATACGTTCGGCGGCCAGCAGATGATCGGCCAGCAGTTCTTCACCACGCCGGACAACTGGCGCCGCGTCGCGCATATCATCGCTGACGCCATCTATGAGCGCCTGACCGGTGAAAAGGGCTATTTCGATACGCGCGTCGTTTTCGTGGATGAATCCGGCCCGGCACAGAAGCGCGTGAAGCGTCTGGCCATCATGGATCAGGATGGCGCCAATGTGCGTTACATTTCGGACGGCCGCTCCATTTCGCTGACGCCGCGTTTCTCGCCGAACCGTCAGGAAGTCACCTATATGTCGTATGAAGGCGGCTCGCCGAAAGTGTATCTGCTGCAGCTCGAAACGGGCCAGCGCGAGCTTGTCGGCAACTTCCCCGGCATGACGATTGCCCCGCGCTTCTCGCCGGATGGCCAGAAAGTGGTGATGAGCCTGCTTCAGGACGACGGCAGCGCCAATATCTATTCGATGGACCTGCGCAATCGTTCGACCACGCGCCTGACCAACAGCCAGGCGATCGATACGAGCGCGTCCTATTCGCCGGACGGTTCGCAGATCGTTTTCTCCTCCGACCGGGGCGGGCGTCCGCAGCTTTATGTCATGGGTGCCGATGGCTCCAATCCCCGCCGCATCTCGATGGGCGACGGCAGCTATAACACGCCGGTCTGGTCTCCGCGCGGCGATCTCATCGCCTTCACCAAGCAGTCGCAGGGCCAGTTCTCCATCGGCGTGATGAAGACGGACGGTTCGGGCGAACGCCTCTTGACCTCCGGCTTCCACAATGAAGGTCCGACCTGGGCACCGAACGGCCGCGTTCTGATGTTCTTCCGCAAGGCAGCCGGTGCCGGTGGCCCGAAACTCTTCACCATCGACCTGACGGGCCGCAACGAACGCCAGATCCAGACGCCGAACTTCTCGTCCGACCCGGCATGGTCGCCGCTGCTCGAATAGATTTGCGCAAAGCGTTGCCAAAGTCGAAGGCGCGAAGCTTCGGTTTCGCGCCTTTTTTATGCTGGAGCGGCTCCCGTTGAACCGGAATCGGAGAACCGCTTTGTTGTTTTATCGCATTATCCTCACGTATCGAAGCGGGATCAGAAATCAGTCCAGTGGACTGATTTCGCCGCGCAGGCGCTTCGCAGTTTTGCTGGAAATGCTAAATTTGCCACAATCCTTGCCCGAAAGCCGTGTTTCTGCCGCATTTTGCCGCCAAGGGCTGGGACAGCAGGAATTCATTAACCATACTTCTTGAGCCTGTCTTAACCTCAATATGATTATTGGGGGGTTACGCAGGAACATCAAATCTTAAGGAGCTCCGGCCCATGCGCCGTATCCAGTCGATTGCACGTAGCCCGATCGCTATTGCCCTTTTCATGTCGCTCGCCGTTGCCGGCTGTGCGTCCAAGAAGAACCTTCCGAACAATGCCGGCGATCTTGGCCTCGGTGGTGCAGGCGCAGCAACGCCCGGCTCCGCGCAGGACTTCACCGTCAATGTCGGCGACCGCATCTTCTTCGATCTCGATTCTTCGCTGATCCGCGGCGATGCGCAGCAGACGCTTTCCAAGCAGGCCCAGTGGCTGCAGCGTTATCCGCAGTACTCGATCACGATCGAAGGCCATGCCGACGAACGCGGTACGCGTGAATACAACCTCGCTCTCGGCCAGCGCCGTGCAGCCGCCACCCGCGACTTCCTCGCTTCGCGCGGCGTGCCGACCAACCGTATGCGCACCATCTCCTACGGCAACGAACGTCCGGTCGCAGTCTGCGATGCCGACTCGTGCTGGTCGCAGAACCGCCGCGCCGTCACCGTTCTCAACGGTGCGGGCAGCTAATCTGCGAACACCTGACAGTGTTACGGAAAAGCGGCTTTCGGGCCGCTTTTTTCGTGTTGGGGCGCTTGTTTGGGCGTTTTGACAAACTTTGGCCGAAGTCACCCCTGTCATAGTGAGCGTCAGGATGCCTTCGCTTTTCGCATTTTGCGGCGCAAAACCGCTTCGCACTTTTGCTGGAAATGCTCTAAAAGCGGAGCTGATCGTGCGGCAAACGCATTCAGCGTCTGTTCAGGCGCGGCACTCGATCATCCAGTTCGCATGAACCGGATGGGTGAATTTGCAGGGGCAAAGGAATGAGGAAACCAATGAGGAAAGTGACGCTGGCAATTGCCATGCTGCCGCTTTTGGCGAGTGCTCCGGCTCTGGCGGCATCTGTTTCTTCGCAAGGGGAAATTCAGCTCGCGCAGGCAGGCGCTCCCGGCGGGGATCAGTTTTCGCAGCAGGTCTGCAATCTGGCGCATCAAAATGCCCAGTCATATGCACGCATCTTGCAGCTGCGCGACAAGATGCTCAAAATCCAGCGCGACAATGAAGCTCGTTTCCAGGCATTGGAAAAGGGTCGCGGCGGCGCGCAGAAACACGTCAGCGTCGGCTCGACGGCAATTCTCGACGAAGCCATGCGGGATAATGGCAGCGGCGGCGGGCAAGGTGGCGGCTATCAAAGCCCCGGCTTGCAGCAGGAACTGGTGCGCAACCTGACCGGCAAGGTCGAGGATGTGGACGCCCAGATTTCGTTCACCGACAATCAGCTGCAAAAGACGCAGGAAGACAATGAGTTCCGGT
Source organism: Ochrobactrum sp. PL_is501 (assembly GCF_055816895.1). Taxonomy (NCBI): domain Bacteria; kingdom Pseudomonadati; phylum Pseudomonadota; class Alphaproteobacteria; order Hyphomicrobiales; family Brucellaceae; genus Ochrobactrum; species Ochrobactrum sp. PL_is501. The sequence continues at coordinate 57,540 of NZ_JBVPGR010000029.1, read as the reverse complement.
TTGAAGAACTGGAAAAGAAGAATGGCGTTACCTCGCCGGCTTCCGGCGGTGGGTCCCAGCCCGCGCCCGTTGCGGCATCGCCGGGGGCTGATCTTTGCGCGCAGGGCATGGGCAATCCCGCCGGGATCGCCGAGGCGCTGAGTGCGCGCGCGGAAGCCATGAACTTCCAGATCCTCGAAATGCAGGATCAGATGCAGAAGATGCAGGAAGCAAACGAAAACCGCTTCCAGTTTCTGGAAACCGGCAAGCGCGCCGATACGGATGTTCAGCAGGCTGGCGGCGATACGTCGCTGGCCGCTGCCGATCCAAATCAGGGCAACAGCGGAAACCTCGATGGCGGGGTTTCCGAAGGCGCTTCGCAGACGGCCGCCAGCCAGCCTTCTGGCGCCGATTCCATGGCTATTGGTTCGAATGCGCCCGCACAGGGTGGACCGGCACGTGGCGAACCGCCGCAAACGCTGGGCTCCATCCGCTTCGACGCCAATGGCAATGTAATCGGCGAAACACTCGACGCCACGCCGCGCACGGTGCAGCCGGGCGCAGCACCGGGAACCGCCGCAGGCGGAACGGCAGCAGGCGATGCGGTTGCATCGCTTCCAACCGACGATAATCCCAATTCGCTCTATCAGGCATCTTATCAATATCTGATGTCGGGCGACTACAAGGCGGCAGAAACCGGCTTTCGCGAGCATGTGAAGCGTTATCCGGCCGATCCCATGACGGCGGAAGCCCGTTTCTGGCTCGGAGAAACCCTTTACGGTCAGGGGCGTTATCCAGAAGCCGCAACGGTTTTCATCGATACGCAACGCGACTATCCCGATTCGAAGCGTGCGCCGGAAAACATGTTCAAGCTCGGCATGACGCTGGAAAAGATGGATAATCGCGATGTTGCCTGCGCCACCTTCAGGCAGATCCCCGAGCGTTACCCCAAGGCGGCGCCCGCCATATTGAAACGCGTTGCCGACGAGCGCAGCCGCGCAAAATGCTAAAGCGGTTCTGTTGAAACACAGGCCTCGAACCGCTTTATCCATTTGGTTTTACGCATGTCTTTAACCGGTTCACCCTTTCGGGAGACATGCACTAGAGCATATCCAGATTAAGTTGAATCGTTGGAAATGCTCTATGTCTTTGTTTTTATGCATTATCCTACGCAAAACCGCTTCGCACTTTTGCTGGAAATGCTCTAATAACGGAGTTATTTCGTGGGGCTTAGCCCGGCCAATATTTCCAGATTATTCCAGCCATTTGGATTTGAGCGGGTCAAGGCCGTTATCGCCGCCGTTTCGGGCGGCAGCGATTCTCTCGGCCTGCTTTTTCTCCTTCGGGATTATCTGGCGACGCTTCAGGAACCACCCCGGCTGATCGCCGTGACGGTGGATCATCGGCTGCGTGCCGAATCGGAGGCCGAAGCCCGGAATGTCGGACGGCTCTGCCGGCAATACGGGATTGAGCACCGGGTTCTCGTCTGGGATGAGACGAAGCCCGCAAGCGGGCTTGCCGCTGCGGCGCGCACGGCGCGCTATCGGCTGCTGGTGCAGGCCGCGCATGAGGCAGGTGCGGGCATCATCGCAACCGGCCATACCGAGGACGACCAGATCGAAACTTTTCTCATGCGCAAGGAGCGCAGCGCCCATGCCGAGGCGCGGGGGCTTGCGGCGATGTCCTCACGCTCATGGCTGGAAGGCATGGGACTAGACGGCTCCATCGAACTTGACCGCCCGCTGCTTTCCGTGTCCCGCACGGCGTTGCGGGATGAATTGCGGGGCAGGGGCATCCAGTGGGTCGACGATCCCAGCAATGCGAACACACAATATGAACGGCCGCGGATTCGTCAGGGTATTGCCGCGGTGGCCGACAGGCAGGCGGTTCTCGACCAGATTGCCGAAGCTGGAGCCGCGCGCGAGCGCGACAATGCGGCGCTGATTGCCGTGCTATCCGATCCGGCCAGCCTGCGCGTCGATGCGAACGGGACCTTGCAGGTCGATCCGCCGCTTTTTGCGGCGCTTGCCGACAATGCGCGGCGGCTGTTCTCCGGATTGCTGGCGGCCATTGCCGGGGGACGCCGTTTCCTGCCGGGCGACAGCGAGCGCTCCCGCATCGAGCGGGTTCTTTCGGGAGAGGATGACCATCATCGTCTGACTGTTTTCGGCGCGCTGATCGAGCGCGGCGCGGACGGCTCGCCGCACCGGTTTCGTCGCGAAAAACGTAACCTCCCCAAGCTCCCCTTGGAGCCGGGCAAGCCGATCGTCTGGGATGGGCGCTTCCGTTTCTCGAATGAAGGCTCAATCGATTTCGAGGTCGCTGCGCCAGGACGGCAGGAGATGACCGATTTCCTCAAGGCGCGGAACATCGAGATCGAATCTCGTAAACGTGAGGCCCTGCTGGTTTCGCCAGCCATTTACAGGGATGGGGGGCTTTTTGCCTTGCCGTTCCTGCCGGATGGAAATGTTCCGCAAGACATTCATATCGAACGGCATTTTGCGATTTTCGATCACGTGTTGCCGGGACATGATTTCGACCTTGCAAGGGCCGTTGAAGCTCGTATCGGGCGCGTCTGTGCGGAAATGTCCTAGAGCTGTTCCCGATTCAACAGAATCGCCGGGAACAGCTCCAGCCTTGCTTTGACGCATTATCCCGCGCATCGAAGCGGGGTAAGAAATCAGTCCAGTGGACTGATTTCCCCGCGCAGGCGCTTCGCACTTTTGCGGGAAATGCTCTTTTTATAAACCAGAGTGCGAAGAATCGAGGATGCGGGGTCAAACGCGCCTTGGCAAGGCCATCCTTCGATCCTATGTTAGACTGCAACATCGTTCCGTGCCCGCGGAATGGCCGTGGTATCGATTGGACCCGATATGAATCCGAACTATCGCAACTTCGCCCTGTGGGCGATCATTGCTCTTCTTTTGATCGCGCTGTTCAACCTGTTCCAAAGCCCAGGTCAGCGCTCCAATTCCCGTGAAGTTTCCTATTCGCAATTTATTGACGACGTATCCAATGGTCGCGTGAAATCGGTGACGATCACCGGCCAGCGGATCACCGGTACTTTTGCCGACAATGGTTCGACCTTCCAGACCTATTCGCCGGGCGATACGGGTCTCGTCTCGCGCCTTGAAGGCAAGGACGTCGCGATCACCGCGCGCCCTGAAACTGACGGTTCCAGCTCGCTGATTGGCATTCTCCTGTCGTGGCTGCCGATGATCCTGATCCTCGGCGTGTGGATTTTCTTCATGCGCCAGATGCAGGGCGGCTCGCGCGGTGCGATGGGCTTTGGCAAGTCGAAGGCCAAGCTTTTGACCGAAGCGCATGGCCGCGTGACTTTCCAGGACGTCGCCGGCGTGGACGAAGCCAAGCAGGACCTTGAGGAAATCGTCGAATTCCTGCGCGATCCGCAGAAGTTCCAGCGTCTGGGCGGCAAGATTCCGCGCGGCGTGCTGCTCGTTGGCCCTCCCGGCACCGGTAAGACGCTTCTGGCGCGTTCCGTTGCAGGCGAAGCCAATGTGCCGTTCTTTACCATTTCCGGTTCTGACTTCGTTGAAATGTTTGTCGGTGTCGGCGCAAGCCGTGTCCGCGACATGTTCGAGCAGGCCAAGAAAAACGCGCCCTGCATCATCTTCATCGACGAAATCGATGCGGTCGGCCGTCATCGCGGCGCCGGTCTCGGCGGCGGCAATGACGAACGCGAACAGACGCTCAACCAGCTTCTGGTCGAGATGGACGGTTTTGAAGCCAACGAATCGATCATCCTGATCGCGGCGACCAACCGTCCTGACGTTCTCGATCCGGCACTTCTGCGTCCGGGCCGTTTCGACCGTCAGGTCGTTGTGCCGAACCCGGATATCGTCGGTCGCGAACAGATTCTCAAAGTGCATGTGCGCAATGTGCCGCTTGCTCCCAATGTCGATCTCAAGGTTGTCGCACGCGGCACGCCGGGCTTCTCCGGTGCCGATCTCGCCAACCTCGTCAACGAAGCTGCCCTCATGGCCGCACGCCGCAACAAGCGTCTGGTGACCATGCAGGAATTCGAGGACGCCAAGGACAAGATCATGATGGGCGCGGAACGCCGCTCCGCCATGACGCAGGAAGAAAAGGCCAATACGGCCTATCACGAGGCAGGCCACGCCATCGTTGCGCTCAACGTGCCGAAGGCCGACCCCGTGCACAAGGCAACGATCATTCCGCGCGGTCGTGCGCTCGGCATGGTGATGCAGCTTCCCGAAGGTGATCGTTATTCGGCCACCTATACCTGGATGGTGTCGCGTCTTGCCATCATGATGGGCGGTCGCGTGGCGGAAGAGCTGAAATTCGGCAAGGAAAACATCACCTCCGGTGCTTCCTCCGATATTCAGCAGGCCACCAAGCTCGCTCGTTCGATGGTGACGCAGTGGGGTTATTCCGACAAGCTTGGCCGCGTGGCCTATGGCGACAACCAGGAAGAAGTCTTCCTTGGCCATTCGGTGTCCCGCACGCAGAATATTTCGGAAGAAACCGCGCAGATCATCGATGCCGAAGTGCGCCGCCTGATCGACGAGGCCTATGCCGAGGCGACCCGCATCCTGACCAAGAAGAAGAAGGACTGGATCGCGCTTGCCGAAGGCCTGCTCGAATATGAAACGCTCTCCGGCGATGAGATCAAGGAACTGATTGCCGGCAACAAGCCATCGCGCGATCAGGGCAGCGATACGCCGTCGCGCGGTTCGGGCGTGCCGAAGGCCGGAAGTCCGCGCAAGCGCAAGGGCAGTGAGCCCGGCAGCGAACCGGGCATGGAGCCGCAGCCGCAATAAGCTGCTCAAAAGTGAACAGAGAAAGCCGGGCTTGTCCCGGCTTTCTTGTTATCCAGCTTTGTGGGGACTTGGCGCAAAGGCTCGTTAAGGATTTCGGCGCATCATATTGCACCAGCTTACGACTTTGGGTTCGGGAGCGTTGAACCTTCTGCCAAAGGCGAAATTGCATTCGTAAGGGTTTTTGCGTTAAGAACAGCGAAAATCCGCTGTCCGGTCAGCCGACAGCAATTGTTTGCCTGCAAGTTCAGGCGGCATATATATTGGAAGACATAGAGAGCGGTTCATGGCTCAGCGCAAGGCGAAACAGATGGCACGCAAATATTTTGGAACCGATGGCATTCGCGGACAGGCAAACAGCTTCCCGATGACCCCGGAAATCGCCATGAAAGTCGGCATGGCGGTTGGCCACATCTTCCGCCGCAAGGGTCACGCTTCGCGCGTGGTGATCGGCAAGGATACGCGCCGTTCGGGCTATATGCTTGAAAACGCGCTGGTGGCCGGTTTCACCGCCGCTGGCATGGATGTGTTCCTGCTCGGCCCGATCCCGACGCCTGCCGTTGCGATGCTTTGCCGCTCGCTGCGCGCCGATATCGGCGTGATGATCTCCGCGTCGCACAATCCATTCTACGATAACGGCATCAAGCTTTTCGGCCCGGATGGATACAAGCTTTCCGATGAGATCGAATTGAAGATCGAGGCAATGATCGAAGGCGATCTGACCCCATATCTCGCCAGCCATGGCGATGTCGGCCGCGCCAAGCGCGTCGATGGCGACATCTATCGCTATATCGAATTCGCCAAGCGCACGTTGCCGCGCAACATCGACCTGAACGGTTTGCGCGTCGTTGTCGATTGCGCCAATGGCGCGGGCTACAAGGTTGCCCCTGCCGCCCTGTGGGAACTGGGCGCGGAAGTCATCACCATCAACAACGAGCCGAACGGCATCAACATCAATGAGGATTGCGGTTCGACGCACCCGATCGGCCTGATGAAGAAGGTTCACGAAGTGCGCGCCGATGTCGGTATCGCGCTTGATGGCGATGCGGATCGCGTGTTGCTGGTCGATGAAAACGGCACCGTCATTGATGGCGACCAGCTGATGGCTGTGATCGCCGAAAGCTGGGCTGCTACCGACCGGCTCGAAGGCGGCGGCATCGTGGCGACCGTCATGTCCAATCTTGGACTGGAGCGTTTCCTTGCCGACCGTCACCTGACGCTGGCCCGCACCAAGGTGGGCGACCGCTATGTGGTCGAGCATATGCGCGAGCATGGCTTCAATGTCGGCGGCGAGCAGTCCGGCCATATCGTCCTGTCCGATTTTGCGACGACGGGCGACGGCCTGATTTCCGCGCTGCAAATTCTTGCCGTCGCGCAGGAGCAGGGCAGGCCGATCAGCGAAGTCTGCCGCAAGTTCGATCCGGTACCGCAGCTTTTGAAGAATGTGCGCACCGCTGGCGGCAAGCCGCTGGAAAACAAGCGCGTGAAGAGCGCGATTGATGAGGCCACCGAGCGCCTTGGCGTGCAGGGCCGTCTGGTTATCCGTCCGTCCGGCACGGAGCCGCTCATCCGCGTCATGGCGGAAGGCGACGACCGCGGTCTGGTGGAAAAGGTCGTCAACGACATCATCGACGTGATCTCGTCCGAAGGCAGCGCTGCGGCCTGATCGCCTCCAGCGCAGTTTCAGCAAAGGCGCGGGTTCTGTCCCGCGCTTTTTGTTTGGATTGCCTTTTGTATATTAGTAAATGTTAATGAATATGGTAAAAAAACAAGGTTAAGTTGTATTTAACTTTTCCCGCATAGTCTTCCCCTCAAACATCCGTACCCGCCGCTTTTGGCGGCGCGAATCTTCGATGGGGCAGACCTATGAAAAGTCTTACGAAAACTCTTTTTGCCGGTGTGGCGGCATCGGTTGCCCTCACGGTCTTGGCGCCCGTCGCGCTGGCCGCCGACATTATCGAGCCGGTTCCGGAAGTGCCGGAAGTCGTTGTCGCTCCGCCTGCCGTTGGCGGCTGGTATCTGCGCGGCGACATCGGTTATTCGTGGAATAAATTCAAAGGCGCGAACTATTCGGTTGTCGGCAGTGCATGTGACCCATGCGGCAATGAAACTGCTTTCGTCGACAAAAAGGACATCAAGGGCGGTGATCTCAAGGGTTCCTTCCTGATCGGCGGCGGTATCGGCTATCAGGTGACGGACTATTTCCGCACGGATTTCACGCTCGATTATATGACGCGCGCGAAATTCACCAGCGAGCGCGATGAAAGCCATCTGTCGGCCCTGTCGCTCCTCGCCAATGCCTATGTCGATCTCGGCAATTTCGGCGGCGTCACGCCTTATGTCGGCGCGGGTATCGGCGGCACGCGCATCAAATGGGCGGACCTTGTCGATACAACGAATGGCGGCGCCTTGCCCGGCGATGCCAACTGGCGTTTCACCTACGCCCTCATGGCGGGCGCGTCGGTCGATCTCACGCATAACCTGAAGCTGGATGCCGGTTATCGATATCGCCATGTCAATGGCGGCAAGATGTTCGACGGCAAATACGGTCTCGGCGATGGCTACGACAAGGGCATGGACATTCACGATGTGCGTGTCGGCCTGCGTTATATGTTCGGCGGCGCGGCTCCCGTCTATGCCCCGCAGCAGGTTTCTACCATCGTGGACAGTCCGGTTTACAAGTAAAAAGCAAATCCCGAAACGAACAAAGGCCCGGTTATCCGGGCCTTTGTTCGTTTAGAAATACGGTAAACATATCCCTATATTTATGTGATCTTAACCATGTTCATTCATACATGATGATACATTCATAAGCGGGGGTTTCATCATGTCCATGCAATGGCGTGCTTTCTGTTCGTCGGCTGCTTTGCTGGCCGGACTGTGCGTTGCGTCGCAGTCATTTGCCGCCGATCTCGATATGATCAGCTATGAGCCGGGCGCTGCGGCGCAACAGCCGGTAGAGGTCGGGTCGGGCTGGTATCTGCGCGGCGATATCGGCTACAACATCTCCTCCAAGGCCCGGCTTCAGGTGGAGACACCTTTCGGGAGCGCGTCCGAGAGTTTTGACCTGGACAAGAATGTCGTGCCCTCCATCGGCGTCGGCTATCAGTTCACGGATAATCTGCGCGGCGACGTGACGTTCGGCTATTCCAAACAGAGCTTCGACGACTATGACATCGATGTGCGCAGCTGGGACATGATGGCCAATGCCTATGTCGATATCGGCAATTATTACGGCTTCACGCCTTATCTGGGCGCGGGTCTCGGCTTTGCCAATGTGCGCTACTCCATCGATACGGCCTATGGCGAATACAAATCGGACGATGATTATCGTCTTGCCTGGGCGCTGATGGCGGGTGTGGGCATCGATGTGACATCCAATATCAAGCTCGATGTGGGCTATCGCTATGGGGTCATCGAGGGTGCCGATATTGCAAGTTCGGCAGTGGGTACGCTGAGCGACAAGGACATCCGGTCACATCAGTTGCGTGCTGGCGTGCGCTTCACGACCTGGTAAGACCAAGTCTCATCGAGAATTGGTCTTTCGGCCCGCCTTGCAGTTATTGTTTCGGTCTGGCGAATTTTTGGTTTTCATATACGGCCCAAATCCTTACAGGTGAACGAATGCGTCGAAAACGTGTCCTGAAAAGGGGAGGGTTATGAAAGCAATCGCTGCACTATCGGATTTCGTCGGCCGCACCTTCGCGGTCTGGGTCATTGTCTTTGCCGTTCTGGGCTTCCTGCTGCCATCCACATTCAGCATTTTTGCGCCATGGATCGTGGTCCTGCTCGGCATCATCATGTTCGGCATGGGCCTGACCATTTCCGGCAAGGATTTTGCCGAAGTCGCCAAGCGGCCTTTCGATGTCGCCATCGGCGTGCTGGCGCAGTTCATCATCATGCCGCTTCTTGCCGTGTTGCTGACGCGCATCATTCCCATGTCGCCGGAAGTGGCGGCGGGCGTGATCCTTGTCGGCTGCTGCCCCGGCGGCACGGCTTCCAACGTCATGACCTATCTGTCGAAGGGCGATGTGGCGCTGAGCGTCGCCTGCACCAGCGTCACCACGCTGCTGGCGCCGCTGGTCACGCCTTTCCTCGTCTGGTTCTTCGCCAGCCAGTATCTGCCAGTCGATGCGATGAGCATGTTCATCAGCATCGTGAAGGTGATCCTTGTGCCGCTGGCGCTGGGCTTCATTCTCCAGAAGCTGGTGCCGGGCGTGGTCAAGGCTGCGGTGCCCATGCTGCCGCTCGTCTCGGTCATCGGTATCGTTTTGATCGTCGCCGCCGTGGTCGCGGTCAACAAGGCGGCCATCGCGCAGTCCGGCCTGCTGATTTTCGCGGTCGTGGTGCTGCACAATTGCTGCGGGCTGCTGCTCGGCTATTTTGCGGCGCGTTTTGCGGGGCTGTCGCTTGCCAAGCGCAAGGCGATCAGCATTGAGGTCGGCATGCAGAACAGCGGCCTTGGCGCTGCGCTCGCCAATGCGCATTTCTCGCCGCTGGCGGCGGTGCCGAGCGCCGTTTTCAGCGTGTGGCACAATATCTCCGGCGCGCTGATTGCAAGCTACTATGCGCGCATGGAAGAAGAGCCGTCGGAAACGCAGACGGCGACACGATAACGAAATTCCACTCGCCCGGAGCAATCCGGGCGAGCTGGGTAAAAATATTCCACGAATGGCGTATTGAGGAAGAATGCGCTTTCGGCTATCCCGGTAAGTGGGCCACGTCTCCCCAACGAGACGCGTGCTATCTGAGAGGATAGAAACAACATGACGACGATTGCGAAGCCGGCAGTTCGCCCGGCTAATCCTAATTTTTCATCCGGTCCCTGTGCAAAACGTCCCGGCTGGTCGCTGAATGCGCTGGTCGATGCGGCGCTTGGCCGTTCGCACCGCGCGAAAATCGGCAAGACCAAGCTGAAAGAAGCCATCGACCTTACCCGCGAAGTGTTGCAGGTGCCTGCCGATTACCGCATCGGCATTGTTCCCGCATCCGACACCGGCGCTGTTGAAATGGCGCTGTGGTCCATGCTCGGCGCGCGCGGCGTCGATATGGTTGCCTGGGAAAGCTTCGGCGCGGGCTGGGTGACGGACGTGACCAAGCAGCTCAAGCTCGAAGATGTGCGCACCTTTGAAGCGCCCTATGGCGAGATTGTCGATTTCAGCCAAGTCGATTTCGACCGCGACGTAGTCTTCACCTGGAACGGCACCACATCGGGCGCGCGCGTCCCGAACGGCGATTTCATTCCGGCTGACCGCAAGGGCCTGACCTTCTGCGATGCGACCTCTGCTGCTTTCGCGCAGCGTCTCGATTTCGCGAAACTCGATGTCGTCACCTTCTCCTGGCAGAAGGTGCTGGGCGGCGAGGGCGCGCATGGCATCCTGATCCTGTCCCCACGTGCGGTGGAGCGGCTGGAAAGCTACAAGCCCGCCTGGCCGCTGCCGAAGATTTTCCGCATGACCAAGGGCGGCAAGCTGATCGAGGGCATTTTTGTCGGCGAAACCATCAACACGCCCTCCATGCTCTGCGTGGAAGATTATCTCGACGCGCTGAAATGGGCGAAGTCGCTCGGCGGTCTCGATGCGCTGGTTGCGCGTGCCGACGCCAATTTCGCTGTCCTGAACGGTTTCGTGGAAAGGACGCCGTGGATCGCCAATCTGGCCGTGAAGCCGGAAACGCGCTCCAACACCTCCGTCTGCCTGACGATTGTCGACCCGGAAGTCACTGCCCTGTCAGCCGACGAGCAGGCCGCTTTCGCCAAGGGCATCGTCACCGCGCTCGACAAGGAGGGCGTTGCCTATGATATCGGCGCCTATCGCGATGCCCCTTCGGGCTTGCGCATCTGGGCCGGTGCGACGGTGGAAGCTTCCGATCTGGAAGCGCTGACGCATTGGCTGGATTGGGCTTTTGCAACGCAAAAGGCTGCGCTGAAAGCTGCTGCCTGAGCATTTCATGCATGACGCCGTGGTCCGCGTTGGGGCGGCCACGGTCCGCATTCCCCCATTACAGCGCATTTCCTGAATGAGAACGGTCTGCGTCATCACAGGAAATGCATGGTTTGAAAATGTTTGAAGGAGGCCTCAATGGCACCTCGCGTTCTCGTATCCGATAAGCTTTCGCCCACCGCCGTCCAGATCTTCAAGGATCGCGGCGTGGAAGTCGATTACCTGCCCGATCTCGGCAAGGACAAGGAAAAGCTTCTCGAAGTCATCGGCGATTATGATGGTCTGGCGATCCGTTCGGCCACCAAGGTCACGGAAAAGCTGATCGCCGCCGCCAAGAAGCTCAAGGTCGTCGGCCGCGCCGGTATCGGCGTCGACAATGTGGATATTCCGGCGGCTTCGCGCCGCGGCATCATCGTCATGAACACGCCGTTCGGCAATTCGATCACCACCGCCGAACATGCCATTGCGCTGATGTTCGCTGTCGCCCGGCAATTGCCGGAGGCCGACACATCCACCCGTGCAGGCAAGTGGGAAAAGAACCGCTTCATGGGCGTGGAAATCACCGGCAAGACGCTGGGCGTCGTCGGCTGCGGCAATATCGGTTCGATTGTCGCGACCCGCGCCATCGGCCTGAAAATGCATGTGGTCGCCTTCGATCCGTTCCTGTCCGAAGCCCGCGCGCAGGAACTGGGCGTGGAAAAGGTCGAGCTGGACGAGCTGCTCGCCCGCGCCGATTTCATCACGCTGCACACGCCATTGACCGACAAGACACGGCATATCATCAACGCGGAAAATCTCGCCAAGACCAAGCCGGGCGTGCGCATCGTCAATTGCGCGCGCGGCGGCCTGATCGTGGAAAAGGATCTGGTGGCGGCGCTGAAATCCGGCCATGTCGCAGGTGCCGGTATTGACGTCTATGAAACGGAACCGGCGACCGAGAACGAACTTTTCTCGCTGCCCAATGTCGTCTGCACGCCGCATCTTGGCGCGTCGACGGCGGAAGCGCAGGAAAATGTCGCGCTTCAGGTGGCCGAACAGATGTCGGACTATCTGGTGAAGGGCGCCGTTTCCAATGCCATCAACATGCCGTCGATCACGGCGGAGGAAGCGCCGCGCCTGAAGCCGTTCGTCAAGCTTGCCGATGTGCTTGGCGCTTTCGTCGGTCAGGTCACGGACGAGCCGATCCAGGAAGTGGAAGTGCTCTTCGATGGCGCCACCGCCACCATGAACACGCGCGCATTGCTGAGTGCGGCGCTGGCCGGTCTCATCCGTCCGCAGGTTGCCGACGTCAACATGGTTTCCGCGCCGATCATGGTGAAAGAGCGCGGCATCATCGTCTCGGAAGTCAAGCGCGACAAGTCCGGCATTTTCGATGGCTATATCAAGCTGACGGTGAAGACGACGCTGCGCGAGCGCTCCATTGCAGGCACCTGCTTCTCCGATGGCAAGCCGCGCTTCATCCAGATCAAGGGAATCAATCTCGACGCCGAGGTCGGCCCGCACATGCTTTACGTCACCAACAAGGACGTTCCGGGCATGATCGGCCTGCTTGGCACGATCTGCGGCAAGCACAATATCAACATCGCAAACTTCTCGCTCGGACGCGACCACCCGGGTGGCGACGCGATTGCCATGCTCTATGTGGATGAACAGATTCCACAGGCGGCACTTGACGAACTGACGGCTCAAGAGGCAATCAAGGCGGCAACACCGCTTGAGTTCAACGTCGGAGAAGTTTGAGAACATGGTTGAAGAGATGGTACAGCCGGAATGGCGGCGCATGCACGAGCAGGATATTGCGGGCGTGACTGCGGTTGCCAATGTTGTCCATCTCGATTTCTTCGAAGATGAGGCGGTCTTCCGGGACCGCTTCAAGCTCTATCCCGCAGGCTGCTTCGTGCTGGCCCGCGAGAACGAGGTTTTGGGCTATGGCGTCAGCCACCCATGGAAGCTCGATACGGTTCCTGCTCTCAACGCCGTTCTGGGCGAACTGCCGGAAGATACCAACACCTACTACATCCACGATATCGCGCTTCTGCCCGAAGCCCGCTCCAGCGGGGCGGCGACCCGCGTCGTCGAACTGATGGCGACGCAAGCCGAACGCGACGGCTTCGTCACCATGTCTCTCGTTGCCGTCAACGGCTCGCAGGGTTTTTGGGAAAAGAAGGGCTTTGTCGTCCGCGACCTTCCGGCACTTGAAGAAAAGCTGAAAAGCTATTCGGAGGATGCGCTCTATATGGTCCGCGCCGGCTAGAGCACATCCCGAAAAGTGGGAACCGGTTTTCGGATCAGATGTGCGTTAAAAAACTCGCGGATATTCCGCTTCTGGCGGTCTGCAAATGGCCCGATTTTTCGCTTCCGGTGCTCACGTCGATTTCCTAGGCGCATAGTCTTGTCCGAAAAGTTCGCGACTTTTCGGGCTATGCTGCGCGCCGGTTCTCAAAGATCACCATTTTCGCCTCCCCAGAGACTGAATCTCTACCGACCCTAAGCGCCCTTCGTTCAAGAGGTGTTCAAAAATCGCGAATTTCTTGCACGAAAGAGTCGCGTAATCCGGTTTCAATCTGTATAGAGACGAGGGATCAGCACCCCGTTGCCCTTGATGGCGATGACCGGGCCGCTTCGATCCTTGGATTTTCAAATAGAAGCCAAGGAGTTTCTTCAATGGCAAATGTGGTTGTCGTCGGGTCGCAATGGGGCGACGAGGGCAAGGGTAAGATCGTTGACTGGCTGTCCGAACGCGCCGATGTCATCGTGCGCTACCAGGGCGGGCATAACGCAGGTCATACGCTGGTCATCGACGGCATCAGCTACAAGCTTTCGCTGCTGCCATCCGGCCTCGTGCGCGGCAAGCTCAGCGTCATCGGCAACGGCGTCGTTGTCGATCCGCATCATTTCGTCGCCGAAGTCGAGAAGCTGCGCGCGCAGGGCATCGACATCAATCCGGACGTGCTGCGCATTGCCGAAAATGCACCGCTCATCCTCTCCATCCATCGCGATCTCGACGCCATGCGCGAAGGCTCCAATTCGGGCCTCAAGATCGGCACCACCAAGCGCGGCATCGGCCCTGCCTATGAAGACAAGGTTGGCCGTCGCGCCATCCGCGTCATCGATCTGGCCGAGCCGGAAACGCTGGAGCCGAAGGTCGAACGCCTGCTTGCGCACCACAATCTGCTGCGTCGCGGCATGGGTCTTGAGGAAATCGCGGTCGAAACCATTCTGACCGAACTGACCTCGGTTGCCGATCAGATCCTGCCCTATATCGATCAGGTCTGGCGCGTGCTCGACGAACGCCGCAAGGCTGGCGACCGCATCCTGTTCGAAGGCGCGCAGGGTGCATTGCTCGACAACGACCACGGCACCTATCCGTTTGTGACCTCCTCCAACACGGTTGCCGGTCAGGCTGCCGCCGGTTCGGGCCTCGGCCCGACGGCCATCGGCTATGTGCTGGGTATCACCAAGGCCTATACGACCCGCGTCGGCGAAGGTCCGTTCCCGACCGAGCTGAACGACGAGATCGGCGAATTCCTCGGCACCAAGGGCCATGAATTCGGCGTGGTGACGGGCCGCAAGCGCCGCTGCGGCTGGTTCGACGCCGTGATCGTGCGCCAGACGGTTCGCACCTCCGGCATTACCGGCATCGCGCTGACCAAGCTCGACGTTCTCGATGGTCTCGACGAAATCAAGATCTGTGTCGCCTATGAACTCGATGGCAAGCGCATCGATTATCTGCCGTCGTCCATGGGCGCGCAGGCACGCGTGAAGCCAATCTATGAAACGCTGCCCGGCTGGTCGGAGACGACCGCAGGCGCGCGTTCGTGGAACGATCTTCCGGCGCAGGCGGTCAAATATGTCCGCCACATCGAAGAACTGATCGGCGCGCCGGTGGCGATGCTCTCCACCAGCCCGGAACGCGAGGACACCATTCTCGTCACCGATCCGTTCCACGACTGACCGGCTGTAATAGCTGATCGAAAGGTTCGGAGCAGCTTTGCCAAGAGCTGCTCCGATTTTGTTTTGACCGCCGGACAAGGAACGCGATCGGCTGCATAAAGCTTCGAAACAGGGTGATTTTTGCCACTATTTTACCGCATCGTTTTGAAAGTCTTCGCTAAATCGTAGCCGGAGACTTTGCTTTCCCTTGATTATTGTGATTATTGGGACATTTATTGCATCCTGTGCTTATTGTTCATCTGGACGGGCGGAAACCGGGTAAGACGGAATGGCGGATTTTGTAGCGGTACTGAAAAAGACGATCGATGCGCAGGCGGACAAATCGCCGGAGTTGCGCCAGCGCGTTTATGCGAAAGCGCGCGCCACGATCGAGCAGAAGCTTGTCACGGCAAATGCCTCGCAGGCTGTGGCTGTCCGCCAGCGCAATATCCTAGAAGACGCCATTGCCGAGGTTGAAGCCTTTTATGCGCCGCCAGCCGCCGTGCCGGAGCCGCCGGTCGAGGATGCGCTGGATGATTTTCTGCAGGAGGCGAATCGCGCCGCGGAAGACCGCTCCCCGCCCCATGATGACGACGAGCCTGCATTTTCCCACGCGCCGCGGGGTGAGCGCCGCGACAGCACCAGCGACGATGAGGATGCACCGGCTTTCGTGGCCGAGCGCAACGATGACTGGAAGCTGGACCGCGCCAAGGAAAAGGCGCAGGCCCGCCGCAGCGAATATATCGAGCGCACGGCCCGCAAAGAACAGCGCTCCTATAAGGGGCTGGTTGTCGCGTTGATCGCAGTTCTTGCTCTCGGAACCGCCGGCTACGTTGTCTGGAACAACAAGGACAAGATTCAGGAACTGGCATCGAGCCTTGGGCGCAGCGATGCGCCTGCGACCGGTTCCGACACCCAAACACATCCTGAAGGCACGACGCCGCCAGCCGACAGCAATACGGCGACCACGGGCGGCGAACAGAAGCCGGAACAACCGCAGCAGCCTGCGGGCGAACCGAAGCTGACGCAGCGGTTGATGCCGGATGGCAGCGAAACCGATAGCGGGCCTGCCGGTGGCGCGAATGGCATCGGGGAGGGCACGTCGACCGCCGCTTCCACCCCGGCCCCTGCCGAAACGAATCCGCCGACGGGCGCGCAGCCCGGACAGAACCAGACCGTCGCCGTTGGCCAGCAGGCCCTTCTTTATGAAGAACGCGGCGGCGCGGGGTCGGATTCGGTCGAGCGCGGCAATGTGGTCTGGTCGACGATCGAGGAAAGCCCGGAAGACGGCCAGCCTGCCCAGCCCGCCGTGCGCGCCACGGTCACGATGCCGACCAGCAAAGTCGAGCTGAAGATGACGATCCGCAAGAATACGGACCAGTCCATCCCGGCGAGCCATCTGATCGAAATGGTCTTCACCGTGCCGGAAGGCTTCCCCGGCGGCGTGGTGGATAATGTGCAGCGCGTCACCTTCAAGGATACGGAACAGGCGGCGGGCAATCCGCTGGTCGCCGTGCCATCGAAGATCGGCGACAACTTCTTCATCGTATGGCTGAACGACGCCCGCACCGCGCAGGACACCAATCTTTCGCTGATGCGTCGTTTGCAGTGGATCGACATTCCGATTTCCTACCGCAATGGCCGTCGCGCGCTTATCAGTCTGGAAAAAGGCGTGCCGGGCGAGAAGGTATTCAACGAGGTTCTGGGTACGAATTAGAGCGCGTTTCGATCTGATTGGATCAGATCGGCGCTCTAACTATTTATTTTACCGCGCATTTTTTCCGAAAACCGTTTCACACTTTTCAGAATGCGCTCTAACCCGCCACGAAACGAAAAAGGCCGCTTCGAGCGGCCTTTTTGTTGGCGGGCAGTCGAGGATTACTTCTTTTCAGCGAAGGCCTTGATAGCCTTGGCGACTTCGTTCTGTGCAGCTTGCGCACTGTCGAAGCCAGCCAGTTCAACGACCTTGCGGCCTTCCGGCAACTGCTTGTAGACGCGGAAGAAGGCTTCCAGACGCTGCTGTTCGATCTTCGGCAGGTCGGTGATTTCCTTGATGTTGTCATAGGTCGGATCGATGTCCGTGGTCGGCACGGCGACGATCTTGTCGTCCTGGTCGCCGCCGTCGATCATCTTGAGCACGCCGATGGGGCGAACCTTGATGATCGCGCCCGGAACAATCGGTTCGCGCGTATAGATGATTGCGTCGAGCGGATCGCCGTCACCGGCAAGCGTGCTGGTGATCGAGCCGTAATTGGCCGGATAGATCACCGGCATGGACTGGTAGCGGTCGACGACGATGTGGCCGGTCTTGTCGTCGATTTCATATTTGGTGAAGCTGCCCTGCGGGATTTCGATGGCCGTGAAGAACTCCTTCCCGTCCTGCTCCTTCTGCGGATAATCGAGGAAGGAGACATAGTCGGAAGCAGATGCGGCAGTGGCGGCGGTAAGCGCAAGAGCTGCGGCGAGCAGGAGCTTTTTCATGGAATGGCCTTGAAGCTTGGGTGAAACACGCCCTCGTCCCTAAAGCCAATCCATTACAGTTGTTTGACGGTTTTATATCGGTTGCATGACGGTTTCGGCGAGGAGGCGCCTCGCGATACGCTGCCGGGCTGATGCCGACCTTCCTGCAAAACCGATTTCCATTTTTGCTGCCCCAAACAATACTGCCGCAAAATGGTGTTCCCATCTTGCGGCAGTAAAAGGATCAATAGAGCAACTGTTTAAGCGTGCGCTTCCTCGACTTGATTCAGCGCCTTCTGCTGCTTGAAAGCGGCGGCCTTTACCGCCGCCTGCACCTTTTCAAACGCGCGCACTTCGATCTGGCGCACACGCTCGCGGCTGATGTCGAATTCGCTGGAAAGATCTTCCAGCGTCATCGGATCATCCGAAAGGCGGCGGGCCTGAAAAATGCGGCGTTCGCGGTCGTTCAGCGTATCCATCGCCTGTTCCAGCATGGAGCGGCGGTTTTCCAGTTCGTCCTGCTCGATCAGGATCTGCTCCTGGCTGCTGCTGTCATCGACCAGCCAGTCCTGCCATTCGCCGGATTCGCCTTCGGAAGCGCGCAGCGGCGCATTCAGCGAAGCGTCACCGGACAGACGGCGGTTCATGGAAACCACTTCGTCCTCGCTGACATTGAGCTTGGTCGCGATCTGCTTGACCTGATCGGGGTTGAGATCGCCGTCGTCGAGCGCCTGAATCTTGCTCTTCATCTTGCGCAGATTGAAGAACAGGCGCTTCTGATTGGCGGTCGTCCCCATCTTCACAAGGCTCCACGAGCGCAGGATATATTCCTGGATCGAAGCCTTGATCCACCACATGGCATAGGTGGCAAGACGGAAACCGCGTTCAGGCTCGAAACGCTTGACGGCCTGCATGAGACCGACATTGCCTTCCGAAATGACTTCACCGATCGGCAGGCCATAGCCGCGATAACCCATGGCGATCTTGGCCACGAGACGCAGATGGCTCGTCACCAGCTTGTGGGCGGCCTTGGGGTCGGTATGTTCGTGATAACGCTTGGCCAGCATATATTCTTCCTGCGGCTCAAGCATGGGAAAACGGCGGATTTCTTCCAGATAACGGGTAAGGCCACCGTCACCTGACGTGATGCTTGGGAGATTCATCTGGGCCATAGAGCACCCTCCTTTATGATTTCAGGTTCCCGTTTGGCGAACCTGTCGCGGGGGCTGCCTCCTGCACTTCCCTCTCGCGAGCCTCCATATATAGGCATGATTTTGGCGAAAACACGATCCTTTAACTCATGAAACAAACTGTCACTACAATGTGAACGCAGCTCCCGGTCAAAGGTTTCGTGAAATCGTCTGAAATGAATTGCGTGTTGTGAGAGAGCGGCTTTCACCGCGACCGCGCCCCCGGTCCTGATACTGAAAAGCCGAGATTAATCAGCAATCCATTCTTTCGCCAACCATGATAGTTGCCAGTATTATATAGAATGCTTGCGGAAATTTTCCAGAAGGTGCTCCATATCTTCCGGCACCGGGGCTTCAAAACGCATCAGTTCCCCGGTGGACGGATGGGTGAAGGCGAGCAGCCAGGCATGCAATGCCTGCCGATGGAAACCGCGCACGGCCTCTTTCAAGGGGTCCGGCAGCTTGTTGGCCTTGGTCTTGTAGGCGCTGCCATAATCCATGTCGCCGACAAGCGGGTGGCCGATATGGGCCATGTGCACGCGGATCTGGTGTGTCCGGCCTGTCTCTAGGCGGCATTCGACGAGCGAGGCGAGCGCGGTCGCGTCTTCGCGGGGCCCGAATTTTTCGACCGTGGCATAATGGGTGACGGCGTGGCGGGCATCTTCCCGCTCTTCATTGACAACGGCCTGCTTGGTGCGGTCGCGATGCGAGCGCCCCAGATGAGCGTCGATATAGCCCTGCGGGCGTTCGGTCATGCCCCAGACGAGCGCGAGATAGGCGCGCTCCAGATCGCCGGTGCGGCCATGGTCGGCAAACTGTTCGCTCAGATGCCGGTGCGAAAGATCGTTCTTGGCAACGACCATGACGCCGCTCGTATCCTTGTCGAGACGATGCACAATGCCCGGGCGGCGGATTCCGCCGATGCCCGACAAGCTATCGCCACAATGATATATGAGGGCATTGACGAGTGTTCCCGTCCAGTTGCCGTTGCCGGGGTGAACGACAAGCCCGGCGGGCTTGTTGATCACGATGAGATCGTCGTCCTCGTAAAGAATATCGAGCGGTATGTTCTCGGCAATCGGCTCGGCTGGCTCCGGCTCAGGCAGCACGATGGCGATTGTCATGCCTTCGCGCAGCTTCTGCTTGGCTTCACGGGCGGGCGCGCCGTTGATGGTCACATGGCCTTCGGCGATGAGGGATTGAACGCGGCTGCGCGAGAGTTCCGGCCCCAATGCTGCGGCCAGCCACTGGTCGAGACGCTTGCCTGTGGCATCGGAGTCGGTCGTAAGCTCTTTCACTCGTGTTTTCCTTCTTGAGAGCTGTTCTGCCGTGACGAAATCGTCAGAACTGCCCCGTCTCTAGATTTTACCGCATTTATGCGGCCTCAAATGTTTCCATTTGGCCGCAAAATGCTCTATCACCCGCACACGCCTTAACACGGCGAAGTTCGAACCGGAGTCGTTGAATGCAGGATCCACACTATCCCAGATACCAGAATCATCAGGATTCAGGCTATCAGGACTATCAGCAGGGCTATTACCCCGATGAACAGGCCGAGCCCCCGCTTGATCCAGCCATGGAACGTGTGCGCCGCAAAATGATCCGGCTTCTGGCCGTCTCCATCGGTGTCATGCTGATCGGTCTTATGGCGGTGCTTGTCGCCGTTGTCTACAAGATCAATCGCGCGCCGGAAACCCCGGTTGACGAAGCTCGGTCCGATATTCCCGGACAGGCCGCGCCGGTACCCGCAAAGCCGGAGCCGCCGAAGCTGATCGAATCGCAGATCAACCTGACGCCGGGCACCCGCCTTCTTTCGCAAAGCCTTTCGGGCAACGAGCTTTCGCTGGAAACGCTGCTGCCCGATGGCGGCACGGAACTCATCATCTATGATTATCGCGAGTCGCGCATCATCGGCCGCATCAAGCTCGGCAATGTCGAGTAGGGCGAACTGATCAGGGCGGCATGATTGCCGCCCATTTGTTCTGTCTTCGAGGATTGCGCTTTTTCCTTTTGGCGCTTATATCAGCGATGTGGCCTGGAGCGCGTTTCGATTTGATTGAATCAAATCTGTGCTCCCGGTTCTCGTGTTTCAAGCATAAGCTTGTCGATCCTGTTTCACTCCGGTCGGCTCGTGCTCCAAGCGCCCATCGTCTAGCGGTCAGGACGGCGCCCTCTCACGGCGCAAACAGGGGTTCGATTCCCCTTGGGCGTACCAGCATAATTCAATCCTGCCTGAACAAACTGCAATCATCCCGTGTTTGCGGGATATGAATGCCGCGTATGGTGGTGGTATTGTTCAGGCATGTGGAAAATTGGGTCGAATATCTATCCTCAAATCCATAATGCGGTCAGGGTGAAAGGCATTCTTGCCGAGCCTTTCACGCCGCGAGACGTGCGGCGCGTCGCTCCGGGCTGGCCTTACTCCCGATACTTCTCGTTTCTTGCCGAAAACTGCACCGCCAATCAACCGGAAGGCCATGCGCTTTTCGTGCGCGTGGGCAGGGGACAATATCATCTGAACGACAGGGCGACGGCATCCGAGCCGGATCAGTGCGCGCATTCACGATAACGGCTGGGGAGATCGGCGCATGTCCAGTTGCAAAAAATTGCAACTGGCGGCGAGACGGTGCATAATCGAACCATGAGTGAATCGTACAAGAAACCCGATTATGAACAGGAACTGCGCCAGGCAGGCGTCCGCATCACGCGGCCGCGCCGGATCATCCTGAACATATTGACCGAAACGGAAGATCACCCCGACGCGCTGGAGATTTTTCGCCGGGCGGTGGAGATCGATGACAGCATTTCGCTGTCGACCGTCTATCGCACGATGAAGCTACTGGAAGAGCGCGGCGCTATCCACCGCCACGCCTTTGCCGGAGGGCCGTCGCGTTTTGAACAGGCGAGCGGCGCGCATCACGACCATATCATCGACATGGATTCCGGCGATGTGGTGGAATTTCGCTCCGACAAGATCGAAAAACTGCAGGAAGAAATCGCCCGGTCGCTCGGTTACGAGATCGTGCATCACCGGCTCGAACTTTATTGCAAAAAAATTCAAAACTGATGGAACCAAGTTTCGTCTGCCGCGTTTAGCGCCCATGAAGGTCGTGACCCCGCCCCCACAACGCGGCCTTCACAGTTCGCCTCAACCTCCCCGCACGAGGCGAGCGGCGAGAATGCCGCGCTGATGTCAACATCAAGCAGCAGGCGTTCCGCAAATTCAGAGCAAGCCGCTGTGGTTCAGGCTGATCGCCGGACCATGGCGGCTTTTTTCATTTCGATCGGGTTCTATCAGGCGTCGAACTGCTCTGTCGGGATGATGAGGGAATAAATAGCGCCGGTTCCATCGATGCGATAATCGGCATGGCCGTTGACGGAGGCGGGAACGATGCGCTGCAGCACGGCGCTGCCGAAGCGCGGATCGTGCTCGAAAACCTCGGGCATTGCCGGATTGGTCTCTTCCCAGTGGAATTCCAGCCTGTCATCGCCGCTGGCCACATGCGTGACCCTGGCGGAAATCCTCACCCGGCCATAGGGTATGGACAGGCCGCCGAAGGAGGTGGCATTCACCACCAGCTCGTGCAGCGCGAGGCCGACATGCAGCGCCGCGCCGGGGAAAAGATAGGGGTTGTCTCCCTCGATGCTCACGCGTTCATCGGTAACGTCGATATATTTCTCGACCTGCGAATGCACGAGATCGCGAAACAACGCGCCGCGCCAGTTGGAATCGGTCACCAAATCCTGCGAATAGGATAGCGACTGGATGCGTCCGCGAAATTTCAGCAGGAAATCATCGATGGAGTCGGTGAAGCGCGCGGTCTGGCTGGCGATGCTCTGCACGATGGCAAGCAGGTTCTTGGAGCGATGGCTCACTTCGCGCAAGAGCGTCTTCAGCACCTGTTCGCGCCGCTTTAACTCGCTGATTTCGATGGCGGTGGTGACGAGGCCCAGAATATTGCCCTCGTCGTCGCGGTCGCAGTCGACGTGAAACTCGATCCAGCGCAGCTTGTCGCCGTCATTGATGGCGATTTCCACATTCTGCGCTTCGCCCGTGGCCAGCGCCGCTTGCTTGGCGCTGTCGAGCTTGTGCAGGGCGGCGGAAAAGATGAAATCGCAGTCGCTTCCGCCGACTTTCCACTTTTCCTGCCAGTAGAGCGGGATATTTTCCCCCCATGAATAGAGGAGATCGGGCCGCTGATAGAGAACGCAGACATTGCTGTTGCGCACGGCCCGCAACAGCGCCCGCAAACGGGCTGCGTCCGGTTCGGTTTCTTGCAGGTTGAATTTTGCGCCAGCCGCCATGTCTGCCTCGATTATCCCGCAACCGCACTCGATCCGCCCATGGGCACCCCCCCTAAAACCCCGGAAATGCTGATTGGAAGTTTACGTGCCATGGTGTCCATTTTCACTGACAGGCTGACGGATCTCGGTCGAGCAATCATCATTCGATCCCTGGACTTGCCGACTTTGGCTGGCCCGAATTCTGAAACCGGTAAACCGCCGCATGGCTCATGCGGCGGTTATTTCCATTGAGACGTAATATAGGCTGGTGCTTCAGGAGGTCAAAAACTGCCTTTGATTTTGTGCCGGTTATGCCTTGCGGATCGCCGAGGCGATGAGCGAAATCACCAGCAGGGCAAGGAACACGAAGAATAGAATCTGCGCTATGCCAGCCGACGCACCGGCGATGCCGCCGAACCCGAGCGCACCTGCCACAAGTGCTACCACAAGA
Organism: Ochrobactrum sp. PL_is501; assembly: GCF_055816895.1. Classification (NCBI taxonomy): domain Bacteria; kingdom Pseudomonadati; phylum Pseudomonadota; class Alphaproteobacteria; order Hyphomicrobiales; family Brucellaceae; genus Ochrobactrum; species Ochrobactrum sp. PL_is501. The sequence continues at coordinate 34,502 of NZ_JBVPGR010000029.1, read as the reverse complement.
AATACGAGCGCATAATAAAGCATGTTCGGTCTCCTCTTTATTGTGTGCAAGAATAACGGGATCAAGACCGTATTTGTTCCGTGCTTCCGGGAGAATTAACGCGTTCACAACTCTAAATACTCATGACGTGCCGTAAGGCGGCGTGACCGGGCGAATAGATGGCGAAACCCGCAATCGAACTCCCGAAAGTTCTTTGCCTTTCGGGAGTGTTTGCGCACGCAAAACCGTTTCACAGTTTTGCTCGGAAATGCTCTAGGCCGCGACCTGCGAGGCTTCCTCGAAAAAGAGCGCCTGGCTGATCAGGGCCTTCACCATGTCGGGATTGAACGGCTTGGTGACGAGGAAGGTCGGCTCGGGGCGCTCGCCCGTCAGCAGCCGTTCCGGGAAGGCGGTGATGAAAATGACGGGTATGGTGTCATTTTGCAGGATTTCGTTCACCGCATCGATGCCCGAGCTTCCATCGGCAAGCTGGATATCAGCCAGCACCATGCGCGGCTTTTCCTGCTTGTAGAGCGCCAGCGCCTCATCCCTGGTGCGCGCGATGCCCACCACTTCGTGACCAAGGCTTTCCACCATCTGCTCGATATCCATCGCGATCAGCGGCTCGTCCTCGATAATCATGATGCGCGTTGCCACCTGGCGCGAGATTTCAGCCGATGCGACCGAGAGAACGCGGCTCAGTTCAGCGTCGTCCAGTTCGAGAATTTCGGCGGCTTCCCGGTCGGAAAAGCCTTCCACCGCCACAAGCAGGAATGCCTGACGCGGCAAGGGGGCGATATTGGAAAGGTTTCTTGCCGCACGCTGTTCCCATGCAAAATCCGATGCCGGTTCCGGCACGCGGACCGAGGCCGTCTTGTAGAGATCGCAGAAAAGACGATAGAGCCCGATCCGGTCGGATGAAGCGTCCGGAAATATGCTCACATCGGCAATCAGGGCTTCAAGGGCAGCCGCCACATAGGCGTCCCCGGACGATTGCGAGCCGGTAAGGGCGCGGGAAAAACGACGAAGATAGGGAAGATGCGGCGCGATACGCGTCGATAACGTCATGGTAATGGAACTCCTCAACTGCCGCTTTCGTTCATTTATGCATTTCGGGCGGACCGAAACCGGCCCTCTCCACCCATGCCTTGAGCGCAGCATTATGGTACTCTAAACGGGACGTTTGGAAAAAAGTTCCGTGACGGAGAAATATATTCGGGAACTTTTTGGAAACCTGCGCATTTCCCGCTGAAGCAGGGGCTTAGATTAATAGGGTAGGGCAGTCAGCCCGGAACGATCAAGATATGGCAGAAAAAGAAAACCTTCACATGAACGGAGCCGGGGTCAGGTCACCCCGCCGCGTTCAGAAGGATGTATTGGGACCAAATTGTGAAGTCGGATTGAAACTGAAGGCACTGTACGCCTCGATACAGGACGAGACGATCCCGGATCGCTTCCTCGATCTTCTTGAAAAACTCGATCAGGCTGAACAGGAGAGTATGCGTGAACACAGCACCCGGTCCGTCGGTTGAAAGCAACGCGCAGTTCAAGCGGGAACTTCTGTCCTCGCTGCCGAGTTTGCGCGCCTTTGCGGTGTCGCTGATCGGCCAGCATGACAAGGCGGACGATCTCGTCCAGGATACGATCATGAAAGCGTGGGCCAAGCAGGAGTCCTTCGAGATGGGGACCAATATGAAAGCATGGCTCTTCACCATCCTGCGCAATGAATTCTACACGCAGATGCGCAAGCGCGGCCGCGAGGTGCAGGACACCGATGGCGTGTTCAGCGAACAGCTCGCCGTGCATCCCTCGCAATATGGCACGCTCGACTTGCAGGATTTCCGTGCCGCGCTGGAGCAGTTGCCTGACGATCAGCGCGAGGCGATCATTCTGATCGGCGCGTCGGGCTTTGCCTATGAGGAAGCTGCGGAAATCTGCGGCTGTGCGGTCGGGACCATCAAGAGCCGTGTCAGCCGCGCCCGCACGCGCTTGCAGGAAATTCTCAAGATCGAGGGCGAAAGCGATTACGGTCCCGATGCCGATTCATCGCGTGCGACCTTGCGAAGTTTTGCGTAATCCCCGATAATTTCGCCCTCTTTCCCACCGGAAAGGGGGCTTGAAGTGCAGCGGGCCGAGCCTGCTGTTTTTGCCTGCGGCGATTGCTTTTTATTCAGTCAACTGTAGGTTAGTATTTGCTGATATTTCATGTCGGCAAAGTGATTGTCTGTTTGTGGGTTGCGTCCTTGCCATCGGCCTTGTTGCAAAAACTGCTCCGATCGTCATCGAAGCCGGTTGCGGTTATCGTGTCGCTTGGCCTTGTGCTGCTGTCGGCGATCATGACGCTGTTTCTGTCGTCCGGCGTCAACCACCAGGTCGTCGATATTTCCCGCAACTACGCCCTGCGCCAGCAGGTCGACAAGGTTGCGCGCCTTGCCAGCAATATGGAGATGAGCCGGCGCGGCTATCTTCTCACGCTCGATGAGAGCTATCTCGATCTCTATCGCAACACGATCCTGAGCGTCGACAACACGCTGGAAGCGCTGGAAGCCCTGACCGGCCAGAGCCCGGTGCAGGATGAGCGGGTGAAGCAGATCCGGGCGCTGGTCGAGCGCGGACAGGAAGATGTGCGCGAGACGGTCGACCTTGCCCGGTCGGGCAATGTGGCGGCGGCGGTTGAAAAAGTACGCGGCGACGAGGGCAAGGTGCTGATGGACCAGCTTGCCAGCACGGTGACGCAATTCATCGACGCGGAGGAACAGCAGCTTCTGGAACGCAACGAGCGCATCAACCGCATGCGCTACTGGATGACGGCGACCTCCATCGTGGCGCTGGCATCGGCTGCCATGCTGGCGCTTTTGCTGTTCAGCCGCGTGCAGCGCTATGCGCGATCCATGTTCGAGGGGCAGACGGCGCTTCTGTCGGAAAAGCAATTGCTGGAACAGCGCGTGAAGGAACGCACCGCCGAGCTTGAAGAAGAGCGCCGCATTGCCGAGCGCGAGCGCCAGCGGGTCGAGCTTCTGTTGCAGGACACCAACCATCGCATCGGCAATTCGCTGGCAACGGTTTCATCCCTGCTTGGTCTCCAGATGCGGCAGACGCGCAGCGAGGATGCCCGTGCCGCCCTTGCCGCCGCCCGCGACCGTGTCCAGACCGTATCGACGGCGCATCGGCGCCTGCGTCTGGGCGAGGATATGGAAACAGCTCGCCTCGACGAGTTTCTGGAAACCGTCATCGATGACATCCGAAATGCTGTCGGTCAGGACCGCAGGATCGAATTTTCCACCGATTTCGCGCCGCTCGATCTGAAGGCGCGCGACGTGACGACCATCGGCATCATTCTGGGCGAGCTTGTCACCAATGCGATCAAGCACGCTTTCAAGGGCCGTCCGGAAGGGCATATCCGCATCAGCCTGAAGCCGGGTGAAGAGACTGTCCCGGTGCTGATTGTGGAAGATGACGGCGTGGGCCTGGACGCGGATCAGCAAAAGTCGGGCGAAAAGAACGGTCTGGGGACGCTGGTCATCGAGCAGCTTTGCATGCAGTTCGGCGAAAAGCCGGTTTACTGCAAGACGGATGATGGGGTGGGAACCAGAGTGATCGTCCGCCTGTCGTCGCTCCTTGGAGAAGGCGAAAGGTCGGTCGGCACATAGGCACCACGTCCGATGTGGAGCCTCAACAGGTAGTCTCGGTAGAGAGCGAAGCGACGGATTGGTGTTTCACTCTGCTTTCTCGCTCGCAAGCCCGGCTCGCTCCATCGTGAACAAATTATCAGCCATGAAGTCCACGAAGACACGAATCTTCGGTGACAGATAACGGCTCGTCGGCCAAAGAATACGGAAGATACCCGCCTCTGCCGTGAAGCCGTCGAGGATCGATACCAGCTTCCCTTCTTTTATCTGTTGGGCCACTGCGAAATGGGGCAAGCAGGTTATGCCAAAACCGTTCTCGGCAAGGTGGATCAGCGGCTCAAGCGTGCTGGCCACCGTCGTTGTTGGCAGCGTGACACGCAGGTCTTTGCCGTCCCTGGCCAGCGGCCATGGCTCCAGCTTGCCCGAATTGGCATATCGGTGGTGCATGCAGCGATGACGTCGCAGGTCTTCAGGCGCCAGCGGCACGCCTTCTCTTTGTAGATATTCAGGCGAGGCCACTATCCGGTGCCGGAAGGAGCCAAGTTTGCGGCTCATCAATCGCGTGTCACGCATTTCACCGGTGCGGACAACGGCATCGAAACCTTCTTCGATCACATCGACCAGCCGGTCGGTGAAATCGAGGTCGAGGGTGATTTCGGGGTAGGCTTTCATGAATGCCGATATCGCCGGCATCAGCAGCACGCCCGTCAGCGGAAAACTCACGCGCAACAGGCCATGAGGCTTGCTGCGGGACCGTGAAAGCTGCGCCTGCGCCACATCCAGTTCAGACAGAATACGCCGGCAGGTATCAAGAAAAAAGCTGCCTTCCTCCGTCAGCGTCATGCTGCGCGTCGAGCGATGGAAGAGGCGCACCCCCATCTCCTGTTCAAGACGCGCGATTGCCTTGCCAACCGCCGAGCTGGAGAGACCCAGCCGCTGTGAGGCCGCGACAAAGCTGCCGCCTTCCGCCGCCTGAACGAAAATGCCCAACGCACCAAGCTTGTCCATGTCTATCCTATTAAGGAATAATTTTCCGCTCTTACTGGAATACCAGACCATTTATCCCGTATCGCACAGTCCATATCAAGCCTCTCACGGCAGCCAATGCCGGTTTTCATCAGAGGAAGACACATGGATATGAAGTTCGCCGCCGGATTTTGCGCCTCACCCGAACCAACCACTTTTATCGTCAACGTCATTCATGCCCATCCGGGCAAGCAGGATGAAGCGTTTCAAATCATTCAGGACGTGGTCCACTACGTGGCGGAGAGAAAGTCGGGGTTTCTCTGGAGCAATCTTGCCAAGAGCACCGACGGGCTGACCGTGGTCAACATTGAAGCAATTCAGGGTGCGGGCAATGTAGACGAGTTCTTTTCCGATCCGGTTTTCGTTGAAAAATTCCGTAAGCTGGATGCCGTCTCAACCAGCGAATTTCATACCTATAGCGTCGGCGATCTGGTTCTGCCCAAACGCGGGCAGAAGGGTTGAACGCCATGGCCCATTCGACTCTGGACCACCGCACGGTGAGCGAAGGGGCGGACGATGCTCGCTTTCCGATGTCAGCTCTTCTTGCCCTTGCCATGGCTGGTTTCATCACCATCCTGACAGAGGCCCTGCCAGCGGGGCTTCTTCCGCAAATGAGCGCGGAGCTGGGCGTCACCCCCTCCGTTGCCGGCCAACTCATCACGGTATACGCCATCGGCTCGCTAGTGGCGGCCATGCCGCTAACCGCGGCTACCCAGCATTTCCCGCGCAAGCCGCTTCTCCTTTGCGCCATTGCGGGCTTTGCGGTGGTCAACACGATAACGGCGATCACCGGGAGCTTCGTTATCATGCTCCTGGCACGTTTCTTTGCAGGCGTTTGCGCCGGGCTGTTGTGGGCGATGATCGCCGGATATGCGGCGCGCATGGTTCCAGACCAGCAAAAAGGGCGCGCCATCGCAGTTGCGATGGTGGGTACGCCACTGGCCTTGTCTCTGGGAATTCCGGCAGGAACCCTGATGGGGTCCGTCATCGGGTGGCGCAGTACATTTTTGCTGATGACCGCGCTCACCGCGGTTCTGATAGGGTGGGTCCAGGCAAAGGTGCTCGCTTATCCGGGCACGGCGATCAATGACCGGTCTTCCATCAGGGGCACTTTGGCAATCGGTGGAATCAAGTCGGTGCTGATGGTTACCCTGCTGTTCGTCTTGGCCCACAACATCCTTTATACCTACATCGCCCCGCTCGTGGTTCCTGCCGGGCTGGAGCGGAAACTCGACGTCGTTCTGCTGATGTTTGGGCTGGCGGCAATCGCAGGGATCGTTATTGTCGGTTATCTGGTCGGCCGATGGCTGCGGGCGCTGGTGCTTGCCAGCATCATGCTGTTCGCCGCCGCCGCATTCATATTTGGCATCGGGGGCGAGGTGCCCGCACTGTTGTGGCTGGCGGCGGGCGTGTGGGGATTGGCGTTCGGAGGCGCCGCCACCCTGTTTCAGACGGCAGCCGCCAATACTTCGGGGCGGGCTTCTGATGTAGCGCAGTCGATGATCGTCACAGTCTGGAATCTGGCGATTGCGGGTGGAGGCATCGTCGGCGGCCTGTTGCTCGAGCACGCCGATATCGGTTGGCTCCCCTGGTCGGTTTTGGCATTGTTGCTGCCCGCCTGTTGGATCGCTTTCGCGGCAAAAGACACGGCCTTCCCGCCGGGCAACTGAGCCCTGTGATGCGCCGAGGGCGTTTCCGAGCCAAAAGTGGGAAACGCCTATGCGGGGAAATCAGTCCACTGGACTGATTTCTAATCCCGCTTCTTCTTGTCCGACAGCAGCGAAACCAGAGCGATGCCCGCAAGCGGCAAGGCGGCGGCCAGTATGGGCCGCTTGAGGATGGCGGGTACGGTTGCGATTGCCGCCGCCGCCATCATGGCCGACTTGTCCGCTTCCATTTTCTGCTTGCGCTTTTTCGCCTCGGCAGCCGCCTGAATTTTCAGCACCGCGAGGATGAGCAGCGCCACGATCAGCGACAGGCCAGCGAGAATGAGCGCGGCCAGCGGTCCGCCATAGCTTTGCGCAAGCGCCAGAAAAGCGGCAACACAGAAAAAGGTGATTGCGATGATCGCGAAGATCGCGATGGCTGCGCCGAAAATCGCCGCGCGTTTCGTTTGACCCGCGACGAATTTCAGTTCTTCGCCTGCCATAGCAGACAACAGGGGCATCAGGGCTTTCAGCATGGCGCGCCTCAGCGGCGGGAGAGCAGGGCCAGCAGATAGCCGATGCCGAGTGCGGTGGCGAGCGAGGTGATCGGGCGCTCACGCACCGTTGCCGTCAGCTGGGCTTCGAGATCCTGCGCCTTGTTGCGCAGATCATCGATTGCGTCTTCGCCCTGGATATAAGCGCTCTTGTAGGTTTCCTTCGCGCTGCGTTTGGCGTCGCGGACCGTCTGTGAACCGAGATTGGCAAGTGTCGCCGCGATGGCGGCAATATCTTCCTTCAGTTGCTCGACCTGCGCCTGAAGGTCTTGCGCGCTGGCATCGGTCAGCGCTTCCTCGATCTTGTCTTCGATCCTGCTCGTTTTCGCGGATGCACGCGCCATATGGGCTCTCCTGTTCATTCTCGGGTTATCGTTCGGATGGGTTGTCCGGATAACGTGCGGCTGGCCTAATGGTTGCATGCGAAGCCAGTGGCGGCAACACGGCCAGCCGCCTGTTGCAAGTCATGGTAAATCAGGGGGTAAATCACGGCGTAAATCAGGGGGACTAAATCGGGGTGTCACTCCGCTTCGCCGTGCAGGATCGTGCTTTCGGGGTCCTTCTTGTAGGCTGCTTCCGAATAGGCGGGCTGCGCCTGCAACTGTTCCTTGGTGAACTGCGTGAAGACATTCACCTTGTCGTCCTTGCCGGTCGCCACGTCGAGATTGGCGATGGAAACGGCCACAGGCTTGGAATTGATGCCAAGGAAACCACCCACGTCGACCACGAAAGCCTCGGTCTGGCCGTCGGCGGACATCAGCACATCGCCCACCGTTCCGATCTTTGTTTCATCCGCGCCGAAAACCGTCGCGCCAATCAGCTTGTCGGCGCTCAGCCCTTCCGACGGCACCGGCTTCATGCCCTCGGGCATGAGCCTGTCGGCCTTTTGCGTCGTAATCGTCTTTTCGGCGGCGGGCGGTTCGGCACGCGGCGCGCCATCTGCTGCGAAAGCCGCATTGCGGTCGAAGGCCGGTGCCTTTTCGAGCTGTTCCTTGGTGGCATCCACGATCAGCCAGCGCTCGCCGTCGCCACGGACCACCCAGGACAGATGGTCGAAGCCGATGGCGACATCCTTTTCGCCCACGCCCAGAAAACCGCCGACCCCGATCACCACCGCCTGCGGGCTGCCATCCGCGCCGAGAATCACGTCATTGACCGTGCCGATATTGGCGGCATTGTCCGAGGGACCGTTATAGACCGCCTGCCCGATGAAGCCCGACACAAGAAGCTGGCCCGGCGATGCAACGAAATATCCATTCTCGCTGGCGATCGGCTTTTCCTGTTTCTCATTGGAGAAAATCGGCGAACGGTCCTGGGCAAAAGCGGGCAGGGCGATCAGCGCGGCAAGAGCCGTGGAGGCGAGAAATCGTTTCATGAAAACTCCTGTCGGTAATTAAGGCAAACCGAAGGCGAGAGCCAATCTCGCCGTCAACAGGAGAAAAAACGAGGGGAAACGTATACAGTTCCGCTCAAATTCCGTGTTATTCGAGCGTCAAAATTATGAATCTACCGTCTTTTTCATGGCAAAAATGTGACGACAGCAACCTATGATTGATATTTTGCCTTTATTCAGGCGAGCAATAGATAGGCCGCTCCAGCCAGCATGATGAAGGCCAGTCCGACATGCTTCGGCTTCAGCGAGCGCGGCTGTACCGGCAGCGGATCGTCATTTCCTGCCATGGCAGTGCGCGCCGCATGTTCAAGCGTCTGGATATCCTTGAGCATCATTGGCATGTCCCTCCAGATTCCGGCTCAATTCCACTTCGCGCGGAACTGCATATCCTCCCCCGCGCCGGAATTTGTTTTTAAAACCAATCCCGAAGCGCTTCGGTCACCCTATCAGGTCTGATTTGACGCGAATGTGCAACTGGCAAAAGGGCGGGAGCCGAAAAATCTTCCCGGACCCCAATTTGGCATGATGAAAATGCCTCCAAAACAAAAACATGACTTGCGTCATCATGTTATTGGGAGTTAAGAAGAAACCCAACAGGCGGCGCGACGGCCTGCATGAAGGTTTGGTCATGTGCGCGCGGATTTGAACAATCAAAAGGCGAACAAAATGACTGGTTTCTGGCGAAAAGGCTTCATGGCTGCGGCTATGGTCATCGGCTTGCTGGGCGCAACTTCCGCATTGGCGCAAAACACGGCGCAAGATGCATCCTCTCCGACGAATGCCTCGGCTGTTGAAGCGCCTTCCGGTCCCGCTCCGGCTGCATCGCCTTCGCCTGAACTGGTCCAGTCGCAGACGGCTGCATCTGTTGAGAGCGACAATGGCCTGATCCTCCCGCACGACCTGTCGCCATGGGGCATGTTCATGGCTGCCGACTGGGTCGTGAAAGCGGTGATGATCGGTCTGGCGCTGGCTTCGCTTGCCACATGGACGGTCTGGGTCGCCAAGTCGCTGGAGCTGGCCGGAGCGCGCAGCCGTGCCCGCAAGGCATTGAAAATCATCGGCCATTCGGCGACGCTTGCCGAAGCTGCCCGCGCGCTGGAAGATGCCAAGGGACCGGGTGCGGTTCTGGTCCGCGCCGCGGAAGACGAGGTTCGGCTTTCGGGTCCGGCGCTTGCCCGCGCTGGCGGCGAAGGCCTCAAGGAACGCGTTTCCTCGCGCTTGTCGCGCATCGAAGCCAAGGCTGGACGCAGCCTCTCCAAGGGCACTGGCATTCTGGCGACCATCGGCTCGGTCGCGCCTTTTGTCGGCCTGTTCGGCACGGTCTGGGGCATCATGAACTCGTTCATCAATATCAGCCAGGCGCAGACGACCAACCTCGCTGTCGTGGCGCCGGGTATCGCGGAAGCCCTGCTTGCAACGGCCGTTGGCCTCGTCGCGGCTATTCCCGCTGTGGTGATCTATAACGTGTTCGCACGTTCGATCACCGGCTACCGTGCGCTGCTGGCCGATGCTTCGGCAGGTGTGGAGCGCCTTGTCAGCCGCGATCTCGACTTCAGAACGGCCGGTGTGCGTGAAGGCACGCTGCACGCAGCGGAGTAGGCGCCATGGCTGGTAAATTTCGCGAAGGCGGCGGCGACGATCTCGAGCTGAACCACGAGATCAATGTGACGCCGTTCATCGACGTCATGCTGGTTCTGCTCATCATTTTCATGGTGGCGGCACCACTGGCCACGGTTGACGTGAAGGTGGACCTGCCTGCCTCGACGGCAGCGCCTGCGCCGCGTCCCGACAAGCCGCTTTATGTGACCCTGAAGGAAGACCTCAGCGTCAGTGTCGGCAACGATGTGGTGGAGCGCGAGCGCCTCGGCGGAGCGCTCGACGTCCTGTCGGAAAAAAACAAGGAAGCGCGCATCTTCCTGCGTGCCGACAAGAATGTCGGTTACGGCGAGCTGATGCGGGTGATGAACCTTCTGCGTGAAGCGGGCTATCTGAAGATCGCGCTGGTGGGGCTTGAAACCGTCGGCGCAAACGCCACCGGAACGGCTCCGGCGGCTGCGACACCGGGAACGGCACCTTCCTCGCGGGCACCGCAGGGAGCCGCGCAATGAATGCACTCCCGCCCGAGCATCCCCCGATAAAGGTGGCTTCAGCCGACGTTCACCATCATTCCTTCTGGCATGATGCAGGGCGCTGGCTCGGCGCGGGCATTCTTGTTCTGACCGTTCATGCCGCCGGTGCCTATGCCGTCCACATGGCACAGGAGGAAGACCAGCCCGATGGCACGCAGGTTGCCGCCATGGTGGTGGAACTTGCGCCGGAGCCGGAAGCGCCGATGGAAGAGCAGATTGCGGAAGAAGCCCAGCCGGAAACCGCTGAAGCGCCGCAGGAACAGGCGGAACCTGCCCCGCAGCCGGAACCCGTGCAGGAAGAACCGACGCCGCCCGAACCGGAAGAGGTGACGCCGCCCGAGCCTGCGCCGGAACCGCAGGCGGTTCAGGAACCGGAAGAAGTTATCCCGGATGTGGTCGAGGCCGAAAAGCCGGAAGTTGCGGTGCCCATGCCGGTTGAAAAGCCGGAAGTGAAGCCGGAGCCCAAACGCGAGCCGAAGCCGGAACCGAAAAAGGTCGAGAAGCCAAAGCCGGAAAAGCCCAAGCAGCCCAAGGCCGAAAAGCCGAAGCCAAAGAAGGCTGAAAAGGCACCGGAAACCCGTCAGGCCGCTGCGCCGCAGATGGATGCTGACAGCGGGGCAAAAACGACTGCAAGCCGGCGCGGACAGAATGCTGCGGTACAGGGAGTGAGTTCCGACAAATGGAAGTCCAAACTTTATTCGCACATCTTAAGGCGTACTCGTTACCTGAAACGACAATTGGGAAGGGACGCCAAGGGCGTCTTGCAGCTTCACGTTGTCGTAGATCCTTCGGGAAACATCCTTTCCGCGAAGCTGGCGGCATCATCGGGCAATCCAAAATTGGACCAGCTTGCCCTAGAGGCGACAAAACGCGCTTCCCCTTTGCCCGCACCTCCCGCTGCTTTGGCTCAGCCCCGGAACCCAGTCTTGGTGCCTATGAAGTTTGAATAGTGTATAGTTTAAAGGAGGCCGGTCACGAAACCGGCCTTTTCATTGTCAGCGATTACTCCACAAATCCGAACATCGGGCCATAGCCGCCATGCCAGGATATATCGTTGCGCTCCAGCGCCGGGACGTAGATGCCTGCGCCGCCGCCGCCATCCAGAAACAGCGCGTTCGGGCATTCAAGATGGTCTCGAAACAATCTTGCAAAGTCGTGGAAGTTGACCGCGTCCTCGCTGACCGCGAAGCGGATCGCGCCGCCATCGCAAACGCCGACGCCGCTGCGTCGGGTCTTGTCCGTTGAGCCAAGAATAAAAATCGGATTGATCCGGTTGCCGATGACCAGCATCGGGCCGGACTGGGTTGCCAGACGCGGCTTCATCCGCTGTTTCACGAAACGGTCCGTCGGCAGGATTCCAGCGCCCTTGTCGTCGAGATAGAAGACGCCGTTCGGCTTCTTGTAGAAGTTCGGCACAGGGCCGGAGCCGCGCGGCGGTGTGGCCTTGCTGACGGGGCGAAGCTCGCGGCCATCCTCGACATAAAGGCCCATCGGCGCGAAATCAGGCTGATACATTCCGGCATTGAGCGCGAAAACCAGATTTTTGCCCCGGCTTGCGGCAGCATCGGCCAGTTTTGAAAAATTGCGATAGGGCTCGCCATCCGCATTCTTCCAGAACAGGCGCAAGCCATCCGCCTTTGCCTCGCAGATGATATAGTTCGTGTTTTCAAAGGTTTGGCTGTTGCATGCTTCAGCCCGGACAGATTGTGCCAGGGCGAGCGTTGCAGCAAATGTCAGGGCAGCTGCGGACAGGTGTCTCTTGAAGCGAATCATCGCTGTGCTGCCTCCCGTCAGTGTTTTGCTATTCGGACGACAGTGCCACAGCGGGAAGCAGGCGGGAAGCCTTGCGCGCCGGCAGGAAGCCGAAGATCAGGCCGGTGGCGAAAGCGCAGGCGAAGGCCAGCAGGACCGGCCCGACGCTGTAGCCGACCGAAAGACCGGCCCAGCCCGCGATGGCCGCAGCGCCGAGCCCGATCACGACGCCAAATGCGCCGCCAATGGCCGAGACGGTCAGCGCCTCGGTGATGAATTGCAGCAGGATATCGCGCCGCCTTGCGCCGGTTGCCATCCGCACGCCAATCTCGCGGGTGCGCTCGGTCACGCTCACCAGCATGATGTTCATGACGCCGATGCCGCCGACCAGAAGCGAGATCGCCGCCACGGACCCCAAAAACAGGGTCATCGTGTTGCCCATCGCCGTCGCGTCCTCGCGGATGGAGGACATGTTGGTTATCATCGTGTCGCGCTTCTTGTGGCGCTGGTCGAGCAGGTCCTGAATCTGTTCCTGCGTCGTGTTGATGAGATCGGAATCCTTCACCTGCACGGTGATGGTGCGCACATATTTTTGGCCGAACAGCCGCAGATTGCCGGTCGAAAGCGGCACGACCACCACATCGTCCTGATCCGAACCGCCAAAGCCGGCGCCCTTCGGCTCCAAGGTTCCGATCACCTGAAACGGAATTTTCTGGATCAGGATATATTGGCCGATAGGATTGCTGCCGTCCGGGAACAAGGTGTTGACGACGGTTTTGCCGAGCACGGCAACGGGCGCGTAATTGTTGATATCGCTCTGGCTGATGAAATCGCCGGTCGCCACCTTCCACGATTTGGCTTCGGAAAAGGCGGGAACAGTGCCATTTGCCTGCGACTGGTAATCGACATTGCCGCGCCGCAGCGTCACCGTGCCGGTGACTTCCGGGACGGCGGTCTTGATGTTCGGCAGTTCCAGAATTGCGGTGGCGTCTTCGGGGACCAGTGTCACTATCGAGCCTGTTCCACGGAAACCAGCCATGGAGGGGCGAACCAGAATGAGATCGGTGCCCATGGCATTGATACGGTCGAGAATGGAATTCTGCGCGCCGGTGCCGATGGCGAGCATCGTCACCACGGAACTGACGCCGATGATGATGCCGAGCAGGGTGAGGATGGTGCGGAAGATGTTGGCCTTCAGCGCGCGCATCGCCATCTTCACCGCTTCCGAAACATCGGCGATGCGGGCGGAATTGCCTTCAAGGCTCTCCTGCAGCCGGAAGGGAGCCTGCGTATCGGGGATGGCGCGCTTGACCGTGTCGGAAAGAATCTGCCCGTCGCGGATTTCGATCAGCCGGTCGGCGCGTTCGGCCACTTCGCGGGCATGGGTGATGACGATGACCGTGTGACCCTGCTGGTGCATGGAGCGGAGCAGTTCCATCACGTCTTCTCCGCTCTGGCTGTCGAGCGCGCCGGTCGGCTCATCCGCAAGGATGATGCGCCCGCCATTCATGAGCGCGCGGGCGATGGAAACGCGCTGCTGCTGGCCGCCGGAAAGCTGGTTCGGGCGATGGTCGAGGCGGTCGCCGAGTTTCAGCTGGTTGAGCAGTTCGGCGGCGCGTGCATGGCGTTCGGATGCGGGCAGGCCCGCATAGATCGCCGGAACCTCGACGTTTTCCTGTGCTGTCGAGGTCGAGATGAGGTTGTAGCTCTGGAAGACGAAGCCGAAAGTGCGGCGGCGCAATGCGGCAAGCGCATCGGCATCCAGTGTCGACACATCCTCGCCATCGAGCAGATATTGCCCGCCGCTCGGACTGTCGAGACAGCCCAGAATATTCATCAGCGTTGATTTGCCGGAGCCAGACGCGCCCATGATCGCGACGAATTCGCCAGCCTGAATGTCGAGCGTGATGCCGTGCAGCACCTCAACGGCGAGATCGCCATTGTGGTAGGTCTTGCGGATATCATCCAGTCTTATGAGCGGCGTGCCGGACTTGAGATTGTCGGTCATGGGGCGGCTCATCAGAACAGGCGCATGCCGGGCCTGCGGCCGCGCTGCCCTGCGGCGGCTTCGGCACCGCTGGAAGCGCTGGTGACGATGACCTTGTCGCCTTCCTCAAGGCCGCTTTTGATCTCGGTCTGCACGCGATTGCGCACGCCGATTTCGACTTGACGTTCGGTGACCGCGCCACTGTCGCTCACGACCTTGACCGAAATCTGTGGCTTGGCTTTCTGGTTCTGGCCTTTCTGGTTCTGGCCTTTCGGGTTCTGGTCGGCACGCTTGTAGTTCAGCGCCGAGGAGGGGACGATTAGCACGTCCTTTGCCTCGTCGAGAATGAAATAGACCTGCGTGCTCATATTGATCATCAGTTCGCCGGTCGGGTTCGGAACGTCGAACAGCGCATAATAGAGAACAACATTGTTCTCGGTCGCGGGCGTCGGCTTGATCTGGCGCAGCGTGCCGGCGAAACGTTTTTCCGGCTGGCCGAGCAAGGTGAAATAGACCGGCATTCCGGGCTTGAGCCTGCCGATATCAGCCTCCGAAACCTGCGCTTCCACGGTCATCACCTTGAGGTCGGCCACGGTGACGATGGTCGGCGCGCTCTGCACGGCATTCAGCGTTTCGCCTTCCTTGGCGGCCTGGTCGACGACCGTGCCTTCCATGGGGCTGTAAATCTTGGTGTAGCCGAGATCGACCTTGTCGCTGGCAAGCTGGGCTTCCTGCTGGCGGATCTGCGCGCCGAGCGCCTTCACGTCGGCCTCGGCCATGGCAAGATCGGCATCGGCCTGATCGACGGTGGCTTGCGACACGCCGCGCGTGGCCAGAAGCGAGCGCTGGCGCGCCGCATTGGCTTTCTTGAGCGTGAGCTGCGCCTGTTTGCTCAAAAGCTGCGCCTTGAGATTGTCGAGCTGGGCGCTGGCGATTTCCACTTTCTTCTCGAAGGGCGACGGGTCGATTTCCGCGATCAACTGGCCCTGCTTGACCTGATCGCCCACCTCGACCTTCACGCTTTTAAGCTGGCCGGAAACCTGTGCGCCGACATTGATGCTGCGCAGCGCGCTGAGCGTGCCGACGGCGGTAATGGCGTTTTCGATGTCGCCGCGCGTGACCGTTTCGGCGAGATAGTTCGTCTTCTGGCCGCCTGCTTCGCCCGAGCCGTAAAAATACCAGCCCGCGCCCGCAGCGATTGCCGCCAGCGCAAGCCAGAGCCACCAGCGGCGCGCGCTTTTCGGCGACGGTGCCTTGCGCTGCCCGGTTTTGGACGAATCGGAAGATGTAAGCACCGTCAAACCCTCAAAACTTTCAGAACCGCCGCTCATCGGAGATTCATAACTGTGTCCCGCATAATTTTTGCCCCATGCAACCAAAGCGGGACAGCGCGCGCTCGGATGGCACAGTGCATCCGGATATCTATGCTTCCCGGCTCAGGATTTCATCTTAATTATTTGTCATGCAATAATTGCCGTCGGCACAGTGGCTGGAGGTTCGCCAGCGCCATTGCCAATTCACTCCACGCAGGCGATGCAGTGAAGAAAAGCTGACGTCAAGATACAACTTGCGGTTATTCTTTTCAGTTTTGACGGATGCAGCCCAATTATTAGTCAAATTAAGTGTTCTTAAATTATCTATCGGTTAAATAAGGCCGGAAAAGCACAATCTAAAAGTAGAAATAATAATCCGGAACGTGATCTGTCCGCAAAGGCGGGTGGTCGGCGCATGCATGATGCATGTTGCTTGGAAATGGCATGGGAATAAGGTTTCGATGCTCTTGGACGGGAGGGCAAATGGCTTACCTTATTATGGGGCGAAAAAGGTTTTCATTCGTAACGAACAGGTTTCGAAGAATACCATTATTGTTGTTTTTAAATCGAAATAAAAGCGGTACTGCGGCGGTCGAGTTCGCAATATTGGCGCCGGTTTTTCTTCTGATCCTGATGGGCATGATTGCGTTCGGCCTTTATCTGGGCGTGGCGAACGCCGTGCAGCAGCTTGCGGCTGACGCAACACGGACGGCGTTGGCAGGCATCGATCCGCCGGAGCGGCTCGCGCTGGCGACCAGCTATATCCAGAAAAACGCAGCGAAATATTCGCTGATCGATCCTGAAAAGATGCAGGTGAATGTCGACAATGCCCAGTCCGACCCGAACCAGTTTACCGTGACGATCCAATATAATGCGGAGAACCTGCCGATCTGGAACCTGATGACGGGCCTGCCGCTTCCGGACACGACCATCACAAGGGCATCGACAATCAGGCTCGGCGGAATCTGAGACGGGGCGGGGGATAAGTCATGCGGGGTTTTGTATCGCGTTTCCTGCGGGCGCGGGGCGGCAATCTGGCGACGATGGCGGCGCTGGTCTCCCCGCTGTTCCTGGCAGTGGCGGCATTTTGCGTGGACACGAGTTCACTGTTTCTGGAGCGGCGCCAGTTGCAGAACATGGCCGATCTTGCGGCCGTCGCCGGTGCTTCCTCTCTTTCGCAGGCCGATGATGCGGTGCTGCGGCAATTGCGGGCAAATGGCGTCGATCCGGTGCTGATGAGCGGCAGCTACGACCCGTCCGTTGTCGACGGAAAGACCGACGACAAAACGCGGGTCTGGGTAGAGAAGGGCAACTATTTTCCCGACAAGAACCGCGCGGTGGAAAACCGTTTCGTGGCGGGCGGTGCAAACCCGGATGCGGTTCGCGTCCGGCTGGCGCGCCCCGGCAATCTCTATTTCGGCCAGTCCTTCATCGACCGGCCCGCGCTTGGCGCAACCGGCATGGCCGCGACGAAAGCGGAAGCGGCATTTTCGATCGGTTCGCGATTGTTGAGCCTGAACACCGACCAGAGCGTGCTGAATGGCCTTCTGGGTGGGCTTCTGGGAACCTCCCTCAACCTGAAGCTTGTTGACTACAATGCCCTGGCTGCGACCGATATCAACCTGCTCGGCTTTCTGGACAAGCTTGCTCCGAAAGTAGGGCTGACGGCTGGAACCTATGACCAGTTGTTGAATACGGATGTTTCAGTCGGCATGTTGGCGACTGTGCTGGCCGAGGTGGTGACGAACAATCCGACAGCCAAGGCAGCACTCGGTATTCTGGGCAAGGATGCAGCAGCCCTTGCTGCGAAACTGCCGGTTGGAAAATTGCTCGGGCTTGGGTCGATCGCCGATGCATCGCTTGGATCGGCCAGTAATTACAATATCACGGCCAATGTCCTGCAATTGATTTCAGCGGCAGCGATGCTGGGAGGCGATCATCAACTTCAACTTGGCACCGGGCTGAAACTGCCGGGAGTGCTGGCATTCAAACTGGATGTCGCAGTTGGAGAGCCCGTGCAAAAGACCCCGTTCTTTACCGTGGGCGGAGCAGGTACCTTGGTGCGCACTGCGCAGATACGCCTGCTTTTGACGCTTGAGGTCGGCAATGACGGGCTTGTTTCCTATCTGGCCAATGTTCACGTGCCGATCTTCATCGACGTGGCGAGCGGCGAGGCTGAACTGAAAAGCATAAGCTGTCCGCAGGGCCCTGGAAGTGCCACGGTGAAACTCGCCGTCAAACCGGGCCTGGCCGGTGTTTATCTTGGCGATACCGATATAAATCTGATGAAGAATTTCAGCAAAACGCCGGTTGTCAGGAAGACAGCGATCGCTACAGTGAAATTGCTGGTCGCAGACATCGCCGAGCTTCGCGGTCGTGTCGAATTGCCGCTCGGCAACCCCAAGCAGGAAATTGTGACCTTCACGCCTGCCGATATTGCCGCCAAACGGATCAAAACCGTGGGGACCAACCAACTTGCCGGATCGCTTTTTGTCGGGCTGGTAAAGGGGCTCGATCTTGAGGTTGTTCTGCTCGGATTCTTGCCCTTGCCTCTACCCCTGAGTGGGTTGACCCAGCTTTTGGGCACATTGCTCACCCCTTTGGGCCCGACGGTGGATGGCTTGCTTTTCGGAGTGCTGGATCTGCTCGGCGTCAAGATCGGACAAGCCGACGTTCAGGTCACCGGTGTCCTCTGCCAGCGCGCCGTTCTTACACAGTGAGAAAAACCGCAATAAAAAGCCCGGCGAACCGGGCTTTTCCTGCGATATGGGGCTTATGCCGTGCCGGTCGAACCGAAGCCGCCGGCGCCGCGCGCCGTATCGGTCACTTCAGCGCGCTCTTCAATCTTCGGCTGGACGACCGGCGCGAAGACGGCCTGTGCGATGCGCATGCCGCGTTCGATGCGGAAATCGTCGTCGCCGAGATTGATAAGCAGCACCTTCACCTCGCCACGATAGTCGGAATCGATGGTGCCGGGCGTATTGAGGCAGGTGATGCCGTTCTTGAAGGCAAGGCCGGAGCGCGGGCGAATCTGCACCTCGAAGCCTGCCGGAATCTCGAAGATCAATCCGGTCGGCACCAGTGTGCGGCGTCCCGGCAGGAGAACAATCTGACGGTCTTCGGCAACGGCGGCTCGAAGATCCATGCCAGCGGAACCGGACGTTTCGTAAGCGGGGAGTTCAAGGCCTTCCGCATGTTCAAGGCGAATGATGCCGAGCGTTGGTGCTGTCATGAGGGGGCCTTTCCTACGCGAAGTTAAATTGGCGACGCTCATACGTGAAAACACATGAAAGGTGTACCGCCTATTTTCGGTTTTGCAATGATAGTGCGGCACAGGATCATGCTTTTTGCTGATGGATCAGTATTTAATGAGCCCGCCATCCACAGCATACTGGCTGCCGGTAACATAGGATGCGTCATCAGAAAGCAGGAAAAGAGCCACGGCTGCCGCTTCATCAGCCGTACCTGCACGTCCGAGTGGCACTTGATCGACGACAAAACGTTCAAATCCGCTTCGGGCCTCATCGGGCAGAAAATGCCGGAAGTTCGTTTCTATTGGTCCGGGCACGATGACGTTGGCCCTGATGCCACGGGGTGCGAGCGCGGACGCCCAAGAGCGTGTCATGGCAATGACCGCACCTTTGGTTGCAGCATAAAGGCTGGTGGCCGCAGTGCCTTCATAGGTTGAGCTGGACGATGTGACGACGACCGAGCTGCCCTGATTGAGATATGGCGAAAGGCTGGCCAGTTGGAGCATTGGCCCGCGAACATTGGTTGCCATCATGGCATCGAAATCCGCAGCCGTGATTTCTTCAGGCGCTCCCAGCGAAGCAAAGGCTGCATTCAGCCAAAGCCCATCAAGCGGACCAATGGCTTTCACCGCTTCAGCGAGACTGTTTGCTGCATCAGGATCGGCAGCGTCATTGCGAATGACTTTAGCCTTCTCACCGAGCGTCTGACGGACTGAGTGAATTCGTTCATTGTTCATACCGGTCAGAACAACATGACCGCCTTCAGCAATGATCCTGCGGGCACCCGCTAAGCCCATGCCGCTCGTTCCGCCTGTGATCAAAATGCGTTTATTGTGAAATCTGCTCATCTGGATGTCCTTGCTGTTGCGTGGCGGTCGCGCAGCACTCAAACCGTATCGAGCGGCACGGCTGTCGTTTCCTTGATCTCTTCCATCACGAAAGAGGCCGAAACGTCCGAGAGCGGCACGCTGGCAATCAGCCGCTGGTAAAGGCGGTCATAGGCCTTGACGTCCGAAACGCGGGCTTTCAGCACATAATCCAGATCGCCCGTCATGCGATAAACGCCGACGATTTCCGGAAATCGCGCCATGGCGCTGCGAAACTTGCCAAGCCAATCGGGATCGTGGCTCGACGTGCGCACGAGAATGAAGACGGAAAGGCCGCATCCGGCAAGTTCCGCGTCGACCAGGGCGACGCGGCCCTTGATGATCCCTTCGTCTTCCATGCGCTTCACGCGTCGCCAGCAGGCGTTGCGCGAGAGATTGACCTTTTCGGAAAGGGAATCGACCGACAGGGTGCCGTCACTTTGCAGCTCGGCAAGAATTTTCCGGTCCATATCATCCATATTTGCGCTCATCATGGGATGATTGTCCCAATGTTGGGCGGAATGCAAGGATAATTTGAGATTTCATCTCCGCGGGTTTTGTTAAAATGATTTTTCAGAAAGATGCTTCTGCGTCCGATAAACGGGAACGATTTGCTCAATATGGGAGTTTTTTGATGACGACACGTATTACCCGCCTCTTCACCGACCATCCTTCTTCGGTCGATGAAACCTATTTTGAGCATATGCTTTTTGCATCACGTTTTTCGGCAAAATTGCTTGGAGCGGCGCTTGCCGCGCTGATCCATGCAATTTTGCCATTTTTATTCGAGAAGACGGCGAGCACGATCGTTCGCCAGCTTTATGAGCGGACGCATAACCGGGGCCGGTAAAAACCGGATCAAAAATGTGTCGTTGGGCCGCCTATCTCGGACCTGAAACCTATCTGGAAGACATCATATCGTCTCCCTGCCATTCGCTCGTGGCGCAAAGCCACGATGCGCATGAAGCCAAAACGCGCACCAATGGCGACGGATTCGGCGTTGCCTGGTATGGGCATCGCGATGAGCCGGGCCTCTATCGGGACATACTTCCCGCATGGTCGGACCAGAACCTCCGCAGTCTGGCGCGGCAGATACGCTCGCGCCTTTTTCTCGCGCATGTGCGCGCCTCCACCGGCGGGCTTACCAGCCGTTCCAACTGCCATCCCTTCGTTTCCGGTCGCTGGAGCTTCATGCATAACGGCCAGATCGGTCATTTCGACCGGCTGCGCCGCAGGCTGGAAAGCCATTTGAGCGATGCGATCTATGGCCAGAAACACGGCGCAACCGATTCGGAACTGATTTTTCTGCTGCTGCTGGAATTTGGTCTCGACAGTGATCCGGTTCTGGCGATGAAGCGCATGGTGGCAACGGTTGTCGAGGAAGCGGTTTGCGCCAGCGTGCCGCCATTTCTGCGGCTGACCGCCGCCTTCTCCGATGGAGACCAGCTTTACGCCATCCGCTATGCGACCGATGCCTTCGCGCCGACGCTTTATACGGCGACGCTGGGCGGGTCCTCGGGTATATGCGTGGTGTCGGAGCCGCTGGACGGCGAATCTGCCAACTGGATGGCCGTTCCCGCCAACAGTTTCGTCACCGTCTCGCGGCGGGGACGCATCGCGATCGAGACTTTCGAGGAACCGGTATCGCGCCCGCAGGAAGCTGTCGTGCGGGCGTGAATTTGAAAAAGCGAAGCGGTGTCAGGCGCTGCCGATCAATATGCCTGCCGCCAGAACCAGCCCGCCGCCAAGCACCACCTGTAGCACCGAACGGAAAAACGGGGTTTCCATATAACGGTTCTGGATGAAGGCGATGGCCCAGAGTTCGAAGAAGACCAAGATCGCGGCGATGCTGGTTGCAGTCCAGAAATCCTGGATCAGATAGGGCAGGGTGTGGCCGAGACCGCCCAGCGTCGTCATGATGCCGCAGGACAGGCCGCGCTTGACCGGCGATCCGCGGCCCGACAGCTTGCCGTCATCGTGGATTGCTTCGGTGAAACCCATCGAGATACCGGCGCCGACCGAGGCGGACAGGCCGACCAGAAAGGTCTGCCATGTATCCTGTGTCGCGAAGGCGGCGGCGAAGATCGGGGCAAGCGTAGAGACAGAGCCGTCCATCAGGCCGGCAAGGCCGGGCTGGACATAGGTGAGGATGAATTGCTTGCGCTCCAGCGCGCGTTCCTCATCCTGCACGTGGTTCGGGGTCAGCGTATTTTCCAGCGATTCGGCTTTTGCTTCGTGCTGCTTTTCCTGCTGGGCAAGATCGCCCAAAAGCTTGCGCGTGTCGGCATCGCTGACGCGCTTTGCGGCCTCGATATAGAACCGATAGGCCTGTTCTTCCATTTCCGATGCGGCTTCGCGCACCTTGTCGATGCCAAGCGGACGCACCAGCCAGTCCGGCTTGCGGTCGTAATAGCCGCTGACATGCTCGCGGCGGATCAGCGGAATCCGGTCGCCGAAGCGGGCCTTGTGCCGTTCGATCAGCGCATCGCGGTGGCCGTGTTCTTCCGCCGCCATCTGCTCGAAGATTTTCGCCGATTGCGGGAATTCATCGCGCAGGCCATCGGCGTAGGCGAGATAGATGCGCGCGTCATCCTCCTCGGAGGATATGGCAAGGGCCAGGATTTCCTGTTCGGAAAGCGAATCGAATGGGCGGCGGTCGTTGCGGAAGAATCGGCTCAACATTTATCAAATCCATTAGTTTAGAATAATTCTAAGATATGCTTTGACGCCCGGAAGTCAAGTCTTGCAGAACTGGCGCATTTGGCGCATTAAAACGCACCCCAAAGATTGGGGAACGCAGACAGACGACTGGAGCGCCGTGCCCCCGGCGGGATGCAAGGGGCGCTCTGAACATCTAAACCACGCATCGCGCTTTCCGAAAATCGACGATGATTTGCGGCCGATGCGATAGAAAGAATCGGATCGATGGCATCGACGAATCTCCACGCAAATAATAGTCCGCGTCCGCTCAACCGGCAGGATTTCCGCACGCTCGGCCTGTCGGCCCTTGGCGGCGCGCTGGAGTTTTATGATTTCATCATCTTCGTGTTCTTTGCGAGCGTCATCGGCCATCTGTTTTTCCCGCCGGATATGCCGGACTGGCTGGTGACGATCCAGACTTTCGGCATCTTTGCGGCGGGCTATCTGGTGCGTCCGGTGGGCGGCATCGTGCTGGCGCATTTCGGCGACAAGTTCGGGCGCAAGCGGGTCTTCGCCTTCTCCGTCTTTCTCATGTCCATCTCGACGCTGGCCATGGCCTGCCTGCCGACCTATGCGACGCTGGGTGTCGGCGCGCCGATCCTGCTGATTGTCTTCCGCATGTTGCAGGGGGCTGCCATTGGCGGCGAGGTTCCGGGCGCGTGGACCTTTGTGGCCGAACACGTTCCGGCCAACCGGGTCGGCATGGCGTGCGGCTTTCTTTGCTCGGGCCTGACACTCGGCATCATGATCGGCTCGCTGATCGCGACTGCCATCAACTGGATTTTCACGCCGGAAGAATTGTCTGCCTATGCGTGGCGCATTCCGTTCTTCATCGGCGGCATATTTGGCCTGCTCGCCGTTTATCTGCGCCGCTGGCTGGCGGAAACGCCGATCTTCACCGAAATGAAGAACAGCCATCTGCTGAAGGACAAGCTGCCGCTCGGCACGGTGCTGCGCAACCACATGCACGGCGTCGTCATTTCCGTGCTGCTGACATGGATATTGTCGGCAGGCATCGTCGTTACCACGCTGATGACGGCAACCTTCCTGCAGAAGCTCTACGGCTACACGCCGCTGCAATCGCTTGCCGCGACAAGCTTCGGCACGCTGTTCCTGATGTTCGGCACGGTTGCCGCAGGCGCCATCGTGGACCGCATCGGCAGCGGGCGCTTCTTTGCCGTTGCCGGTATTTTCTTCGGTGTTGCGACCTTCGTGTTCTACACTTATGCGGCGGTTTCCTTGCCCATCCTCTTCACGCTTTATGCGGTGATGGGGCTTTCGGTCGGCATGGTTGGCGCGGTGCCTTACGTGATGGTACGCGCTTTTCCGGCCCCGGTGCGCTTCTCGGGCCTGTCGTTTTCCTACAATGTTTCCTACGCGGTTTTTGGCGGGCTGACGCCGGTGATCGTGACCTCGTTTCTGGCGGTCAATCCGATGGCCCATGCGTGGTATCTTGTATTCATCGCCGCGCTGACCTGCGGGCTTGGCCTTTACCTGATGGCCCGCAGCGACCAGCTCGAAGGCGAGATCGGCCTGACGGCACTACCGACCGGAACCGCTGTTCCACAGGCAAACTGATGAAAGGGCCGCGAAAGCGGCTCTTCTCATATCGATCAGAGTATCTTCTGCATGAATGTGAGATCGAGCCAGCGCCCGAATTTCTGGCCGACTTGCTTCAAGGTGCCGCAATCCTCAAAACCCTGCGATTGATGCAGCGCGATGGAGGCGGCATTGCCAGCCTCGATGCCGGCAATCAGCACATGTACCTGGCGTTCGCGTGCTTCCTCCACCAGCTCGGCCAGAAGGGCGCGCCCGATGCCGCCGCCGCGCGCATCGCTCGCCACATAGATCGAAAGCTCGGAGGAATGGCGGAACCCCTCGAACGGGCGGAAGGGGCCATAGCTCGCATATCCCTGTACAGCGCCGTCACGCTCGGCAACAAGTACCGGAAAGCCGTCGCGGTTTCGGGCTTTCAGCCACTGGCGGCGGTTCTCCAAATCGACGAGCGTTTCGTTCCAGATGGCAAGCGTGTTCTCCACCGCGTCATTATAAATGGCGAGCAGGGCAGGAAGATCGGCTTCCGTCGCGTGGCGGATGAGGAGGGTCATTGTGAGAGGCCTTTGTAAAAGAGCGTGGTGGCACAGGGGCTGCCGTCGGGAAAGAGCGCATAATTGGGAATGGTGCCGACACGTTGCCACCCGAGATGCGTATAGATCGCTTCGGCGGGACTTCCGGTGGCGGTATCGAGGCAGATCAGCGTTTTGCCATGCATGCGGGCCTGCGCTTCCGCCGCATCCATCAGCTTGCGCGCGAGGCCGAGGCCGCGCGCCTTGCGGTGGATGAGCAGTTTTTTCAGGTCGGCGCGATGCGGCTGATTGGGCATTTGGGCGAGGCCAAGCTGCACCGTTCCGACGATTTCGCCGTCATGTTCGGCAACGAGGAGCAGCGTGTCGCCGCTCTCGATTTCATGAGCAATGCGGGTCCAGTAAGGGGTGAAATCCTGCGGTTCGCACGGCGCCATAAAACCGACCGATGCGCCACCCATGACACAATCGGCCAGGATTTCGGCGAGCGCGGAAATGGCGCGCCTTGCTTCTTCGGCATCAAGAACGTGGATCATCGGTCTGTCTTTCAGAGAGCGCCGCGGCGTTCGAGCACAATGGCGTAGCGCGCAGGGGTCGAGCCGGGATTGTGAAAGGTGATGCCCGCCATGACGGGCATATAGAGGCAGTCGCCGGGATGGAGGTTGTATCGCGTGTCACCGACAGTCATTTCCATCTCACCAGCAAACAGCCACATATGCTGGGTGATACCGGCATTGGCAGTCTGCGGGGCGAAAGCCACTTTGGCGCCCGCCGGAAACTCGACCTCGATCAGATCGACATTTGAACCGGTGCCGGGCGGAGAAACTGACCGGCGCACATAGCCGGTGTCGGGATCGCGCCAAATTGGCTGGCGGTCGCGGACAAGCAGTGGCGAGGGGGGCGCTTCCGCATCGCTGAAAAAGGCTGAAAGTGATGTGCCAAGGGCAGCGCAAATGCGCGCCAGAAGCTGGGCGGTCGGACTTGTCTCGCCGCGTTCGATCCGCGAGATCATGGCGCGGCTGACCCCGGACGCATCGCCCAGGGCATCCAGCGTCATGCCTTGCGCCAGACGCAGGCGGCGCAGGTTTTCGCCAATGGCGTTATCGAGCTGCTCGATTGCTTTTTCCATTATGTTAGAAATAATATCTATTATAATGGAGTCAAGCGATTTCGGAAACGAAAACGGCGGGATTTCTCCCGCCGCAATCAATCTCTCTGCACAATAAAGTCTGAAGCTTTGGCCGCGGCCTCTTCCCCCGTCCTTTGCGCTCCAAACCGATCAGCCTTGCGCCTTCAGCTCCAGGCGGCGGCGATGCAGGACCGGCTCGGTATAGCCGTTCGGCTGTTCGCGGCCCTTGAAGACCAGATCGCAGGCCGCCTGAAACGCAATCGACTTGTCGAAGTCGGCAGCCATCGGGCGATAAAGCGGGTCGCCTTCGTTCTGCTTGTCGACGACGGCTGCCATGCGCTTCATGGTTTCCATCACCTGCGCTTCCGTGACAACGCCGTGATAAAGCCAGTTTGCGATGTGCTGTGCCGAGATGCGCAGCGTTGCGCGGTCTTCCATCAGGCCGACATTGTTGATGTCCGGCACCTTGGAGCAGCCGACGCCCTGATCGACCCAGCGCACGACATAGCCCAGAATGCCTTGCGCGTTGTTGTCGATTTCCTTCTGGATGTCTTCCGGCGTCCAGTTCGGGCGCACGGCAACCGGCACCGACAGGATATCGTCGAGCTTGGCGCGCGGGCGGCTCTTCAGCTTTTCCTGAACGGCGGCAACGTCGATCTGGTGATAGTGGGTCGCATGCAGGGTGGCGGCGGTCGGCGACGGCACCCAGGCGGTGTTGGCGCCAGCCTTCGGATGCGCGATCTTCTGTTCCAGCATCGCGGCCATCATGTCAGGCATGGCCCACATGCCCTTGCCGATCTGCGCATGGCCGGAAAGGCCGCATTCCAGACCGATATCGACGTTCCACTGCTCGTAAGCGCCGATCCATGCGGCCTGCTTCATGTCGCCCTTGCGGATCATCGGGCCTGCTTCCATGGAGGTATGGATTTCGTCGCCGGTGCGGTCGAGGAAGCCGGTATTGATGAAGACCACGCGATCCTTGGCGGCGCGGATCGCCTCCTTGAGATTGACGGTCGTGCGGCGTTCCTCGTCCATCACACCCATCTTGAGGGTGTTGGGCTTCATGCCGAGCATTTCTTCCGTGCGGGTGAAAAGCTCGTTGGCGAAAGCCACTTCTTCCGGACCGTGCATCTTCGGCTTGACGATATAGACGGAGCCTTCGCGCGAATTCATGTGGCGGCCATTGGGGCCGATGTCGTGCAGCGCGATCAGGCTGGTGAAGGCCGCATCCATGATGCCTTCCGGCACTTCATTGCCTTCGGCATCGAGAATGGCCGGGTTGGTCATCAGGTGGCCGACATTGCGCACCAGCATGAGTGAACGGCCCTTGAGCGTCAGATCGGAACCGTCGGCAGCCTTGTAGGTGCGATCGCCGTTGAGGCGGCGCGTCATCTGCTTGCCGTTCTTCTCGAACGTATCTTCCAGCTTGCCGTTCATCAGGCCGAGCCAGTTGCGATAGACGGCAACCTTGTCTTCGGCATCGACGGCGGCAATGGAATCCTCGCAATCCTGGATCGTGCTGACAGCCGATTCCAGAACCACATCGGCGATGTGCGCCGGATCGGTCTTGCCGATCGGGTGATCCGCATTGACGACGATGTCGACATGCATATTGTTCTTGGCGAGAAGCACATTCGTCGGGGCAGCGGCATCGCCATTATAACCCTTGAACTGGCTTTCATCCCTCAATGCGGTTGCCGATCCGTCGGTCAGCCTGATTTCAAGCTTGCCGTCCTTGACGGCGAGACCGGCGACATTGGCCCATTTGCCAGCCGCGAGCGGCGCGCTTTCGTCGAGGAAGTTCTTTGCCCAGGCAATGACCTTCTCGCCGCGCTTCGGATTGTAGCCCTTGCCCTTTTCCGCGCCATCGGCTTCCGAAATGGCATCGGTGCCGTAGAGCGCATCGTAGAGCGAACCCCAGCGCGCATTGGCGGCATTGAGTGCATAGCGGGCGTTCATGACCGGGACGACGAGCTGCGGACCGGCAATATGGGTGATTTCCGGGTCGACATTGGTGGTCGAAACCGAAAACTCCCCGCCTTCCGGCAGGAGATAGCCGATATCCTTCAGGAACTGCTGGTAATCGGCCTGGCTGTAGCCCTTGTCACGGTTCTGCTTGTACCAGGCATCGATCTTGGCTTGCAGGTCGTCGCGCTTGGCAAGGAGGGCGCGGTTCTTCGGTGCCAGATCGCGGATGATGGCGGCGAGGCCCTTCCAGAACTTTTCCGGCTCCACGCCGGTACCGGGCGCGGCTTCCCTGGCCAGAAACTCCACGAGTTCAGGGGCAACACGCAGACCTTCGATCTCGACGTAATTGCTCATTGCTTGGCCTCCTTCAGAATAAACGAATACATTGCCGCATTTTTCAATGCGGCTCCATGCGGTCTTTCAACCCTTTTGCCGTGCTCCCGTCAATCAGTGCGCGGGCACATCATCTGTGACGCTGCGGCGAAAATAGTGCTTATAACGACAGTCTGGCGCGGATATCGGCAGGCGTCACGCCCTGTTCGCGCAAGGATGCGAGCGCCGTATCCTGGCGGCTTTTCGACAGTTTCAACCCGTCGTCGCCCAGCACCAGATCATGATGATGGTAGAGCGGTTCCGGCAGGTTGAGCAGTTTCTGCAAGAGCCGGTGCACGGAGGTCGCGTGAAACAGATCACGCCCGCGCACGACATGGGTAATGCCTTGCAATGCGTCGTCCACCACCACTGAAAGATGATAGCTGGTCGGCGTGTCCTTGCGCGCAATCACCACGTCGCCCCAGCGGGCGGGGTCGGCGGCAATGCGCCCTGGCGTTTTTTGATTCAGGCTCTCGCTATCCGGGCCTGCGCCGCTTTCGCTCCAGAACAGCGGCTCGCCAGCGGTGGCAAGCGCCTTGTCCATATTGAGCCGCCAGGCATAGGGGACGCCCGAGGCGATGCGCTCCATCTGTTCCTTTTCGGTCAGATCGCGTTCGCCCTGCGGATAGAGCGGCGTGCCGTCCGGGTCGGACGGCCAGTCATCCCCCTTGGCGAAAGCTTCGCCGATACGCTCGCGCACCTCCCCCCGGCTGAGGAAGGCCGGATAGACAAGCCCCTTGTCGGCAAGTTTGGTGAGGGCGTTGCGATATTCGCCGAAATGTTCCGACTGGCGGCGCACAGGGGTCTCCCATGTGAGGCCAAGCCAGCGCAGGTCGTCATAAATGCCCTGTTCCAGTGCAGGCGTGCAGCGCGCCGTGTCGATGTCTTCCATGCGCAGCAGGAAGCGGCCGCCGCTTTGTTTGGCCATATCCGCGTTCAAAAGCGCGGAATAGGCATGGCCGAGATGCAACTGGCCATTGGGGCTGGGAGCGAAGCGGAACACAGGTACGGTCATGGCAGCTTGTTGTCAGTTGAATGTCATCTGATTCCATTGGTACGTTGTGCGCCAAGAGAATGAAAGGCCAAGGGATGCGGCGGATCGATACATTGAGCGATATTGAGGCGGGGCTGGAGGCTTTGATCCTTGCTGATACGCGGCTCGCCGATATTCGCAGCCGCTCCCATGCGGTGCCGCTGCGCCGGTCCGAACCCGGATTTGAAAGTCTGGCCTCCATCATTGTCGCGCAGCAGGTTTCGACAGCCAGCGCTGCCGCAATCTGGGCGCGGCTGAAACAGGCCATCGATCCGCTGACGCCGGAAGCCTATATTGCGGGCGGGGAGGAGGCCTGGCGTTTTGCCGGTCTCTCGCGGCCCAAGCAGAGAACGCTTCTGGCGGTCGCGCAAGCGCTTGCCCAAGATGGCCTCGACCTGCACGGGCTTTGCGATCTTCCTGCCGGGGAGGCGATTGCCCGGCTTACGGCGATCAAGGGAATCGGCCCGTGGACGGCGGAGGTCTATCTTCTGTTTGCTGCCGGTCATCCGGATGTATTTCCGGCGGGCGATGTGGCCTTGCAGACGGCTGTTGGCCATGCCTTCGCCCATGAAATCCGCCCCGATGCCGTTGCCCTTCGCAAGCTGGCGGAAGACTGGGCGCCATGGCGTGGCGTGGCGGCGCGGCTGTTCTGGGCCTATTATGCGGCCATCAAGGGACGCGAGGCGGCGCCGCTTCTGTAAATGTTGCGTGTTTCCCGAATCACAATTGCGTTTCCGCTTCACAATCCTGTCACGTCGGGCTTACATTATCCGCATCGGCTGATGATGGAATTTCGATTCGCAGAAGCTTGATTTTCTGCTGATTGCAGTCCCGTCCTCACGAGATTGGAGCGTCGTTGTTGCGCCCAGAATGGACGCGCGGCGCTTCGATGAAAAGCGCAATTCCGCATGGAGAGCCATTTCGCCCTTTTTCGGAGTTGCTCTGAAGGAGGTGCGCCCTTGACTGTTGCCGTCTCGCCCAGAACCGTCTCGACCAGTGGCTTGCCCGCGCTGGTGCTGAATGCGGATTACCGCCCGCTCAGCTATTATCCCCTGTCGCTCTGGTCCTGGCAGGATGCGATCAAGGCGGTGTTTCTCGAACGCGTGAATATCGTGGCGGAATACGATCACATCGTATCCTCGCCATCGTTTTCCATGCGCGTTCCGAGCGTCATCTGCCTGAAGGATTATGTGAAGCCGCCGCGCTACCCCGCGTTCACGCGCTTCAATGTTTTCCTGCGTGATCGTTTCGAGTGCCAGTATTGCGGCTCGCCGCATGACCTGACCTTCGATCACGTTACCCCGCGTTGCCATGGCGGCGAGACGACGTGGGAAAATGTGGTCGCCGCTTGTTCACCATGCAATCTGCGCAAGGGCGGCATGATGCCTGCCGTCGCGCATATGTGGCCGCGCCAGAAGCCGGCCATGCCGACCGTGCAGGATCTGCACAATAATGGCCGCCTTTTCCCGCCCAACCATCTGCACGATAGCTGGCTCGATTTTCTCTATTGGGATGTCGAACTGGAGCCGTAAAGCATGTTGCGCAAAAATGCGCAGCGGTTTTGCGATAACAACATGCGATAAAAGAAGAAACAGCCCCTACAGTTTTCCGCTCCTATTTCCCACTTTTCGCAAAAGCGCCGTAGTAGCCGATGGCTGCAAAGAGCAGGCTTGCCAAGACGTTCCATCCGGCAAAGGACAGGCCGAGGAAGTGCCCCGGCGCACTGTCGCATGCAGGCGGATGCGTGTTGAGCTCGTTCAGGAGATTGCCCGCATCAAGCGTGACCTTCATCGTCGCCGCGCTGCAATCAATCGGCCCCGGCCAGTATTTCAGTTCAACGCCGGTGTGGTAGATGGCGAGCGCCAGCCCAAAGGTCATCAGCAGCGCGCCGATCAGGATCAGGCCGCGCGTCAGGATCGGTGGCCATTTCAGGCCGTAGGACACCCACGCCGCCGCCAGAACCGGGACGCCGATATAATAAGGCGTGCGCTGTTCGAGGCAGAGCTTGCAGGGCATGAAGCCAGCCAGATGTTCGAAACCCAGCGCCGTGCCGACAGTCGCGGCAAGGCCGATGGTCATTATGCCTGCGGTCCATGCCTGTACCTTGCCGACCGGATTATTGAGTGCAAACGCCATATGGGTTTCCTTGCAAAGGCTCTCTTATTCTTAAGGCAAACTGCCAGCTTGTCTCCAAGCAATTTATTTTGACCGGGATTGGGCGAACCGCTCAGGCATGAAGATATTTCACAGCAAAGAAGAGCGCGATCAAGACCACCGCGACGAGACTTGCAATCAGGCCGAGGCGCTTTTCGATGAAATCGCGGATCGGCTCGCCATAACGGCGCAGCAGCCAGGCCAGAAAATAGAAACGCGCGCCGCGGGCAACGATTGCGGATGCGATAAAGAGCCAGATATTGATCCCGGCCGCACCTGACAGGATTGTCACCACCTTGATCGGCGGCAGATGCGCCAGGCCGGAGGTGATCAGCATCAGCAGGATGGCGTCGGCGCTGGTCGTGCCGCGCAAATGCTCGAACGAGTCAAGCTTGCCGTACATTTCGAGTACCGGCTTGGCGATCTGCTCATAGGCATGATAGCCGAGATACCAGCCCGCAATGCCGCCGAGGACGGAGGCAACCGTTGCGATGAAGGCATAGCGCCAGGCGCGCTCCGGGCGGGCAAGCGCCATGGGCAGGAACAGGACATCGGCGGGAACAAGAAAGACCGAGCTTTCCACAAAGGCGATGATGGCAAGCCACCATTCGGCGGATTTTCTTGCGGCAAGCGAAATCGTCCAGTCGTAAAGGCGGCGCAGCATATATTTTCCGGAATTCCTTGGCCGAAGCCATATTAGTGATCGCACCGTCTATAGATAAAAAAGATGGCGCGAACAATGCGCGCCATCTTCTTTGATACTGCTTTCAGGGGAACGGTATGGAAAGCAGTGTTTGCTAGCGCTTGTAGGCGCTGCAAATGTATTTGGTTTCGAGATATTCCTCGATGCCGTATTTCGAACCCTCACGGCCAAGGCCCGACTGCTTCACGCCGCCAAACGGCGCGACTTCGTTGGAAATGAGGCCGGTATTGTGCCCGACCATGCCGTATTCCAGCCCTTCGCTGACACGAATCGCGCGGCTGAAATTCTCCGTATAGAAATAAGCGGCCAGACCGAAGATCGTGTCATTGGCCATGGCAATGACTTCTTCTTCCGTATCGAAGGCAAAGAGCGGAGCCAGCGGGCCAAAAGTTTCTTCCCTGGCCACGATCATGTCGGTGGTTACGCCCGTCAGCACGCCGGGTTCAAAGAACAGGCCGCCCAGTTCCTTGCCGCCGGTGATGAGCTTCGCACCCTTGGAAACGGCATCGTCAATATGCGCCTTGACCTTGGTAATGGCTTTCGGCTCGATCATCGGGCCGATGACGACGCCCGGTTCGGTGCCATTGCCGACCTTGAGCTCCTTGACCTTGGCCGCGAGCTTTTCGGCGAACTTGTCGTAAATCCCGCGCTGCACATAGATGCGGTTGGCGCAGACGCAGGTCTGGCCCGCATTGCGGTATTTGGAAATCATGGCGCCATCAACGGCGGCATCGAGATCGGCATCATCAAAGACGATGAACGGCGCATTGCCGCCCAGTTCCAGCGAAATGCGCTTGATCGTCGGGGCACACTGCGCCATCAGCAGGCGGCCAACTTCCGTCGACCCGGTGAAGGAGAGCTTGCGCACCGTTTCATTGCTCGTCAGCTCGGCGCCGATTTCGCGCGCCTTGCCGGTTACGATCTGCAGGACGCCTGCCGGGATGCCGGCCTTTTCAGCGAGAACACCGAGCGCCAGCGCCGTCAGCGGCGTGAGGTCTGCGGGGCGGACGATCATGGTGCAACCGGCGGCGAGGGCAGGTGCCGCCTTGCGGGTGATCATCGCAGCCGGGAAGTTCCATGGCGTGATTGCTGCCGTGACGCCGACCGGCTGGCGGATGACGGTCAGGCGCTGCCCGGCCTGCGGGGCAGGAATGGTGTCGCCATAGACGCGCTTTGCTTCTTCGGCGAACCACTCGATGAAGGATGCCGCATAGAGAACCTCGCCGCGCGCCTCAGCAAGCGGCTTGCCCTGTTCGGATGTCATGATAAGAGCAATGTCGTCGGCATTGGCAACGATGAGATCGAACCATTTGCGCAAGGTAGCCGCGCGCTCCTTGGCGGTCTTGGCGGCCCATGCCGGAAAAGCCTTGGCGGAAGCGTCGATGGCTTCCTTGATGGTCGCGACAGAAAGGGAGGGAACCGTGCCGATGACCGAACCGTCTGCCGGGTTGGTCACGTCGATCTTGGCGCCGTCCGTGGCGTCTATCCAGCGCCCGTCAACAAGGCATTGCGATTTGAGCAGCGAAGGGTCTTTCAAAGCGAGCATAGTGGTTTTCCATCCCGGTCTTGCAGAGAAAGCTTGTTCAGTATATTGAACAGCTTACGATATTTCGAATTAAACAGGCCGCAACATCCAAAGTCAAACGGTTAATCAGGCGGTCGATCAGGTGAAGCTATGACGAAAACGGCGAGCGACGAAGAGAGTTCCCAGAAACTGGTTCCGGCAGTCATGCGCGCGGCGCAAATTCTCGATCAGATCGCGAAATGCGCGCAGGAAGGCGGCAAGGGGACTGCGGGCAAAGGGACTGGGGGCAAGGGGACTGGGGACGG
This sequence comes from Ochrobactrum sp. PL_is501, assembly GCF_055816895.1. NCBI lineage: Bacteria > Pseudomonadati > Pseudomonadota > Alphaproteobacteria > Hyphomicrobiales > Brucellaceae > Ochrobactrum > Ochrobactrum sp. PL_is501. The sequence continues at coordinate 1,004 of NZ_JBVPGR010000029.1, read as the reverse complement.
ACTCAAGCTTTCCGATCTTGCGCGCCGGACCGGCTTGCCGAAAAGCAGTGTGCACGGACTTTGCCAGACGCTGGTGCATCTCAAGCTTTTAAAGCTCAACAGCGACGGAAGCTTCACCATGGGATCGCAATCGGTGCGCTGGGCCAATGTGTTCATGGCAGGCAGCGACATTGTCGATGCGTTTCATGAAGCTGTAGCGGAGGCCGATGGGCTGGGCGCGCACACATTGACGCTTTCGCATCTGGAAGGTCCGGATGTCATTTATCTTTCCTGCCGCAACTCGACGGCGCCGCTCGGAATCACATTTCGCATCGGCATGCGGGTTCCGGCTGTCTTTACCGCGACCGGCAAGGCCATGCTGGCCGCGATGTCCCCGCAGGAACTGGCCCGTCATCTGCCGTCCGAATGGCCGGAACTGGTCACCCCGGCCAGCGCGCCTTCATTCAAAGTTCTGGAAGCGGAAATGGCAGAAGTGAAGGCAAGAGGCTATTCACTGGATAATGGCCAGTTGCGCGAAGGCATGTTCTGCATAGGGGCTGCGATCTGCGACCGGCCGTTTCATCCAACCGCCGGTATTGCCCTGTCGATGATGGCGGCGGAGGCTCGCCCCGACATTGTAGAAGACATGGGAAGGCGTGTGCGGGCACTTGCCAATGATGTCGCGGACCGTATGGGATGGCTCTCTGCGTGAAGCCGGAGCGACGCTTATATATAGGGCCGCTTTGATCGGTCCTTTTGACTTGGTGCCTGTGGAAAGAAATTTTGAAAAAAGTTATGATTGGTCGTTGACAGTTTTGCTTGGTGGGGTCTATATGGCGCCACAACGAGGGCGGCGGCGCCGCAAGCGGCAGGCTGATGCGTCTTTGGAGTTGGTTGAAAGAGTTGGGCAGCGATGTTTGATTTGAGTAGGCTGGCGGCGTTGACGGGACGGAAGTCTTGTTGATGTAGGAAGAAAAGAGCTTCGATTAAGTTTGTGATTTTCTTCGAAAAAAGTGGTTGACAGG
>NZ_JBVPGR010000026.1:0-125483 GCF_055816895.1 Ochrobactrum sp. PL_is501 | reverse complement strand
GCCTTTTCCTGTTCCAGCGCGTTGACCAGCTCGACCGTTGAGAAGAACCGAACCCGTTTGTGGTGATGCTCGATGGCCTGAACACCTATCGCGGTAGCAATATGTGCCTTGCCCGTGCCGGGGCCACCGACCAGAACGATGGTGTTTGCGTCGTCCAGGAAGTCGCAGCGATGAAGCTGCTGCACGAGCGCCTCGTTGATCTCGCTACTGGCGAAGTCGAAGTCATTCAGATCACGATAGGCAGGGAAGCGTGCCGTCTTGAGCTCGTAGGCAGTCGAGCGAACTTCACGTTCCGCGGTCTCTGCTTTCAAAAGCTGCGACAGGATCGGAATGGCGGCCTCGAACGCCGGCGATCCTTGCTCGGTTAGTTCGCCGACGGCTTGTGCCATTCCATGCATCTTCAGTTGCCGCAGCATGATGACGATCGCACCGCTTGCTGGATTATGACACATGGCGGGCCTCCGTCTTTCTCAGGGCATCGTATCGTTCAACATTGGCCTTGGCTCGTTGACGAGCGTCAGGGCTTGCGGCACATCGATGGTCGGCGGCGTGAAGGATTTGCCATCGACAAGGCGATGCAGCAGGTTCAGCACATGCGTCTTGGTCGGAACACCGGACTTCAGCGCCATGTCGACCGCCGACAGGACGGCCTGTTCATCGTGTTGAAGGACGAGCGCCAGGATATCGACCATCTCCCGGTCGCCGCCCGACTTCCTGAGTAAGTACTGCTGCAAGGACCGGAATGCATCTGGAAGTTCGACGAACGGTGCACCGTTGCGAAGCCCACCTGGCTTACGCTGCACCACGGCCAGATAGTGCCGCCAGTCGTAGATCGTCTGTCCTGGCCTGTCGTGGGAGCGATCAATGACACGACGATGCTCGCAAATGATCTGTCCTTCTGCGGCGGCCACAACACGGTCTGGGTAAACCCTTAGGCTTACCGACCGATTGGTGAAGGACGCCGGGACGCTGTAGCGATTGCGCTCCAGATGCACGAGGCAGGTCGGAGAGACACGCTTGGTGTATTCTACAAACCCATCGAACGGCCGGGTAATGGGCATGAGCGCGGGAGCTTCTTCCGCCCAGATGTCGGCAATGGTGCCACGCATCTGACCGTGCGGGGTCTGTGCCCAGAACTCCTTGCAGCGTTGCTCGAGCCAGTCGTTCAGGGCTTCCAGCGATGGAAAGCGCGGAACGGGCTGAAAGAACCGATGACGCGCATCCTGAACATTCTTCTCGACTTGTCCACCCGGCCCTCCGCTTGGGCTCCGGGCGTTCATCGGGAAAACAGTCCACTGGACTGTTTTCTGATCCTCTTCACCCCAGCCTGAAGCCGGATTGCAAAACTCAGGCTCGAACAGGTAGTGGCTGGCCATCGCCTGGAAGCGCACGTTGACGTCACGCTCTTTCCCGCGGCCGATCTTGTCGATCGCGGTGCGCATGTTGTCGTAGATGCCGCGTCCCGGGATGCCGCCGAATACGCGGAATGCATGATTGTGGGTATCAAACAGCATCTCGTGTGTCTGTAGCAGATAGGCCCCAACGATGAAGGCCCGGCTGTAGCTCAGCTTCGTGTGTGCCACCTGCAGCTTGGTGCGTTCATTGCCGATGATCGCCCAGTTCTCCGACCAGTCGAACTGGAAGGCTTCGCCGGGATCGAACGCCAGAGGCACATATGTCCCGCGGCCCGTCGTCTGCAACTCTCTCTGGCGATCATCACGCCATTCCGCGCAAATGCCGCAACCCGATTGTAGGAGCCCTCGTAGCCAAGGCTCATCAGGTCAGCATGCAATTGCTTCATCGTCCGCTTCTGTTTGCGGTTCTTCTTGGATTGCGTCTTCAGCCAGGCAGACAACCGATCAGCAAAAGGATCGAGCTTGCTCGGCCGCTCCGGGACCTTGAACTTCGGCTTTCCACCGTCCAGGCGCAGGTATTTGCGAATGGTATTCCGGGATAGGCCTGTCCTGCGGCAAATCTCTCGGATCGATAAATGGTCTCGAAAATGCCAGCGTCGGATCACGCTCAATAACGCCATGTCGATCACTCCATAGCCCTCGCTGAAAACATGCGAGGGAAGGTTGGAACATGGGTCAATTCTTAATGGAAATATCAGGCCACGCCGGGGCAGTTCTCAGTGGCAATCAACACTTCGCACGCCGGAAACAACAAACTTCACACCACTCAATTCTCGACGTGTCAGCTTGCGCAGGAATTCCGTCCAGATCGGCTGGGATTCCGATATGCCAACTTCCATTTCAAGGATCTCGGGTCGACCACCGCTGTTACGCCTACAGCGATGATAACAGCAACAAAACGATATGACCGTCGTGCCGGATTTTCAGATAGGTCGCATCCACAGCCAGATCATGGATTGTTGACGAGACCTATCTCAAGCTTCATGCAATGGATATTTATACCGGGCGGTCATCGCGGTGCCCCTTGACTTCATCCTGTTCGAACGCTGCAATCTGCCTCAGCACGGCCTTTTTTTTCAAGAGCGCTGTGTCAACCAATGGCATTCCCGAGAGAACTGCCATGGACAAGAACGGAGCAAGTCTGACTGGTTTACAGGCTATGAACACAACCCTAAAATTTGTCGCGAATTTCCTGCAGTTTCTATTTTTTCGAAACTGTTTCACCAGAATCAACGCCATCCCTGTTTCAATACTTGCTTGAGGCTCCAGTATTGATAAGCATTTTTGCCGCAGTTGCCGCCAACCGTGAAGAGAACTATTATTTAAATGAGGGTGGGGGATGTATAATGGCGAGAGTTCCTGTTATTGCCAGTTATGTATTGCAAGGGGTGCCAGAATTTATTCGGAGCCACATTGGGGAAAAGGCTTTGCAACGCGCTAACCGTGTTGCGGGCTTCGACGCCGAGATAATCGAAGAAAGAAGCTGCTTCGTTCCCCAGAAATCGGTAGTAAAATTCGTAGATGCTGCGGCCAGGGCAGCAGGCGATACCGACCTCGGGGTTTTATTTGTTCCGGACATGAATGTGGCCACCTACGGTGCCTTTGGGCGATATGTGCTGGGCGCCGATACGCTCGGACAGGCCATCGATCGCGCGATTGCGGCGCTGCCATATCACAGCACTTATGACACACTGTCCGCCACGGCCCATGCCGACGAGGTGCGATTTACATATAAATTCGCGCTCGCTGGCGCTCCGGGCTATCATGTCGTGGCATGCGCTGCCGCTGGCGAATTGATGAGCGTCGTGAAGGCGTATCTGTCACAGTACTGGCGACCATCGCGCGTCGAACTGGATATCGAGAAACCGTCTCAGTCCTCACTTTATGAGGACGTGTTCCAATGTCCGGTTCTATTCAATACGCCTGCGGTGTCAGTCGTGCTGTCGCGGCACAGCATGGCGGCCGCCTGTATCCAGGCAGCACGCCCCCTCATTACCATACAGGATGTCGCACGTGATCAATCGGGTGGTGCTCCGCAAAAGATGTTAGATGTCATTCAGGAGCAGATCCGGGTCCACCTCCATATGGGTGACGTGTCGATCGATAAGGTTGCGCAATCCATGGATATCAGTGTGCGGACCCTGCAACGGGAACTTCACTTTGCCGGCACGGAATTTCGCAGCCTGACGGGAATGATGAGGATCAAGCGAGCAACGGAGTTGCTCCAAGAGCGTGGGCTGTCGCTCACCCTTATCTCGGAAGATCTGGGCTATGCGTCGCCGACAGGATTTTCACGCGCTTTTCGCAATGTGACCGGGCTAAGCCCGCGTGAATATCGCATGAGGGTGCGAAGCTAGCTGGAATGCATTCTGCTGGCCAGTTTCGATATTATTATCGGTACTATTAATTGGACTTCTCCCGCCGATTGGCGCGAAAGGATAAGATTTAAACCGAACGTCATAGAACAATGCAGGGCTTATTCAATGTTGACGCAGACTTTCGAGGAAAGCAGAATTGATTGCCCAGCCGTCCCAGGTATCGCCATCGGGCCGAACCGCTCTTTGAGATTCACACATGGACACTCCATCCACAGCCAGCCATTTTGCGGAAGTCATACAGACCTCCCTTTCGCCCGTTTTTCTCCTGGCTGGGACCGCCGGCTTTGTAAACATTTATGTTGGTCGCCTCGCAAAGCTCTCGGATCGGTTAAATGAAATCATTGAAAAAGCTGAGGAGAATACGGCGGCGGTACAGGTGCAGCTCGCCTACCTGCGCCGTCGCGTGTTTGCATTGGAGATAGCGGCGTTTTTCGGTGCGGCGGCGGGTATTTGTACGGGGGCAGCGGTCCTCAACCTGTTGGCGGGGACGCTCGCGATAGGTATCCGGCAGGAAAATCTTTTCTGGTTTTTTGGTGGCGCCGTTGTTTTTCTCATGCTCTCGCTGGCCGCGTTTTTATTCGAACTGGCTGTAGCGGGTCGTAATATGCTGCGACAGATGCGCAAAGCGTATCGGCCGAGCAAATTCGATTGATACCTAGGGCTCGCGTTTTCCCAAATCAGTTGGCGCGAAATGATAAGTCCCGCAATCATATTTACCCTAAGATTTTAGCAAAGCGCGATAGGCGCTCGATTGCCGAGGGTATCAAGAAGGGGAAAACGTGGGGAGGAGTTCGGCTAGCATCGCCGCTCGCGAAGCTGAGCGTGCGGATATGATTTTCATCCAAGGCGGGACTTTTCTTATGGGGTCCGACAGGCACTACCCAGAAGAAGCTCCTGCACACCGTGTCACCGTCGACGGTTTCCTTATGGACAGGACGCCTGTGACAAATGCCGCGTTTACTGAATTCGTCACGGCGACCGGCTACCGCACCTGCGCAGAATACCCGCCAGATCCGAAGGATTATCCCGGCATTCTTCCAGACATGCTTTATGCCGGCTCGCTGGTGTTTCAGCAGCCGAAAGACACTGTCGACCTGAACGACTGGACCCAGTGGTGGACGTTCCGCGAAGGAGCCTGCTGGCACAAACCTTACGGTACGGGAAGCGACATTGTTGGCCTGGGCGACCATCCCGTAGTCCATATCACCTATCGCGATGCGCTTGCCTACGCGCGATGGAAGGGAAAGGACCTTCCGACGGAGGCCGAATGGGAGTTTGCCGCCCGTGGCGGACTGGAGGGTGCCGACTATGCCTGGGGCGCGGAATTCACCCCCAGCGGACGTCATATGGCGAACACGTGGCAGGGCATTTTCCCGACGCTAAACAGTGCTGAGGACGGTTATCCGCGCACATCGCCAGTGCTGGCCTTCCCCTGCAACGGATACGGTCTCCACGACATGATCGGCAATGTCTGGGAATGGACGTCGGACTGGTATACCGACCGACATGAGGCCGATGCCGCAAAACCCTGCTGCATTCCCAAAAACCCGCGCGGCGGTATCGAGAGCCTGAGCTACGATCCATGCCAGCCCGAAATCAGGATACCGCGCAAAGTGCTGAAAGGCGGTTCGCATCTGTGCGCCCCAAATTACTGCCGCCGGTACCGCCCCGCGGCAAGGCATGCCGAGGCGATAGATACCTCGACCTCTCACGTCGGGTTCAGATGTGTTATCAGATCAGGAGGAATGAATGAAAATCCTTAAAAGGCTAAAGGCGGGATGGCTGGGGGGTAGCACTGCGGTTTTGCTACTGGCAACGCCGTCGCTGGCGCAGGAGTCACTTCCTTTCCCGGCGACACCCTCCGGAAGCAAGGCGGGGCCGACAATTGCCGATTCCACCTATAAGCCACTGCCCAAACAGTCTCATCTTCCAGCCAACGCACCGAATATCATTATCATCATGCTTGACGATGTCGGTCCAGCGCTTCCCGGCACTTTCGGTGGGGTGATTACGACGCCGACCCTCAGCCGGCTCGCCGAGGAAGGCGTTGCGTATAATCGCTTCCACAATGCCGCGATGTGTTCGCCTACGCGTGCAGCTCTGTTGACGGGGCGTAATCATCATCGCGTCGGCAACGGCCAGATCGCCGAACTTGCGAATGATTGGGATGGCTATACTGGGCGGATACCCCGCACCTCTGCGACTGTCGCCAAGGTCTTAGGTAGCTACGGATACGCTACGGGCGCTTTCGGCAAATGGCACAATACACCCGCCAACGAAACGACCGCAGTCGGCCCCTATACTGACTGGCCGGCTGGCGAGGGCATCGGATTCGACTATTTTTACGGCTTTCTCGCGGGGGAAACCTCGCAATGGGAACCCGCTGTCGTTGAGAATACTGTGCGTATAGACCCGTCGCACGGCAAGGAGGGCTATCATTTCACCGAAGATATGACGGACAAGGCAGTTTCGTGGATGAAACAGGTCCGCGCACTAACTCCGGACCGCCCCTTTCTGATGTATTGGGCTCCCGGCGCCTCGCATGGACCACATCATATTTTCAAGGACTGGGCGGACAAATATAAAGGCAAGTTTGACGATGGTTGGGACGCCATGCGCGAGCGGGTCTTCGCCCAGCAGAAAAATCTTGGCTGGATACCGCAGGACACCCAGCTTACGCCGCGCCCTGAAACGCTTGCCGGATGGAAGGATATTCCAGACGACGAGAAACCGTTCCAACGCCGTTTGATGGAGGTTTTCGCCGGCTTCACCGAACATGCAGATACGCAAGCCGGGCGTCTCATAGAAACGCTCGACGAACTGGGTATTCGCGACAACACCCTCATCTTCTATGTCTGGGGAGACAACGGATCAAGCGCTGAGGGTCAGAACGGCACGATCAGCGAATTGCTGGCACAAAACGGCATCGCCAGCGAGATCAAGGATCACATCCGTACCATGGACGAGCTGGGTGGGATGGATGTTCTCGGTTCGCCGAAAGCCGATAACATGTATCATGCCGGCTGGGCCTGGGCCGGGTCTACGCCGCATCGCTCGACCAAGCTGGTCGCGGCGCATTTCGGCGGAACGCGGACGCCGCTGGTCATATCATGGCCCGGCAAGATCAAGCCCGACAAGACCCCGCGCGCGCAGTTCCACCATGTCAACGATATCGTACCGACTATCTACGACATTCTTGACATTCAGCCGCCCAAGCTCGTCGACGGCATTAGCCAAGACCCTCTCGACGGGGTCAGCATGGCCTATAGTTTCGACGCGCCGCAGGCTCCTGGGCAGAAAAAGGCACAGTATTTCGAGATCATGGGCAGTCGGGCCATCTATGAAGATGAGTGGATCGCCTCTGTTTTCGGTCCGCGCACACCGTGGACGCCGGGCCTTGATCCCGCCATCTTCAAATGGAGCCCGACGAACGACAAGTGGGAGCTTCACGATCTGAAGACCGATTATTCGCAGGCTAAGGATGTCGCGGCGGATCATCCCGACAAGGTGAAGCAACTCACGCAATCCTTCCAGACGCAGGCCGAAGCCAACAAGGTGTTCCCGGTTGGCGGCGGGCTCTGGTCCGCCGTCTTCCATCCTGAGGACGCGCCATCCAATCCGGCGACCGAGTTTCATTATACGCAGGACGTCATCGGCGTGCCGGAGTTTGCGGCACCGAAAATCGGCGCACGCAGCAATCTGGTGAAGGTGGAAGTGGAGCTGAAACCGGATTCCGAAGGCGTGCTTTACGCGCTCGGCGCGTTTTCGGGCGGCGTATCGCTATGGGTGGAAAACGGCAAGCTTTCTTACGAGTATAATCTCTTTGAAATCGAGCGGACGCTGCTTGAAACCTCACAGCCGCTGCCGACCGGCAAGGTCGACATCGAGGTCGAAACGCGCAGGGCGGGCACTAACCATGACGCCCCTCTCGATGTCACCATCCGCGTCAACGGAAGCGAGGTCGTCAAAGGCCGGGTGCCCCGTTCAGCTCCCCTCACCTTTACCGCCAACGACTCTTTCGATGTCGGCAGGGATAGCTATTCGCCGGTCTCTCTTGCCTATTTCGACCGCAAGCCCTTCGCCTTCAACGGAAAGATACCGCGCCTGAAGGTCGAATATCTGAAGTGAGCCCGTCCCGCGCACAGGGGTATCGGGAAAAACGGGAGCGGCGGGTTCACTCGCCGCTCCCGACTGGACTGCCAGGGATCATGAAATGACGGATCAATCAATGTGGCGTCTTCACGAACGTGCCGGATCATGGCGATTTTCAGGATGGGCAATAGCCGTGAGCGTTCTGCTTTTGCAGGCCTGCGCAACCCGTCCGACGGGTGTACTTGAACCGGTCGCAGCCGATCCATCCGCTTCCCGCGTCGAAATGCTGGTCACGACCACCCGCGAACGGGCGAAAAAGCCGGGCGTGATGTTCACGGGCGAGCGCGCCAGCCCGTCATTCGCGGAGATCACGGTTTCCATCCCCCCGAATGCCTCTCGCAAGGCTGGCGAGGTCGCGTGGCCGCGCAAGCTTCCGCCCGATCCCGCGCACGATTTCGCTACCTTGAAAGCTGCCGAAATCGATCGCGGTTCAGCAGAGAAATGGCTGCACGCGCGTGTCCGCAAGAGCCCGGACGGCAGCGTCCTGGTCTTTATTCACGGGTTCAACAATCAATTTGAAGACGCGGTTTTCCGTTTCGCGCAGATCGTCCATGATTCTGGCGCGCGCAGCGTGCCGGTGCTGGCGACATGGCCCTCGCGTGGCAGCTTGCTGGCCTATGGTTACGATCGTGAAAGCACCAACTATACGCGCAACGCGGTGGAAGACCTGTTCCAGTATCTGGCGCGCGATCCGCAGGTCAAGGAGGTTTCAATCCTCGCCCACTCGATGGGCAACTGGCTCGCACTGGAAGCCCTACGCCAGATGGCCATTCGTAACGGCCATCTCCCGGCAAAGTTCAGAAACGTCATGCTCGCGGCGCCCGATGTGGACGTAGATGTTTTCGGTTCGCAGATTGCCGATATGGGTCGGCAAAGACCACGCTTTACGCTGTTCGTCTCCCGTGACGACCGCGCGCTCGCCGTTTCCCGGCGTGTCTGGGGCAATGTCTCCCGCCTGGGCGCCATCGATCCAGAACAGTCCCCTTACAAAGAGGAACTGGCGACCAACGGGGTCACGGTTATCGACCTGACCAAGATCAAGGCCGGGGACGGTCTACATCACGCAAAATTCGCGGAATCGCCGCAGATCGTACAGCTCATCGGCAACCGGCTATCATCCGGCCAGACCTTGACCGACAACCGCCTCGGACTGGGCGGCCACATCTTGACGGCGTCCGTCGGGGCCTCGCACACCGTTGGAACCGCCGCTGGCCTCATCGTCGCCGCGCCGGCTGCAATCGTGGAGCAGAACTCGCGGCAGAACTATGCCGACCATGTCGAGGCGTTGGTCAGCGTGCCCGCTGGTTCGGGGAACGCTGAATGCGGAAGGACCGGCCCGACGAAACAGGGCAATTGCGGCCGATAGGCCGACGAACGTGATAACCCGCAGCCCGGAAAGACAAACAAGAGACATCGCAGCGGCGATGCAACAGGAGTGACCATGAAACCACCTGGTTCGCGGTTTGGCCGTCATCGCGGCCAGACGACGACCGACTGCGGATGGATCTTCTCCTTCTCCCCTTATTTCTGGGCGACTGGCCTGTCGGGCGAGGCTGCCCAGTTCGGGCTGCCGAGCGTGTATGTCGATGCGAGTTTCGACGATATTTTCGACAATCTCGAATTCGGCGCCATGGCGATGGGTGAAGCCCGGAAGGGACCTTTCAGCCTCTTGGCCGATATTATGTATACGAAGATATCCGGGCGGGGCGACATGCGCCATTCTTGCCAACGGTGTCGATCTAACGATGCAGACCTTTGCCGGCCTGGTCCGATCTGCGCGATGGTCGCAGCATTTCGTTTCCTTCTAAATAAATATTAAAAACTAACTGGTTGGTAATAACGGCCAAAAACGTTTGGGATTCTTTCCTGAATGCGTTAGCGTTTCCTCAGTTCCGTGGGAGGACGGCATGAATGCAGCGGGAAGTAATCTGCAAAAACTTCCCGCTTAGTTGTCGTGTTTGCGCCATGGCAAGATTATTGGAGTGAGGAGGCAATATGCAGATCTTTAATCGGAAAACGGCAGTTTCGCTGGCGACCGCGTTGGGCCTTGTCTTGGGCGCTGCCCAAGCAAAGGCCGAGGAATTTGTAAATATTCTGACTGGCGGCACCAGCGGCGTCTACTATCCGCTCGGCGTTGCCATGGAGAAAATTTATTCGGGTATTCCAGACGTACGTCCGTCGGTTCAGGCGACGAAGGCATCCATTGAAAATATCAATCTCATCAATAGCGGGCGCGGCGAAGTGGCATTCACGCTCGGCGATTCCCTACGCGATGCCTATGAAGGCAATGAAGCTGCTGGCTTCAAGAAGAAACTCACCAATCTGAATACCCTTGCGGCAATCTACCCGAACTATGTTCAGATAGTCGCCTCCAAGGAGTCCGGCATCAAGACATTGGCCGATCTCAAGGGAAAGCGCCTTTCTGTCGGCGCTCCGAAATCGGGCACCGAACTGAATGCACGCACCATTCTGGAAGCTTCCGGGCTATCCTATGACGATCTGGGCAAGATCGAATATCTGCCCTTTGCAGAATCTGTCGAACTCATGAAGAATCGCCAGCTGGATGCAACCCTGCAATCCTCAGGGCTTGGCGTTGCCTCGCTCCGCGATCTTGCCAACTCTGTGGATATCAACGTTGTGGAAGTTCCGGCAGATGTCATCGAAAAGATCGGCGCGCCTTATCAGGTCAACACGATCCCGGCCAATACCTATAGCGGACAGGACAAGGATGTCGTGACGGCCTCCGTGATCAATTACCTGATCGTCCGGCCGGATCTCGACGAAGAACTCGTCTACCAGATGACCAAGGGGCTCTTCGAAAATCTCGACCAGCTTGCGGCTGCCCATGCTTCGGCAAAGGCGATCAAGCTCGACAAAAGCACGATTGTGTCGCCAGTTCCGGTTCATCCGGGCGCGCTGCGTTACTACAAGGAAAAAGGCATCGAATAGACTGGCGGCAACCCCGTCGGCGGTCGGTACTGGGCGACAGCCCGGTACCGCCGCTTTTCTGACAGCCGACACCCAATCTTCTCGATTGGATCGTTTCCGTGACTCAACATGCATAATCTGATGAAGGTCCGTTCATGACGCAGAACGAGAACAGCGCCGTAGAATCGGCCGAGCACATTCCCGCCTGGGGCTCCGGCGCAGGTGCAAAGATCCTGTTTGCCATCGCCGTGGCTTTTTCGGTTTTCCAGCTTTGGACTTCCGCTTATTCACCGCTGCCAAGTCAGGTGGTCCGCTCGGTTCATGTCGGATTTCTGCTTCTGCTCCTCTTCGGCCTTTACGCCAATGCAAGCACCGCAGTAGCAAAACGAGCGGCACTCTGGCTCGCGGCCATCGTTGCTTTCGCACTCAGTCTCTACCACTGGATTTTCTACGAAGATCTGGTGGTCCGGGCGGGAGAACCGAATACGCTCGATATCGTGATCGGCATTCTTGTGATCGCCCTCGTTTTCTGGGCCGGAAAAAAGATGATGGGCTGGACCCTGCCGCTCATCTGCGCGATCTTTCTGGCCTACGGCCTGTTCGGGCAATATTTGCCTCACCCGTTCAATCACCGCGGATATGATTTCGAGCAGGTGATCGAAGTTCTGTTTCTGGGAACAGAAGGAATTTACGGCACGCCGATCTACGTTTCGTCGAGCTATATTTTTCTTTTCATCCTGTTCGGCGCATTTCTCGAACGTGCAGGCATGATCCAGCTATTCAACGATATTGCCATGGGCACGGTCGGTGCGTCGCGTGGCGGCCCGGCAAAGGTCTCGGTGATTTCGTCGGCTCTTATGGGAACAATCAATGGCTCCGGCGTCGCCAATGTCGTGACGACGGGGGCCTTTACCATTCCGCTCATGAAGCGGTCCGGCTTCCGTCCGGCCTTTGCGGGCGGCGTCGAAGCCGTGGCGTCGATGGGTGGCCAGATCATGCCGCCGGTCATGGGCGCGGTTGCATTCATCATGGCTGAAACGCTCGGTCTGCCCTATGTCGAAATCGTCAAGGCGGCAGTCGTTCCCGCCATTCTTTACTTCATAACCGTCTTCGTGATGGTCGATCTCGAAGCACGCCGCCTCAGAATGAAGGGGCTCAACAAGAGCGAAATGCCGAGCGCCCTCGATGCCATCAGAAAGCGCTGGTTTCTGGTTCTGCCGCTCGTCGCTTTGGTATGGCTCCTCTTCTCAGGCTATACGCCACTTTTTGCGGGCACTGTGGGCCTCAGCCTGACTGCCCTCATTATTCTCGGCGTACCGGTTTCCGCCTCCATGTCGATGCCTCTGCGGGTACTGTTCTGGGTTGCGCTCGGCATAATGTCGGCGGCGGCTTTCGGTACGACGTTCAATATCTTCGGCTACGCCCTGCGCGGCATTACGCTCATCATTGGTCTTGTTGCGGTGCTGGTTGCGATAAACTTTTTGGTGCGCGGCGGCCGCGATACATTGAATCTCTGCCTCCAAAGCCTCGCGGAAGGCGCCAAGAATGCGCTGCCCGTGGGCGTTGCCTGTGCTCTGGTCGGCGTCATCATCGGCGTTCTGGCGCTAACCGGTGCCGGTTCGACCTTTGCCCGTGTGATCGTCAGCGTTGGTGAGAATTCTCTGTTCTTCTCGCTGATACTGACCATGCTGGCCTGCCTCGTACTCGGCATGGGCATACCAACCATTCCGAATTACATCATTACTTCCTCTATCGCCGGTCCTGCGCTTCTTCACCTCGATGTGCCGCTTCTGGTGTCGCATATGTTCGTCTTCTATTTCGGCATTATGGCCGATCTCACGCCACCTGTAGCACTTGCAGCTTTCGCAGCGGCGCCAATCGCGCGAGAATCCGGCATGAAGATCGGCATGCAGGCGATCCGGATCGCGGTGGCAGGGTTTGCCGTGCCGTTCATGGCAGTATATGAGCCGGTTATCATGCTTCAGGAGGGGGGCCCGCTTACCGAACGGTTCGGCTTCTGGCTTGCCTTCGCCTATATGATCGTCAAGGCGCTACTCAGTATCCTGCTTTGGGGAGCTGCCGCTATCGGGCATCTGCGAACACCGCTGAATATGTGGGAGCGCATATGGGCCTTCGTTGCCATCGCTCTGATGCTTGCAACCTATCCCTATAGCGATGAGCTCGGTTTTGCAGCCTGTGCTGCCTTTCTTGCCTGGCACTTCTGGAGATCGCGGCCTTCCATCGTCGCGTCATCAGGTTGATGGCTGTCTGTATTGCAACGGCTGGCGGCGTTCTGAAAATCGCCGCCACAAGTTTTATTCTATCTTGGACGCACAGCGTTGAAAAAGTGCCGTGGCAGGAATTCTGGACTGTCACGGCGCAGGGATTGGTATTGTCCGAGGCCCGCATCAAAGGCTCCGGCGCGGGCATGGAGCCTCCGGAAGATGCTGTTTTCAACGAAGGGTGGTATATTTACCATCCAAACATTCCTCCGCGCCATGAAATTGTCCTCGCTGCGTCTGGCAAGACGATTGGAGGCTGGACTTTCTGCTCGGACCAAAAATGCATGGAACTGGGCAAAACGGAAGAAAAGCCAATACGTATCCTCCCCTGCAACTAAAGCGTGTCGTACTTTATCATAGTCATATGACACGCTTTAAGTTTTTGTTTTCATGCATGTCTTTATCCCATCGTAGCGGGATCAGAAATCAGTCCAGTGAACTGATTTCCCCGCGAAGGCGGTTCCCACTTTTGGGAGACATGCATTGGGCTCAGACTGAGTTCAACGCAATCAGATCATTGCGCGTAGGAGTTGGCTGAAACCCATGAACGCAGTCAATATGTTCTCGCATGACGAGCAGGCACCTACAATGCACCGCGCATTCCATAGGACGCGTTTTCAAACAGTCGACCATAGCGATAAGGCTGAGGATCGACGATTGGTTTGTCGCCTGTAACAATATCGGCAATGAGGTGACCAGCCGAAGGTCCAACTCCGAAACCATGGCCGCTGAAGCCTGATGCGAGATAGAGGCCCGGCAATTTTTCGATTGGCGACATGATCGGAAGGGAATCCGGCGTCCAGTCGATGGCCCCTCCCCAGGCTTCCGCAACGCCTGCCCCGGCAGCCGCCGGGAATATCTTTTGCAGTTCGGCTTTTGCTGCGTCGATCAATGATTGCTCGGGAGCGGGGTTTAAAATACGCACTTTTTCGAAGGGCGTTATCTGATCCAAGGTCCAGTTGCGGTTCGCGAGACCGGAGAGGAACGTGCGGCCAACCTTGATTTTGAGATCCTTGCGACGCGCCAGAAACATTGGCCAGAATTTGCGCGCATAACGTAGCGAGTCCGGCGTCATATCAAGCGTTCCCTTGCCCTTATAGGCAACAGTCACGCTACCGTCCAAACGCTGGCGTATACAGACTGTCGGGGTGCCAACAGCGCCGGTTGGAATGGTGAGATTGCCAGCAGTTCTGAAAACCGTAGCATTGACTGCGGCTTGCGGGAAATCGATGCCGTGTTGCCGACAGAACATACTCGACCAGACGCCGCCGGCCACGATAACGTTGCTGGTTCTGACACTGCCCAGTTCTGTCACCACGCCTGAAATGCGGCCATTGCTGGTCTCGACACCACGCGCCGCACAATTCTCCAGAATAACGACGCCTGCATCGCGGGCATATTGGGCAATGCCTTGAGTTGCGAGCGATGGTTCGGCGCGTCCGTCTGTACTGGTGAGCATCCCGCCAACCCAGTTCTTCGCACTTCCCGGCATGCGCGCGTCAACGTCGCTTTTCCGCAATATCTGGCTGTGAACGCCGAAATCGACGGCTTTGGCCGCCCATTTTTCCCAGCTCGCAAGCTCTTCAGGCTTGTCTGTCGCCCATAAAATGCCTGATGTTCGAAAGCCGAGCTCTTGGCCGTTCTCCTGTAATTTGCCCCATAGATTCAAGCCTTCGCGCGCAAGGGGGATTTCAATCTCGTCTCGGCCTTGTTGGCGTACCCAGCCCCAGTTGCGGCTTGATTGCTCGGCAGCGATACGGCCTTTCTCGACCAGCAAAACCGACACTTTGCGCTGTGCGAGATAGTAAGCCGCGCAAACACCGATAATTCCGCCGCCGATGATAACGACGTCCACCGACGAGGGCAGCGGGGATTGCGGATGATGATGGACGGACGGAGAGGAAAGCATCTTTAATCCGATCGGAGCTGATTTGTGTCAGGGATTATGCGGATCTCGGTTCAAGACGACACACGAGGATATCGTCTTGAACCGGCAGGCCTGGGAGGTATTAGCTTCATGCACTTTGCGCATAGGGGACGTTTTTGCCGCCATATTGCCGCAAGCGAATATTGGCCTGCTCGGCATGGCCGGCGAAACCTTCGAGCATGCACAGTCTGGAGCAATATTCGCCGATGCTGACGCTGGCCTCATCCGTCAGCACTTTCTGATAGGTGCAAGTCTTGATGAACTTTCCAACCCACAATCCACCCGTGTAACGGGCCGCTCCCAAAGTCGGCAACGTATGGTTCGTGCCGATCACCTTGTCACCGTAGGCAACATTGGTGCGCGCGCCGAGGAAAAGAGCGCCGTAATTCTTCATCCGGTCCTTGAATATATCGGGGTCCCTTGTCATGACCTGAACATGCTCGGAAGCAATCCGGTCAGCCTCGGTGATCATCTCTTCTTCGGTGTCGCAAAGGATGACCTGTCCGTAATTGCCCCATGATTGGCGGGCGATGGCAGCCGTTGGCAGAATTTCGAGAAGACGGTCGATTTCGCGCAGTGTTGCATCCGCCAGCGGGCGCGACGTTGTCAGAAGGATAGCGGGAGAATCCGGTCCATGTTCTGCTTGCCCCAATAGATCGGTTGCGCAAATTTCTGCATTGGCGGTTTCGTCGGCAATGACCAGCGTTTCTGTCGGGCCGGCAAACAGATCAATACCAACCTGTCCGAACAATTGGCGCTTGGCCTCAGCGACATAAGCATTGCCGGGGCCGACCAGCATGGAGACGGGATTGATGGTCTGGGTTCCGACCGCAAAAGCGACCATGGCCTGAACGCCGCCAAAGCAATAGATTTCGTCTGCACCGGCCAGATGTTGCGCCGCAACGATTGCTGGCGCCGGTTTGCCCTGAAAGGGCGGCGCACAGGTCACAATCCGTTCAACGCCCGCGACCCGCGCTGTGATAACCGACATATGTGCCGAAGCAAGGAGGGGATATTTGCCGCCGGGAACATAGCAGCCCACGGAATCGACCGGGATATTCTTGTGCCCCAGAATGACGCCGGGAAGGGTTTCGACTTCAAGGTCAAGCAGACAGGATTTCTGATGCTCGGCGAAGTTTCGGACCTGTTCCTGAGCGAACTTTATGTCGTCAAGCGCCTTTTGTGGAAGTTCGGCAACGCAATCCAGAATCTCCTTTTTGGTGAGCCGGTAATCGCTGCGATCCCAATTGTCGAACTTGACTGAATAGGCACGCACGGCCTCGTCGCCTTTTTGGCGGACATCCTCGATGATCGATTGCACGATATGCGGAACATCATTATTCCGCTGAAATTCCTTTGCTGAAGCGGTGCGATCTTTCAGTATTCTTATCATGTCATGATCCTTGCGTAGATTGTTCGATCCAAACTTGTAAATCCGGGCCTGTATCAGGCCGCAGCGAACCCTTTGGGGGAGCCGAATGCTCCTCCATGCTTAAATTTGTGAAGTCGTTTGCGAGGGCCTATGTCATGCCGAGACGCACGGTCTTGCGAATGATCAGCCGGCCCGGCTCAAGATGAAAGACAGGTTCCATATCCGGATTTTCAATATTGGCCTTCAGTATATCGAGGGTGGCGCCGATCATTCTGTCGCCTTGTTGCTGCACCGTGGTCAGCTCCACGCCCGACCAGCCCGCCATGGCAATGTCATCGAAACCGACAAGCGAAATGTCTTCGGGAACGTTCAGCTTGAGGTCGATCCGCAGGCCATCCAGTGCCCCGATTGCCATGATATCGTTTGCGCAGAAAATCGCGTCCGGCTTGTCGCCCTGGAGGATCAGCCGCTTTACCGCCTCGCGCCCGCCCATATAGGTATAATCACCATGTTCTACAGCGGGCATCGGAAAGCCCGCTTCGGCCAGTCGCTCGGTAAAGCCCTTGAAGCGATCACGGTTGGTCGATGTGTCTTCCGTGCCCGAAATATAGCCGAAACTTTTATGTCCGGTCTGGATCAGAAGCCGGGCAACATCGCGCCCGCCCGCTAAATTATCGCAGCAAACCGCGTTGAGATTGCCATCATCGATATGTCGGTTGAACAATATGACAGGCAATCCAGCCTGCTTGCATTGTGTGATCGCCCTCGATGAAAGCACTGCGGATAAAGCGATCAGGCCATCGACCTGATACTGCAAGACCTTGTGCAGAATATCGTCGAAATTGTCGTTTGGTCCGACTGAAAACAACAACACCTGGAGGTCGAGCGTTTGCAGACGTTCATTGGTCTGGCGCACCATATCCCAGTAGAATGGATTATCCATGGACCCGCAGACGACTGCAATCAGGCCCGAGCGCTGGAGGCTTAGGCTGCGGGCCATGGCATTTGGCCTGTAACCGAGAATGGCAGCAGCGTCCTGGACAAGTTTTCGGGTTTTTGACGAGACCAGCGGATTGTCCGCCAGGGCGCGCGACACTGTCGGCTGCGATACGCCGGCGAGTCTGGCCACATCGGCTGCCGTCGCAATGCCCTTTTTGTTGGCGCTCAACTCATGGAAAGTCGTCACGGGAAACCCTTTGCCTAAAACGCTGTTACAACGGCTTTTCACGTGTTTGAACGCTGAGCAGCGCTTCACCGGTCAGGACGGTCACCGACCCGCAACTGCATATGGTATCGAGGATCACACGCCTGCGTTCCGGGATCAGCTCTCTGATCGTAACCGTGGCGGTTACGACATCGCCGGGTTTCACCGGCGCCTGGAATTCCAGGGTCTGCTTCAGATAGATATTGCCGGGTCCGGGTAGTCTGGTGCCCATGACCGCAGAAATCAGGCCAGCGGTCAGCACACCATGGGCAATGCGGCCCTTGAAGCGTGTGGTCTGCGCCCATTCCTCGTCGATGTGAACGGGATTGCGGTCACCCGTAACCGTCGCGAACAGATCGATATCCTCTTGCGATATCGTTTTTGTGAGCGAAGCGGTCATGCCTACGGTCAGATCCTCGAAATAGTAACCCGAGCTTCGCGCATCGATCATTTTTCGTTCTCCTGCACAGATTCATGAACAAACGGAAACAAGCGCGCGCGCACATCATCGGGAATGCGTGAGGACTGCTGCTCCCGGTAGTCGAAATACACGTAGACGATCATGCCTTTCGCGCAGATGACGCCATTCTGGCTCGCGGTTTCGCGGATCGTCAGGCTCTTGTTCCCCAGCTTTGAAACCCATGTGGATATTTCCACGTCTGCGTCCAGA
The DNA here is from genome assembly GCF_055816895.1 of Ochrobactrum sp. PL_is501. Taxonomy (NCBI): domain Bacteria; kingdom Pseudomonadati; phylum Pseudomonadota; class Alphaproteobacteria; order Hyphomicrobiales; family Brucellaceae; genus Ochrobactrum; species Ochrobactrum sp. PL_is501. The sequence goes on along the minus strand of NZ_JBVPGR010000026.1, from coordinate 107,155 downwards.
TAGATCTGTTTCAAGAACGACACGTTCATTTCAACAAGGCTGAGCTTCCACTCCGAGAAATGCAGAGAAGGGGTAATCGCCTTGAAAATCTCGCGCCTTCCCGCCTCGAACCAGACCGGCAGGGTTGTGTTGTTGATATGGCCGCATCCATCGGTCTCGGACACTCGCGGAGTGATGGTTGTGCGGGTCGCCTGGGAGGGGATCAGCATCACGGTTTCCTGATTGTTTCCTCAAAACTGCATACGTATTCAGTTTATGTCAATACGGAAAAATGGCTGAATCATGGAGTTTGATATTTTTCTCTATTCAGCATGGATTTCATATTGACATGAAAGCAGAAATAAAATTGCATGCGCATGCAAAGCCTGCAAAACGACATGAGGTGAGGGATGTTAAGTGTCAGTATGGGGAAGCTCCTCAGGCCAAAGAGCATCGCGGTTATCGGCGCGAGTGCGAAGCCTGGCAATGTCGGAGGCCGCATTGTTGGCGAGTTGGAGGGGTGTGGATATGAAGGACAGGTCTATGCCATTCACCCGCGTGCCGAGAGGGTTCTGAACGCCGAGGGATTTGCAAACGTCAGCAGCATTTCTTCCGGTGTCGATTTCGCCGCATTGTGCGTTCCCGACGAAGCGCTTGTTCCCACGCTGGAAAGTCTGGCAAGCGATGGCGTGAAGGGATTTTTCATTCCATCCCGCGCCTTCGACAGGGCATCAGGCTCCCATACCAAAATACCCGACGCCATGGCCGCCATCGCCAAGGCAGGCAATCTGGCAATTTGCGGGCACAACTGCATGGGCTTTGTCAATTTTCGCGACAAGGTGACCATGACATTTGGCGTGCCTGCAACGGATGCGAAGCCCGGCGGCGTCTGTGTCGTCTCGCAGAGCGGTTCTACCTGGTCTGGCATCGTGGGCAGCCAGAGAGACCTCGGCTTCGATATTGTCGTCTCCGCGGGCGGTGAAATTGCCACCGGCGTTGCCGACTATCTCGAATATTTCGTGTCGCTGCCGGAAACACGCGTAATTGGTCTGGTGATCGAGACCATTCGCGAACCGGAGCGCTTTATTGCAGCCTTGACCGAAGCCGAACAGCGGGGGATTCCGGTTGTTGGCCTGTTCGTCGGCCTTAGCGAAGCGGGCGCACGATTTACCGCGGCGCATTCAGGTGGGTTGTCCAGTCCGCGCCAGATTCTCGATGCAATTTCGCGCCAGCACGGGTTGATCGTCACAAAGAATCCCGACGAGTTTCTCGACTGCCTTGAAGTGTTCCGCACCAGCCGACGCCCGATGGGGGAAAGCGCGGTCATCGTCAGCGATTCAGGCGGTGAACGCCAGTTGATCGCAGATGTCTCGTCCCGCGTCGGTCTTTCGCTGAGCCGATTCACGCCGCAGACCGAGCAGGCTCTGGCGGATATTCTCGATCCGGGCATGGTCGTGGGCAATCCGATCGACTGTTATGGCGATGGCCAGTTGCTGATGTCCGAATCCGGTATCATCGCTGCCAGGGATCCGAATGTGGCATTGGTCGGCGTCGGCACCAATCTTGTGCATGGGCGCAAATTCCTGGAAACGACATCCAATGCGTGCGTCGATATTTACGATGCCACTGAAAAACCCGTGGTCGTCTTCGGCAATATGTCCTCCACGATTTCGCGTGACGGCGCGCGCAAGCTGCGGGAGAAAAACATTCCGGTGCTGATGGGGACCGAAACTGCCTGTTATGCGATCGGACAATTCATCGGCTGGCATTCGCGGCAACGGAATTCCGGCGCGAACCGTGCGGCGGCGGACATATCAACCGCTCAGATTGTGCAAGACTTTTCCCGGTTATCGACCCAGGAGACGCTCACTTACGCGCAGAAACTTGGGTTGCCCATCGCGCCTTTTGCGATTGCCGACAATGCCGCTGATCTGTTGAAAGCAGCAGACCAGATCGGTTTTCCGCTGGTTCTCAAGACGGCCAATAGCGAGATAGAACACAAGACGGAAGCCGGCGGTGTCATCGTCAATATCCGTGATCGTCATGAGCTCGGCCAAGCCTATGACGACTTGACGGCGCGCTGCGGTCCGCTCGCCATGGTCCAGCCGTTCCTGGCGGCCGACTTCGAGCTTATCGTGGGCATGTACCGTGACGAGCGGTTTGGTGCGGTGGTCACCGTCGGTCTCGGGGGCATTTTCACGGAAATCCTCAAGGACAGCGTCTCGATGTTGCTTCCCCTGAACGAGAGGGATCTCGAAGAGGCCACAGCGACCTTGCGGGCCGCTGGCGTGCTCAATGGCGCGCGGGGCAAGAAGGGCATCTCCTGCACCGACCTTCTGAACATTGTGCGTATCGTGGGCGCCATTGCCGAACACAACCCTTCCGTCACCGGGATTGACTTCAATCCCGTCATGATCCGCGACGGCAAAATGTCGATCGTCGACATGCTTGTTACAACGGAGTGATTTGAATGAACTATGAGACGATCAAGGTCAGCAAAGATACCGGTATCGGCTATCTGACCTTTGCGCGACCGCAAATCCACAACGCGATCTCCGTCGAACTGATGGCGGAATCTCGCGATGCGCTGCAAAAGCTGAATACAGATGACGACGTGCGGGTCATTGTGGTGTCCGGCGAGGGGCGCTCCTTTTGCTCCGGCTTCGATCTCAAGCAGAGCGCGGTCCGCAATACCAAGGGCGTGGATGCGTGGAAACAGCGCTATCAGGAAAATTTCGATTTCATGCTGAACTTCTGGGATTGTCCGAAGCCAACTATCGCGTCGATCCACGGTAACTGCCTCGCCGGTGGCTTCGAGGTTGCTCTGGCTTGTGACATGAGTGTTGCCGCTGAAAGCACCCGTTTCGGGATGCCGGAAGCCAAGTTCGGGTCGGCGAGCGTCAATCTGATGCTGCCTTGGCTGGCGGGGCCGAAAGTCGCCAAGGAAATCCTGATGAGCGGGCTGGAAAGCTTCGATGCAGCGCGCGCCAAAGAGGCGCATATCGTCAATCATGTCGTTCCCGATGCGGAGCGAGCAGAATTCGTCCGCGAGATGGCATTGCAGATCGTCAGCTCCTCGCCCGTTTCCGTTGCCTATTTCAAGCGCGTCATCAACCAGACCTTCGATGTGATGGGAATGCGCAAGGCGCTTCTGGCCTCGCTGGAAGCAGGTGCGGAAATAGAAGCCGAAGAAGGCGAGGAGAAGATGGAGTTCTCGCGCATCCGCAAGGAAAGCGGCCTCAAGGCCGCCGTCGAATGGCGGAAGAGCCGCTCGGTGTCGAAGGCATAGACAGATGGGTTTTACAAAAACTTCAACGAGGTGTGCACGATGACGCAAGCGGGAGGACGTATCGAGTTCAGGAATGTCCAGAAACTCTATGGCGACATGGCCGCAGTGGAAAAATTCAATGCGGTTATAGAGCCGGGCTCCTTCGTCACCCTTCTGGGGGCGAGCGGTTCGGGGAAAACGACACTGCTGAACATGCTCGCGGGTTTCATCGAGCCCACCGATGGAGACATCCTGCTGGACGGCCGTTCGATTGTTTCGATGAAGCCGGAAGCACGCAACATCGGCATGGTGTTTCAGAATTATTCCCTCTTTCCGCATATGAATGTCCAACAGAATGTCGGCTTCCCTTTGCGGATGCGGAAAATCCCCAAATCGGAAGCAGACCAGAAGGTCATGAAGGCACTGGAAGCTGTCCAGTTGAGCACCTTTGCTCAGCGCATGCCCCGTGAATTGTCTGGTGGACAGCAACAGCGTGTGGCAGTCGCGCGTGCGATTTCCTTCGGCCCGCGTGTGCTTTTGATGGATGAACCGCTGGGCGCACTCGACCTCAAGCTCCGCGAAAGCCTGCAATACGAGATAAAACGGATTCAACGGGAAACCGGAAGCACTGTCGTCTACGTGACGCATGATCAGTCCGAAGCCATGTCGATGTCGGACGAAATCATCATTCTCAGCGGTGGGCGTCTGGTGCAGCGGGGAACGCCACGGAAAATCTACGACGAGCCCGTCGATGGCTTTGTCGCGTCGTTTGTCGGGCATTGCAACAAGTCCCGCGTGAGCATCAGGGAAAACCGCCTCTTCGCCGATGACTGGGGCATCGGCATGAGCGGGATCGAAGCGAACCGCCTTTCCAGTCACGCACAGGATTTTGTCGCTGTTGCAAGGCCTGAGAAAATATCCCTCAAGCCGACCTCCTATCATCCGGCTGACCAGGAAATAGCCGTCGATGTTTCAGTCGATAATGTCCAGATGATGGGAAACAACCTGATGGTTTATCTCAAGACGGAAAACAAATCCAATATTCTGGCCCAGATATTCAGAACTTCAGAAAATATATCTGATGAACTTTTGCAGATAGGCGGGAAGATAAAAGCAAAAATATCGAACTCGGATATTTCAATACTGAGAAAATAAGAATCCGATAAATGGGAGAGTAAAATGAAAAACAGCAAAAGCAAATTCGGCACCACCATTCTATGTCTGTTCATGACATGCACTTATGCGCAGGCACAGGATGCCAAAACGATTGTTCGCGCCTCTGCTGGCGGCTCGTTTGGTGAAGCGCTGCGCAAGGTGTGCGATGACCCGTTCACCAAGGAAACTGGCATTGTCATTCAGCCAGCGAATACCGACGATTCCACGCCGCAGATCCGCGCCCAGATGCTTACCGGGAATGTGATCTGGGACATTTCGAATACCTCGGCTGAAACGCTGCCGGTTGCCGCAGAGAACGGCTGGCTGGAGAAAATCGACTGGGATCTGATCGACCCTGAGCACAAGTTGCCCGATGTCGCACGACAACCATATGGCGTGGGCATCAACTCCTACTCGGAAACCATTGTTGTGCGCACCGACAAGCAGCCAGAGGGCAAACAAATGTCCTCGTGGGCGGATTTCTGGGATACCAAAACATTCCCGGGGCCGCGCAGCCTGCATGATACTCCAATCAAGAATCTGGAGTTTGCGCTTCTGGCCGATGGAGTGCCAGCAGACCAGATTTACAAGCAACTGGCAACCAAGGAAGGCGTGGACCGCGCCCTGAACAAACTTGGTGAAATCCGTCCCAATATTGCAATCTGGTGGACGTCCGGCCAGCAGCCCTTGCAGCTTCTGGCCAGCGGCGAGGTCTATTATGCCACGGCCTGGAACGGACGCGTCGCGCCGCTTCAGCGTGAGGGCGTTCCCGTCAAGATCGTCTGGAACGGCGGAGCCATTGTTCCTGGATACCACTCCATTCTCAAGGGTTCCAAGCATGTGAAAGAAGCACATGAGTGGCTCAAATATTGCTGGAATGATGCGAAGCGCGGTGCAGAGCTGACCAAGCTTCTGCCTTACCCCGGTTTCGCACCGGGCCTGATGGACCAATTACCGGAGGAACTCAGAAAAGAACTGCCGACTTATCCGGAAAACCTGAAGGCACAGTTTGTTTTTGACGGACAGTTCTGGGCGGATCATCGGACCGAGATACAGCGTGCATGGGATCGCTGGCGCCTGGCTGGCAAGTAATCGGCGCGATTCCAACAAAAGCGCAAAGCTCCATTGTGTTGGAAAGCGCATAAAAACAAAGAGCTGGAGTGGTTTCTATAATCCCGGTTACCCGAAACCTCTCCGGCGGCTCAAAGCGCATCTTGGGAAATGAAAAATGCTTAAGCTATCGAGGCCGGTATCCGGCGCAGGACGCTCGTCGGCGTTGTTATGGCCATCCATTGCATTGCTGGCGGTCTTCTTCATCGTGCCAATGTGGGAGGTATTGCGCTGGAGCGTCGCGGACGAACAGGGGTATGGTGCAAGTCTGTTCAATTTCTCGGATGTGCTGACGGCTGGCGTTTACGTACAGCTGCTGTTGCGAACATTTCTGGTTGCCGCAGTGGTTGCGATCTCCTGCCTCATTCTCGGCTATCTCATTGCCTTGCAGGTTTACAAGCTGCGTTCCGGCCTGCGCACATTCGTTCTTCTCGCAATCATTACGCCGATGTGGTTGAGCGTTCTGGTCAGGACTTATGCCTGGATGGTTCTCATTGGACGCGAAGGGCTGATCAACCGCGTATTGCTCGACGCCGCGATCATCCAGGAACCGTTGCGGATGCTGTTCACCCGTGGAGCCGTTTATCTGACGATGACGCAGATTCTCCTGCCGATTGTAATTCTGAGCAGCTTCAGCGCCATGTCTTCCATCGACACGACCATCGTTCGCGCAGCCCGCGTGATGGGAGCCAGCAGAATAAAGGCATTTTTCTCGGTGTTTCTCCCCTTGACCGCAGTCGGGGCGATCAATGGGGCAATCCTCGTATTCGTGTTCTCGCTGGGCTATTTCGTGACCCCTGCTCTCGTGGGCGGTCCCGATGACAGTCTTGTTGCCAATGTCATTTCCACGCAAGTCACCCAGACCTTGCAATGGAATTATGCAGCTGTGCTCGCGATCGTTCTGATCGGCTCCGCATTGATCGTCCTACTGCCCGTCGTCGCAATTATCCGGACGGTTCTGCCGAAGAATTACCAAGGGGGAATGAAGTGAAAAAGATCGACGCACCCAACCTTCTGGGACGCACCTTCCTAGGGGCGGCATTGATATTCATGCTTTTCCCGATTGCCATCATCATCGCAATCTCGTTCAGCGACAGTGAGTTTCTGTCATTTCCGCCCACCTCGTTCTCATTTCGGTGGTATTCGTTTGTCTTCACTCATCCAAGCTGGACAAATGCGACTTTGCTGAGCTTGTGGATTGCCGTGCTTTCCACGCTGCTGGCTGTTGTGATCGGCACATTGGCGGCAATCACAATCGTCCGGCGGCCATCCCTTTCCACGAAATTCGTTTCCATAACGTCCTTCGGTCCGCAGCTTGTACCCCATATCATTCTTGCGCTGGGCATATTGCTGCTCATTGGCCGGTTGGGACTCTATGGCCAATGGTGGGTTCTCGTTCTCGCTCATGCCACCATGGCGCTTCCGCTTGTCATCATCATTGTGATGGCGGCGATCCGCCAAAATGGTGAAGGACTGGAGCGTGCCGCCAGAATTTTGGGCGCCGGGCCGACGCAGGCCTTCTGGCTTGTGACATTGCCAGCGATCCGCCCCGCAATCATTTCATCAGCCGTTTTTTCGTTCTTCATCTCCTTCGACGACCTGATTGTCGCCCTGTTTATCATGGGCGGGAAGGAAACTCTGCCGATGATGATCTGGTCCAATTTGAAATACGAGTTGACCCCGGCACTGACCGCAATCGCATCGTTCCTGATCGTCTTTACGTTCGTCTGCATTCTACCTGCGGAATACTATCGCAGAAAAAAGCTGACGGGTGCCGCTCCAGCGTCAGGTGCGTGAGTCGCAAATCATGTAAGCGGGGTCATCACCCCGTTTGCATTCCCAGAAGGGACCCAGTCATTGCGGCTGAGAAATCATGCGGCAATCCTCGAAGCCGTGCTGCCCCCAAAATCCGGATATATCCCGAACACTACTTTTCTATTTTCTTGAACAAATTGGATTAAATTATACGTCTAACAATATTTGAGGCCCTCTGCGAAGGTTAGATCGCGGCAACCGGAGCGCTTGCCCAATTATTCGCCACGAGGAGACCTGCCATGAGCATCACAGCGACCCCTACCCCCGGAAAATTGTTGCTTTCCCCCACCGATCACGCCCTTGTTCTTATCGATTTCCAGTCACAGATGGCATTTGCAACCAAGTCGATCGAACCGGAAATCCTGCGCAACAATGCAGCCCTGATCTCGCAGGCCGCGGCGGGTTTCAAGGTTCCGACCATTCTGACCACTGTCGCCGAGAAGAGCTTTTCGGGTCCGATGTTCGAAGAAATTACCAGCGCTTTTCCGGGCCAGAAGCTTCTTGACCGCACCTCGATGAACACCTGGGAAGATGCCGCCGTGATCGAGGAAGTGAACCGGATCGGCAAAGAGCGGATTGTTTTTGCCGGTCTGTGGACTTCCGTCTGCATCGTCGGCCCGGTGCTGTCCGCGCTCGACCAAGGCTTCGAAGCCTATGTCATCACCGACGCCAGCGGCGATATATCGCCTGAAGCGCATGAACGCGCGGTAGAGCGCATGGTGCAGGCCGGTGCGCGTCCGATGACGTCGCTGCAATATCTGCTTGAACTTCAGCGCGATTGGGCACGTGCCGATACCTATGGCCTCACCACGGGTATCGCAACCAGATGGGGCGGCGCCTATGGCATTGGCCTGAACTATGCCAAGCAAATGTTTGGAGCGTCCGAAGGCGCCCATTGAATGTGCTAAACTTCAAAAGTCGTGCCACGAGGACGGCTCAACTGTGGCGCGACTTCTTCCTGGTTCCATTAAATCTGCCGAAAAACGACGGAAAGGAGATGCAGCATGAAAATGTATGTACTCTCGCTCGGTACAGGCCTTCTGGTTGGCGTGATTTATAGTCTGCTCGGTGTCCGCTCCCCTGCTCCACCGGTGGTCGCGCTGATCGGCCTGCTCGGCATGCTGCTTGGCGAGCAGATCGTGCCGCTCGCCAAACGCGCGATAGCGGGGCAGGAAGTGGCGTCTTTCGTCAAGGGCGAGTGCAGCGAACATATATTGGGATCGTTGCCAGACAATCGCACAAAGGGACCCTCGTGATCCGCTTCACACGCAACTAGAGCATTTCCAGCAAAAGTGTGAAACGGTTCTACGCAGGATAATGCGGATAAGCAGGAACCGCTCCAAACGCCGCTCTAGCGGTGCTTTCCTCGCCATTTCGTGGCCATGCCAAGGAGGCTACAATGAGTAAGCAGGACTTAATCCTCGTCAATGCCAAGGTAACGACGCTGGACCGCCAGAACCCGACAGCAGTGGCGATTGCCATCCGCGATGGTCGCTTTCTTCTGGCAGGCTCGGAGGCGGAAGCCCGCGCGGCCGCGCCCGACGCGACGATTGTCGACGTCAAGGGCCGACGTGTCATTCCGGGGCTAATCGACAGCCACACGCACGTCATCCGTGGCGGACTGAACTATAATATGGAGTTGCGCTGGGATGGTGTGCCGAGCCTGGCCGACGCCATGGCGATGCTGAAAGAACAGGTAGCTCGCACGCCTGCGCCGCAATGGGTGCGGGTAGTTGGCGGTTTCACCGAGCATCAATTCGCCGAAAAGCGCCTTCCCACCATTGAGGAACTGAATGCCGTTGCGCCCGACACTCCGGTCTTTATCCTGCACCTTTATGACCGAGCTCTGCTGAACGCGGCTGCATTGCGCGTTGTCGGTTACGACAGAAACACACCCAACCCGCCGAGCGGCGAAATCGTACGGGATGCTGCCGGTAATCCGACAGGGCTCTTGCTTGCGCAGCCCAATGCAACGATCCTCTACTCCACGCTCGCCAAGGGGCCGAAGCTGCCTTCTGATTACCAGATCAATTCGACACGGCATTTCATGCGCGAGATCAACGCGCTTGGAGTTACCAGTGTGATCGACGCCGGTGGCGGCTTTCAGAACTATCCCGACGACTATCAGATCATCGAGAAGCTGCATCAAGACGGTCAATTGACCGTCCGCATCAGCTACAATCTCTTCACGCAGAAACCAAAAGAAGAACTTGCCGACTTTTCGTCCTGGGTGAAGCAGGTTTCGCCTGGCCACGGCGACGACAGCTACCGTCACAATGGCGCAGGTGAAATGCTGGTTTATTCAGCGGCCGATTTCGAAGATTTCCGCGCCGAGCGCCCGGAAATGCCAGCCAATATGGAAACCGACCTCGAGCCAGTCATCCGGCTGCTGGCAGAACACAAATGGCCATGGCGCCTGCACGCAACCTACGATCAGACCATCGACAGGGCGCTGGATGTGTTCGAGAAGGTGAATCGCGATATCCCCCTATCGGGCATCAACTGGTTCTTTGACCATGCCGAAACAATCAGTGACCGCAATATCGACCGTATCGCGGCCCTTGGCGGCGGCATCGCCGTCCAACATCGCATGGCGTATCAGGGTGAATATTTTATCGAGCAATACGGAGCGAAGGTTGCCGAGCGCACGCCACCCGTACGCCGCATCATGGAAGCAGGCGTCCCTCTGGGCGCTGGCACCGACGCCACCCGCGTAGCGAGCTATAATCCATGGGTATCACTATCCTGGCTGGTCACGTCGAAGACCGTCGGAGGAACGCGACTCTACCCGCAGGCTAACCGGCTCGACCGGGAGACGGCCCTGAGATTATGGACCGAAGCCAATACCTGGTTCTCCAACGAACAGGGCAAGAAAGGCTTGATCAAAACGGGGCAGCTTGCCGATCTTGCGGTGCTATCCGACGACTATTTCTCCGTCCCCGAAGATGAAATCGTGCATCTGCGTTCGGTATTGACCATTCTCGGCGGCAAGGTTGTTCACGGGGAGGGCGACTATGCGCCGCTTGCGCCGCAACTTCCCAAGCCGATGCCGGATTGGTCCCCGGTTGCCACCTTTGGCGGCTATCACAAGACGCCCGAGGCGCGCGCCAAGCTGTCGCTGCATTGTGGTTGCGCCAATAATTGCGCTGTACATGGGCATGACCACGCCGCAGCGCTCGGCGCCAATCTTCCGACGGGTGACGCCAGAACCTTCTGGGGTGTGCTTGGCTGCGGTTGCTGGGCGGTGTAGTCATGAAAACACCGGCTTCAATAGCTTCGCTGCTCGACGCGGAATGGCTCACCAGGCTCGCAACCATATTGCTCACTCTTCCGTACTGGACGAGTGGTTTCGCCAAGCTTTTTGACTTCAATGGCGCGCTTGCCGAAGCCAGTCATTTCGGGCTCACTCCGGCATGGCTGGTAGCGATTGCGACAATCATCGTCCAGATTGGTGGATCAGCGCTGATCATATTCGGCCGACAAGTGTGGCTTGGTGCAGGCGCGCTCGGCGTGTTCACGGCACTGGCAACACTCATCGGCCACCCATTCTGGCGGATCGACGATCCGATTGCACGGTTTCACGAGCGCAATACCTTTCTTGAACATGTCGGATTGATCGGCGGATTTATCGTGGTGGCTGTGCTCTTCAACAGGAAGGAAAGGACATGACCGTGTCGGACTCTGCAGCAGCGGGCGCGAAAAGCCCTTTGAGCTTCCCGGTATTCCGGGCGTTGTGGATTGCCACAATCATTTCCAACGTCGGCACATGGATGCACGACGTTGGCGCGGGCTGGCTGATGACATCCCTCTCCCCCAGCCCTCTGCTGGTAGCGCTGGTACAGGCCGCGACCACGTTGCCGATGTTCCTGCTGGCATTGCCAGCAGGCGCTCTGGCCGACATCATCGACCGGCGACGAATGCTGCTTGCCGCACAAGTGCTTGGCCTGGTTGCCGCGGCAATCCTGTCGGTAACGACCTGGCAAGGACTGACTACGCCTTATGTGCTTCTCACTGCCACATTCGTATTGGGTGTTGCGGCTGCGCTCAGTGCCCCGGTGTTTCAGGCTATCGTTCCTGAACTGGTCGACAAGACTGCGCTTCCCGATGCTGTGGCGCTCAACAGCCTTGGCGTCAATATCGCACGTGCCATCGGACCGGCTCTCGGCGGCGTGATCGTGGCGCTCGCTGGCACGCCCGCAGTCTTTGCGCTCAATGCCTTGTCGGTCACCGCAGTGTTGTTTGTCCTGTTTCGGTGGCAACGTTCCGCCACCGTGCATACGCTTCCTCCGGAGCATTTTTTCGGCGCTCTGAAAGCTGGTTATCGTTATGCCCGTCATTCGCCTGCCCTGCGTCTGGTACTCATCCGCGCGGTTGGCTTCTTTGCATTCGGCAGCGCCCTCTGGGCCATGCTGCCGCTGGTGGCCCGGCGCGGCCTCGGCCTCGACGCAGCCGGGTATGGCGCACTTCTGGCTTGTATGGGCGCCGGGGCGGTCGTTGGTGCCCTTCTGTTGAAACGGCTGCGCAAGCAGATTCCAGCCAATACCACATCCATCGGTGCGACCATATTGTTTGCCGTGGCAACGGCTGCGCTTGGTCTGGCGCCAAATGCATGGTTCGGCGGAGCCGTCATGTTCGTCGCAGGCCTCGCCTGGATCGGCATGCTGACGTCTCTCAATGTCGCTGCGCAAATGGCCTCCCCCGGTTGGGTGAAAGCACGTGCGCTCGCCGTCTATCTGCTGGTTTTTCAGGGAGCAATGACCGGAGGCAGCATCATTTGGGGGGCGATCGCAGTCCGGACGGATGTCTCTACAGCGCTCATTATCGCCGCCGTCGGCAATGTTGTGGGGTTGTTGCTGGCCTCGATCTGGCGGCTTCCCAAAGATACAGGCGTCGACCTTGCTCCTTCCAACCATTGGGCGGAACCGGTCGTATCGGTGCAGCCGGGTGACGATCGCGGTCCGGTTCTCGTCGAAATCGAATATCTGGTCGCACCGGAACAACAGGACGAATTCATCACTGCTCTGCGCCGGTTCCGGTCCGTGCGCCAACGCGATGGCGCCATCCGCTGGGATGTATGGGAGGACATTGCTCAACCCGGCAGGATACTGGAAAGCTTCGTCGTTGAAAGCTGGGTGGAACATCAGCGCCAGCACGCTCGGGTCACCCACGCCGATCAGGTTGATCAGAACCTGATCAATGCATATCACATGGGTGAACATCCACCTGTCGTGCGGCACCTGCTCAGGCCGTCCTGATTAGGTGACCTCTCCGAAACGCACACTTTCACTACTGTCTGATATGATGCGTTTGCATGAAGCATGAATGGCTCCCAATTCGGGGCCATTCATAATCGATATATGGTATGAAAAGAGCAACAGGCTGATGAACCCCGGCACGCCCACATTCGAGCAATTGCGGATTTTCCTCACCGTCGTTGATACAGGCAGCTTTGCAGGCGCAGCCCGCAAGCTTAATCGTGCCGTATCCGTGATCAGCTATGCCGTTGCCAATCTGGAAGCACAGCTCGATCTCAAACTGTTCGAGCGGCAGGGCACGCGCAAACCGCAGCTCACTGCCGCAGGCCGGGCCGTGCTCGCCGAAGCGCGCGGGCTGGCACATGGAATGGACAGTCTCAGAGCTAAAGTGAAGGGATTGCTCAGCGGCCTGGAGGCAGAGGTGGATATGGCGGTGGACGTCATGATGCCGACTGAACGCCTGAGCGAGGTACTGCGCGCCTTTGCCGATACTTTCCCCACCGTATCGCTGCGCCTGCACGTGGAAGCACTGGGAGCCGTTACGGCAATGGTGCTGGACCGCAGGGCGGCAATTGGCATCTCCGGTCCGCTGGCGGCGCGCGTCCAGGGCGTCGAGTGCATTGCAGCCGGCTCAGTTCTTATGGCTCCAGTCGCGGCACCGGGGCATCCCCTTGGCATGATGGAGCGCATTGCACCTGGCGAGGCCCGCAATCATGTACAACTTGTGCTGACCGACAGGTCCCATCTGACGGAAGGACAGGATTTTGCGGTCCTCAGTCCGCGAACATGGCGCATTGCTGATCTGGGTGCCAAACATGCGCTCTTAAGCGAGGGGATCGGATGGGGGAACATGCCTTTGCCGCATATACGCTCCGACCTGAAAAACGGCACCCTGAGACGGCTGGCCATGCCGGATTACAAAGGCGGCATCTATCGCTTTGGTGGCATCTGGCCCCGCGACGCGCCCCCCGGCCCCGCCGCTTCCTGGCTTCTGGACCGCTTCGTAGCGCTCGGTGCCAATGACATCGAAGAAGAAGGCTTCGCGGATATATAGATCGGTTCCGGTTAGAGCGCGATCCGATCCAAACAGATCGAAACGCGCTCCAACTTCTCAATGTGAACCTGTTTCCCTAGCGCCGATGATTATTTGAATGCGGAAACAACAATCTCGATCATGGTATCGCCACCCAGATCGGCGACGCCAACCGTGGCGCGGGTCGGAAGGTCTTCGGGACCGACCCAGGCCTTCCACACGGCATCCATTTCCGGCTTCTTTCCCAGATCAGTGACAAAAATCGTCGCGGTCAAAAGCTTCGTCTTGTCGCTGCCCGCTTCGGCCAGATAGTGATCGATCTTGGCCAGGATCTCGCGCGTCTGGCCTGCCATATCCAGGCTTTCATCGTCGCATGTGGTGCCGCCGACATAGACGATGCCGTTGCGTTCGACAACGCGATGCATGATGGGGGTGCGCAGATAACGTTCAGCCATTTTCATATCCTTTCGATGGGTTGTGTTTCATCCGGGCGCTCGCCGGTAACGGCGTAAACAGCGTCGGGTGTCTGAGGAAGAGCCGCGATTTCGCGCAGAGGCACAGGTTTTATCGGCGCGCGCAGCCGATAGGTGCCGACATCCGCCGGTCTGCGTTGCTGTACGGCCGCAAGAATTTCCGTCACCGTCGCAGTGCACATACGTCCCTGGCACGGCCCCATGCCGCAGCGCAGCATGGTCTTCAGCTGATTGGGTCCGATCACATTGCGCTGGGCAGCGTCCTGAATGGCGCCCGCTGTGACCTCTTCACATCGACATACAATCGTCCCACGGTCAGCTGGCACGCGAAACGAGAGCGCTGGCTGGTAAAGGGCATCGATGAATGACCGTCCGCGAAGCAGCGCCTTGCGCTCCCGCTTATGTCTTGTCAGTGCAGCTTCGATACGGGACGCTTTTTCAGGAGCGACATCCATGCATGCCGCCAGAGCGGCAATACGCCCTCCGACTTCCGCCACAAGCGCGCCGCCAATGCCACCGCCATCACCGGCAATCAAGATCGCCGCGAGCGAGGCGCGCCCTTCCGGGCTCAATTCTGGCTCAAAACATTTCTGCGCGTCATTCCAGACAATGGCGCAGCCAGTCGCATTGGCCAGACTGTTATTGGGGATAACGCCTTGATGCAGAAAGACGCCATCAACATCGATTTTCTCTGTCCGACCTTTAGTCGCAAAGCGAATGGCGCTGACGCGATCTTCACCAAGAATCTCGATTGGTTCGACGCCAGAAAAAACGGGAACCGACCGCCGCACCTTGCGCAGCAGTGACAGCCCCTTCAACAGGTAAGGCGACAACAGGAATGAAGGCAGATGGGGAACTGCCCTGATCCAGTTTTGTCGTGGTGTCGTGTCGAGTATGGCTGCAAGCGTCCCGCCGGCTTCCAGCAATTGCGCTGCAAAGAGATAGAGCAGCGGGCCAGTGCCGGCCAGCACAACACGGCCATTCGGCACGAGACCGGATGATTTCAATGCAATCTGGGCCGCGCCAATCGTCATCACACCGGGCAATGTCCAGCCTTTCAGAGGCATGGGGCGTTCCATGGCACCGGTTGCGAAGATCACCCGCCGCGCATGAATGATCCGGCTTTGCCCCGACGCCGAAATCCGCAGCTCAACGAGTGGGCCGTCTTCCGCTTGCTGCTGCTCAACACTCCACACCAGCGACTGCGGCACATAAGTTGCATCACTTGCGAGAAATGCGCCCAGAACTTCCTTGCCCTTCCAGTAGTCCTTGCCGAGGAAGGCGCGTTTTGCCGGCGTATTGGTTTCGATCGCGCGATATATTTGGCCGCCCATGGCCGGATTTTCGTCGAAAAGCACGACGCGCACGCCGATGGCAGAAGCTTCTGTGGCAGCGGCCATTCCAGCAGGACCTGCGCCGATTATGGCGAGGTCGTATCGCATATGGAGCGATTGAAGATCGTCGATTTTCGTGAGCGCCATTGTCAGCGACCTTCTTGCGCCGCGCGGGCACCATGTTGCGATGACACAGACATGCCTTCGCGCACCAGCGTCATGCAGGCCTGTCGGTTCTGGATACCGTCGATGGCGACCAGACATTCGAAACAAACGCCCATCAGGCAATAAGGGCCACGCGGTTGATTACCGACAACGCTGGTGCGAAACGTGCTTATGCCATGTCCCAGCAGTGCTGCGGCAACGGTCTGACCGGCTTCGACCTGCAAGGGATTTCCATCGAATGTTATGGTGACGGTCTCCTGCGCCGTATCAGTTTTCCGAAACATGAAACCTCCGGCCTGAAAATGCGTTGTCGGCAAGCTTGTCCTGTTGGCTGGCAATTTCATTGGCGATAATCAGCGCGTGGTTCGCAGCCAAGGTGACACCGGAATGGCACATGGCCACATATGCGCCGGGACAGGTTGCGGACTGCTCATAGATGGGAAGCCCGTCGAGCGTCTTGACGCGAAAGCCTGCCCAGCTGCGCACGACGTTAACCTCGCTCAGACAGGGAAACGTACGTATCGCACGATCAGCGAGAACCGCACTGATCTCTTGATTGGTTGCGATGGAATCCGTCGCGGTTTCCTGGCTGTCACCGATCATGACGCCACCCTCATCGGTCTGGCGGAGCGTGGCCGCCGTATACGGGAAAAAGGGCTGGCATTTTTCTGTCACCAGAATCTGGCCCTTGCTGCGCACCAACGGAGCAGAAATGCCGACCATGGCAGCGAGCTTGCTGTTACCGACACCGGCGGACAAAACGATACGGCTGGCGAAAACTTCGCCCCATCGGCCCTTCAGAAGAAACCCGCCGCCGGACACCGGATGGATTTCTTCAACGTCGCAATGCGGTTCATAGCGTGCACCGAGATTAAGCATGCCGATATGCAATGCGTTGAACAGACGAAGCGAATTCACGTCGCCATCGAGAGGTGAGTAGATGGAGCCGATGACATCACGCCCGATGGCAGGCACCATTCTGGCGGTTTCGGCATGATCTAGAACAACGTGTTCAGGGGCATCGCTGCCCAGCTCGCGCGCTACAGTTTCCACTTCGTCACGCAAGCGGTCGAGCTCAGCCTGATCCAGCGCAAAGCTGAACGCTCCATTTTGCCGCAAGGCGACGTCTACGCCGGATGTTTCCCGCAAGGCGGCGGAAAATGTCGGCCATGACCGGGCCGACCGCATTGTCCAGCGCGCATAATGGGGGGCTCCCAACCCCTTGCCTTGAACCCAGACCAACGCAAAATTTGCGCGTGATGCCCGTAACGCAAGGTCTTCGCCATCAAGCAACATCGGACGATGGCCCAGCCGAGCCAGGCCCCATGCAATGGCAGCGCCAACGAGCCCGGCTCCGATAATGACAATGTCCTGATCTGGCAGTCTGCGCATGCTTCCCGTTCCGTATGCCTGCGGGCACGACCCGCCGATGATATCGACGGGTCGGGTTGTCTTACTCTTGCGGGCTTACGTCCACTTTGAACCACTTCTCCGACAGTTTCTTCACCGTGCCGTCCTTGACCGCAGCGGTAATTGCTTCATCGAAACGCGCCTTGAGAGCGGTATCGTCCTTGCGCAAACCGACGCCGATCATGCCAAACACCTTGCCTGAGAAAAGCGGGCCGGCGAGCTTGACGCCCTTCATGTCCTCTTTCTCAAGAGCCGCGGCCAGAACGGTAGCATTGGCTACGACGGCATCGAGGCGACCGCTTGTCAGATCGAAGTTGTGCTCTTCAGTGGTCTTGTATTCGCGTACGCTGGCGCCGTTCTTGAAGTACTGCTCCAGGAAGGCAGATGCCGTCGTCGCACCCTGGACGCCAACCGTCTTGCCCTCGATCTTCTTGGCGATTTCCTCCAACACAGGCTTGGCCGCGTCGGAATCGACGGAGATTGGCTTGCCCTGTTCCGGCAGGTCGGCCAGATCGCTATCGTCCATCACCGCAAAGGAATTGATTGCGGCGGCATAGGGCGCGGAAAATGCGATCACCTCTTCACGCTTGGGCGTGATGCTCATGGCAGCCATGATGGCGTCGTATTTGCCAGCAGTCAGCGAAGGAATGATGCCGTCCCAGTTTTGCGCGACAATCTCGCATTTGGCCTTCATGCGGCCGCAGAGTTCCTTGGCCAGATCGATTTCAAACCCTTCCAGAACATTGTTCGGGCCTGAGAAATTCCACGGAGCGTAAGCGCCTTCTGATGCAATGCGGATAACGTCTTCGGCATGAGACATATGGACCGACGCCAGAAGCCCGACGGCAGACAAGACAATCTTCAATTTCATGGGTTCACCTCTGTGTTTGTTGGTTGTTGGTATTAGACGTTCTGCCTGGAAATGAACTGGCGGAAACGCTCGCTTCTCGGGTTCGAGAAAACCTCCTCCGGGCGACCGTCTTCTTCGATCAACCCTTGGCGCAGGAACAGCACCCTGCTGGAAACATCGCGCGCGAAATCCATTTCATGGGTCACAACGAGCATGGTGCGGCCTTCGGCGGCAAGGTCGCGCATGACACGCAGAACCTCTGCCACCAGTTCCGGGTCGAGCGCTGAGGTAGGCTCATCGAAAAGCATGATTTTGGGACGCATGGCGAGCGCCCGCGCAATCGCCGCACGCTGTTGCTGACCGCCCGAAAGATGGGCCGGATAGAAGTTGCGTTTGTCGGCAATGCCGACCCGCTCAAGCAGGGCTTCGGCTTCTGAGATACACTCGGCGCGGTTGCGTTTTTGCACATGCACGGGGGCTTCGATCAGGTTTTCCAGGATCGTCAGATGAGACCAGAGGTTGAATGATTGAAAAACCATCGTCGCCTGCGAGCGCAGACGTTGCAGTTGCTTCTGATCGACGATGCGCGGTTGACGTCCCGGCTGCTGTGCAAGCTTGTAGGTTTCTCCATGAATGGAGATCTCGCCTCCCTCGGGTATCTCCAGCATATTGATGCAGCGGAGTAATGTGGATTTTCCCGAACCGGAGGCCCCGAGAATGGAAATCACCTCACCCTGATGAGCCTTGAAGGAGATGGAATGCAACACCTTGTGAGCGCCGTAGCTTTTCTCCAGTCCGGTGATCTCCACGGCAGGAGTGGTGGAATTGTTCGTCATGGTTTGTCTCCTGCGACCGACAGTAAAAGCGGTTGGCGCTGGGCTGCCGAAAGCCGATATTCGATCAGCTTGAATATGCGGCTGACGGTGAAGTTGAGCAGAAGGTAGATCGCACCCGCCGCGATGAAGACCTCTACCGGGCGGTAGGTCGCCGAGATGAGTTTTGCAGCAAGCCCCGTGACCTCCATCATCGTTATGGTGGAGGCCAATGCGGTCGATTTCACCATCAGGATCACTTCGTTGGAATAAGCGGGCAGCATCTGTCGCAGGGCCTGCGGCGCAATGATGCGTCGTATCAGGGTGAGGCCGCTCATCCCGTAGGCGCGCGCGGCCTCGATCTGCCCGGCTGGAACGGAAAGGACGCCGCCACGGATGATTTCCGCGCTATAGGCTGCCGTGTTCAGCGCCAGCGCGAGCACCGCGCACCAATAAGGTTCGCGCAGAAATGGCCACAGCAAGCTCTTGCGCAGTTCGGGAAACTGGCTGAGCCCGTAATAGATGAGATAAAGCTGGACCAGAAGCGGCGTCCCGCGAAACATAAAGATATAGGCGCGCGCCAGAAGATCGAGCAACGCCCAGTTCGACAACCGCATGGCCGCAAGAACGACGGCCAGGAACGCTCCCGCAGTCACGGACAGTGCCATCAGTTGCAAGGTCAGCGGAATACCGCTGCAAATACTGACGAAGGACTCATAGATGAATGGAAAATCGATCATGTTCAAATCGCTCGCCGGATGCCGCGCATTGCGCGTTTTTCAGCCGCACGGAACAGGACGCCCGACACGAAACTGATCAGCAGGTAAAGGACGGCCGCGGTCAGAAAAAAGGTGAAGGGCTTGCGCGTCGAACCGGAGCCGATTTGCGCCTGGCGCATCAATTCAACCAGCCCGACAACCGAGATGAGAGCGGATTCCTTCAATACAAGCTGCCAGACATTGCCTATACCGGGGATCGCGAAACGGGCAGCCTGCGGCAGGATGATGCGGCGAAACATGAGGCCGGACGGCATTCCATATGCTTTCCCTGCTTCCATCTCGCCTCTGGACAGGGCAAGAACCGCACCACGATAGACTTCCGCCTGATAGGCACCCGAAACAACGCCGATTGCGAGAGCGCCAATGAGGAAAACCGGGGCGCTTACGAAGCCTTCGGAACCGAAAAACACAGCGACTTTGCTAAGCACGGCGCTGCTGCCGAAATAAAATAGATAAATCACCAGAAGATCGGGAATGCCGCGCAGGATCGTGACATATCCGTCGGCCAGCAGACGCAAGACCCGCAGCGACGAAAATGATGCGGCAGCAGCCATGCAACCGAAAATCGCACCCGTAGCGAAACCGCTCAATGAGACCGAAATGGTCACGCCAGTGGCCTTGAGCATATCCATGCCCCAGCCGCCATCAGCGAACCCCATCAGGTCGAGATATGCGTTGACCGCATTCACCAGTCTGTTCCCTCCCGTGCGTTTCCGGCCTGAACCGTACGACACATTCATTTTCTGAGGGTTTGACAGCGCGCTTCAATACAGTCAAATTCGAAATAAACGGTCAAGCATAACCAAATATTATGGTGAGTGATGAATCTGCGTCAGGTAGAGGCTTTCCGAACGGTCATGTTGACCGGAAAAATGACGGCGGCAGCCGAATTGATGTCCATCACCCAGCCGGCAGTCAGCCGACTGATCCGCGATTTCGAGATCGACACGAAATTGAAGCTGTTCGACCGGCGCGGTAATCAGCTGACGCCCACGCTGGAGGCCCTGACCCTGCTACAGGAAGTGGAACGGGCCTATGTCGGGCTTTCCCGTATCAAGGCTTTTGCCGAAGAAATCAGCCGTCAGAATGTAGGCATGCTGCGCATTGCAGCGATGCCTGCGCTTGCCAACGGAATCATGCCACGTTTTCTGGCGCGATTTCTGCGTGACCGCCCCAATGTCCATGCCTCCCTGAATGGCATTCCATCGTCGATGGTCATCGAAGCCGTCGCGTCGGGCCAGATGGATCTGGGCTTTGCCGATGGTCCGCTCGACCGGCCCGGCTTCATGATCGAAACCTGTGCAATAGCTGCGGTCGTTGCCGTACCTGCCGGGCACCCTTTGGCGAACATGGAAAACATCATGCCCGCCGATCTTGCCAATGAGCGGATGATTACCCTTGAACCGGGGACATTGTTTGCGATGCGGGTCGAGGTGGCACTGGCCGGTATCCCGCGATCATCGACAATCGAAACACGGCTTTCCCATACCGCTCTGACGCTGGTATCGGAGGGCGCGGGCATTACGATCATCGATCCGTCATCCGCGACCGAGTTTCGCGGACGAGGCGTCGTTATCAGGCCGTTCGGTGTCTTCGTGGATGCCGGATTTCTGGCAATCCGCCGTAGCCAAGGGGCCGATAATCAACTCGCCGGGCGATTTGTCCGCGAATTCTGGGCCTATCATGCCGCCCTTCTGAACGGAGAAGAAGCCGACGGTCGATCGCCCGGCGAACTTATGCAGTCCGATCCAGACGCACCGTCTGGCGAATGATGAGTTTGCCGGGTTCAAGCCGGAATTCAGGCCCCATTTCGGGCTGATCAATCCGTTGTTTGAGGATTTCTATCGCGGCTTCGACCATCTGGCCAGATTGCTGGCGCATGGTGGTCAGATCGATACCCGACCAGGCAGCCATGGGAATATCGTCGAAGCCGATAATGGAAACGTCTTCGGGAACCTTCAACCGCAGATCGATCCGGATCCCATCGAGAGCGCCGATAGCCGTGATGTCATTGGCGCAGAAGATCGCATCAGGTCGCTCCCCCTGAAGCAGCAGCCTTTTTACCGCCTGCCGACCGCCCTCATAAGTGAAATCGCCGACTTCAACGAGCGGCGGCTGGCAACCCAGTTTCGCAATCTGACTTTTGTATCCTTCGAACCGATCCTTGTTGGTGGAACTATCCTGTAGGCCGGAAATAAAGCCAAAACGCCGGTGCCCGGTATTATATAGGAATTGCGCCACGTCCCGCCCGGCAACCGCATTATCGCAGGACACCGCGGACACGGCTTCGCTGGCGACATAACGATTGAACAACACAACCGGTAGCCCGAAATCCTTGCATTCATCTATCGCCCTGGACGAAAGCTCGGCTGACAAGACAAGGAGTCCGTCGACGCGATACTGGTGCACTTTGCGAATGGCAGCATCAATGCTTTCGCCCTCTCGCACCGTTACCAGCATGACATGCATGCCTTCGGCCTGAAGACGTTCGTCGATCTGGCGCAACACTTCCCAATAGAAGGGATTTCGCGCCGATCCTGTCACAACGGCGATCAATCCAGAACGTTGTGTGCTCAGACCCCGGGCCATGATATTGACCTGATAACCAAGCTGCTCTGCGATTGCGATAATGCGGTCACGCGTTTTCTTGGAAACCAGCTGACTATTGGCAAGCGCTCGCGAAACCGTGGATTGAGATACCCCTGCCTTACGAGCAACGTCCCAAGCGGTAATATTCGTGCCTTTGAGTTTCGCTTGCGAATTGTCGATCGGTTCTGCCATGTCTTTTGGTCGTCGTTGCTGTTCGGTTTTTCCATACGTTGATAACAGATCCGAACCGGCTGTGCCCATTCCGATCCACGTGAAGATTTTCTATCGTGTTCCTGCTGAACAAGCACGCTTTTTCCGCTTGGCAGATAGAGGCTGACCTATCAGCTTGTCGTCAGCCTCTGAGTCACCATTTGACGCTCAACTCACTCGTGATCGCTGAGGGCGTGCAAGGTTCCTGAAAGCCGGTAGAAGTCCGATTTTGGTGTCGTGAAGAAGGTCAGCGAGGAACCCTTCTCGAAATTGTCGACATGGACGACAGTAGAGCCATCGGCCTCCTGCCAGGAGATGACGAAGTTACCGCCATCAAGTTCCGTCCATTCGAATGCGACCTCGGCGGTAGCGCCCTTCAGCGGTCCGCCGGTGATTTCATAGGTCAGGCTGTTCTTGTCGGCGGCATAGGCATTGGTTGCGACCAGATCGCCGTAATTGACCTCAAAGGTGCGTCCGGCAAAGGGGAAATGCTTCATCTCACTCTCCAGTTTTCATAAGGTCCGCAGACCGGGATATTTGTTGTGTAGATAAGGGGAGCATACACCCTCCACCTGAACGTCAGTCGCCATTTCTCCCTCCATCGCCGCATTGGCCGCAGCGACCCGGCACTATCGCGCCGGGTCGGCATGAGGAAGCGGAGTATCCGCGTCCGCTCACGCTGTCTTGCTGGTCAGAGTGGCTTCCAGCGCTTTCAAGCCATCGCGATAGATGCCCTCGAACAGGCGCGATGCGTCTTCATCGCTCACCCCTGCCGGCGTGAACTCACCAGACCATTCGACGCGCGAGGACCGATCACCGTCGATACTGACCACGCGCAGCGTGGAGAGGTAGTTGGTGACTGGAAATGGCGCCTGAAGAATCGAATAGGTATAGCTGCGTTCGCGGTTGTCGAAGGCTTCAAGCCGTTCGATGATTGTGTCACCGTCAGGGTTGGCGAGGTGGCGCACGCGGCCACCCTCGCTTACTTCGCTCTTCGGAATATACGGCAACCAGTCTGGCAGTGAATCAAAGCCTCCGATCAATTGCCATATGCGGTCGGCTGCGACCGGGAGAGTAATCGTTGCAGAAGCTTGTGCCATGGTAGGCTCCTTCGCTAATCAGGTGTTAGATGTGATCGACGGGCAGCGGCGCATTCGCTGCGACCAGATGCTCCGCACGCAATTCGTTCCAGAAGTCGGCTGGAATGACTTCCTTCAGCGCAGCTGCATCCTCGGCAATACGTTCCGGCCGGCTTGCACCCGGAATGACGGCTGCCACAGCCGGATTGGCCAAGGAAAACTGAAGAGCAGCCGCCTTGATGCCGACGCCGTGTCTCTGTGCGACCGCCTTGATGCGCTCAACCTTGGCTATCACCTCGGGCGAAGCCTTCTGGTATTCGAAATGCGTGCCACCGGCCAGAATGCCGGAGCTGTAAGGGCCGCCGACGACGATCTCGGCCTTGCGTTCCGCAGCCTTCGGCATCAGGCGCTGTAGCGCCCGTTCGTGGTCGAGAAGTGTATAGCGACCTGCCAGCAGGAAGCCACCCGGCTCGGCTTCGGAAAGATCCAGGGTCAATTCGATTGGCTCGACCCGGTTCACGCCCAGACCCCAGGCCTTGATCACGCCTTCTTCGCGGAGACGGGTCAACGTCCGGAAAGCGCCTTTGCGCGCCACTTCGAAATAGGAGAGCCATTCATCGCCGTAGAAGTCCTGGGCAATGTCGTGGACCCATACGAAATCAATGCGGTCGGTCTTCATGCGCTTGAGGCTGTCCTCAATCGAACGCATCGTGGCGTCGGCGGAATAGTCGTTGACGAGCTTGTTCGGTCGGCCAGCAGCAAACAGGCCGCTCTTTTCGCCAAGCGCACGCGCGCTGGCGTCTTCAACTTCGTCGAGGATCAGGCGGCCGACCTTGGTGCTGAGAACATATTCGTCGCGCTTATGCCGGGAGAGCGCCTCGCCAAGCCGTATCTCGGCCAGGCCCGCACCGTAGAACGGCGCCGTGTCGTAGTAGCGTACGCCTTGCTCCCAGGCGGCGTCAACAGTGGCCTGCGCCTCGGCTTCCGGGATGTCACGGAACATGTTGCCGAGCGGTGCGGTGCCAAAGCCGAGAACGCGTCCGGCCAGTTTGTCTTTAATGCTCATAACTGCTTCCTTGTGCAGAGTTAACTGATGTGACGTGGATTTAGGGTTGCAAGTTAAGTCTGTCCAAGACATAATTAGCTAAACTTAAGACATAATGGATCTGAAATGCTGGACATTCGCCAACTGCATTACTTCGTGGTCGTCGCAGAGGAAGAACACGTCGGGCGCGCCGCCGAACGGCTGCATATTTCCCAATCGCCTTTGAGCCGACAGATTGCCCAACTGGAAGAGAAGCTGGGGCTGACCCTGTTTGAGCGCTCGCAGCAACGCATCCGCCTCACCCGGGACGGACACACATTCCTGGCAGAGGCGCGGGGGCTATTGACGCATGCCAACCGGCTCGAATCTCTCGCACGGCGGCTTGGACGCGGCGACGAGGGTGGGCTGTGCATCGGCTATCTGGAATATGCGATGCATTCGGGCGTGCTACCGAATGCGCTGCTTGAATTGCGCAACGACCGGCCTGCGGTACATATCGCGCTGTACAATCAACAGTCGGCGGTTCAACTGGAAGGGTTACGCCAGCGCAGCCTCGACATTGCGCTTGTTTGCGAACCGCCATCACGCGACGATCCGGACCTTGAGGCCGCTCTGGTACTGAATGACCCGATGTTGCTGGCGCTCCCCGTGGGGCACCCGCTTGCCGAGGCCCACGACATCACCCCGGCCGATCTCGCCGCACAGAACTGGATTGGTGTGATGCATCAGGAAAACGCGCTGCGACACGACACATTTGTCGCGGCTTGCGCGAAAGCTGGATTCACTCCAACCATCTCGATGGAAGCCACGGAACCGCTGGCGGCCCTCGGCCTTGTCGCCGCAGGATTGGGCGTAACCACAGTCCAACAGAGTCTGCGTCATCAGGCGCCCGCTGGCGTGGTGCTACGCGAATTGTCGTGGTTTGCCTATCGGACACCCTTGTGGGCAGTCTGGCACAAGATCAATCTGCGACCGCTGGTAGAGATTTTCCGCAAGACATTGGTAACAACGGCGAATAGTGTAGCGCACGAGAGCGCGGCAAAGGAAGCGGCATAAGGGAATGCGCCTTACAGCCGGTGGTGATCGGGCGGAGACTTCGCCGCCCGATCAAGCACGCATTGCAACCCCGCAGATAGCGGGGGCTCATGGATCAGGCGTTTGCAGTCAGCACGACTTCGATCATTGCGCCACCGCCAAGATCGCTGACACCGACAGTTGCACGCGCAGGCAGATCGTCACCAAAAACTTCGGTCCAGACCGCATCCATTTCCTTTTTCTTCGACAGGTCGGTAACAAAAATGGTCGCCGACAAGGCTTTGGAAATGTCCGACCCAACCTCGTTGAGATAGGCTGCGATCTTGCCAAGAATTGAGCGGGTCTGATCGGCCATGCCAAGACTGGTGTCGTCGGCAACGGTGCCACCAACATACACGATGCCGTTTGCCGAAACGGCGCGGTGCATGATCGGGGTACGGATATTGCGGGAAATGCTCATGCTCTTCTCTCTTTCTGTCATTCAAGGGTGGAAACGGGACATGGACAGTCCCGAAATGTCGGTCGGGGTACGACCTTCAGCGACCAGCTCGGCCATGACCGCACCGGCGGCAGGTCCAAGCTGGAAACCATGGAGGGAAAAACCGAATTGATAGAACAGACCCTCATGACGGGACGATTTTCCCAGAACGGGCAAGTCGTCTGCCATTTTTCCTTCGATGCCGGCCCAAGCACGCACGATGGTCGCGTCACGCATCACTTCAAAAAGATCGAACACCGTGCGCGCGCTTTCATGGAGTTTTCTCCAGTCCAGAAGCGTGGTGTTGGTGGCGGGATCGGCCACGCCAAGATGCCCGCCGCCGATCAGGACGGTCCCATTGGCGAATTGTTTGAACGAAAGCTTGCGGCTGCGTAAGATAACGACCGGATCAATGAAATGCGGCACCCGCGACGTGATCATCAGCATCGGCGCAACCGGCTTTATTGGTACTGGCTCGTCGAACTGATCGGCGAAAGCGCCTCCCCAGGCACCGGCTGCAATAATGAGGACCGGCGCGCAGAATGTCTCGCTTCCTGCATCGACATGCCAAAGGCCAGCCTTATAGCGGACATTTCCCGCCGCGACGCCTTCAATGATCCTTGCACCCATTTGCTCGGCCTTGCGCCGGAACGCGCTTGTCGTTCGAGCTGGTTGCGCTGCGCCGTCGCGGCGCGAGACGATACCGCCAGTGCAGGTCTCGGCAACGGCAGGCAGCAACGCACGAACCTCATCAGCGGAAATCAACTCCTCATGGGTAAAACCATGTCGCTTCAAGGTTTCAATCCGCTCCACGCAGGATTGAAAATCTGCCGCATTTTCGGCAACCAGCACCTGCCCATGGCACTCGAATGCGCATTCGTCATCGACAAGATCGGCGATGTTTTCCCAAATACCCATCGAGCGGATCGAAAGCGGAATCTCGGCAAGATCGCGCATCAACTGGCGCACACCGCCTGCATTGACGCCGGATGCGTGGCGTCCCGCATAATCCTTCTCGATGAGGACCGGCTTCATTCCTTTCATGCAAAGGTGCAACGCGGTCGAACAGCCGTGAAGACCGCCTCCGATGATGATGGCGTCCGGTTGCGTCATTCCCGTACCACTGCCTTGAATGCGGTCTCATCGCTTGGCAGATCAGCCAATTCGTTCAATGCAATCGGCTTGATCGGGGCACGCAGGCGGTAGTAACCGATTTTCTCCGGCGTTGTTCCTCGTGCCCTGGCCATCAATTCCGTCATGGTGAGACCGCACAGACGCCCCTGACACGGCCCCATCCCCGTGCGCAGATAGGCCTTTGCCTGGTTGGGTCCGGTGGCCCCGGTTTCCACGGCTTTAAGCACATCGCTGGCACGGATTTCCTCGCAACGACAAACAATCGTGTCGCCATGCGGGGTGCGGAATTGTTCAGCCGGCTTGTAGAGCAGATCGAGAAAATCGCGCCCCTTCTCCGCCCGCACAAGCGCTGTACGCGCCTGCGTTTCGGCGCGCGGCGATATCGCAATACCTTGCGCTTTTGCAGCCGCCAGCGCTGCGATCCGGCCACGTTCCAGAGCAGCCAGCGCGCCCCCTATTCCCGCACCGTCACCGGCGATGTAGATGCCGGGACTGTCCGACTGGCCATCTGCATCCAGAACCGGCCGCCAGCAAAGCTGAACCTTGTCCCATTCGTGCCTGACACCCGCAGCCATGGCGAGATTGACATTCGGCACAACGCCTTGATGTAACAGCAGAACATCGGCGTTCAGTGTTTCGGACTTGCCGCCAGCCTGATAGCGGACCGAGGAGAGCTGCCCGTCTCCAATCGCTTCGATTTCAGTCACATGCTTGATGATGCGTGCTTGCCGTTTCACCTCGCTCATCATCTTCAGGCCCTTGACCAGATAAGGCGATGTCAGAAATGGAATAGCCTTTGGCAAGGCGGCGCGAAGATTGCCTTTGGGCGTTGTGTCCAGAATACGATCAATCCTGCCGCCGAGACGCAATATCTGCGCCGAAAGCAGCCACAACAGCGGCCCCTGCCCGGCAATCACCAGATTGCCATCCGGCACCAGACCGGCATTCTTGATGAGCGTCTGGGCCGCACCCGCCGTCATGACACCGGGCAATGTCCAGCCGGGAATAGGAAATGGACGCTCCTGCGCGCCAGTGGCGATGATGACCCGTTTCGCCTTGACGAAACACGAGCCGCCGCCAACGGAAATCGCCAACTCCAGCGATGCATCCAGCGACCAGACCGTCGCACGATGCACAATTTCCGCTCCGCTCTTGCGCAAGGCTGCAATATGCGTCTCGCCAACCCAATAGTCTGCACCAAGAATATCGGGCGCTTTTACCGGGGTGGCGGTAATGGAGCGCCAGACCTGCCCCCCCGGACCAGCGTTCTCGTCCAGCATCAAGGTGCGAGCACCTGCCGACGCCGCCGTAGTGGCAGCTGCAATTCCGGCCGGGCCAGCGCCAATGACCACTACGTCATAATTGTCATGCAGGGGACGGGTCATTTGCCGAGCTCCCTCTTGCCCTTCTGGATCTCGATTTTCATGCCGGAGGCAACGGGAATGAGGCATCCCTGACGGTTGCCGACACCATCGATGGTAACGAGACAATCGAAACAGACGCCCATCATGCAATAAGGCAGGCGGCGCGCACCGCTGACCGCGGTGGAACGCCGCGCATCAATGCCGGATGCGAGCAGGGCCGCGGCAACGGTATCGCCCTCGCGGGCGATGAACTTCTGCCCTTCGATAAAAATATCGACCGGCGTGCGGTCATCCTTGACTGCTGATCTGTACATGGCTGCTCCTGCGGGTTTCGAGTGTCAGAGCGTTGCGGGCGCATCGGCGAAACGGCGTGCGGAAAATGCCGACACCTTTTCAGGATCAAGCGCACCCTGCTTGATCATCGCAGCGATTTCCAAAGCGTGTTGCGATGCGAGCGTCACACCTGAATGACAGCAGGTGACGAACGCGCCGGGGCATTGCGTCGACTGGTCGTAGATCGGAAAGCCGTCACGAGTCATGACGCGAATGCCAGACCAGCTGCGCACAAGATTGACGGACCCAAGCCTGGGGAATGTACGGCGCGCCCGATCGGCGATCACAGTGCTGACCGGAAGCCGGGCGACACGGTCATCGAGATAATCTTCCTTGCTGTCCCCCATCATCACCGTCCCCTCGTCGGTCTGGCGGATGGTGCCCAGCGGATAATTGAGGAAGCGTTCGGTGCGTTCGCTGACCAGAACCTGACCGCGGGTCGGCATCATGGGAGCGAAGAGCCCGACCTGCGCAGCCAGACGCTGATTTTCGTTGCCAGCCGCAAGAACGATCTTGCCGGAAGTAACAGTCCCCCGTCCGGTCCGCAGGGTGAATTCACCGCGCTGATGACTGATCGACGCCACGGGTTCGCCGGGCCGGTAATCCGCGCCGAACAAGCGCATGCCTTCGTGAAGGGCGCGGTAGGCGCGCAGCGAGTTCACATGTCCATCGGCAGGGCTGTAGCTCGCCCCCACCACTTCGGGACCGATTTCCGGGATATGTCGTGCCAGTTCCTCCCGGCTGACCAGCTCCATTGCGTAGCCCTCGGGCGCACCTTGAGTAAACATGGTGGACCTGACATCCGCGCGCTGCTGCATTTCCTTTTCGCTAAGCGCGATGAAGAACCCGCCGGGGCGCTCGTAACGAACGTCGAGACCCGTTTGCTGCAACAGTTCTTCGGCAAGTTGAGGCCAAAGGCGCGAAGCGCCCAGGCTCCAGCCGGCATATTCTGGCTTGCCGATGCCCTTGCCCTGCACCCAGACCAGCGCAAAATTCGCACGCGAGGCGCGCTTGGTTATATCTCCCTCGTCAAGCACGCAGACTTTCTGACCAAGTCTTCCAAGCCCCCAGGCTATGGCAGCCCCCAGGAGGCCGCCGCCGACGACGGTGACGTCATAATCGGAACGCATCGATTTTTCCTAACGGTTCTTGTCGCTATGACCGGAGAGGATGGCCTCCAGTCCGTACAGGCGGTCGAGCAGGACCAGAACGATCATCGTTATCGCGATCACAACCGCCGAAACGGATGTGACGAGCGGATCGATATTGTCCTGAACATAGAGAAACATGCGTACGGGCAGCGTTTCGGTTCCCGGCGCTGCAAGGAACACAGTCATCGTCACTTCATCGAACGACTGGATGAAAGCCAGCGCCCAGCCGCTGATGACGCCCGGCAGGATCAGCGGCAGCGTGACCCGGCGAAACAGAGTCCAGTTGTCCGCCCCCAACGACACGGCTGCCATTTCAATCGAGCGATCCATTCCGGTTGCTGCCGCCAGCGTCAGCCTGAGCGCGAAAGGAAACACCACCACGATATGCGCGATGACCAATGCGGTCATGGTGCCCGACAGGCCGCCCATGGAGAAAAAGCGCAGGAAGGCGATGCCGAGCACCACATGCGGTATCATCAGCGGCGAAAGAAACAGTGCCGAGAGCAGGCCGCGCCCCGGAAACTGATAGCGAGCGATGGCCAAAGCTGCGGGAACGGCAACCATCACCGCAATTGTGGATGACAACGCGCCAATCTTCAGACTGGTAAAAAAGGCACGGATGAATTCCGGATAATTCGCGATCTCGTAAAACCAGCGGAGCGAGAAGCTGCGCGTGGGAAGGGCAAGGAAACCTTCAGGCGTAAAGGCCACAAGACAGACCACGACAATGGGCGCGACCATGAAGATCACGAAAAGCGCGTGGAAGATCAGGGCCAGAGGTCCGTTGCGGCTCATTTGAACACCTCCGCATAGCGGCGCTCGATCAGAGTATTGCAGCCGACGATAATGAAGACGATGCCGATGAGCAGCAGTACTGCCACCGTCGCGCCGAGTGGCCAGTCGAGCGTGTTGAGAAATTCGTCATAGGCAAGGGTGGAAGCGACCTTCAGCCGACGCCCACCGATGATTGCAGGCGTTGCAAAAGCCGAAGCGCTCAACGCAAAGACAATGATTGAGCCAGATAAAATACCCGGCATAATCTGGGGAACGATGACGCGACGAATAACCGTTATCTGGCTCGCGCCAAGCGATAGCGCTGCATTTTCGATTTGCGGATCGAGTTTTTGCAAGGTGGTCCACACCGACAGGACCATGAAGGGCATCATGACATGCGCGAGCGCGATGACGACGCCCGTTTCGGTAAACATGAAGGGGATCGGCGCATCGATCACCCCGACCGACATCAAGGCTTTGTTGGCGATGCCGTTATTCCCGCCGAAGAGCAGCGCCCAGCCGAGTGTCCGCGCGACAACTGACAATAGCAGCGGTCCCAGAATAATGAGCAAAAAGAAGCTCTTCCAGCTCTTGCTCATGCGGTTGAGGATATAGGCCTCAGGAGCGCCGACCAAGGCCGCAAGCAAGGTTGCGAGGAGGGAGATCCGCAACGTGCGAAGAAACATTTCGCCGAAATAGGAGTCGGTCAGAACTTCGCGCCAGTTTTCCAGGGTGAAGGTTTCAACGATGCCCGTATATTGGCCCCAGCTATAGAACGACAGCAATATCGTCATGACGAGGGGAATGATAACCACGGCCACGAAAAGCATCATGGCGGGAAGTACCAGGGAGAAAGCGGTGCGAAGACTGCCACGGGCTGCCATTATCGGCCTCCTGCGCGTAGCGTCATGTCCGCATCGCGCCAGTCGAGATAGACCGACTGTCCTTCCTCTGCGGGCCGCACACCGTCATTCTGACGGACAACGAGAACCGGGCCCGCCTCGGTTTCGCATTGATAGAGCCAGCTATTGCCTTGGAATATCCGGCTTGCGACCTTCGCGGCGAGCCCCTTTTCGGCGAAGAATATCTTTTCAGGGCGGACATTGATGGTGGCCAGCCCTGTTGGCGTGTCCTCAGAGGCTGGATGGCGCAGCCCGCCGCATTCAACGGTCCCGTCCCGGACACTGCCAGCAAGTTCGTTGGTCTTGCCGAGAAAACCCGCCACGAAGGGCGTTGCCGGGTTTTCATAGGCGGTGAGCGGAGTATCGATCTGCTCGATCCGGCCCTTGCTCATGACGACAACACGATCCGACAAGGCCATCGCCTCGTGCTGATCGTGCGTGACGAGGATAGTCGTCGTGCCGATGGTGCGCTGTAGCCGCCGCAGTTCGATCTGCATCTCCTCGCGCATCTTGGCGTCGAGATTGGAAAGAGGCTCATCGAGCAGGAGCAATTCCGGTTTGATCACCAGCGCACGCGCAAGGGCAACGCGCTGCTGCTGCCCGCCGGACATTCGGCGCGGATGACGATCTTCGTAGCCGGCCAGCCCTACCATTTGGAGGGCTTCCCTCACCCGAGCCGCGCGTTCCGGCTTGGCTACGCCGCGCATTTCCAGTCCGAATGCCACGTTTTCGGCGGCTGTCATGTGCGGAAACAAGGCATAGCTTTGAAAAACAATGCCAAGCCCCCGCTTGGCGGGTTTGACCTTCGTGAGGTCTCGCCCATTCAGATGAATCGCGCCCCCGCTGGTCTCGACGAAGCCGGCGATCATCTGAAGCGTGGTGGTTTTTCCGCAGCCGGATGGGCCCAGCAAGGAGATGAATTCGCCCTTCTCGACAGAGAGGGAGAAATTCTCCACCGCCACCTGATCGCCAAAGCGTTTGTTCACGCCCGAGAGTTCAAGAAAGCCCATTGCGAAAGTTCTCCAATATGAGTTGTAGGCAGGCGCGAACCGCGTCGATGGCAAGATGCCTCGCCATCGCATGCAAGTCGGATTATCTGGGTATCGCCCCTTCAAGCCCCGGCCAATTGCCGGTATGAGCGTCTTTTAGAGCGCGTTTCGATCTGATTGGATCAGATCGGCGCTCTAAGGCTTTCTATGTTAAGCATAATCTTATCGATCCTCGTTTCACTCCGGTCGGATTATGCTCTAGCGCTCAACTTCCCGGTTCCAACGCTTGGTCCAGTTTTCACGTTCTTTATTGATAACCGACCAATCGGCGCTGTAGAGCTTATCGACCGTTTCGCCGCTGGGAATGAAATCCCGCTCGTCTTCCGGCACTTCAACGGATTTGTTGACCGGGCCATATCCGTATTCTTTAACCATCAGTTCCTGAACGCGGGGCGTGAGCAGTTCCTTGGCGAATTCTTCGGCCAGCGGGGATGCGTCCGGCTTGTTGACTGCGCAGGTGGCGGCGAGAAGCGTTATGGCCTTTTCCTTTGGATAGGCGAAGGAAATTGGAAAACCGGTCTGGGCAAATGATTTGACGCGACCAGTACCCCATACGCCGATTATCGCCTGCTCCGACTGGAACAACTCAGTCATTTTGCCGGGCGAAGGCTCGTAGGCAAGAACATTGTCGTTCACCTTTTCGATCATGGCATCAAAACCCGGGTCGATGTTATTTTCGTCGCCGCCATTCATCTTGGCGAATGCGAGCAGCGCATGCAGGCCATAGGTGTTGTTGACCGGAGGAATAACCACCTTGCCCTTGTATTTTGGATCGGCAAGATCAGCCCAAGAGGTCGGCGCCTCCCAACCCTGCTTAGCAAAGTAATCCTTGTTATAGATCAGGCCCGTGGCGACTACGCCGACGGCGACCGCCTTGTCTTCAGGAAAACGGGCGACGTCGTAGAGTTCGTTCGACGGCAGATTTGAAAGCGGTTTGCAAAACCCCAGTTCGATAGCCTGATACATCGGACCGTCGTCCAGAAGGATCGCATCGAAAGGCGGATTTGAATGTTGCGCCTGTATTTTGGCAAGCGTATCAGTGGAGTTGCCCGCGACATATTCCACTTTCACACCATGCTTCTTTTCAAACGGCGGGATAACCGCTTCGCGCATGGTCTTTTCAAAACTGCCGCCATAGCCACCAACAATCAACGTTTTGGTTTCGGCATGGGCTGCGCCAGCCAGAACAAGCAGCAGAGCGGTCGTCGATGTCAGTTTCAGAGCAATATTCATTCGTTTCCTCCGGTGCGAGATTCGAATTATTTCAAATCGTTCCCTGTTTGCGACTATTTCCCGAATTGACGGGCCATTCGTCAAATGCTTAATTTTAACCGTTCCATACCAAAATGTTATGAGAGAGGCGATTATGAAGATCAACCACCGGCAGATTGAAGCCTTTCGGTCCGTCATTCTGGCCGGCAGTGTCACCAATGCCTCCCAGCTTATGAGGATTAGTCAGCCTGCCGTCAGCAGGCTCCTTAAGGACCTGCAAGCTCATCTCGGTCTGGTTCTGTTTGAAAAACGCGGCTCCGGCCTTGAGCCGACAGCCGCAGCCGTCGCGCTCTACACGGAAGTCGAGCGGTCATATGTCGGGCTCGATCGTATTGCGCGAGCCGCCCAGAATATCAGCAAAAGTCGGACAGGCACGTTGCGCATCGCTGCATTACCGGCATTGATCAATGGCTATCTGCCGCGTTTTGCCGGTGAATATCTTGCCGACAAGCGAGACCTGTATTTTTCCATGCAAGGGGTTGTTTCGCCGATGGTCATCGACCTCGTTTTGAACAATCAGTGCGACCTTGGCTTTACTGAAAGCCCGATGACGTCATCCGGTCTGGCGACGGTTCGGCTGCCATCCATTCCCCGCGTTGTCGTTATGCCCGAAAACCATCGTCTGGCGACACGTCAGTCAATCCATGTCGAAGATCTCGACGGTGAAGATTTCATTGGATTGTCAGGCTCTTCGGTAGCGCGTGCAGCAGTCGATCTGACCCTCGACATGTACAATGTAAAAGTGGTCATGCGCGCCGAAACACCACTGTCGGAAATCGCTTGCGGACTGGTATCGTCAGGCCTCGGTGTTTCCGTTTGCGATCCGTTCACAGCCATGGAATTTGCAAACCGCGGGGTTGTGTCACGTCCGCTCACGCCACGTGTAGATTTCGCGTTCGACGCGATTTTTCCACCTCATCGCGCACCGCTGCCTCTCGCCATGGATTTTGTTCAAAGCCTGACGGAGAAAATATTACAGCAATATCCTCAAGTGGACTGAGAGCCTGAATCAAAAAGCGGCATTTGCAGACCGGCATGGCGACTTTTGGAACAGGCTCTGAGACAGGCGGGACAAACAAAACCTGTAAATTGGAGTATGTGCCCACTCGTTGTATGCATGTCTCAAGCACGCAAACGCATCAGGAATTTCGGCCATATATCCCGGCGGCGAATGCTGATCCGGGGCAACCCGAACGGATCATCTGCTGGGCCTGCGTGCCCCCGCACTGTTGTGGTGGCGGTTGTGAACCCGGCTTCTCTCGCCATTTCGCGATGAACCGGATTGTTCTCACCATAAGGGAAACAGAATGCGGTTACTTTGTCGCCCAGCATATCTTCCAGAATTGTCTTCGATTGAGAGATCTGCCGCCTTGCTTCATCGTCAGGCGTTTCTGTCAAATGGACATGATCGAGCGTATGCGCACCGACTTCGTGTCCAAGCGCCGCCCACTCTCGCAACTGAGCGAGGGACATCAATGGCGTCTTCGGGACGCCAAGCGGCTGATCCCAGACATTACTCCCACCAATCTGGTTTGCGACGAAATAATTGGTCGCGGTGAAACCATATTCGGCCAATACGGGAGCTGCGTTTTCCAGCACGTTGAGAAAACCGTCATCGAAGGTAATCGCGGCGACTTTGCCTGTCTTCTCACCCTTGATGTAAGGTATGGCCTCGCGCAGAGAGACACCACGATAACCCGCTCTCTTCAGCCATTTCATCTGGCTTCTGAAGCGGTCCGGATGCACCAGCAAACCATGAAACGGCATGTTCTTTTGCGGTAGCGGCGCAATCTGATGGTATAAAAGAACAGGTACTGACATTCAAACGTCCCTCATAGTCACATCATCGAGACGCTCAGCATCAGTGTTGCTTACCAAAATGCGTTCGATCTCCGCGATCCGGTCACGCCTGCGCTGCAGCCGCTTTCCGGTACGCCCCAGGAAACGTCGGCGTTTCTTCGCTTCGCGACTTGCCTGAAGGTGCTCTATGTAAACTTGCTCCACCGGTTCGTTATCGAGATGATCGAAAATCCAGCAGAACGATACCGGAAGCCTGTCCACTGAGTAACAGGGTGCAGCTTTGGCTGCGTCGTCGGCAAGTATTTGCTCCAGTACAAGTTGATCCCAAGTATCCGGCGCTTCCGCGCACCCTTTATGCCAGGCTTCCAGAAGAGCAAGAGCCGCGTCAGTGTCATTCAAGAGCACCGTTCCGCTCAGAAGATGTCCGCTTTTTTCGTAATATACCGCAATGTCGCTCTGTATGGGCAGCAATTCAGGCCACGGATTGCGATGAAACACGGCATCTACATCAACATAAAGCAACGGGCCTCTCACGGCCTTGCGCTGTTGCAGGAGCACGCTGGGCTTCAACCCGGCATTGCGCACCCAGCTTCCTGTGTTTTCAACAGCGACAGAAATGATCTTGAGTCCAAGATGGCGGGCGCTTGCGAGAAGCCGTTCCTTTTCATGCTCGTAGAAACTATTGGTTGTATAGAATGCGACAACTGTTCCGGCCGGCCCGGTGTCGGCGCGTTTTCGAGCCGCGAGTTCCGCCGGGGTTGGAAAGGCTACCGCCATCTTGCGATGAGCCCGACCCCATGGTCGAAACTTGTCAAAAAGCCGAAGGAACATGTTGCACTCATTAGTAAATTGCAGATTCTCGCGCGGAGTGACGGATATTGCGTCCGGGTTAGTGCACATTCAAGAGTGAATCTGGAATTGGCCTGCAGTGTTGGGGTGGACGGCCTCCGAACGGCAGAAACGCGCCAAAGGGGGCGGCCTGCCCCATTTGCGGCCCTTCCTGCACAGACGCTTCGCACTGTTCGGGATGCGCCTCAAAGCATATCGCATTTTATTGTGTTCGCATGACACGCTTTAAGCTTCTGTTTTTAAACATGTCTCCCAAAACCGGTTCCCACTTTTGGGAGACATGCATTAATTTGCCGCGTGTTTGGGCGTGCTCGCTTGCAGGACACTCAAATCCGCAACGATGGCCGCAGCTTCATTCTGCAAAACATCCGTCGCGTTCTTGCGGCTCTTCTCGATTGCAAGGTCGGCACTCAGGCTTCGCTCGTTCGACTGCAAACCGTCGTCAATCTGCGTATCAATACCATCATTGGATTTTCCGCGTGCCTTGGCCCGATTTTCCTGCGCGGTCATCTCATTGCGGCGCACCGTTTCGTTGAGAGAGATAACCGTTTTCTCACGCTGCGCCTTGAGCGTCGCTACATCTTCCACAAAGTCCTGGAACTCGCGGGATTTCTGCACGCGCTCGTCATGCAGATTTTGCAGCTTTGGCAACAG
Organism: Ochrobactrum sp. PL_is501; assembly: GCF_055816895.1. NCBI lineage: Bacteria > Pseudomonadati > Pseudomonadota > Alphaproteobacteria > Hyphomicrobiales > Brucellaceae > Ochrobactrum > Ochrobactrum sp. PL_is501. The sequence goes on along the minus strand of NZ_JBVPGR010000026.1, from coordinate 69,999 downwards.
TGCTTTTATCTCGCCTGACGATTTGTATTTAGCCGCGGAGACCTGAGACCACGGCAAAGCGTTGTCGAAGCTCGATTCACCGACAAGCTTGAGGTCGAAGAGGCCGGGCAGGCTTATATCCGGCGTCACGCCGCGCAACTGCGTCGTTCCACCGTCGACACGGAAGAACTGCGCGACCGTAAATTTAAGTTCGCCATATTCGGGCTTGGGATTGTTGGCCACTTCGTCGAGGTCAACCACGGTCTGCACGGTTCCCTTGCCGAAACTTGGCTCGCCGATGACCACGCCACGACCGTAATCCTGCATTGCCGCAGCGAAGATTTCCGAGGCAGAGGCAGAGCCACGATTGATAAGCACGCCCAGCGGTCCCTTCCAGGCTGGAGCCGGAAGATTGTCGCTTTCAACCTTGACTTCGCCGTTTGCGTTGCGTTGCTGAACCACCGGACCCTTGCCAACGAATAGACCTGTCAGGTCAATCGCCTCGCTCAGCGATCCGCCGCCATTGTTGCGAAGATCGACCAGAACACCCTCAACCTTATCCTGCTTCAACTCGGCGATCAGCTTGGCAACATCGCGGCTGGCGCTCCTGTAGTTCTTGTCGCCCTTCCGCCGCGCTTGAATATCCTCGTAAAACGCCGGGAGAGTGATCACTCCGATCCTGCGGGTAACGTCTCCGTCCTTTACGGGAAGGATCGTTTTCTTGGCAGCCTGCTTGTCGAGACTGATCTTGTCGCGAACCAGTGTGATGACATGGTGCTTGCCGTCAGCCCCAGCATCAGCCGGCAGGATATCGAGGCGCACGACCGATCCCTTATCACCACGGATCATTTGCACAACTTCATCGAGGCGCATTCCGATTACTTCTTTGATCGGACCGTCTTTGCCCTGACCTACCCCGATGATACGATCGCCCACGGCAAGCTTGCCCGACGACTGCGCCGGGCCACCGGCGACCAGCTCGCGGATCGTCGTGTAGTCGTCTCTTTCCTGAAGCACCGCGCCGATGCCAACCAGCGATAGCTTCATGGAAATATCGAATTCGGCTGAAGCCTTTACGCCGAAATAATCGGTATGCGGATCGACCGATGTCGTATAGGCAGCCATGAATGACTGAAAAGCATCGTCGCTTTTGTATTTATACGTGCGTTCGATGGAGTTCTCGTAACGCTTGTCGAGCGTCTTGCGAATAGTCGCATCGTCCTTGCCGGCGAGTTTCAGACGGAGCCAGTCGTTCTTGACGCGCTTGCGCCACAGATCGTCGCTTTCTTCATTGGAGCGCGGCCAAGGCTCCTTGTCGCGCATGGTGGAAAAATCTTCCTGCTTGCTGAAATCGAAATTCTGCTTGAGCAGACCACGTGCAAACGTCATACGCTCGATGATGCGCATCTGGTAGACGTTGAAGATCGAAAACGGAATGGTCAGGTCCTGACGGTCGATGGCATCATCGATTTCCTTGCTGCTGGCCAGGAACTTGTCGACATCCGCCTGCAGAAAGATGAGCCTGTCCGGGTCGAGCGAGTCAATAAACCGGTTCATGATCCGAACCGATAACGCATCATCCAGCGGAACGGGCCGATAATGGAAGCGGGAAAGAAATTCTGCCGTCAAATGGGCGGCTTGCACCTGCTCAGGCGACGGTTTCAAAACAGTCGGAGAACGGACGTCGAGCGCATATGCTGGCAAAACACCTGCCAGGAAGAGACAAACCAGGCTAATTTTGATGCGTTTCAAGTGATGTTCCATTCTTGACGCTGAGCGTTTGATTCCAACCCTTGTTGGCTAAATATGGTTCTTTGGCAACCGTCTATGCCATTGGGAGCTGTTTCTTGCTTTCATAAGCTTTGGAATGCCTGTCCAAATTATATCCGGGAGGCCCTTACCGAGGGAGAGACGACAAAGGGCAGGAGCGGCTATTTATTCCGAATTTTTGTGACCGGCTTATCTGCGCCCAAAGCGCGCTTCACTGCCGCCCGTGCGGATGCCAGATCGGGCATGACCCAGTTCGGCTCCCCGCCAAGAAACTTATCGAGAAATGCGATCGCATATCCGGGCATTTCGGCGATATTTTCCCTATAGGACCACCATGTGCGTAATTCATCGGCGCATTGATCTATGTCGGGGATCGTACCGAACTCCTGTTCCTGCACAGCAGCAATCGCGCAGATACAGTAATTTGTGTAGAGAAACCCTTCTGGCCAGAAGCTGACAATCTCGTAAAGGCGAGCGGCATCCCCCGCAGCGTGCTTTGGTGGGGAAACAACCTTCGCCGGAGATAGACGGATCAGTTCGCGCAACACAAGCCCGGCTGCAAAGGTGATGAAATCCTTGCGATCCACCTTGGCGAAACGCTTGTTCTGGTCAACCAGCTCTACCCAGTTCAGAAACGCCTCGGTGAGCTTCTTTTCATCAATGTCGTATTCAACACCGTAAAGTTCATGCAGCAGGCTTGCATGCTTGCGGAACGTCGCCCTGAACCAACGCAGCTGGCGCAGTCGATGACGCAGATCGGGCATCGATGCCATTTGTTCCCTAAGCAGCAAATCCATGGTGCGAGCGGCCTCCTGTTTCCAAGCGACATTAAGCGAAGTGGATTGAAATGTCAGTCTTCATTCGCCTTTCAATAGCGGAAAAATTATACATATTGACATTCAGGAAGACAAATGTTCTCTAATTGATGAAAGGCGGACGCGGAAAATACCCCGTTCGCCTTCGTGGGAGGAGAACAAAATGGCTATCTGGCAATGGGCTTTGCTGGCGCTCGCCTTGCTATGGGGCTTTCAGTCGCTGGGCGTATGGTTCCAGATGCGCCACTATTCCGATGTGATGAAAGGTATCACTTCGAAATATTCCGACGGCTTTGTTGGCGCCGGGCATATACGGGGACGCTTCGGCAAAGGCGTCATCGTGCTGATCGTCGTCGATCGCAATCTTGTGGTGCGCCGCTTCCTCCAAATGAGCGGACGAACCGTCTTTGCGAAGTTCATCCGTCGCGAAGGCTTTGAGGGAAAGCGCCTTGGCGAATTGCCGGACAATCCCGCGATCGGAGAAGGAACGCCTGAGGTGGTGGCTGCCGCCAGACAGGCGATAGAGCAGATCGGCCGCATAAGAGACCAATCCGATGGGACCGAACTCGAAGGACTGAAGGCAGTGGGAGCATAGGAGTTGCTTGCCTGAAACAAGCAATCGAGGAGGAGCAATGTCGATAGTGACGATGTTGGCGCAACATGCCGACGCAACGATGCAATCCATACATATGGCTGGCAGCATGATTTCCGATGCCGCACTGCATGGCAAACATGCCGCAGAGCACGCAGGAAATGACCTTCTGCAGCTTGCGCAAGCAACTACCCCCGCACCGGGCGATGCGGGCAGTGGCGGAATTACCGTCGATCAGTTCAAGGAACGCCTTCAGAACGTCCAGCAGGAAGAGCAGCTCGGCTGGCTTGCCTCTATCGGCAAGCACTTCATTGGCGTATTCCAGAAAGGCGGCGAAGTTTTTGCCGGATTTGTCACAGGCATCATTCCGACACTTGTGGTGCTGATGACCGCGTTTTACGCCGTGACCGAACTGGTCGGCGAAAAGCGCGTCCATGGCATCGCACGCAGCGCGGGGCGCATTGCGCTGACCCGCTACACGGTTCTGCCGGTTCTGTCGGTGTTTTTTCTGACCAACCCGATGGCCTACACGTTCGGTTCGTTCCTGGACGAAAAGTACAAACCTGCCTTCTATGATGCGGCTGTGTCCTACGTCCATCCGCCGCTGGGACTTTTCCCGCACATCAATCCGGGCGAATATTTTGTCTGGGGCGGCGTGCTGGTTGCCCTTCTCGAACTTGAGAAAAAAGGCGCGGTTCCAACCGGTTACCACATCAATGTCGCCATCTGGTACGCGATCGTCGGCCTCGTGGTGATCCTCCTCAAAGGCATACTCACGGAACGCATCACCGCCATCATGGCGCGGCGTCAGGGCATCGAGCTTTAAGCGGGACATGGGGAGGACGACATGGTGAAGACCTATAAGGCAGTTCAGATTTCCCGCGGCTCGAATGGTTGGGGCGGCCCTCTTGTCATTCAACCGACCGAGCAGCGCAACAAGGTGGTTTCGGTCACTGGCGGCGGTATCCACCCGCTTGCACGCCAGATTGCCGAAATGACCGGCGCAGAGGCCGTTGACGGCTTTCGCTCACCGCCAATCGAAAGCGAAATGGCAGTCGTGGTTGTCGATTGCGGCGGCACAGCCCGTTGCGGCGTTTATCCGCGCAAGCGCATCCCGACCGTGAACATCACGCCGGTTGGGCAGGCAGGTCCGCTGGCGCAATTCATTACCGAAGACATCTATGTGTCGGGCGTGAAGCCGGAAAACATTGTTCCGGCTGACGGCTCAACCGCCGCCGCTCCCGCCGCTGCGGCTATTGAAGAAGAAAAGCCAGTGCCTGTGGAGCAGCCAAGCGAAGGCGGCCTTGTCGGGCTTATCAGCAGCATCGGCCGCGTCATGGGCCGCGTCGTGGGCATCTTCTTCCAGGCCGGGCGCCGTACAATCGATCAGGTCATTCGTAACGTTCTGCCATTCATGGCGTTCGTGACGATGCTCATCGGCCTGATCCTCTATACCGGCATTGGCGATATTCTCGCCCAGCCGCTCGGACCATTGGCCAATAACATTATCGGCTTGCTGGTGCTTTCAGCGATTTGCGGTCTCCCGTTCCTGTCGCCGATCCTCGGGCCGGGGGCGGTTATCGCGCAGGTCGTGGGCGTGGCGATCATCGGACCGCAGATTGCAAACGGCACCATTGCCCCGGCGATGGCCCTTCCCGCCTTGTTTGCCTACAACACGCAGGTCGGTTGCGACTTCGTGCCGGTCGGCCTGGCGCTCGGCGAAGCCAAACCCAAGACCATCGAGATCGGTGTGCCCGCAGTTCTGATCAGCCGCCAGATCATGGGCCCGCTTTCGGTTCTGATCGCATGGGTCGTCAGCCTCGCGGTACTCTGAAATCCCGACCCGCCGCGGCAAGCGCTGCGGCGGGCGACCTCTCAAACATATGCAATAACGATGTTTCCGATCAGCTTCACGGGCATCGAATACCAAACGAAGAAAGGACCGCTTCTATGTCGATACATCTGAAAACGCGGATCACCGCAATCGGCCCGGAAGTCGCGGACCTCGCGGAAGGTGGCGTTCTCATCCTGTTTGCTGACGGTTCACCACCTGAACTGGCGGAAGTATCCGTTCTCCATGTAGTGGAAGAAGGCCCTGAAGCATCGGCCCCGGCTGTCGGAACAAAGATCGCAATCGGCGCGCTCAAAGCCGAAATCACTGCCGTTGGCGAAAGCGCCTGGCAGAAGGTGCGCGAAATCGGGCATGTCGTCATTTCATTCACGGGTGCAGGTTCGGCAGATCGCCCCGGTGAAATCTGTGCCAGTGAAATAGCAGGCGAAGAGCTTGTGGCTGCTCTCAAGGAAGGGCAGATTATCACCATTGGCGGCTGAAACTGCCGATCCTCGGATTTGAAATTGCATTCGACTTGAGGCTTACATAGATGGAACGCTCGACTATCGTCCGGGTGCGTGAGGGGCTGCATGCGCGCCCTGCTACCCGCTTCGTTAAACTGGCCAAGGGGTTTGAGAGCGATATTGAAATCGCCAAAGCTGGTAAAAGCGTAAGCGCCAAAAGCTCCGTCAAGCTGATGTTGCTTGGCGTGAAAGAACTCGATGAAGTCACTGTTCGTGCCGATGGAGCAGATGCGATTGAAGCCATTGAAGCCCTGATCGGCTATCTGGAAAACCCGCAAGCGGGGCTGGAAGAGGGCGCCGCGCCGGCTGCACCTGAACCTTTGGCTGCACCTCAAGCCGAAACCGTGCCGCAAGCCGCGATGACGCCAAAACTCCCCGCAGGCCAGATCAAGGGTGTTGGCGCCAGCGAAGGCATTTCATTGGGGGCGGCTTTTCCGTTCTTTCCCGAAGCAATCAAGCCCCTGGGCCGAAAGCTTGGGTCCGCTGAAATAGACGCCGAGATTGCTCGCTTCAGAGCCGCTATCGTCACTGTCCAACAGCGTATGGATGCTTCCCTTTCCAGTGGCGATCTTGCCGACGCTGACAGAGGCATTATCGCGGCACTGAAGGATATTGCCGCAGATGACAGCCTGACTGACGAAGCGCTTGGGCTTATTCGCGGGGGCCTCGATGCCATTTCAGCCATGCTTGCGGCGGCTTCAACCGTGGCCGCACAATTTGCCACGCTTGATGATCCCTATCTCAACGCGCGCGCGGATGATGTTCATGCCGTCAGCCGCCAGATCTGCCTTGCGCTTCTCGGCAAGGAAGACGTCAATCTGGAGGGGCTGCCGGAAGGGTCGGTACTCATCGCCGACGACATCGGCGCCTGGGATCTGGCACGAGCGCCGCTCAAGAAGATCAAGGGCGTCGTCTGCGGACATGGCGGCGCAACATCGCATGTGGCGATCATTGCACGCACACACGGCATTCCTGCGGTTCTTGGCCTCGGGAGCGCCGTGCAGCAACTACGAAATGCGAAAACCGTAGCGGTGGATGGAAGTTCGGGCCTCGTTTATTCCGATCCGGACATAGCCACCCGCGATGCAATCGAAGCGCGCATTTCCAATGCATTGCAGGAAAGGCAGGCGCTGGATGCCTACCGCTCCGTCACGCCGCGCAAGGCCGACGGCACGGTCATAGAAGTCGCAGCCAATATGGGTGCGCTGGAGGAGATCGAAGTCGCGCTTGAAGCCGGTGCGATGGGTGTCGGGCTTTTTCGCACCGAACTCCTTTTCATGAAGCATATTCACCTGCCTTCCGAAGATATGCAGACCGAAACCTATTCCGCGCTGCTGAAAGCCTTTGCCCCGAATCCCGTTATCGTTCGAACACTGGATATCGGCGGGGACAAACCGATTGCAGGCATCGAGTTCCCGGAAGAAGAAAACCCTTTCCTTGGCTGGCGCGGCATTCGCATGTGCCTGGACCGGCCGGATGTGTTCAAGCCGCAATTGCGAGCCCTTTTGCGTGCGGCGGTCAGCGGCAATCTCAAGGTTATGTTGCCCATGGTTTCGGATGTCGAGGAAATCCGCGCAACCAAACGCCTTATCACTGAATGCATCGGCGAGCTTGAAAGCGAAGGCAAGGCCTTTGCCGGGTTCGATCTTGGTGTGATGATCGAGACCCCCGCAGCCGTTTTCGCAGCGCGGGAACTTGCAAAAGAAGCAGCTTTCTTCTCCATCGGCACCAATGACCTGACGCAGTATGTGATGGCTGCGGATCGGCTCAATCGGACCGTTGCAAAGCTCAACGATGTCAGCCATCCGGCTGTGATGGCGGCAATCGAGATGACCGCGAAAGCGGGAACCGAAGCAGGCATCATGGTGGGCATGTGCGGCGAGGCGGCAGGCAAGCCGGAACTCATCGGTGCGTTCCTGCGAATGGGACTGACCGAACTCAGCATGAGCCCGGCATCAATTCCCCGCGCAAAGAAGCTGATTATGGATATGTTTCAGCCGTCCGGCCCGGATCAGGGAAGATGAGCAATTAACGTCTGGAACAATGGCTCGAGCTGCGCCTGATCGCGATCTTCTGCCGCCTGCATGAGACGATCATGGCGCACATCCAGCGCCAGAATTGCACTTTCCAAAGGATCGACGCCCGCCAGATCGGCCGCTTTTGCAGTCGCCAGACCGCAGGCAAGTCCCGCCGCCGCGAAACAGGTCGTTTCAAATTTACGCAAGGCCTGCGGGTCAAGATGCCCTTCCATGGAGATAAAACGCACGGGCCTTTCGCCGAGCAGTTCCAGGAAAAGAGCTGTCACGGCCTTGGCAGTTGCCGCAATTTTCGTTTCGCCTGCTTCTGCCGAAAACACGTTCTTCAGCAACGAGCCATATTTCCGTATCATCCTTGCGTGAACCGTTACGAACGCGGCTTCGTGGATCAGCACGTTCGGCAACTGATGGCGGCGCAGTACTTCCTTGGCGAGATAATACATATCCTTTCGGAAAGCGCGCGCTCCTTCCGTGCCAGCGCCGAAATAAACCGACAGGCTTTTTACATGCGGCGCGCTGTTATGGACTTTCGGGTCGGCAGAAATCAGCGAAATGGAAATCGTTTCGGCTGTCGTCAGGGCCTTGTCCACCATGCTTGCCGCATGTTCCAGCAACAGTTCAGGGGACGGAATGTCGCTGCGCCTTTCGGCTTCCGGCAAACCGTCATGGCAATTGCGACGAATCATGTATCGAACCCCGCGCAGGCGGTCCTTCAGATTGACTGCAATTTCTTCCGAAAGAGTGCGCAACATCGTCGATTTCCTTATGGCAGCACCATCGCAACAGGATGGACCAGGCACTTGAATTATGGTTTGCCTTCACACGGAAAAGCAATAGTTTCGGTGTAGAAACAGCGCTTCTATAATGCAGTATTACGCCGTTAATTTGAGGGATAGTTTTGAAAAAAGCCGGCAGGAAGACACAGAAAAATCCGGAAGCAGCCGACCTCATCATCGGATCGGAAGGTGTGGCTGCCGAAAACCGCACAAGCCGGCTGCGAACACGCGCTGCGTGGATGTATTACGTCGAACAGATGACCCAGAACGATATCGCGGAAGCGCTCGGTGTCGGACGTGTCACGATCGTTCGCCTTCTTGCCGATGCCCGTGCGCGCAATGAAGTAAAAATCACTATCGAAGGCAAGCTGGCAAGTCTGACATCCCTTGAAGTCGAGCTTGAGAAAACCTTCGGTCTGGAGCGCGCCATCGTTGCTCCCCTCTCCTCACCCGAGGTCGACCCTATCCCGCCGATCAGTGCCGCCACCGGCGCCTATCTCTCTGAAAAAGTACAGCACGGCATGACGATCGGCGTTGGCTGGGGACGGACTCTTTCCAGCACTCTGCAACACATCGGCGCGCGTCCGCTCAACGATCTGAAAGTCATTTCCCTGCTTGGCGGTATCGTACAGCCGCGCCGTTCAAATCCGCCGGAATTCGCCTGGCAATTTGCCCAGATTTTTCAGGGCGAAGGCTACCTCATCCCCGCCCCGGCTCTGGTCGACAGCAAAGAAACCCGCACTGCACTCATCGAGCGCTGTGGCCTGAACACAGTACTCGACATGGCTGAAAAACTCGACATGGTCCTGCTCAGCGTCGGCGATATTCAGACTGCCAGCAGCACGTCTTATCGTGTCGGGCTGATCGATGAGGCGCAGAAACAGTCGCTCATCGAAAACGGCGCCGTTGGCGACGTGTTGTTCCACTTCTATGACAAGGACGGCAAGATCGTTGATGATCCAGTCCATGATCGTGTCATGTCGGCGAAGATTGAGAGCCTTCAGAAGACGCCGCAGCGTATCCTCACCTCAGGTGGAAAAGAGAAGATTGCCGCTCTGCTTGGCGCAATAAAGCTTCTGAAGCCCACTGTTCTCATCACCGATGAAGAAAGTGCTGCGCAGATGCTGAAAGCGCGATCCGGGTAGATGCAAAAAGCACATCGTCGCAAAACAATGTGCTTTTTCTGATTGCCGCATTTGCGATGAAACCGGCATCAATTGGCAGCGGCCGCACACTCTTTCAGGATTTGCAGCACCGCAGCCCGCTCCTCGATTTGTGGCATATGTCCGCAACCGGGGAAGATATGGACGCCGACTTTACCCGGCAAACCATGCGCATGAGCAACGGGGATAACACGGTCTTCAGCACCGAAAATAAGCCGCACCGGCATCGCAAGCGAGGCAATGCTTGAGCGCACTTCAAAGGTCTGCGTGCCATCTGCGAAGAACCGGGCGCCAATCGCTTCCTGCGTATTGCGCAATTCTGTATCGGCAGCCTGCGCAACAGTTGCAGTGATGAACGGCTTGGTCAGATGGTTCTCGTCAGCGACGAGCAGCTTCAGCCAGGGAACGATGCTGGCTTCGCTTTTCGCGCCGACAAGCCCCTTGATAAAGGCACCGTTGATCTGAGGCCCCAAGCCGCCCGACGAAATCAGCAGCAAGGAGCGCACATCGACCAGCCCCCGCGCCGCAATGACGGTCGCCACCGCACCGCCAAGCGAATGCCCGACCAGAAGACACGCGCTTACGCCCAGAGACTCCAGTGTCGCTTCCACAGCGACGGCAATCTCGTCGATATTTTCGGGAACGATGCGTGGCGAATTGCCGTGTCCCGGAAGATCAACCGCCAGAATCGGATGGCCAAGCGATGCACCGGCAAACAATCCGCGCCATGAATTGAGATCGGCTGCAAAACCGTGGAGCAGAACCACCGGCAGACGCCCCGCTTCACCCTCACGCAACCAGACAGCATTGAGCTGGCCGGGAGAGCGCGGCTCCGCGCTTTTGCTTGCAAACGATTTGGCCGTGACCGCTGCTTTCGCAATGCCAATATCGCCTTCAACGTCCTTCTTCTGCACGCGGCCCTTCGGCCCCGAGCCCTGAACGGCAGCGAGGTCAATGCCTGCGTCGCGCGCAAGTCGGCGGGCAAGCGGTGTCGCCCGCACCTTCGCGGCTGAACCCCGCTCATCGTCTTGGGAGGACTTGGGATCAAGCTCGCTCGGCGGAGCTGTTTCGATAGCGGCATTTACAGGCGCAGCAACAACCGGCTCTTCGGCAACAACCGCGGGCTTGCCATGGCGCTCTTCGCCTTCTTCATAAATCCAGGCGACGGCCTGACCGACAGGCACGACCGTCCCTTCCGCCGCGCTGATGTCTGCGATGATGCCCGATGCGGGGGCATCGACTTCCATCGCAGCCTTGTCGGTCTCGATTTCAAAGAGAAGTTGGCCTTTCGTGACCGTATCGCCATCCTTGGCATACCATCGCGAGATCTGCCCCGTCTCCATATCCATATCGACCTTGGGGAGAATGACTTCCACGGCCATGGTCAGCGCACTCCCTTAACCAGATCGCGAGCACTTTTCAGGATGTCGGGCACCTGTGGAACGGTCGCGCGTTCGAGGTCGGGATTATATGGAATTGGTGTTTCGGCGCCGCCAAGACGCACGATGGGCGCATCGAGATAATCGAAAGCCTCGCTTTCCGCGACGATAGCGGAAATTTCGGCACCAATGCCAAGCGTCTTGACCGCTTCATAAACACAGAGCAGCCTCGACGTCTTCTTGACGCTTTTGACAATGGTTTCGCGATCGATCGGGCGCACCGTGCGCAGGTCGATCACTTCAACATCGATCCCATTCCGGGCCAGTTCGGCAGCGGCATCAAGCGCCTTGTGCACCATGATCGCGGTTGCGACGATGGTCAGGTCGCGGCCTTCGCGAACCACTTCAGCCTTGCCGATGGGAACGGTGTAGAAACCTTCGGGAACCGGACCTTTCATCTTGTAAAGCAGCTTGTGCTCAAAGATCATTACGGGGTCCGGGTCTTCAACGGCAGCGAGCAACATGCCCTTGGCATCATGTGGCGTAGAAGGCTGGAGGACCTTCAGGCCCGGCACATGCCCGAGCCACGCTTCCAGGCTCTGGCTATGCTGCGCTGCGGCACCCGTTCCAGAGCCAGCCGGAAAACGCATGACCAGCGGCACGGACACAGCGCCGCCAAGCATGTAGCGGATTTTTGCCGCCTGATTGACGATCTGCTCCATACCGAGGGCAGCAAAGTCGGAAAACTGGAACTCGAAAATCGGCCGCATGCCGGTCAGCGCTGCGCCGACAGCCACGCCGGCGCCGCCCAGTTCCGAAATCGGTGTATCCATGACCCGGTCTTCACCGAAACGATGGACAAGATCACCGGTCACCTGAAACGCGCCGCCATAGACGCCAATATCTTCGCCCATCAGAAACACGCGGTCGTCGCGCTCCATGGCAATCGCCATGGCTTCCTGGATAGCTTGCGAATAGCTCAACTCACGAATTGTCGCGTCCATGTTCAAATATCGTCCGTGTAAACGTCGCGGGTCAGGTTGGTCAGGTCGGGCGCAGGGCTGTTCCTGGCGAATTCAATCGCCTCGGCGATTTCCTTCTCGACCTCCGCGCGGATTGCCTCGATCTCGGCGTCGTCGATGAAGCCATAGGCTTTCAGATCAGCCTCAAAATGCGCGATCGGATCGCGATCATTCTGCCAATGCTCGATTTCTTCCTTGGTGCGATAACGGTTGCGGTCGCTCTTGGAATGCCCCCGGATGCGGTAGGTCTTGTTTTCAATCAGCGTTGGTCCGTCGCCGCGCCGTGCGCGTTCGGTGGCCTCGCTGACAGCCTCCGCCACTTCCGACAGATTATTGCCGTCGACGATCACGCCCGGCATATTATAGGCCGATGCACGGTCGGCAACATTGGCAACCGCTGTCGAGCGCTTGGTGGAGGTGGACATGCCGTAGCCGTTGTTTTCGCACACGAAAACGACCGGGAGCTTCCAGACCGAGGCCATATTGAGGGCTTCGTGGAAAGCACCCTCATTGTTCGCGCCATCCCCGAAGAACGACACGACGACCTTGCCGTTTTTCTGTTTCTTGGCAGAAAGCGCAGCGCCGACCGCAATCGGAATACCGCCGCCGACAATACCGTTCGCGCCAAGGTTTCCCTTGGAAACATCGGCGATATGCATGGAGCCGCCACGCCCCTTGCAATAGCCGGTTTCCTTGCCGAAAAACTCGGCAAACATACGCTTCACGTCCGCGCCCTTGGCGATGCAGTGGCCGTGACCGCGATGGGTGGATGTGATCATGTCGTCGTCGTTAAGCGGCAGACAGGAGCCCATCGCGCTTGCTTCCTGTCCGATGGAAAGATGCATCGTTCCGTGAATGAGGCCACGCGTGTAGCTTTCCTCCGCCCCCTCTTCAAAGCGCCTGATGAGATACATCTTGTGCAGCGCTTCTTTCAGCTGATCCGGCGAATAGATGCGGAAGGCATAAGGCAGGTTGTGGCGGTCGCCCGTATCCTGCGGCTCAACTTTTTTGGCTTGAACCATGGTGTTTGTCCTTACGCCCCGTAAACGAGCTTGTCTTGACGCGCGCGCAGCTCCGCAATCCTGGAACCGGGAGCCACAGCCGCATTATCGTAGGTAATGAGCTCGCCCTTCTTGATCGGCCTGGTCACGCTGCCGCCTTGCAGAAGTCCGCAGGGGATCGCATGCGCGCTACGCGCTTCGCCGGACGTCATGATCCATGCGCGGTAGCAATATTCGCCAATGGCATCGAGCTTTTCGCCCGGCTGCATGTCCTTCTTTGCAACCGCGGCCACTTCCGCGACCGGCTTTGAAAGCGGCACCATGTCCGGCTTGCCGTAGAGCACCACGCGGGCGCAGGTCAGCGGCACTTCAAGGGACGTCAGGTGATAGGGGCGATGGAATGTGAAATATGGACCCTTGCCCATTTTCAAGTCTTCCATGCGCTCAGAAATGCGTGGATGCGACATGTCGGCCACGACAAACACGCCCGGAGCAACGCCCTTGCCGATGGAATAATCCACCACGCCGACCTTCGACAGCACGCCGCCGTCCTTTTCAGGGATCAGTGTCTTGTTGAGCTGGTCGAGCGTTGCGGCGGGGCCATGCATGCCAGCCTTGTCCGGGACAAGACCCGTAGCGTTGGCGATGGCGGCCATTTCGACCATGGTTTTCGAACCATCGACGAATTCCACCAACATGCGCACATTCATGTTACGGCGCGTGGCTTCTTCCATATATTGGTCGGGAACAGCATCGATGTTGAGCGGATTATTCTTGCCCTTGCCCGCCGCCACAATCGGATGACCCATGGCGGTCACGAACTCGATCAGTTCCATGCAGGATGACGGCTCATCGCCAGCCCCAAGCGAATAGGTGACGCCGAGACGTTCGGCTTCGGCTTTCAGGTAAGCGCCGATCGTCACGTCCGCTTCGACATTCATCATGACGAGATGCTTGCCATGCTCCATCGCGCGCAGGCCGATTTCGGCGCCGACAGCCGGAACACCGGTTGCATCGATCACGACGTCGATAAGATCGTTTTCGAGGATCAGATCGGCATTGTCGGTTACGGCGATCTTGTGCGCTTCCATGGCGGCGGTCAGATCGGAAGCGGTAGAAACCTCGCGGCCGTGGCCTTCTTCCCGGAATGCAATATCGACGGCTTTCAGGGCATTGGGAATGCGCAGTTCTGAGATGGCGCCAACCTCGATGCCCGGCATATGCGCAACGCGCGTGACGATATCGGTGCCCATTTCGCCGGAACCAATCAGTCCGATACGGATCGGCCGCCCGCTATCCGCGCGCGCCTGCATGTCACGCGCCAAACCTGTCAACGCCACATTGGTTGCCATCGCTTCCTCCTGAACCTCCCTGCAAAAATTCTCGCAGTCTCCTCTGGCACCCTATCGATTAATGAACATTTGTTTCTAAGTCAATACGTGTGTTCATTTGATTGTCGCAGGCGCTCACATCCAGATGCCATATTGTTATTCAACTTTGGTTTGATATAGAATACAAATGTTCTGCCGTTTCGCCTCTTTCACACTTTGAAACGTCGATACGTGCGAGCTAATAATGGCGTTCTGATAGCTCGGCGCACTTTGGGAAAGTGCTCCGGGGGGAGGAGAAATAAATGGACGCATTTCTGAGCGGGCTAAAGTCGGCTATCGACACACTTGGGGCAACGGTTCTGCTGCCCATCGTCATTTTCATCATTGCCGTCATACTCGGCGCGAAAGTGGGCAAAGCCTTCCGCGCAGCCGTGACCATCGGTGTGGCTTTCATCGGCATCAATCTGGTTCTGGGCCTCATGTTCACCTCCATCGGTGAAGTGGCGCAGGCAATCGTCACCAATACCGGCATCAAGCGTGATATTGTCGATGTCGGCTGGCCCTCGGCTGCGGCGATCGCTTTTGGATCGTCGGTGGGCTTGTGGGTCATTCCGGTCGGCATTCTCGTCAACATCGCGCTTCTGCTGCTGCGCTGGACGCGCACGCTGAATGTGGACGTCTGGAATTTCTGGCACTTTGCCTTTGTCGGCTCACTGGTCGTCGCTGCAACGGACAACCTCGCCTACGGCATCATCATTGCAGCACTCGTTGCCGCTCTATCCCTGTTGTTTGCAGACTGGTCCGCGCGCGCCGTTCAGCAATTTTATGGCGTACCGGGCGTTTCCGTGCCGCATCTGGCTTCCGCGCAGATTCTGCCGATTGCGATCATCCTCAACTGGATCATGGACCGCATTCCCGGCATCAACAAAATCAATATCAGCACCGAAACCATCGAACGCCGCTTCGGCGTGTTCGGCGAACCGGTCGTGCTTGGCCTGATCATCGGTTTGGTGCTCGGGCTCATAGCATTTTACAATGCGGGCGATTTCGGCACCGTTCTCGCCAAGGTTCTCGGCACCGGCATGACGCTTGCAGCGGTCATGCTGCTTCTGCCGCGCATGGTCAAAATCCTGATGGAAGGCCTGTTGCCCGTGTCGGATGCCGCGCAGGAATTCGTGCGCAAGCGCACCGGCGACCGTGAACTTCTCGTCGGCCTCGACTCGGCGATTCTCATCGGGCATCCGGCGGCGATTTCGTCCTCGCTCATTCTCGTGCCGATTGCGATCATCCTGTCGGTTATCCTGCCGGGCAACCGCGTGATCCTGTTCGCAGACCTTGCCGTTATTCCCTTCATTGTCGCGATGACGGCACCGCTCCTGAAAGGAAACGTGTTCCGCATGGTCGTCGTCGGAACGATTACGCTGGCCATCGGCTTCTATGTAGCCAATGCGCTTGCACCATTGTTTACCAGCGCTGCCGTTTCGTCGGGCTTCAAGCTGCCTGAAAACGCCCTGCAAATTACGTCTGTGGTCGATGGTTTCCTGTGGGTGCCATATGTCATCATCTCAGCCATCCAGTGGCTTGGTGCTGTCGGTATCGCGGTGATTGCCGTTGTTATTGCAGCACTTTTCATGCTCTATCGTCGCAACACGCTGGCATGGGAACGCGCCGCAGGCGCCGAGGACGAACCGGCGAACGAATTTGCTGCCTGATGGCAGCAATGATCGGCGCAAGAAATCAAAGTCGCACGTCGCAATCGGCGTGCGGCCTTCTTTAAACGGAGAATGGAATGGCAGCCGGCCTGATTGAGTTTCTCGACCCGCAAGCAATCGAGCTTCAGAGCGAAGCAAAAACCAATGAAGAAATTATCCGCATACTCGCGGGCAAACTGGAAAAGCTCGGCTATGTAAAGGCGAGCTATGCCGACGCCGTTGTCAGCCGTGAACTGTCGATGCCAACGGGACTGCCGCTTGAGCGCGACGAGAATGTCGCCGTGCCTCACACCGACCCCGAGCATGTCCTCAAGGCCGGAATTGCTTTGGCGACACTGAGATCACCAATTGAATTTGCCAATATGGAAGACCCTGAAGAAGCTGTTCCCGTTGGATTAGTCTTTCTGCTTGCCATCAATGACAAGGACAAACAGATTGAAACCCTGCAGCAGATTATGGCGACCATACAGGATGCTGACGCACTCGCCAGACTGAAAGCGGCGCGCACGCTGGAAGACGTCCAATCCGCGTTGCAATGAAACGCGCTCTCAATAAATGAACCTGGAGGAACCCATGGCCAGAATAAAAACAATCCTCTTCGCTTGCGGCACGGGTGTGGCGACATCCACGGCAGTGAACGCGACCGTTACCGAAGAAATGAAAAAGCGCGGGCTTACCTTCAATGCCCAGCAGGCGAAGGCAACGGAAGTCGCTTCACTGGCCGACAACGTGGATTTCATTGTTTCCACCACGCCTATTTCGGCTTCGGTGACCAAGCCTGTCATCAAGGGATTGCCCTTCCTCACCGGCATCGGCAAGGATCAGGTTCTCGACCAGATCGAGGCTGAACTGCGCAAGTAATATCTTGACGGTCTGCGGGTTGCAGCAAGGAAGGAGCGGCTATGGCCGCTCCTTCTCGGTTTCAGCTCAAGAAGAAGCCTGCTCGGGCATCCTCGGCAAACTCGTCAGAAGCTTCCTCGTATAGCTATGTTGCGGGTCGGAAAGAATATCCCGCGTATTGCCCTGTTCCACGATCCGGCC
This sequence comes from Ochrobactrum sp. PL_is501, assembly GCF_055816895.1. NCBI lineage: Bacteria > Pseudomonadati > Pseudomonadota > Alphaproteobacteria > Hyphomicrobiales > Brucellaceae > Ochrobactrum > Ochrobactrum sp. PL_is501. The sequence continues at coordinate 53,027 of NZ_JBVPGR010000026.1, read as the reverse complement.
CTGTTCCAGAACGATCAGCCGTTCACATAGCAGCGCGACCAGCGCAATGTCGTGCGACACCACCACGAAAGTGGTCCGTTCTGAAAGTGAGCGCATGAGTTCGATGATGCGGGCGCGCGTCGTCAGGTCGAGTGCACTCACCACCTCATCGGCGATGATGAGATCGGGCTTCGAGACGATCGCCCTGGCAATGGCGATGCGCTGGCGCTGGCCGCCGGAAAACTCGTGCGGATAACGGCGAGCCGCATCCGCAGGCAGATCGACGGAAGCAAGCGCCTGCGCAACGGCCTGTGCAATATCGGTCTGGATTTTCAGGGACCGCAGCGGTTCTGCGATAATGTCGAATACGCGCTGACGCGGGTCGAGCGATGAATAGGGGTCCTGAAACACCGCCTGCACCGAACGGCGGAAATCGCGCATGAAACTGCGATTGCGAATATCCAGCGGGTTGCCGCGAAACGAGACATTTCCTGAAGAGGCGCGCTGCAATCCGAGCAGCAATTTCAACACGGTCGTCTTGCCCGAACCGGACTCACCGACAATGCCGAGATTGCTTCCGGTCTCAAGCTTCAGATCCACCTCATGCAGGACCGTCTTGCCCCCGGGATAGGCGAATGAAACACGCGAAAGGTCCATCAATGTCATCGCGCAACCTCCAACGCAGCATCGAATGCCCACGCCGCAGCCACGAGCCCCTGCGTATAGGGTTGCTGCGGGTCGGTGAAGAGCCTTGTGACCGGCCCTTCTTCTATAAGTTGGCCGTGCCGCAGAACCAGCGCGCGTTGGGTGACCGTAGCGACCACCGGCAAATCGTGGCTGATGAACAGAAGCCCCATCCCTTCGTCGCGCACCAGTTGCTCCAGCAGTTTCAAAATTTCGGCCTGCGTGGTGACATCGAGCGCCGTCGTCGGTTCATCCGCAATCAGAAGCCGGGGGCGGCAGGCGAGAGCCATGGCGATAGCCGCACGCTGGCGCTGCCCGCCCGATATTTCATGCGGCCAGGATCGGGCTATACGTTCCGGGTCCGGCAGGGACACGCGTTCCAGAAGTGCATGGACCTGTGCGTTCAATTCACTCTTTCCCAGCCTGCGGCCGTCTCTTGCGGCGCGCCGGTGGACGACCAGACCGACCTGCTTGCCGATCCGCATCAGGGGATCGAGCGCCGTCATCGGCTCCTGAAACACCGTCGCGACGCTCTGGCCGCGTAACGGAACCAGATCACGGTCGCGCGCGCCGATGACCTGACGGTCATCGAGCATGACCGATCCGCTTGCGCGCATCCCGTCCGGCAGCAGTCCCATGATGGCAAGGGCCGTCAACGACTTGCCTGAACCGGACTCGCCGATCAGGCCGACCCGTTCCCCCTGCCCGACCGACAGCGAGACGCCCGAGACCAGCGGCTTGCCGCCGGTTTCGATATGAAGGTTCTCTACTTGCAGCAAAGCGCTCAACGTCGCCTCCTTCGCGTCGGGTCAGCCACGTCCCTCAGGCCGTCTGCGAACAGATTGAGCCCAATCACCAGCGACACGAGCGCCAGACCGGGCGCTATGGCGCCAAAGGGTGCCGTATAAACCGACGCCTGCGCTTCCTGAAGAAGCCGCCCCCAGGATGAGTTGGGCGGCGGTGTGCCGAGACCGAGATAGGAAAGCGATGCTTCGGCAATGACCGCCAGCCCGAACTGGAGCGCGAAATTCACGATCAATGTCGGCCAGATATTCGGCAGCACATGGATGCGAACCAATCCGAGCCACGACGTGCCGGAAATGCGCGAAGCCGTGATATATTCCATCGCCAGAACCCGCTTGGCAAGAATGCGGGTCAGACGCGCCACAATGGCCGAACCGGCAATACCGATGGCCACTATCGCTGTCGTAAGACTGGCGCCATCGCTTGAAGCGACGATCAGCATAGCCAGCAACAACGTGGGGAAGGCAATCAGAATATCGAGCGTCGCAGCCAGAACGTCATCGAGCGTCTGTGTCGCAAACGCGGCAAGGACACCCAGCGTCACGCCAATCACCGCACTGATCGCGACCGCCCCGCAGCCGACGACAAGCGCAATGCGCGAACCGACCATGATCTGGGTCATCAGATCGCGTCCCAGACGATCCGTACCGGCCCAATGCAGCCATGAAGGCGCTTCCAGCCGCCCGCCCACCATTTCGCCGACACCGTAAGGCGTCCACACCAGCGTGAGTAGCGCGACAACCAGATGCACTCCGAGCAGCAACCCTCCCGCGACCAGCGGCCATGGCAGTCGCCAGGCTGGCTTGGGATTTGAAATTCCCATTTCCACAGGCTCCGTCATGCTCGCTCTCCGGCAGATCGCTGGCGCAGGCGTGGGTCAATCAACCGTTGCAGCAAGTCGGCGGCAAAGCCGACCAGCAGCACCAGAAGCGTGGAGACAAACAGGACACCCTGAACGTTGGGATAGTCGCGCTGCTCAATGCCGAGCAGGAGCATCGAACCGAGGCCAGGGAGCGAGAATACGCGCTCGACCACAACCGCACCCAGCAATGTCGATGCAAGCTCGATCCCCAGAATGGAGATCACGGGCACCGCGCCGTTGCGGATACCGTGACGGACAAGCGCCTGCGAGAATGTCGCGCCAAGCGCACGCGCGGTGCGAAGATAATCGCTGCCAAGCACATCCTGCGTGGCGGAACGAACATAACGGATCAAAGACGCCGACATGACGATGGCAATGGTCGCGACAGGCAATACAAGCGACTGGAACGCGGCAGGCGCTGTCTGCCAACCGCGTGATGGAAAGCCGCCAGAGGGAAACAGCCTCAACTTAACGGCAAAAACCCAGACCAGCAGAATGCCGATCCAGAAAACCGGCACGGCGATGCCCAACTGGGAAACGACAGATATGAGCGATCCATACCAGCGGTTCTGGCGCACGACCGACAGAATACCGAGTGGCACCGCGATGAGGATAGCAACGAGAAATGCCATCAGCGTCAACGGCACGGTCACGATCAGCCGCTTGCCGATTTCGCCTAGAACCGGCGCTCCGCTCACAAAGGAATTACCGAGATCGAAGCGCAAAAGACTGCCGATAAAGCGCAGGAACTGTTCATAGAGCGGCAGGTCCGACCCGACCTGCTTGCGTGCGGCTTCGATCTGCGCTGCATCCGCGCCGACGGAAACAAGCGCATTGGCAGGATCGCCCGGCAACAGGCGCAGCAGCAGAAACAGCACGATCGATGCGATGAGAACCGACAGGACCAGTATGGCCGAGCGGCGTATGATATAGGCGAAAATAGCGTTTACCTCTCCGATGTGAGGGGCAGCGCTCGGACCCTCATGCAAATGCGACAACGCCGCCGGAAACTAATTCAGGCGGCGCGCGCTGTCGAGTTCATGTTCTCGATATCGACAGACGGTTATTACTCCGCCTTCACGATGTCATAGGCGAAGAATTGCGAATTCAGGCCGTTGACCGGATAACCGCTGACCGATTTCCTTGAAACGACGATCTGCGGATAGAGATAGAACCAGTTGCTGGCCGCATCCTCGGCGATGATCTTGTTGGCCTCGGTCAGTTTCGCCGTCTGTTCGTCCGTAGTCGCGCTCGCTTCCGCTTCCTTGACGAGATCGACAACCTTCGGATTGTTATAGCCCCAGTAAAAATCAGGATTGCCGTAGAACACGATGTCGCGATGGTTCACATGTTCCTGCAAGGTTGCCTGGAAATCATGCGCCTTGTAGACCTTCGTGTACCACTCATTGGCGGTAATGACGTTGATCTTGACCGTCACGCCGATCTTGGCCAGCTCGCTCTGGATGAACTGCGCGGCAATCGGGTGCGGATCGTAGTTCGGCGTATCGATGGTGAAGGTGAAGCCATCCGGATAACCGGCTTCCTTCAACAGTTCCTTGGCGCTTTCAGGATCATAGGCGTCGACCTTTGTAAGATCGACATACCACGGATCGGTCGGCGGCACGAAGGAACCGATCAGCGTGCCGTAATCGCCCCATACAGCCTTCAAAAGCTTTTGATCGTCGATAGCACGGGCAAGCGCCTTGCGCACTTTCACATTGTCGAAGGGTGCAACGCGGTCATTATAGGCCAACAGCAGCTTGGTGGTGGACTGTCCTTCGCTGAGGGTGAAATCAGGATTATCCTTGAACTGGGCCAGCGAATCCGGGCTTTGAACCGACGTGACAATATCGACGGACCCAGTCAGCAACGCATTGTTGAGCGCGCTGGCGTCGGTGAAATACTGGAATACCACCTCGCCGTTTTTCGGCTTGGCGCCCCAATATTTATCGAAGCGCTTCATCGACAGCGACGAACCGCGACGCCAGTCTTCCAGCTCGTAAGGGCCGGTTCCGTCTTCCTTCGACTGCAAATCCTTCGCTTCGTCGTTCACCACCCACACATAGCTCAGATTATATGGCAGGGAGATAGAGCGCGACGACAGCTTGACAACAACCGTCTCGTCGTCAGGAGTCTCGATAGCCGAGATGGATTTGAGGCTGCTTTTGCGGGAGCTTTTCGATTCCGGCGCGGCAACGCGCTCGATGGAAAACTTCACATCCCTGGAAGTCAGCGGCGCGCCCGAGTGAAACGTTACGCCCGGCTGTAGCTTGAACGTATAGGTCAGCCCGTCGTCGCTGACTTTGTAATCCTTCGACAGCACCGGCTCGACCTTTCCGTCATCGGCCAGCCGAAACAGCGCTTCATAGACATTGCCGTTGAAGGCTTCGTTGATGCCCTGCCCGGCGCCTGCGGTATTATCGAGGTTCTGCGGCTCATAGAGCGAACCAATATTGATTGTCGCGTCTGGGTCGCTTTCCTGCGCCAGCGCCTGGCTGAACGATCCGGCGCCAAGCGCCACGGCCAATGCCGCGCTCAGCCCCCAGTAAGCCAATCCGGGTTTGCGATTACGAATGTTGAAGCCGCCCATATTATTCTCCTGCGTGGAAAGTGCCCTTGCGGGCTCTCCGTCAGAGCATTTCCCGTTCTATCGGGAATGCTCTATCTATTTGTTTTTTCGCCTGTCTTATTTCGAAACCGGTACCGCTTTCGAGAAACATGCCTTGACGACGGTTATACCGCGACGGAGAGAGCATCGGTAAGCGGCGACACGATGAGATAGTGAGAATTATTAGAAATTTATTCTATAAAGAGTCAATCGATTGGATAAATCATCCGGACGCCAGCTCGGACCATCCGATATAAGCCACACCGACAAAGCACCAACCTTGAGAGATCAGCCATGAGCTATATGGATAGGCACCGCGTTCAGGAACTGCTTACCGCGGAAGGACTGGATGCACTGGTGCTTTTTCAGCCTGAAAATTTTCGCTATGCCACGGGGATTGCGGCAGGCGTGGCGACAATGTGGGGGCGCGCCGGATCGGCCATAGCGCTTGTTCCGGCAGACGCATCGGCGCAACTTGGCGCGATTGCCAGCGATCAGGCGCTGGCAGCGGCTGGCGCCACGGCGGATGAAATCGACCTCCGCTCGCACAGAATCTGGATCGATGCCGTTACGGTTCACGGTGCCCGCACGATAGAAGACATCAACCTGGCTTATCGCGAGAGCGGCAATATCGGACCGCGCCCGGAAACCTTCGACCAGACAGCAGCCTTTCAACTGCTTGCCGACATGATTGCCGAACGGGGCCTTGCTCGGGCGAGCATCGGGATCGACCTGGAATTCGTACCCGCCGCCGATTTTGAACACCTGAAAGCAGCCCTGCCTTCGGTTCGTTGGCGCGATGCTTCCGGCATCGTCAAGCAGTTGCGCCTGATAAAGAGCGCCCGCGAGATCGAGTTTCTGCGCAATGCCGCCCATTATGCGGAAAGCGGTTTGCAGGAAATGGTGGCGAAAGCGCGTTCCGGTGCCACGGCGGCGGAACTTTCCGACGCCTGGCTCACCGGCGCAACCAGTGCCGCCAAGGCGAAGGGCCAAAGCCTGTCCGGTCACTGGGCCTATATTTCGGTCGGGCCGAACCTCCAGAACCCGGCGGCACCACTGGCGGAAGGCGGTCTCATCAAGGCCGATATCGGCACGCTGGTAAACGGCTATTCTTCAGATGGCGCCCGCACCTTTGTCCACGGCGAGCCTGCGCCCCTTGCCACGCAGATTTACGACGCGCTTTTCGAAACCTTCCATGCCGGCATCGCCTTGCTGAAGCCCGGCAATACATTCGGACAGGTCCACGAAACAATGCTTTCCACCATGCGGCGTCGTGGTTTTAGCGAATATTATCGCGGGCATTTCGGGCACTCGGTCGGCTCCGCGCTCGGGATCGAGGAATGGCCTTTCATCTCGCACGGCAACAACATGGTCTTGGAACCGAACATGGTGCTGGCTGTTGAAGCCCCGTTCTATGCAAACGGTTTGGGGGCGCTGATGATCGAGGAACAATTCCTCATCACCGCAGACGGGGCGGAAACGATGAACGCTCTTTCGCGCGATCTGGTCTCGATAGGCTGACCAAAACGGGTATGCGGCCTGCTTTGGGCGCTCTTTGCGCGCGAAGCGAGGCCGTGGTTGGCCTCACTTCATGCGAGCAACAAATAGCTTCATTATAAAGGCAACAATTATCTTCATTTGACTTTCCTTTTGTTTTCGATTTTCATTGTTTGGCTTTCACACACGCAAAGGCTGAACGTGTGGATCAGGTGGAGGAACATGTCAGTTGCTAATGCGCATGCCCTCTTCTCAGACAAAAGCTGCAAGCTATATGCTTATTCAGGTAATCCAACTCGAGTGTTTTCGAGCATAGGTCGCGGCTCCACAGCCGCGCCTGCTGACGGGCGCTCGTCAAGCATCTGGTCGGGCGTTGTGGTAAGTTGGGCGGAGCCTTTGGCGAAACCTCTCTTCGGCAGCGCTCGGAACGGCGTTGGAATATGCATGTTTTCCGAACAAGCACGGAAACGGCCTGTAGAACACAAGTTGCTCATAAGGGATGAGGCACAGTCCCTTGAAGTCCATATTGAGAGGATTTGCCGATAAGCGCAATAATTCCGACGGTTGGAGGAGGCCTCGGGACATATGCTGGAACTGCGTAATATCTCGAAGACGGTCGGAGGAGCCGCTCATATCCATCCGACAAATCTGGCCCTGCCACGCGGGAGCCTGAATGTGCTGCTTGGACCAACCTTGTCCGGCAAGACCTCCCTCATGCGCCTCATGGCTGGTCTGGACAGGCCAAGCGAAGGCTCAATTCTGTTTGACGGGCAGGATGTTACCGGCATGCCCGTGCAGAAGCGCAATGTGGCGATGGTCTATCAGCAGTTTATCAACTACCCGGCTTTGACCGTTTACGAAAACATCGCTTCGCCGATGCGTATCGCAGGAAAGTCACCGTCTGAAATCGACAGTGAGGTTCGCAAGGCGGCTGAGCTTCTGAAGCTGACGCCCTATCTTGACCGGACACCGCTCAACCTCTCCGGCGGCCAGCAACAGCGCACTGCGATTGCTCGTGCCATCGTAAAGAAGGCCAATCTGGTTCTGCTCGACGAACCGCTGGCCAATCTCGACTACAAGCTGCGTGAAGAATTACGCGAGGAGTTGCCGCGCATCTTCGCCGAATCCGGCGCCATCTTTGTCTACGCAACAACCGAACCTTCCGAAGCCTTGCTGCTTGGCGGCAATACGGCGGCACTGTCGGAAGGCCACGTCACACAGTTTGGCAAAACAATCGACGTCTATCGCCGCCCGCTCGACCTCATCACAGCACGCACATTTGCCGATCCACCGTTGAACACGGCTCGCATGGTCAAGTCAGGCGATCGGTTCCTGCGGGCCGATCGCCCGGCCATCGCCGTGCCCAGCCAGTTGGCCCATATAAGTGATGGACCGCTGACCATCGCGTTTCAGCCGCATCATCTGCTCGTCCGCCCAGCGGAAAACGCTACAGTTCCTATCCGGGCCCGCACACTGGTGTCCGAAATCGCAGGATCGGAAAGCTTCATCCATCTCGATTACGAAGGTGATCGCTGGGTCATGCTGGCGCACGGTATCCAGATCATCGAGCCGGACCGCGAAATCGAAGTCTATCTCGACACGCGGCATCTGATGGCATTCGACGAGACCGGTCGCGCTGTCGGCCACGCAGCCGGTTTGGCGGCATAGGAGGACGGCGATGGCACGTATCACACTCGATCATATCCGCCACGCCTATAATGCCAAGGCGCAGGCCGCAGGCGAATACGCCCTGAACATGGTCAATCATGAGTGGGAGGACGGCAGCGCCTATGCGCTGCTCGGCCCGTCCGGCTGCGGAAAGACAACACTGCTCAATATCATCTCCGGTCTTCTGAAGCCGACCGAGGGGCGTATCCTCTTCGATGGGCAGGACGTGACCGGCCTGGCGACCGAAGACCGCAACATTGCGCAGGTGTTCCAGTTTCCCGTCGTTTACGACACGATGACTGTTTTCGACAATCTTGCCTTTCCCCTGCGTAACCGTCGCATGCCGGAAGCGGAAGTGGAACGCCGCGTCAAGGACATTCTCGAAATGACGGACCTCGGCGGCATTGCCCGGCGAAGGGCACGCGGACTGACCGCCGATCAGAAGCAGAAGATTTCACTGGGTCGAGGTCTGGTACGCGCAAGCGTGAACGCGATCCTGTTCGATGAACCGCTGACGGTCATCGATCCACACATGAAATGGGTGCTGCGTTCGCAGCTGAAGCGCCTGCACCGTCAATCGGGTTTCACCATGGTTTATGTCACGCATGACCAGACGGAGGCACTGACATTCGCCGACAGGGTGGTGGTGATGCACAATGGAGAGATCGTGCAGATCGGCACGCCCGCTGAACTGTTCGAGCGCCCAAAGCATACATTCGTCGGCTATTTCATCGGCTCCCCGGGCATGAACCTCATGCCCGCCCGTATTGACGGCCAGACTGCCACGGTCGGCGCGCAAACTATCCCACTGCCCGGCATTCCTCAGATTGGCCATTCAACACAAATCGAGCTCGGCATCCGACCAGAGTTTATAAAGCTCGGTCGTGAAGGCATGCCGATCCGTGTCGACAAGATCGAGGATATCGGGCGTTACCGCATCGTGCGCGCCGGCTTCGAGGGGCAGAAACTGGCGGTGGTGGTCGGCGAGGATGAGGACATACCCACGGAACCGCGTGTGACCTTCGATCCGAAAGCTATCGGCATATTTGCAGATTCCTGGCGCGTGGAGATGGAGGGCTGACCATGGAGAAAAGCTGGAACAACAAAGCCTGGTTCATGGTCCTGCCGGTGCTGGTTCTCGTCGCCTTTTCCGCCGTCATTCCGTTGATGACGGTAGTGAATTATTCGGTGCAGGATACATTTGGCAATAATCAGTTCTTCTGGGCTGGAACAGACTGGTTCGAACAGATTCTTCACTCCGGCCGTTTCTGGGATGCGCTCGGGCGCAATCTCATTTTTTCGTTCATCGTTCTGGCTATCCAGATCCCTCTTGGCATCCTGATCGCACTCAACATGCCCAAAAAGGGTTTCTGGGTTCCGGTGTGCCTCGTCACCATGGCGCTCCCCCTGCTGATACCATGGAACGTGGTCGGCACGATCTGGCAGGTTTTCGGACGCAGCGACATCGGCCTGCTCGGCTATTACGCCAACTGGCTGGGGCTGGATTACAATTACGTCAACGATCCGTTCGACGCCTGGGTAACGATCATCCTCATGGATGTCTGGCACTGGACCAGCCTCGTGGTGCTGTTGTGCTATGCAAGCCTCGTCTCCATCCCCGATGCCTACTATCAGGCTGCAAGGATTGACGGAGCCTCGCGGTTCTCGGTGTTCCGTTACATCCAATTGCCCAAGATGAAGCGCGTTCTCCTGATCGCTGTTCTGCTTCGTTTCATGGACAGCTTCATGATCTATACCGAACCGTTCGTGGTGACTGGCGGCGGACCGGGCAATTCGACGACATTTTTGTCGATTGATCTGGTCAAGATGGCGCTCGGACAGTTCGATCTCGGACCCGCGGCGGCCATGTCGTTGATCTACTTCCTTATCATCCTGCTGCTGTCATGGGTGTTCTACACGGTCATGACCAGCCACGATCAGGAGGCATGAGATGAACGCCGTACAAGGAACCTCTATGGGCAGCGTGAATGCGATTGCACCGGATGCCAGCACCGTCAGACAACGCGCGAGCAGACGCGAGACGTCGCGGTTTGGCTGGCTTATACCGACAATCTACGTCATATTGCTTCTGATCCCGATCTACTGGCTCATCAATATGAGCTTCAAGACCAATCAGGAAATCCTGACGTCGCTGACGCTGTTTCCGCATGAGCCGACGCTGCAGAATTATCGCGCCATCTTCACTGACTCCGCTTGGTATTCGGGTTATATCAACTCGATCATCTATGTTGTCATGAACATGGTGATTTCAGTTTCGGTAGCATTACCTGCGGCCTATGCTTTCTCACGCTACCGGTTTCTGGGCGACAAACACCTGTTCTTCTGGCTCCTGACCAACCGCATGGCGCCGCCTGCTGTGTTTGCCCTGCCGTTCTTTCAGCTCTATTCAGCATTCGGGCTCATCGACACGCATATTGCGGTCGCACTGGCGCATTGTCTGTTCAACGTGCCGCTGGCGGTGTGGATTCTCGAAGGCTTCATGTCCGGCGTACCGAAGGAAATCGACGAGACAGCCTATATCGATGGCTATTCGTTTCCAAAGTTCTTCGTGAAGATCTTTATGCCGTTGATCGCATCAGGCATCGGCGTGGCAGCCTTCTTCTGCTTCATGTTCTCGTGGGTCGAGCTGCTGATTGCACGTACCCTCACGACCACGGACGCGAAACCCATTGCAGCTACGATGACGCGCACCGTATCAGCCGCTGGAATGGACTGGGGACTGCTCGCTGCTGCGGGCGTTCTGACGCTGATACCCGGCGCTTTGGTGATCTGGTTTGTCCGCAATTACATCGCCAAGGGCTTCGCCCTGGGGAGGGTCTAACATGTTTCATATGCCCGACTTCTCATGGATGGCCTGGACCTGGCAGACCGCAGCTTTTTTCTGCGGTATCGCCGCCCTGCTCGTTGGAATGGGCGTATGGGAATATGCCTCCCCCGGAGGGGCGCCACGCAACGGCATTCTGGGGTTCGAGACGACGCGCGGCGACCGATTGTTCGTGTCGCTGCTCGGCAGCGCATTCATCAATCTGGCATGGCTGGGGCTGGTTGGCCCTAACCTATGGTGGGCTGTCGCCCTCTCGGTGGTCTACGCCATTGGCGTATTTCGCTTTGTTTAAGAAGTCCGAAGCGGAACAGGTCCGCTTCATGCAGTAGTGGGCCGGGGGACATACCGCGCCCGAAAGTCGATATGCACTCGCAAGCTTTGGGAGGATCAACATGCGACGGCATCTAATGACAACTACGGCACTCATCGTGCTGGCAATGACAGGCGCAGCTTCAGCGGGAATGGATGAGGCAAAGCAGTTTCTCGACAAGGAAATCGGTGACCTTTCATCCCTTTCACGCGCTGACCAGGAAAAGGAAATGCAATGGTTCATCGATGCAGCCAAGCCCTTTCAGGGCATGGAGATCAAGGTTGTTTCCGAATCGCTGACCACCCACGACTATGAATCGAAGGTGCTGGCCCCCGCATTTACAGCCATTACTGGCATCAAGGTCACCCACGACATTATCCAGGAAGGAGACGTCGTCGAGAAAATCCAGACCCAGATGCAGACAGGCCAGAATCTTTATGACGGCTGGGTCAACGATTCCGACCTGATCGGCACACATTGGCGGTATCAGCAGGTTCGCAACCTGACAGACTTCATGGCCAATGAAGGCAAGGACGTTACCAATCCGGGCCTCGATCTGGACGATTTCATCGGTAGCAAGTTCACTACCGCACCGGACAAGAAGCTCTATCAGCTTCCCGACCAGCAGTTCGCGAACCTCTACTGGTTCCGCTACGACTGGTTCAACGACGAAAAGAACAAGGCCGATTTCAAAGCCAAGTACGGTTATGACCTCGGCGTTCCGGTCAACTGGTCGGCCTATGAGGATATCGCCGAGTTCTTCACCGGCCGCGAAGTCGACGGCAAGAAGGTCTACGGCCATATGGACTATGGCAAGAAGGACCCGTCACTCGGCTGGCGCTTTACCGATGCGTGGCTTTCCATGGCTGGCAATGGCGACAAGGGCCTGCCGAACGGTCTGCCGGTCGATGAATGGGGCATCAAGGTCGATGAAAATTCACGCCCGGTCGGTTCATGCGTCGCGCGCGGCGGCGACACCAACGGACCGGCTTCCGTCTATGCGATCCAGAAATATCTGGACTGGATCAAGGCCTATGCTCCGGCGGAAGCTCAAGGCATGACCTTCTCCGAATCCGGCCCGGTTCCGTCGCAGGGCAATATCGCCCAGCAGATTTTCTGGTACACGGCGTTCACGGCGGACATGGCCAAACCCGGTCTCCCGGTCGTGAATGAGGACGGAACGCCCAAATGGCGCGTTGCCCCTTCCCCGCACGGCGTTTATTGGAAAGACGGCATGAAGCTCGGCTATCAGGACGTTGGTTCATGGACGCTGATGAAGTCCACGCCAGATGATCGCGCCAAGGCCGCGTGGCTCTATGCGCAGTTTGTCACGTCCAAGACGGTCGATGTGAAGAAGAGCCATGTGGGACTGACCTTCATCCGCGATTCAACGATCCATCATCAAAGCTTCACGGATCGCGGACCGAAACTTGGCGGTCTGGTCGAGTTCTATCGTTCCCCGGCTCGAGTGCAGTGGTCGCCGACCGGCACCAATGTGCCTGACTATCCGAAGCTCGCGCAGCTTTGGTGGCAGGCAATCGGCGATGCGTCTTCCGGCGCAAAGACGGCGCAGGAAGCGATGGATTCTCTTTGCGCCGAGCAGGAAAAAGTTCTCTCACGCCTGGAACGTGCAGGGGTGCAGGGTGATATCGGACCGAAACTCGCCGAGGAACATGACATCGAGTTCTGGAACAAGGATGCCGTTTCCAAGGGCAATCTCGCTCCACAGCTGAAGATCGAAAATGAAAAGGAAAAACCCACCACCGTCAATTACGATGAATTGGTCAAGAGCTGGCAGAAGTAGGCTGGCGTAAAAACTCCGTCGGTCGGCCTCATACGCCGACCGGCAGCCTGCGCCGGATTGTTTCGTGACGATGGACCTCTTAGACCACCGCCCCGCAAACCACTTAATTACATTCCCTTACGACATATAATTTTGAATATACTTACATTGACAAGAAAAACTGCATGATATCCTATCCCAATGCAGCGTTTTACCCACGCGGCTCACCATAAAGGGAGGACAGAATGGATATCAGGCCGTCTATCTTTGCCTGGACTTTGACTTGCTCGCTGGCAGTAACCGGCGCCGCATTCTCGCAGGAATCCCGCACGAAAGTCATCCTCGACGCGGACATGGTCGAGCTCTTCGACGATGGCACCGCCATGCTTCTGCTCGAGCGCGCCCCCAATATCGACCTGCTCGGCGTCACCGTCGTGTCCGGAAACACACCCATGCCAGCCGGTGTAGCCGCAGGCGTCCGACAATTGGAGGCGCTGGCTTCCGACGTTCCCATCTATGAAGGCAGCCGATACGGCATTCGCAACTGGCGAGGGAACAAAGCCACGCCGGAAGTGCTGGCGGCCGAATTGCAAATCAGCCCCATCACCGGCTGGGGCGGCTATCTGCGACCGGATGCGGGCAACGAGATCGACGCCGACCCCACGGCAAAATGGGCCGACGTTTACAAGCACAAATATGGCGAGGCGCCATCCTATAAACGGGTATATGGTCTGGATAATCCGGACCCCGACGGCAACAGGGACGCCGTCGATTTTCTCGTCGACACTGTCAACAAACATCCCGGCCAGATAAAACTGGTCGCTATTGGCCCGCTCACCAATATTGCCCGCGCCATTCTCAAAGATCCGAGCTTTCCGTCGAAGGTCGCCGAAATCGTCTATATGGGCGGTGCTTTCTATGTGCCCGGAAATTCGTCGGCGTCGGCGGAATTCAACTGGTGGGCCGACCCGGAAGCCGCCAAGATCAGTGTCCGGGCAAAATGGGGCGATCCAAATTCCGAAACTTTCAAGGCGTATGGAAATCAGGTGATTTCGGGTCTGGAGGCCAATGAACATACGGGCGGAATGCCGGAAGACCTCTATCGGAAAATGGTCGACGGCAGTGTTCCGGGCATTCAGAAGCTTTGGCTTGCCCGAGAGGAACGGATCAAGGCGAAGGGTGGAACCACTTTCGGACCTGATAATGTATGGGACCTGTTTGCAGCCGCCTACGTCATCGACCCGTCGATTGTGCTTGCATGGAACAATGCGCCTCGTCCCAAAGATGGAGCAGCGGCGCCCGCCACCGGTGTTTATGTGGACGTGAACACTGAGATGGGGCTGGACTATGGCCGAAGCCTTGCTTTCACCGACAATGACATTGGAGGCAATGCCGAAGCAAAGCCGGGACCGGTCGGCACGCAGAAAGCCGCCATTCAGAACTACATCGATGAAGACAAGTTCTGGAAAGAGATCGTCGTCCCGCTGACAACCGCCACGAAGAAATAGGCTCCAAGCCAAACCCGGCGCGATACGAAATATCAAGCGCCGGGTTGAAGCATTTCAGGGTGCGGTCAGCGAATGCGCCGCAGCAACCTTTCGCGATAGGTATCGACAATCACCGCGAGGATAATCACCGTACCGATAATGATCGGTTTGTAATTGTCACCGATGCCGAGCAATTGCAGGCCGGTCGCCAAAACCTGCAGGATGCAGGCACCCGCCAGCGTGCCCACGATTGATCCCTTGCCGCCGAAAAGACTTGTTCCGCCGATGATGACGGCTGCGATCGCGTTGAGTTCATAGCCGACGCCCGCAATCGGGCTGCCGATATTCAGGCGCAGGAGATAGACAATCGCGGCAATACCGGCAGTGACGCCGGAAATGACAAACGCTGCGATCTTGTATGCATCGGGATTATGCCCCGAAAGGCGTACCGCCTCATCATTGGCACCGACCGCATAGATCATGCGGCCGAAGACCGTAAAGCGGAGGACGAACCAGCCGACGGCGATCACAGCCACCGCGATCAGGAAGATCGAGGGCAGGAAGCCACCGACTATCAGATTGCCGAAATCGACAAACCCCTGTGGAAGCCCGGTGATGGTGGAATTGTTCGAGACCACACGCGCCGCACCGGCGGCGATATTAAGCATGCCGAGCGTGACGATAAACGACGGGATTTTCCAGTAAGTCGACACCTTGCCGTTGATGAACCCGCAAAGCCCGCCGACGGCAATGCATGCCAGAACGGCCAGCGGGATCGACAAGGCGGGTTCCAGACCAGAGGTCATGATAAGTGCGCCCACGACCGTGCATAAGGCAAGCACCGAGCCAACGGAAAGGTCTATGCCGCCGGTTAGAATAACGAAGGTCATACCGGCGGCAAGAACCGTGTTGATCGCGATCTGAACGAAAATCTTCAGCGCGTTGCCCGACGTCGCGAAATAGGGCGCGGTGAAAGAAAATACCAGCGTTATCAGGATCAACGCCAGAAACACGCCGGCATCACGCAACAGGAAGCGCTTCAGCTTCTGGCGATCGACAGCATCGGATTGTTGGACAGATGGAGAAGTGGGTTCCGTCATGCGTGAACATGCTCCTGATAAGCGAGCGAAAGAATACGTTCCTGGTCGAATTGCGACCGGTCCAGTTCTCCCACCAGTTTGCCGTTGGAGAAGACGATAATGCGGTGACACATGCCGATCAGCTCCGGCAGGTCCGAGGAAATCATGATGATTGCCTTCTGGCTGGCGGCCAGCATCCACAGGAGTTGATAGATCTCGCGTCTGGCGCCCACATCGACCCCGCGCGTCGGTTCATCGAGGATCAGCGTGGACGACCCGCGAAACAGCCATTTTGCCAGGACCACCTTTTGCTGATTGCCGCCGGAAAGATTGCGCACCGGCGTGTCGATGGATGCCGTCTTGACGCGCAACCGCTCGACCAGCTCAGCCACCGCACTTTTTTCCACGCGGCCATCCAGCAAGCCGCCGTGCGAGATTTTTTTCAGGTCGGTGAGCGTGGCGTTGACATAGACAGGCATGTCCAGCAGCAGCCCCTGGCTCTTGCGGTCTTCAGTCAGGAAACCGAGACCGTTGCGCACCGCATCGCGCGGGTCGCGAATATTCACCGGCCTGCCATCAACATCGATTTCCCCTGCCGACCTTGGATCGGCGCCGAAGATTGCGCGCATCACCTCGGTACGGCCTGACCCGACCAAACCGGCTACACCGAGAATTTCTCCATGACGCACCGAAAACGAAACAGGCGGGGCACCGTTGTTGCGCTTTACATCCCTCACCGCCAAAGCCACGGCACCAGGCTTGATATCAGCGTTGAAGCCGTATTCATCCGCGATGTCGCGGCCGATCATCATGCGCACCAGGTGCGGCACACTCAACCCTTGCAGGTCGCGCGTCTCGACCAGACGACCATTGCGCAATACCGTTACGCGGTCACCGATCTCGAAGACCTCGTGCAGACGGTGGGAGATGTAGATGATGGTGACGCCTTTCGCCTTCAGGCGCTTGATGATCGCAAACAGCCGCTCGATTTCCGGCGGCGTCAATGTTGCCGTCGGCTCGTCCAGAACCAGTAGTTTGCTGTCATAACCAAGCGCCTTGGCGATCTCGACCAATTGCATTTGCGCAACACCCAGCTCCGAGACCGGCATCCGCGGATCGACCGCCAGACCGACCTCTGCCAGAAGCTCTTCGGCGCGGCGGTTCAGCGTTGCCCGATCCATGATCCCGAAGCGCCTTGGAAGACTTTCCAGCATCAGATTTTCAGCGATGGAAAGATGCGACAGCAGGTTGAGTTCCTGATGTACGATGCGGATGCCCTGAACCTGCGCGTCGTGCGGGGTCTTTGGGTTATAGGGCTGGCCGTTCAGAAAAATCTCGCCCGCGTCGGGCTGATATATGCCCGCGAGAAGCTTGATGAGGGTCGACTTGCCGGCGCCGTTTTCACCCAGGATGATATGTGTCTCGCCACGCTGCAGTTCCAGCGTGATACCATTCAACGCAACCACACCCGGAAAGGTCTTGCCGACATTTTCCAATCTCAAAATGGCGTCGGCTGACTGCATGTCTGTTCCTGCCTGCCGGGTGGTGAAGAGCGGCGCCTAGCGCGCCGCCCTATAATTGGCAATTTTTTAGAGATCCTGGGCGGTGATGAGTTTGATATCCGTCTTGACCCAGCCGGAAAACTTCTCGCCCGCCAGTTCCTTCAGCCCGTAATCAATGCCCATGGCTGCCATCTGCGCACCGAATTGATCGACGGTGGCCAACATCTTGCCATCCTTGATCAAAGGCTGGACGGCAGGAATATTGTCGAAGCCCACCACCTTGATCTGCCCCGATTTTCCAGCCGCATCCAACGCCTTCACGACGCCGAGCGCCATGGAGTCATTGGCTGCCATCACACCTTGAATGTCCTGATACTGGGTCAGGAAATTGGTCATAAGCGTGTTGGCTTCTTCCGTTTCCCAATGCGCGGTCTTGGAATCGAGCAGTGTCAGGCCGCCCTCGGCCACGGCATCATCAAACCCCTTCTTGCGCTCCTTGGCATTGTCGGCCTCAGGATTGCCTTCCAGAATAACCACCTTGCCGCCCTTGCCCAGTTCCTTGGCAAGAGCCAAGCCAGCGAGCTTCGCACCCTCGCGATTGTCGGGACCGAAAAAGGCAAGATCGACACCGGCTTGCTTTTTCGCCTCTTCATCGAGCGCCACGTCGATGTTGATGACCTTGATGCCAGCTTCCAGAGCCTTTTTGACCGGCGTCACCATGGCCTTGGAATCCGCCGGGGCAAGCACGATCACATCGAACTGCTGCGTGACGAAATTCTCGACCGCATCCACCTGGGCAGCGAAATCCCGCTCGTCCTTCATGCCGACGGCGGCAAAAGAGAACTTGTCGGTATTTTTGGCGGCATAATCCTCGGCGCCTGCCTGCATCTGCTTGAAGAACTCATTGGCGAGCGACTTCATGACCAGACCGACTTTGGGCTTGTCCGCCGCGAAAGACGGCAAGGACGGTAGAAGCAGAGCACCGGCGCCCAGTGCGCTCGATGTTATAAACTGGCGCCGTGAAATTGAAACCCGACCCAGTCCTGTAATAATTGAACTTTTAGTCATGAATTCCTCCCCTCACTTCAGTAAAAATCTGCCGTGTTACTGCAGCCTAGTGCCGTGAATGTAATACTGTCAAGACGGCAAGATAGAGGGAAACGTTCACGGTTTCAGGGTGCCATGACCGACTTGACACAGCAAGACCGATGACACTTCTCATCACAATATCTTCGGAGTGTTAGGAGGAGTTGACTGCCCCGATGGGAACCGGCGGCGGACTTATCGGTTGATGTCGACGGCGGGCGTGAAACCAGCAAGGATAACTGCCATGTACAAGTTTCCGGCAATCGCAGTTTTGGTACTGTCGGCTCTCATTCCAACTGTTCCCGCACATGCGCAGAGCATTGAAATCAGTCCCAACGGTATAGAGGTCAATCCGGACGGGAATCGACGCTACGGCCGCGAGGAAATCAGCGAACGCAGGGCCGCCAGAATCGCGCGCAGCGAAGGGATGGACGAAGTCGAAAGCATCTCAAGGCGCAGGAACGTTTATGTTGTCCGAGGAATAGACCGTCGCGACGATGAGATGCGCGTAGTCATAGATCGCCGCACCGGCGAAGTACTCGAAGTGCGCTAACTGCGCCAAGAAAACGTGCGAGCGGGAGCAATCAACAAAAGCGGTTTCCAAAGGCCGCTTTTTTGCCTGAATAGCGCAGGGATAGAATTGAGTTCCATCCTGCTACCCGCCGGATATTGAGCTACGCAAGCCGGTTTGCGTATCGAACAGATGCAAGCTGTTCGGCATCACATCGAGCCCGACATTATGCCCTTCCCGCAGGCGCACGGAAGTAGACACGGCGATACTGAAGATATGTTTACCGGCCCGAATTGTAACCAGGCGGTTCTCTCCGTGAAATTCGTTGCGTTCGATCTCGCCGCGAATTTGGCCTCCAGCCTCGTTCAGCCGGAATGCTCCCGGACGGATGCCGACTGTTACCGGACCCGGCTTCAAGCCGGAAGGACGCGGCAGGCTTATGGTTTCGTCGGCAATTTTCTCCTCGTCCGCGTTCAGCTCGAAGAAATTCATATTGGGGGTACCGATAAATCCGGCGGCAAAAAGCGTCGCGGGGGCCTCATAGATTTCCTCGGGCGTTCCCATCTGCTCTATGCGCCCATCCTTCATCAGCACGATCCGGTCCGCCAATGTCATGGCTTCAAGCTGGTCGTGAGTGACATAAATACTGGTCGTCTTCAGTTCGCGATGGAGATTGGCGATCTCGACCCGCAGGCTTCCGCGCAATTTTGCGTCAAGGTTGGATAACGGCTCGTCGAAGAGGAATACTTCGGGCGTCTTTATCATCGCGCGGGCGATTGCGACGCGTTGTTGCTGGCCGCCCGACAGCTCGGACGGCTTGCGTCCCAGATAGACTTCAAGTCCCAGAGCGGCCACGACCGGCTTCAGCCTCTCGGCTATCGTCTGCTTCGGTATACCCGCGCGCTCCAACCCAAAAACGATATTCTCCTGAACAGTCATATGCGGATAAAGCGCGTAGTTCTGGAACACCATGGCAATACCGCGGTCACCCGGATCGCGATCGTTCACCCGTTGGCCGCCGATCAGAAGATCGCCTCCTGTGATTTCCTCAAGCCCGGCAATCATTCTCAAGATCGTGGATTTTCCACAGCCGGAGGGCCCAAGGAAAACTACAAACTCATGATCGCTGATTTCAAGATTGAAATCCCGGATGACTTCCTGCGCGCCATATCGCTTCAATATGGACCGACATTCCACGGTGGACATCAGTTTTTCTCCCCGTCCAGGACGATTTGCAGCTTGATGTCTGTCGCACGACCTTCTGCCGCGCGATCGAAAGCGGCAATGGATTGCTCGAATGGAAACACTCCAGAGATCAGCGGCTTGAGGTCAACCTTGCCTGCGGCGATCAGTGCGAGAGCGCGATCGAACACATTGGCATAGCGGAAGACCGTCTCGATCCGGCATTCCCGTGCCGTCGCTGCCGAAATGTCGAACGGGACGGGTTCGGGAGGCAGGCCAACCAGCACAACCGCGCCACCGGGGCGCACTATCTTGAACAAGTCCCGGACGGCTGCTGCGGCTCCCGAACATTCAAAGACGATATCCGCCCCCCAATTTTCGGTAGCATCATTGACCGCTTCAACGATGTTGGTTTCGCCAAGATTGATGCCGGTAATGCCGTCATAAGTTTCTGCAATTTGCAGCTTGGCTTCCGAAAAATCCGAGATCAGAACGCGGGAACAGCCTCCTGCCAGGGCCGCAAGTGCAACCATGATGCCGATTGTCCCACAGCCGGTCACGACGGCTGTATCGCCCGGATTGATGCGCGCGCGCGTTGCCGCCTGCATGCCGACCGCAAAGGGCTCGACCATCGCGCCCTCTGCAAAAGAGACGTTGTCCGGCAGCTTATATGTGAAATTTGCAGGATGAACCGTTTCGGGGCAAAGGACTCCGTGGACGGGCGGCGTTGCCCAGAAACGCACGGCAGGGTCGACATTATAGAGGCCAAGCTTCGAAGCGCGCGAGAGCGGATCTGGAATGCCCGGCTCCATGCAGACCCGATCCCCCGGCTTGAGATGCCTCACGTTCCCGCCAACCTCGACCACCGTGCCTGCCGCCTCGTGACCGAGCACCATGGGCTGATCGACCACAAAATCCCCGATACGCCCGTGCGTGTAATAATGCACATCGCTCCCGCACACGCCTACAGTGTGCAATTTGATGCGAACGTCATCCGGCCCCATGTCGGTTGGCAATTCAATGTCGCGCAGATTCAATTCGCCGATGCGTTCCAGAACAAGTGCTTTCATCGGATCATTCCTGATTTTGTTTTTTGGTGAAGACGGCATTTAATCCGCCAGCAAGAAGCCCAAGCAGAATTAAGGGCGGAAGGGAGAGAAGAACGACAGCGGCATTGAGAATGCCCCATGGCACATTCATGCCGAGCTGTGACATTTCAGAAGCTATGATCGGCAATGTTTTGGCGCGAGACGTCGTCAGCATCATTGCCAGCAGGAATTCATTCCAGACCAGTACGAAGGAAAAAGCGATGGCGCCGAATATCTGAAATCGGGCTATAGGCAGGGCAATTCGGAAAAAAGTTCCATAACGTCCCAATCCATCGACCCGGGCCGCTTCCTCGACATGGAGGCTCACCCGCTCGAACGCGGGAACCGACAACCAGATCGTAATCGATGCAGTAATGATCAGATAGGTTACGATGAGAGACAGGCGGCTGTCGTAGAGATCAAGCGAGAGCCAGATCACCAGCATCGGAATGGCCACTGCCACCGGCGGCAGAAAACGCAAGGACAGAACGAAGAACTGAGCTTCGGCTGTTATACGGTTCTTGTATCGCGCGATCACATAGGCTGCGGGTACGCCAATCAGAGCGCCAATGACGACTGCCGCCGAGCAGATGATAAGCGAGTTCGTAAGCGCACGCGCAACCGAACGACGATTGAGCACATAGCTCATATTGTCCCATACGGGCTGAAAGAGAATTTTCGGCGTGCTGACCAGAAGATCGGCGTTGGTCTTGAACGCGTTGAGCAGGGTCCACAGCAATGGCAACACAACAAGCGCTGCCGCAAAGACAAGGACCGCGCGCAGAAGGAAGGTCGAAATCTTCATCGGTTCAGTCTTTTCCAGGCGACAGTGAAAATGACGATGGTCAGCAGCATCATGATGACGGCCATCGACGAGGCGTAGGAGATTTTTCCGGACTCGATGAAACCTTGCGAATAGGCATACATATCAAGCGTTTCGGTCGAGATGCCGGGACCGCCCCGCGTCATGACATAAACCAGATCGAAAGAACGCAGGCTTTCGATGGCCTTGACGAGCAGAAGGCTGATCAGCGGCGTCTTGAGCATCGGAAGGGTGATGAAGCGATGGATTTCCCACCTTTTGGCGCGATCGATGCGAGCCGCTTCCAAAGGCTGGACCGGCAACGCTTCGAGCAGTTTCAGGATGATGACCGCGAAAAACAGACCCCATTGCCAGACGTCCACGAAAGCAACGGCAAGGAGCGCCCCGGCTGGCGTGGAAAGTATATCGGGCGTAGCCCCAGTCAGTTCACGGACAGGCCAGGTCAGGGCGCCGTAAAGCGGATGGAAAGCAAACTTCCATACGAATGCTGCGCAGACGCGCGGCAACAACACAGGGATAATGAACAGGACGCAAAGAAGATTTCGCAAGCGCGGGCTGGCGGCTTCGAACATCGCAATACCAAGTCCGATGCCGGTCAGCATGGTAAGTGCCACGGTCAGGACTTCCCATTTCAGCGAAACCCACAATGCGTTGAGAAAACGCGGATCGCTGAGCAGAGCGGCATAGTTCGCAAACCAGACATATTCAGCCACTGGCTGTGACAAGGTCCTGTTCTGCAGCGAAATCGTAATCGCAAAAACGGTCGGAACCAGCGCCAGAATGACGAGAATGAGCAGGGTTGGCCCAAGGAAAAGATATGGGAGCGAGCGTCCACGTTGCATGAACATTCCTTGTCTGAAGGCGGTGACTGGGACGGCCCGGCAGCGTCAGCCGCACGTGGCTTTCAGGGCAGTACCCATCTTGGGAGGCGGGGCGGTTTCGACCGATGTGGCCGCGAAACCGCCCCGAACGCGCGATGCCTAGAGCTTCTCAGCGAATGACTGAAGCTCGTCGAGCGTCGCTTTGATATCCTTGCGGCTGCCGGTGATAAGTTCTTCCAGCATGATGCCCCACTGATTTCCCAGTTCCTGCCAGCGCGCGTCCTGCCAGAAAGTTACCGTCGTGCGGGCGCCGGTAGCGGCCATTGCATCTGCAAGGTTCTGTCCGAACGTCTCGGCATATTTCGGGCTTCGATAGGTGCTGGTGCGTGTCAATTCACCGGGCTGCCCCGCAGCCAGACGACGGGCTTCCTGCTCCTTGGAGGTCGCCCATGCCACGAAGAGGCCGGCGCAAGCCTTATCCTCGTCCGTCGCATTGGCCTTGGACGCAATTGCAAATCCATGCGCGTAGCCAGCTCCCGGAAGAGGCGTTGGCGGAACAGCGAAAGCGACCTTGTCCGCCACCTGGCTCTGCGCCTTATCGACCGACATGCCGCCAAGGGGAGCCGATTCAATGATAATTGCTACCTTACCTGCCCGGAAAGCACCGGTGGATTCGTCCCACGAACCCGTCTGGGTGCCGGGAGCGGAATATTTGAAAAGATCGAGATATTCCTCAGTTGCCTTCACTGCCGCGTCCGAGTTGAAAGCAGGCTTGCCATCCTTGAACCATTCGCCGCCATTTGCCTTGAACAGCGGCATCCACCGCCAGACATTGGCGCCCGAGCCGCGCTGTCCGCGCAATGCGGTCCCATAGACGCCATTGTCCGGGTCATGCAACTTGGCGACGGCAGCCTTGTATTCGTCCCAGGTCTTTGGGGGCTGGAGGCCAGCCTTTTCGAGCAGATCGGTACGATAGACCATCAGGTCGCCGCCGCCCTGAACGGGTGCAAACCACTGCTTGCCGTCATAAGTGGCAGCCGCACGCATGCCTGCGTCGAAATCGTCGTAATCATATTCCTTGGGATAAAAGCCTTCGAGCGGAACGATCCAGCCCGACGATGCAAACAATGCGAGATTGGCTTCATCGACATAGTAGACATTGTAGCTGCCTACGGTCGATGCATCCGCCTGTGACTTGGCGCGGCGGTCATTCTCGTTCAGATAGCTGATTTCAAAACCGGCGCCGGACAGTTCCTCAAACTCGTCCTCCCTGCCGAATGCCTATGCTGCCACGCGAGAGCGCATCACGCTGCCGGGCGGGAAGTCCTATCTCATCCGCCGCGACGACTATCCCAATCCGATATGCATCTGGAACTATCATCCTGAGTGGGAAATCCATTATATCCCTCAAGCACAGGGTCTGGCCTATGTTGGCGATTACGTGGGGCCATTTCAGCCCGGCCATCTCGTCCTGACCGGGACGAACCTGCCCCATAACTGGATTACGCCGGGTGCGGCATCCATTCCGGGCCGTGATCTCGTACTCCAGTTCAATGCCGATGCACTTATTCAGGTTCGGTCGGTTTGCCCTGAATTCGAAGTGCTGCATCGCCTGAAAGAATTATCCCGCCGGGGGATCGAAATCACAGGTCACGAAGCGCTCGATATCGGGGAAATGATACTGGCATTGCACCGGCAGTCGGATGCTGCGGGCCTGGGCCTTTTTCTTGAGATATTGAATGCGATCGATAGCGCTGGGCAAAAGCGGCCCCTTGCCAGCGAGCATTTCGTATCGCTCTATAGCGAAGCCTCCGACAAGCGGCATCGGCGTATCGATCAGGCGATCCAGATTCTGCAATCCAACCCTGACCGCCAGATGCAGGATGTCGCCGAAGCTGTCGGCCTCGACACAGCATCTTTCTCCCGCGCTTTCAAGCGGCTGACAGGCATGACGTTTTCGACTTACAGCCGTTCTGTTCGGGTGTGGCGGGCGCGAACCTTGCTGGTGGAAACGGATCTTGCAATAACCGATATTTGTTTTGAAGCGGGCTTCAACAATCTCTCCAACTTCAACCGCTATTTCTTGTTGGAAACGGGGCTCACTCCGCGCGCATATCGAAACGCTGCCCATATTCGGGACAGTTCGATTGCGGCGGCATCGCGGACGCTGTGAGCGCCCCGTGAGGTGCGATAGCCATCCATCCGCTGCCAGGTGACGTCAGCGTGAATGAAACCTTTTCGCCGGGTTCTTGTTAACCATGCTGGAGGACATGGCCATGCAGTTGATTTTTTGGATTGAGATAGCGGCGATCCTGGCCGTCAGCGCGGTCGTCTTCGGCATCACCTGGATCGAGACCCACAAGAAGTGAACCCGCTAACCGGGTGTCGCTCCCTTCGCGCAAGCAAATTTTAGATGGTTGAGTTAGCGCGCAAACTGGGCCAAGGTGCCAGGCATGTTGGATTGGTCACTCATATTTGTCAGCCTGCTAGCGATCGGCGTGGCGGCATTTCTGATCTACTGTTTGTGGGTGATAATTTTTGCCAAGCCAGACGGTAATCCCGTCGAGCCAACGACAATCGACACCGTCGATATGCTCCCTTTCATGAATCACGACGCTGATTGATGCCCCTTCAAGGCTGCGAAGGCACGCGGGCTGATCTGTTCGCTTCCAGCTGGACCGTGAGTTTTTTTCCTGTTCCTTGGAGGTTTTGGCATTGAGTTCCTCGTTTCCAAAGCGCCTGCAGTGCTAGAAGTTTTTTCAGCACGAAATGGAATTATCCTGAAAGCGGCGCCCGAAACATACCATCACAAGAGTGTAATTTCGTACGGTTTGCACCACGATTATATCATAAACGGACGTCACGATCAGCACCATATCTTGCCATCGGAGATGCAGACCATGATTCACTCGACATCCAATACCGTCGCCTCGGGCGCACCGGAAGCCGGTTTTCATGCGTTTGGCAATTCGCGCATGCTTCAGGAATTGCAGGCGAAAGTCGAAGACGCCAAGCGCAAGGCCAATAGCAGCCTGCACCGCGCTCGGTCCGCACCCGGGCCGCATGAAACAACGAACGCCATTTTCCTGTCTCTCTACGAAGAGCATCTCCGCGATCGGGAATCGCTGTTTTCGTCTCTAAGACAGCTTGATGACATGCGCAAAAACGCGAATGTCTGAGGCAACGCATTCGGCCGGCGGCTTGCCAGAACACCGGATGACAACATCACCGCCGAATCTCCCCTCATCCCATGCCGGTCTGAACAAGGCCGGCATTCTCGTCCGCATGGCCAATGCGCCGCGATGCCCAATACGGTGGTTTCCGCAGCATTGATGAAGGCCTGCACCGAAGACGTGATGAAATTCTGGTCCGTTGCCTGTTTTTTGAGCAGATAATCTCCGCTTGCGTTGCGCAAATCTTGCCCGCCCGGTCGCGCTTGCCTTTTCCGCCCTGAAAACTCACCCGATTCAAAACTGGCACGGTCCTTGCTTCTCTTAAATCGAACACCGAGCCGCGCGACACCGCATGACTTGTGGTGATGGATCAACCGAGGATGACAGAGAGACTAGCGATGACCAAGTACAAGCTCGAATACATTTGGCTCGATGGGTGCAAGCCGGCTGCAAACCTGCGCGGCAAGACGCAGATCAAGGAATTCGACGCTTTCCCGACGCTTGACCAATTGCCGCTCTGGGGTTTCGACGGCTCTTCGACGATGCAGGCCGAAGGCCGCAGCTCAGATTGCGTCTTGAAGCCGGTCGCGATCTATCCTGATCCCGCGCGCAAGAACGGCGCTCTCGTGATGTGCGAAGTCATGATGCCGGACGGCGTCACCCCGCATCCGTCCAACAGCCGCGCAACCGTGCTTGAGGACGACAATGCATGGTTCGGTTTCGAGCAGGAATATTTCTTCTACAAGGATGGCCGTCCGCTCGGCT
Organism: Ochrobactrum sp. PL_is501; assembly: GCF_055816895.1. Taxonomy (NCBI): domain Bacteria; kingdom Pseudomonadati; phylum Pseudomonadota; class Alphaproteobacteria; order Hyphomicrobiales; family Brucellaceae; genus Ochrobactrum; species Ochrobactrum sp. PL_is501. Next base: position 26,470 of record NZ_JBVPGR010000026.1, on the reverse strand, counting down.
TCCCGGAACAGGGCTTCCCTGCCCCACAGGGTCCGTATTACACCGGCGTCGGCTACAAGAATGTCGGCTCCATCGCCCGCAAGATCGTTGAGGAACATCTCGATCTTTGCCTTGATGCCGGCATCAATCACGAAGGCATCAATGCGGAAGTGGCCAAGGGCCAGTGGGAATTCCAGATTTTCGGCAAGGGCTCAAAGAACGCCGCCGACCAGATGTGGATCGCCCGTTATCTCCTGCTTCGCCTTTGCGAACAGTATGAAATCGACATCGAATTCCACTGCAAGCCGCTCGGCGACACCGACTGGAACGGCTCGGGCATGCACTGCAACTTCTCGACCAAATACATGCGTGAAGTGGGCGGCAAGGATTATTTCGAGGCGCTCATGGCGCAGTTCGAGAAGAATTTGCAGGACCATATCGACGTTTACGGCCCGGACAACCACATGCGCCTGACCGGCAAGCATGAAACCGCTCCGTGGAACAAGTTCTCCTACGGCGTCGCCGATCGTGGCGCGTCGATCCGTGTTCCGCACTCGTTCGTCAGGGATGGCTATCGCGGCTATCTGGAAGATCGCCGCCCGAACTCGCAGGGCTGCCCGTACCAGATCGCTTCGCAGGTCCTGAAGACGATATCTGAAGTCCCGACCTCGGAAGACGAAGCACTCGCTGCTTGATTTCTAATGCATATACGCTTTAACCGGACGGCCTGCTGAAACCTCCAGGCAGGCCGTCCGGCTTTTCTCTCGGAAATCGCAGGCAACAAAAAAGGCCGGGGCGAAAACGCACCGACCTTCCTCATCATCGCTTTCCTACCAGTGCCAGTACATCCGTGGTCAAAAGCATCAAGCGATGAAGGCTATTGCGAGCGACAGACGCGTTCCAGCGCTCTTGAGCAATGCCTATGACAGCCATATAGGTGCACATCTTGTTCAAAACAAGGTCGTGCAACAAATTAATTGGCAACAGCCTGATCCAGTTTTTCCCTTCCCGCGCAAGGCCGCATTCAGCGGTCGGCCGACAGGGTCAGCAATGCCGGCCCAAGGCGGAGGGCCGAAGCGATAGCCAAGCACCTCACAAACGGCACAGACTCGAATCATTGACTTTTCAAAGGCCCCGCATTTAAACACCTGTCACATTCCTGAAATGGATCATTCCCCGGCGGCCGCCTGAACCGGTACGCAACGTTAGAAATCAAGAGTAAATCATGGCAAACGAAGATCTCGAAGCTCGGCATTTAGAGACTCTGGATCGCGACCTCGGCCGCTTCGTCAAGCTGGAAACGGCGGCGAGCTACGTTTCCCGTCCGCTCGTGGCACCCGGCATCGCTCTTGTTTTTATCATGCTTGCCGGGCTTGGAGCGGCGATGCTGCTCGGCCAGACCAGTCAGACGCTCATCGTTGTGGCCGCAGCCGTCTTCGGCGCCTACATGGCGTTGAATATCGGCGCCAATGACGTTGCCAACAACATGGGCCCGGCAGTGGGCGCCAATGCGCTGAGCATGGGCGGCGCGATTGCCATTGCCGCCGTTTTTGAAAGTGCGGGCGCGCTTATTGCAGGCGCGGATGTCGTCTCGACAGTAGCAACCGGCATCATTGCGCCCGATACGCTCGCAACCCCCGTCATGTTCATCTGGGCGATGATGGCGGCGCTGCTCGCCTCGGCGCTCTGGGTCAATCTTGCGACGTGGATCGGCGCTCCGGTTTCGACCACCCATGCGGTTGTCGGCGGCGTCGTCGGCGCGGGCATCGTTGCGGCAGGCTTTGGAGCGGTGAACTGGTCGCAGATGGCCGCCATAGCGGCAAGCTGGGTTATTTCGCCCGTGTTGGGTGCGATCGTCGCTGCCGGTTTTCTGTGGCTGATCAAGGCCCGCATTGTCTATCGTGCAGACAAAATCGCGGCAGCGCGCGTATGGGTGCCCATCCTTGTCGGCCTTATGGCTGGAACCTTTGCAACATATCTGATCATGAAGGGGCTGAAGCAACTGGTCGATGTGTCGATTGGGGTAGCCTTGCTCATCGGCCTGGCTTTCGGGCTTGCAAGCTGGCTAACCTTGATCCCGGTCATTCGCCGCCAGTCGCTGGGGCTCGAAAACCGCAACAAGTCACTCAAAGTGCTGTTCAGCATCCCGTTGGTCGTTTCGGCGGCGCTGTTGAGCTTCGCCCACGGCGCAAATGATGTGGCCAATGCTGTCGGACCGCTCGCGGCGATCGTCCAGACGTCGCAGACCGGCGCGTTGAACGATGGCGTCGAGATTCCGCTCTGGGTCATGCTGATCGGCGCAAGCGGCATTTCCTTCGGCCTGTGCCTGTTTGGCCCCAAACTCATTCGAATGGTCGGCAACCAGATTACCAAGCTCAACCCGATGCGGGCCTATTGTGTGTCCCTCTCCGCCGCAATCACCGTCATTCTGGCGAGCTGGCTCGGATTGCCGGTCAGTTCGACCCACATCGCTATCGGTGCAATCTTTGGCGTCGGGTTCTTTCGCGAATGGGATACGGAACGCCGGTTGAAAAAGGCTCGTCAGGCCCTGCCGCTTGAATCCATCCCGGTTGAAGAGCGTCGCCGCCGCAAGCTGGTTCGTCGCTCACACGCGCTGACGATTGCCGCTGCATGGGTGGTAACGGTTCCCGCCGCGGCGATACTTTCAGCCATTCTGTTTGCCTTGCTGAACCAGTTGCCTGTCGGAAACTCCTGATACAACGGACAACATCGTTACCGCATCATCGGTGAGCTTCTGGCCGAGCTTGATAAGCTGAGCCACAACTGTAGCGCGTCGACGACTGGAACTGAAGTCACTGGCAAGCCAGGCCGGAGTGGCATCGCCCTCGCGGATCATCTGATCCCACCGACCGGCGGGAATGCGAAGTTGCAGTTGGGGATCGATCTCAAGATGGCGTAGGAACGCTATGCGCTCCGTCATTCCAATCAGATTGCCTGCTCCCGGGGCATCAGGAGCTGACCGCAACCAATTGAACCGCGTCTGACGAATCGCCGGGTCAACGTCCAATAGGATATCAAGAGCTTCCAGCTTTTCATCAGTGAGATCAGCAATGAGCGCACTCTCTGCGCGCCGACGAGCGATGGCACGTGCTGCCAGTCCCATACGCTCGATCATATTCACTACCGGTAGGAGAACACATCGCTCACGGAATGTGGCGATAATCGCTTTTGCTATCGGCAACCCTTTATCTGTTTGGGAGGCTGCTTCAATGCCCGCACGCAACGCGGCGCGACGGTCTTCAGCGGTTGCACTCCGCAGCTCGAGATAGCGCTGCAAATGTCCGATATGTTCGCGTCGGGTTTCCTCACGCGTTGCGTATAAATTAAATAACATTGGATCCACGTTGATCTGCTCGCCAATATAGTTGAGCAGCATCGGTGGCGGAACTTCATTCGGCAAGAGCGCTCTTCCAGGGTAGCGCATCAGGCAAAGTTGCACCGCAAAGCCAAGCTGATTTTGCTTGCGCCGGCGAAGCTCTATTTCCAAGCGATCCGCTGGTGAAAGCGAATAATGCCTGATCAAACTATCTTCGTCGGTAGGAATGTCGAAAAGCTCATGTCGATCCTGGATTTTTAAAAGCGTCCGCTTGACCATTCTTTACTCTCGTAACTCTGGACTACCGGTCTACCCCTGTACGGAATCGTCCGATTGCGTACAGGGGAAAAACACCCTGTCCACAAATTATCTTGACTTAGTTTCGTACAGAGTGAATATTTCGGACATCCTATTCGGACGAAATCGAGCCAATGCCACGCACCTTTGCCTATGTCCGCGTCTCGACAACCGGACAGACTACCGAGAACCAGATTCAGGAAATTAAAGCTGCCGGCTTTCATGTGGAGCCCCGCCGGATCGTCACCGAGACGGTTTCCGGCAGTACGGCAATTGCGCAGCGCCGTGGCTTCTCAAGGCTGTTGGATAAGATGGAGGCCGACGACATTCTGATCGTTACCAAGCTCGACCGACTTGGTCGTGATGCTATCGATGTCAGCAGCACCGTCAAAGCGCTCGCAGAAATGGGCGTCAGGGTTTATTGCCTCGCATTGGGCGGCGCCGACCTAACCAGTTCAGCCGGTACGATGACTATGAATGTTCTCAACGCTGTGGCTCAGTTCGAGCGCGATCTGCTGATTGAGCGCACGCAGTCTGGCCTCAAGCGAGCCAAGTCAGAGGGGAAATCTCTGGGGCGCCCATCGACACTTAGCGATATACAAAAACTGGCCGTGCATACTGATCTGGTAGCAGGAATAAGTATTTCAGCTATTGCACGAAAGTTTGCCACGAGCAGACAAACGATCATGCGCATCCGAAATCAGGCTGCTGAAAGCGTTGGGAAAATGAATGAAAAATGAACCGTTGCAATCGTTCAAAATGCTTACTGAGCGCCTGGAACTGCGTCTGGTAAGGTTGTCAGATAGCGCTGCACTTCAAAAATTAATGACACCTGCGATCAGCCGGTGGGTAGCAGTTTGGCCATTCCCTCTTACGCAAGAAGCAGTAAATAGGATTATTGATAAAGCGCTTGTTGGACATTCGGAACAACGCACGCTTCCACTGGTAATCGTGAACCAAGCTGACAATCAGGTTATTGGCTGGATCAAAGTCGATTTTGGAGAATTGGGTGGAAAGCGAATTGGCGAAATCGGCTATTGGCTTTCTGAAGAAGTTCACGGCATGGGATTTGGGTATGAAGCTGCCCAAGGCCTGATTGCTGCCTGTTTTGAAGAATTAAAAACTCACTCTATGCGAGCTGGTGCCCAAACCGAAAATACCGTTTCTCATAATCTCCTAATGAAACTTGGAATGCACAGGACTGGTGAGCAGCTTGTCTTTGCGCCCGCTCGTGGCCGAGATGAATTATGCACCTATTTCGAACTCGAAAGGTCAAAAGCCTAATTTTTGGGCCATCTCACCAATCGTTGATTTTTCTTCCACAGACATCAGAGTTTGCAGCAAATGGATCACTTCTCGCTAAGCGAACAAATGCTCTCGGAAAGCCTGGAAACCGATATCGAGTTTGTTCTAAACCACAGCGCGCCCGTCCAGTTTGCCGATCTGACTCCCGTAGCAAAGAACTCCAAGGAAATCCGGCTAGTAGATGAAACACGACAGCATGCAGGATCCTTCAAATATAGGGGAGCCATACTCGGAGTTAGCAAACATCCGGAAGGCGTTGTTGCTTGCGGTTCCGGAAACTTCCCAATAGCCGTGGGGCTGGCTGCATCAAAGCTTAGCATTCCTGCGACGGTGGTAATGCCTGACGATGCACCTGCTGCAAAGCGAGAAATGGCCCTGAATTCTGGTTCGGAAGTCCTTCTCGTACCACGACCGGACTTTGTTGATCGTGCGGAACTGGAAGCAAAAGCGCGGGGTTTACCATTGTTGCATCCATTCAGGGACGCATCGATGCTTGTCGGTAGCTGTTCCCTTGGCGTTGAGCTAGCTCGTGCAATGAAGGATGATGGTTCTCCTGACGATGCTATTGTCGTCGCTTGCGGCGGCGGCGGTTTAGCGGCAGCAACATCATTAGGGCTACGGATCAGTGGACTCGAAAATGATATCTATGTAGCTGAGCCTGAGCATTATCCTCGCCTGTATGCTGCTTTTAACGTGTCGCATCCTGTGGAGATCGTAGCACAAGAGCAGACCATATGTGACGCTTTGAGAGTTACCGAAATAGGCTCTCTTGCTTTTAGCATTCTGCAGAAAATCGGGGTCCGTACACTTGCAGCATCAGACGCAGGCGTCATTGAAGCGCAAGCGCTTATGGCTCGCGAAGCCGGAATACAGGCGGAGCCGAGCGGAGCATTGGCATTAGCTGCGATTTCCGAGCAAGGACTTCCAAGTTCATATCGCAGACTTTGGGTGATCATATGTGGCGGCAACGTTTAAAGGCAGCAGAATAACGCGTTCCTTTTTCGTTCGACCTAAACGTACGATTTTGAACTAATCTTGTGCCGACCCCGAAAACGATCAATGTGAAAAATTCAATCAGCATAAGGATCTGTCCGGTACTTACAAAATTGAAACCTGGCCGTCCTGGAACAGAACGCGCTCGATCAGTTCTTTTTTTAGCCGCTTCCGCGTCTTTCGAAAACATCAAGATCCTAAGGTTCCCGTTTCCCGAGAAAGTTGCGAATGGTAGCCGTCGCAGAGGGTCTTGCCACTGTTGTTCGGGCCAACAAAAACAGTTTCCTTGCTTTCGAAATCAACGGACACATCATTCAGACGCCGTAAGTTTCGAATGGAGAAGCTACCAAGACGCATCGAATCCCTCATAAGTTGCCAAGACAATAGCAATCATTTGTTGTGTTCGGGAAGGTGGATTTCTCGCCGGTAGATACAAAACTGATGCTCGCAAAAGCGTGAATGTTACCAAGCTGACAAAAGCAAGACAACAGTGCCACCCATCGAAATCCACCTCATGAGGCGGGGCTTGTCTACCGGGAACATACTACGCCTACAGATATCCTGTTCATAGCTCGACTTTCACGTCTTTTTTGTTGTGCGACATCAAAACAGATTTTAGGTACTCTATCGGTCTATTTAACGTCCGTTTGATCCTTGTGTATATCATGGGAATAAAATGAAAATCTTGTTCAATACCGTTATCGTCACCCTTGCGCTAACTTCCTTAGCCAATGCTGAACGAAAGCCAACCATTCTGGATCTCGTCGAGAAAGGATATGAAATCAAGTCGTCAACAGGTAACTACGTTTTTCTCCAGAATGAAGAAAATATCTATATATGTTCATTTCTCCAGGTAAGTGAATATAACGTCGCTTCAGGGGAGATTGATGCCATCAAATTCGATTGCGCTGTTGTTAAGTGATGCAATCGTCTATTTTGGCGGCCGACTGCCTCGATACTTGCGTTGTTCAATATCGAAACAGAACAGGCGGATAAAAATAATGAAGTTCTTGGTTTTCATTCTTCGATTGATTCAGATCCCAATTGGGTTGTTATTCATTGTTGATGCGTCGTCATTACAACGACTGATGCTTGGTACATTATCATTTGGGCTTGGATCTATTTGTTTCGGCATAGCAGTGATCATTAGTCAGTTGGATAGAATTCGTGCAAGTTTGAAGTATTCCGGTCTCCAATAACGGCCCCATTCCAGGCGTTAGAATTCGATGACTTGGCTGGCAATCATAGATTGGTCAGTAGCTGTCTTTCGTTTCTCGCGAAAACCCGACATGCGCCAAACTAAATATAGTCGATATCCATCTACGAAACTCGAGGGTCGAGCCAAGGCCAGAATCGATGTCACGGACAAACAGGGAGCAATACCTCTTTAACAGTGTCAATGTTTCACGCGCCGACTCCGAACTATGCTATTAACGATCAAGTGGCCTCTGCAGCCTCCCGTTTGATAGCCGTCAAGATCCCTTCCGACTGGATTGCATGAAGCGTGTCCCGCAGAGTTGAACCGAACACGCCATCTGTCAGTGCTTCGGGAAGGATGTCCGGGCACACAGAGGCAACCGCACGGACTATCCCCTCCGATGTCTCGATATCTTTCAATCCGTTCAAAAGCTTAGTGGCTTTGGGATCATTCAATGAAACTGGGTGGACGTCGTTCCCCTTTCGAGCCAGATAGGCAAGCCACGCAGCGAGAGCAAAGACAAAGGGTCTGTAGGGCTTGCCCGATGCCAGTGCGTCCAGCGCCGGGGCGGTGATGCGTTGTGGCAGTTTCTGCGTCCCGTCCATCGCGATCTGCGCGGTGGAATGGGCTATAGCAGGGTTGGTAAACCGCTCGATAAGAGCCGCAGCATAGGCTTCGAGATCAATGGACAGTCCGTTTACAGTCGCTGCAGCCGCAGCAAGGTGTTGACGGACGAGTGCAGCATGCTCCGGATCGGCCATAACATCGCGGACCAGCTTCTTGCCGGAGAGCTGTCCGCTATAGGCAAGCATCGAATGGGCCCCGTTCAGCATTCGCAGTTTCATACTTTCATATGGAGCGACATCGTCGACAAAATGAGCGCCGGCACATTCCCATTGCGGACGTCCTGCACAGAATTTGTCCTCGATCACCCATTGGCTGAAAGGTTCGGTTTCGACGGCAGCATGATCTTCACGTCCCGTCAGTTCTAAAGCAAGCTTGGCGGTCTCTGCATTCGATGCTGGCGTGATCCGATCCACCATGGTCGAGGGAAAGCTGACATTGTCCGCGATCCAGCAGGACAACTGCTCACCGTGAGTTTCGCGAGCAAAGGCCAGTGCTGCATTTCGCAACTTCTGACCATTATGCGAGAGATTATCGCAACTGAGGACGGTAAATGCTGGCAATCCAGCGGCCTCACGGCGCGATAGCGCTGCCACGACAAGGCCGATCACGCTGGACGGTGTCTCCGGATTGGCGAGGTCGGCAGCGATAGCTGGATGCGCGTGATCCAGCCTCCCGTCGCTGCTGATTCCATATCCCTTTTCTGTCACTGTTAGACTGACGATGCGACATCCGGGCGATATCATCGCGTTCAAGGCATCCTGTCCGACCTTCGGGCCGGAGAGTACCCGATCCAGTGCCCCGATCACCCGCGCCTCCGTTACCAGGCCGCGCGTGATCAGCGTATAGCGGCCATCCTGCGGATTAAGACTGTCGGCAACGGCAGTTCCCCGCAGGGACACGCCCGTCACGCGCCAATCGCCACCTTTTTGCGCCAGCACGGTATCGGTGTAGGACAAGAGATGCGCGCGGGCAAAATTGCCAAGCCCCAGATGAACGATGCCCACTCCATGATCTTCGGGGGTATAAGCGGGCCAACTGGCCGGCCCCCCGCGGTTTGCCTCTGCCGAAAGCCGTTTCACTTGTGGATCCTGACATCTGGATGGGAGAGGGCGGTCATGATCCCGCGCAATTCAGCCAGACCTTTCAGCCGACCGATAGATGGATAACCCGGTTGAGCGCGTCGGTTCAGATCATCGAGAATGTCCTGACCGTGATCGGGGCGCATCGGGATGCGCCAGTCGGCACGGCCTTCAGATTTGCGGCGGTTTTCCTCCGACAGAATGGCTGCAATCATTGCCACCATATCCGTATGACCTTCAAGATGAGCAGCCTCATGGAACGAACCGCCAAGATGGGGTTCCTCGAGCGCAACATTGCGCAAATGCAGGAAATGCACGCGGTCACCCAGGCGCTTCATCATACCTGGCAGGTCATTATCGGCGCGCGCGCCCAGTGAACCGGTGCAAAGTGTGATACCGTTCGCCGGAATGTTTACTGCATTCATGACCGCTTTATAATCGGCTTCCGTGGACATGATGCGCGGCAGCCCGAGAAGCGGGAACGGCGGATCGTCCGGGTGGCAGCAAAGACGCACGCCAATTTCTTCCGCGAGCGGAGCCACTTCTGCCAGAAAGTCGATCAAATGGCTGCGCAAGCGCTCTGGCGAAATATTGTCGTAATGGGCGAGATGCGCCTTCACATCGTCCATCGACATACGTTCGGCAGCGCCTGGCAGACCGAATACGACATTGCCGGAAAGCTCCAGCCGCCGCGCCTCGGACATGTCTGCAAAACGCTTGTGGGCAGCTTCGATAAGGTCGGGTTGATAGCTTTCGGACGCGCCCTTGCGCTCCAGCAGAAACAGGTCAAAGACAGCGAAATCCAGCGCATCGTAGCGCATGCAGGTCGCCCCATTCGCAAGCCGGTAGGCAAGGTCGGTACGCGTCCAGTCGAGGATCGGCATGAAATTGTAGCAGATGACCTCGATGCCTGCGTCACGCAGGTTGCGCATCGATGTCTTCCAATTGGTGATATGGGTCTTCCAGTCGCCGGTCTGTCGCTTGATGTCTTCTGAAACCGGAAGGCTTTCGACGACTTCCCATTTCAGCCCGGAAGGATCGCCATTCTTCATCCAGACAATTTCGGTCTGTCGCTGTTCGATTTCAGCGGGGGACCAGACCGCGCCGGTCGCCACGTGGTGCAGGGCGGTGACAACGCCTTCGACCCCTGCTTGCAGCATATCATCGATGGATACGAGGTCCTTGGGGCCAAACCAGCGCCAGGTCTGTCTCATTTATTCGTCTTTCTGTTTTCAGTGCGATGCCGACGCATCAGCGAAACTAATCTGAACCTTGACAGATCGGGAACGATCTGTAGCCGCCCTGAAGGCGGACAAGGCTTCGATCAAGGGAATGGTTGCAGTGATGATCGGTCGGGGATCGATAGCCCCCGATCCAATCAGGCGTACGGCCTCGGCAAATTCCGTATCGAACCGCTGCGAGCCGACAAACTGGATTTCCTTGCCCACCATGACGTTGAGAGGCAGGACGGTTGGTCCGGCGACTCCGACCTGTACGAGCGTGCCGAGCGGACGCAGGCAGGAAATTGCGTCGTTGATGGCCGGCGCTGCGGCCGAGCATTCAAATACCAGATCGACCTTGCCCTTGCCTGCCTGCCAGCGGGCGAGCCCTGTCGCGTCAGTTGCAATATTGACAGTATGGTCAGCGCCCATGCGTGCGGCGACGGCCAGCGTGGCGTCCTGAATGTCCGTCACAATGATTTCCGAAGCGCCGCGCTGTCGCGCAACCGCCACGCAAAGGGCACCGATCGGGCCTGCGCCCGTTACCATGACGACCTTGCCCGCAAAGCTGCCTGCAATCGCTTCGCCACGATTGGCAGCGTGGAGGCAGACCGCCAGCGGTTCCGAGCAGGCTGCGGCTCCCGGATCGATCCCATCGGGGACAGGCAGGCATTGGTCAGCCGCAATCACGATCCGGTCGCGGAACATTCCCTGTTCGTGCGGGAGGTACATTGCCGAGCCCTTGAACCGCATAGCGGTGCAATGGCGGGGCAAGCCCTGCTGGCAGAAACTGCAGGTGCCACAAGGCTGTGAGGGATTCATGACGACAAGCTGGCCCGGCGTCAGGCCCGTCACGCCTTCGCCGAGGGCCTTGATGCGTCCCGACGCCTCGTGGCCGAGGATGATCGGCTCCCGAACGCGAATGGTTCCAATGCCGCCTTCCAGCCAGTAATGCAGATCCGATCCGCAGATCCCGCCTGCTTCGACCGCAACCAGCACTTCGCCCGGCCCCGGTGTTCCGACAGGACGGCTCTCGATCCGCAGATCATCCTGCGCGTGAAGACAGATCACGCGCGTGTTCGACAATTCAGTCATTTCCACCTCAGGGCATCAATGTGTTGGGTAGCCATATCGCCAGCGGCGGCAGATAGCTGACCATCAGAAGGACGATCAAATTGGTGATGATGTAAGGGATGATTGCCCTGATCACTGGCGAGAGGGGAAGTCGCGCAATATTGGAGGCGACAAACAGGCAAACGCCGACGGGGGGCGTCGTCAGTCCGATCATCAGGTTGAGGACCGCAAAACAGGCAAAATGAATGGGGTCGATACCGACTGCCAATGCCAGAGCCTGCAAGGGCACGAACAGAATGATCAGAGCTGCGATCGTCTCCATGAACATGCCGACAAACAGAAGCAGGATGTTGATCAGCAGGATAACGAGAAATTTGTTGTCCGTGATCGAGAGAACCGCATCGGCCAGCGTCTGCGGGATACGTTCCGCGACGAGAATCCAGCCGAACACATTGGCTGTGCCCACCAGAACGAGAATGCCAGCCGAACTGATCGCGCTATCGATGATGATCTTCGGAATTCGGCTTACCGGCAGTTCCCTGTAGACGAACAGCCCCACCACCGCCGCATAAAGACACGCGACCACAGCCGTTTCAGTCGGCGTCGTGATGCCGATCAGCAGGCCACCCACGATCAGGGCGGTCATGGCGATGGCCCAGATCGCGCCGGTGAACGAGGATAGCAGTTCCCGGACGCCCTTCCAGTCCTCGCGGGGGAAGTTTTTCTTCTTGGCAATGAAATAGGTCGTCACCATCATGGCAAAACCCATCAAAAGGCCGGGAACCGCACCCGCCAGAAAGAGCTTGCCGACCGAAAGACCGGAGAGCGACCCAACGATAATCATCGGTACGCTTGGCGGGATCATCGGGCCGACGGTCGATGAAGCGGCTGTAACGGCAGCGGAGAAATCGGCTGGATAACCGACCTTCTTCATGCCGGGGATCATCATGCCACCGACGGAAGCCACATCGGCGACGGCGGTTCCCGAAATGCCGCCGAAAAGCATCGAGGCTGCGATATTGGCTTGCGCCAACCCGCCGCGCATCCAGCCCACAAGGGCATTTGCAAAGCGGATGATCCGCTCCGTGATGCCGCCGGAGTTCATCAGGTTTCCAGCCAGAATGAAACCCGGAATGCAGAGCAGAACGAAGCTGTCCATCCCCGCATACATCTTCTGTGGAATGACAACCAGCGGGATGTCTGCGAACAGAAGATAGGCCATCGAGGACAGGCCCAGGGTCACGGCTACGGGCAGGCCGATGGCCAGGCCCAGCACGAATGTGCCAAGGAGAAGGGTCAGACCCATCAGTTTTCCTCCGAATTGGGGATGGGGCGCCCGTCATGGCGGCCCGACAGCATCTCAATGATGCGCATCACGGCCCAGAGGCCCAGAGCGACCAGAAGAACGAGCTGCGTTGCGTGGACGAAATCCATGCGCCACCCGAGCGAAGGAGCGGTCTGGCGGCTCCCGATCATGGTGTAATCCCACGCGGCAGGCAGGAGAACAGCCGCAAAAATTACTGTCAATGTGGCGCTTACCAGCCGCAGCAGCCACGGCATACGTCCAGGAAGGCTTTCGCAAAGAAGGTCGACATTGACCATATCGCCACTACGCAGCGCGAGGCCCGCACCGAGCGCACCAATATAGAGCAGGCAGAATCTGGTCAGTTCCTCTGTCCAGACCGGGGCGGTGCTCAAAAACGTGCGCGCATACACCTGCAACAGCACCGCGCCCATCAATATGAGAAATGCTGCCAGTATCAGAAGGCGGCATATGCCTTCCAACCCTTTGAATAGTTTTGTCATGGTATCCTCGACGGGGCGGCTGCCGGACGGAGGGCCGGCAGCGCCACTAGCTCAGTCGTTGAAAACCTGTTCGGCCAGGGGGCGGACTTCCTGCGGCACCGAGTTGATGACGGCGTCACGTGCCTTGTCGGCAAAGGCAGCCTGATCCACGTCGACAAACTTCACCCCCCGGCCTTCGAGGTCGGTGACGAGTGCCTTTTCGTCCGCAATGAACAGCTCGCGTTCAAAAGCCTGGGTGACGTTGGCAGCTTCCTGCAATGCAGCCTGATCAGCTTCCGAGAGTTTGCCCCAGCTCCGTTCCGATATGGCCAGATAGATCCACGAACGGACGTGTTCCGTCTTGTTGATGACTTTCTGAACTTCATAGAAGCCGCCGGACTTGAAAAGCGCGAGCGGGTTTTCCTGGCCTTCGATGGTGCCGTTCTGGAGCGAGGTGAAAACCTCGGAGAAGGCCATCGGGGTGGGGTTTGCACCGAGCGACTGCCATGCGGCAACAAAGATCGGCACGTTCGGCACGCGGACCTTGAAACCCTTCAGATCGTCCGGCTTGGTTATCTCGCGATTGGCCGACAGGTTGCGTGGACCGCGTGCGAAATAGGTCAGGGGGCGGATGCCGACCTTTTCGATTATCTCTGCCTCGATCTGCTTGCCGATCTCGCCAGAGGCGACCTTGTCCATATGTTCAAGCGATTTGTATGCATATGGCAGAGCCAGCAGGGCTGCTTTTGGCGCCCAGTTTTGCAGGCTTTCACCGGTGATGGTCATATCGGCCGTGCCGAGCTGCATGCCATTGATGAGGTCGATTTCCTTGCCGAGCGATTCATTCGGATAGACTTCGACGGCAACGCGTCCCTCGGTACGGGATTTGACTTCATCCGCGAATTTCAGCGCCGCCTTGTGCCAGATATTCTCTTCATTGGCGAGATGCCCAAGCTTGAGTGTCACCTCCTGCGCCAGGGCAGTTCCCCCCATGACGGCGAGAACGGCACAGGTCGCTGCCAGCCGCGTAAGATTCTGAAATTTCATGGTTTCCTCCTCTAGATATGATTGCTGCTGTACTGCGGCTCTACAGAAAATATTCGGGCCGCTCCTGCTCGATGATAGGCAGATCGCTCAGAATTCCCCGCAGATGCATCCGTATCGAATGCTCGGCCTGGGCGGGATCGCCGTTCGCAATCCCGTCGACCACCGCGCGATGTTGCGAGATGAGGCGATCGACCGGGAAATGCATGCTGGAAAGAAACCGTACCCTGTCCATCTGGGCCTTCATCTCGACGACGACGCGCCAGGCTTTTGCCTTGTCAGCTCCCTCGGCCAGAGTGCGGTGGAATATTTCATCCGCCTCCATGAAATCGCGTGCCGATCCGCCGACGAGCTTTTCCTGACGAACGAGCTGGGCTCGCAATTCGACAACCAGGGATTGATCGGGAGATTGGGCCAGAAGCTTGACGATGTCGGCTTCAACCGCTTCGCGCACAAAGCGCGCATCCATTACAGCCGGTAGTGAAATTTTTGCGACGAAGGTGCCCCGCTGGGGCCGAACCTCCAGCAGTCCTTCATTGGCGAGCTTGATAAAAGCCTCACGCACGGGCTGACGGCTGACCCCGTATTGTTGAGCCACGTCGGCCTCGGAAATCCGGGCGCCCGGGGACAGTGCATTATCAATGATGGCAGCCCGCAGCGTAGCGTAAAGCTGATCGACGACACTGACGTGCTTTGGTTGCAATGATGGGCTTTGCATAAATGGGCTCCTCAAATTTCGAATATACCATACTACCATACCAGTCAACAGAAGTACGTGTTGTTCCTCCAGTCGAACCACAGCTCGAAATGAAACGTGACGGCAGCCGAAGTTGGGCAGAAGTGAGGACCGTTGCATTGCGACGGTTCAGTGAGAGTTTACTCACCCACAACCGTCGGCTACATTCCTGATCGAGTGGCGCATTTCGGAACTGGGCGGAACCGTTTTAGTTGCAGGGGCGGATATGGATTGGTTGTTCCTCTGTTGTACCCAGTTCCAAACAACCGCCATCTGCATAAAAGGACCAGCCTCTGCTTGTCATGCCGGAGGCCGCGAGAACAATTTCAGGACGCGGGGGAATGTTTGGATGATAGACATACCAACCGCACCTGAGAACGGCGTCGGTAGACGGGTCCATGCCTGCACCGGAGCCTTTGATGCGAGCCTCTGACAAGACCAGCCCCAGGGGCGTGACATTCCAGACCTCCTGCCACGGCACATTCTCGACGCTGTGCGTCCAGGAGAGAACGAAGCTCGTGGCGGCGATCTTCATCACGCCGCCAACTGTTGCAATGCAGACCGCCATCAACCGGATGACGCGGCGGCGGAAGGCCGCGCAGGCCGCAAAGCCGAGCTCATCGCTATAGGGATAGGTTGCAAGCATCAGAGCGATGGCAACGAAAGCCCATATGCGCTCCCACATGTTCAGCGGTGTTCGCAGATGCCCGATAGCGGCCGCCCCCAGAGCAGGATGCTGGGTTCTGTCGCAAATTTTCGGCAGGCTAGAAGCGTGCTTATGTCTGGACGCAGTTATGCTGCGAGCTCGGCAAAGACCTGGAACAGCGAGCGGTTGTCATTGGCGAACTGGTTCTTGGGGGTCATGTGAGCCCCTTCGATCTCTGCCAGGGTGGCGGACGCCGAATGGAACGCCTTGAAACCCATCATCGGTTTTGTAATCCGTTTAATAAAGCGGTGATCCTGTTCAAGGATATTATTGAGGTATTTGATCTGACGGATTTCCATGATGTCGCCCGTTCCGGTGAATTTCAGGATTGTGTTCATGGCCTGTAAGCCAGCCAGATTGGCTCCGCTCTTGTCGATGACGACCTTCTGCGGAACGCCGTTGCTTGTGATGGCCTTTTTAAAGAACCGCCGCGCTGCAGCCAGATCCCGGCGTTCCGACAGCATAAAATCAAGGGTTTGGCCGTCGCGGTCAACCGCCCGGTACAGATAGGCCCATTTGCCCTTCACCTTGATATAGGTCTCGTCAGTACGCCAGGAACGGGCCGTGCGGCACTTGCGCAGCTGAGCCTGAGCGGCAATCTGAGGCACGTAGCGAACAACCCATCGGTTCAAAGTCGCATGGTCAACGCAGACGCCGCGTTCGGCCAGGATTTCCTGAAGGTCACGATAGAAGACGGGGTAGCGCACGTAAAAGAAGACGGCATGCAGGATGACGCTTTTGGGAAAATGAGCCCCTTTGAAATCGACCGTCATCCGCTGCCGCCTCACTCAATTACAGACACTGACTGGGCCATAGCTTGGCAGGAGCAAAAAAATTGCGACAGAACCAGGATTTGCACTTGTGTCATCTGCCTTTCCTCCGTGAGCGCCACCATGCGCTGGGCAGGCATCATACTCCGATGCCAACCGGAGGGGGCATCCACCCATCAGTTCAGTTAACATCTTAAGTTCGGCAGATACGGTCATTTTTGAAACGCAGCCGATTTAGCCATCTTGATACTCAATATACTTACGGACAGGCAGGTAACAACGTTGATTATTCCAATTGCTGTATAACCAAACGCAACCGATTTGTTGGTAGCTACTACGCCAAACAAAATGATCATTGGAGGAACTCCGAGCTTAAAAATTGAACCAGTAATGCCCGCGACCCGCCCCATCAGTCTACGATCAGTGGTCTCTTGGCGAAACGACCAAAGTGTAACGATCATCAATGATGAGATTACTCCTTCGAGGAAGGTAAGAGCACATAGTAAAAGGATGCCGTCGGTGCGCGCTATCATCAAATATATTATGCCTGTTGCGCCAATTGGAACTGAGAAGGTCGTCCACACTCCTACACGCTTCCGAACTACAGGGGTAAGAGCCGATCCGAGAATTGAACCCAGGCCCGCGAACGCAAAAGCTGTGCCCAAGACAAATGAGACATTTGTAGTCGCCGCGGCGACCTTCTCAATCAAAAGCGCCGTGTAAACCCCTTCAGTCCCATTTGCGATCATCATGCAAACGGACATCATAACGAGCGGCCTATTTGCAACAAACTCCCGAAATCCATCTTTGAGAGCCCTGACAAATGGTTCTTTGCTTGGAATCTCGTCGAGGTCCATAAAAAGAGCAGCAACTGTTCCGACAGCCATCAGGGCTAGGGGTACAACCAGCGCTGCTTGATGGCTAAACTCCACCAACAGACCCGCCACGACCGGTGCGCAGACGGAAATTACTGAGAACTGGGAGCTTAAATACGCGTTGGCATTGACTAGCTGAGCCGCCGGAACCGCTTGCTGCACCACACTGTTTTGGGAATTTACAAGTGAGTAGTTGGCGGTCATCAAACAAAATGACAAAGCCGATAAAGCAAATAACGAACTCAAAACGGCTGGAATAAAGGACATCAAAACAATCGATGCCAGTTGTATGTACATGTACAGTCGAATGAGCAATTTCTTTCGAAAACGATCATTTATAACTCCTGCAAATATCGCAAGAATTAGGTTCGGCATAAACCAGACCGCACGCAATATCGAAACGTCGGCAGAAGAATGTCGAATTTCAAACGCAATAAGCGGAAGCGCAAGCCTTAGTATTTCCACCGACGCGCCTGTCGCAGCCGTCAAGACAAGGACGTTGATAAAGGTCATATTCGTGAAAACTGATTTCATTTTGCTAGACCGCCATGATCTGCTTGTGTAGTTCTTCTTGAAGAACTAGGTCTTTCATCCGGGGAAGCGCTCGTCTTCTTAGCAAGTCGTCCACTGAGGGGTGAAGAAGGGCAAGGGTGCCAGCGGCACTCGCGACAACGTCAACAAGCTGATGTTTTCTCGCCAACCGAAGGAACTCGGTCGAGTCTACTTCGAACTCAGGGCTGGCCAAGGCCCAAATGAACTCGACGGCAGGACGAAGTCGATGTTCTCCCTTGGGCGTTCCTCTCGCGAATCTTAGAGCCGCCGCTAGTGCGAGTAGGTGATCATCCCCACTTGAAACGCCCAAGTATTGTCGCTTGTTTCTGTCCTCTATTGAAATTGCCCGATCGCTATCGCCGAACGAAAGTGTTCTCTCGAGAACGTACGCAATCTCCAGTCGATTATCAAAATTTCGAAGAGCGCCAAACGCTTCGCCGAATTCAAATTCCTCGTCGGCTTCGAATTCAAAGGGCTCTGATGTGCTATAAGCCATATCCTTGCTGTAAGCGTAGCCCATTTTTTGAGACAGGGTTCGCGCCTCGTACTGGTCGAGATCAACAAGTCGACCACCGATGTAAGCGCGCTGTCTCAGTCCTATCTTTTCAAAGACTGATTTGAGGCGATCCTCATCTTCCTCCTCAATGCAAAAGTCGATGTCACCGCGGCGACCTGCACTCATCAGAGGAGAGAAATCGTTGTTTCGCGAGAAGCCTTGGATTAGTGTGAATGAAGGAATTTCTGAAAGGAACGGAGAGTGCCGCGCCAGCCAAGCTTGTTGCTTCGCGTACACAAGCGCGTTCAAATGACTTACCGCCGCCATTTCAGGGGACGAGCGGTTCAGTGCCCCCTCCAACTTGTGGTGGATGGCCAAGCGGCCTATCTCCTCACGACTACTCTCAGGGAGGTCCGAGATTTCCAAGGGCTGCTGTTTTACGGCGCATTCCATGAGGCGTGATACGAAACGATGGAGTGAACTCATGGCCGCCTCCTTCTTGCTTCCGCACGATACGAACCAGGAGCCTGACTGTTTCGACGTTCAAGTGTCTCGCCCATTCTCCGCCACAGATCTTCGGGGAAAGCCTCAACTCCCGCAGTCAATTCCGGTCTTGAAAGCTTTCGCTTCGCATGCAGATGATTGGGCACTTCGAAGACTTGTAGCCACGCATCTTCCTTTTTGAATTCAATTGGCTCGTCAGTTTTGAGGAACTGGATGTTCGTGAATAACATACCTGCCCACCAATCCGTCTCCACAATGCCTTCAACGATCTCATAAGCGCGACTATGCTTACGGTTGATCGGACTACGTATCCAGGTACTCGTGTGCTCGGGGGTGCTCACGAAGAAGCCGGTCCAAATCTGTACAATGCCCCGCTCTGGAAAAGCCTCCAGAAAAGGAGGCATTAAATCAGCCATTTCCGCTGGGGCATTCTGGATCCAGTAGTCCGCAAATCCCGGAAGAAAACACTTACTGACTTTGACGATCTCGTCTATCCCGTCGAATTCCGCGTAAACATCCGCCCCGTCCCACGTTAATACAAAGTTGCTGGGGGGATAGAGTAGGTATCCAACTCGATTGGCCGCCAAGAACGGCTCGCAGTGCTGATATGCTCTCAGCGGGATTTCCCCAGATAGCCCATCGGTCGCTTGTCGCGGATCCGGCATGTCAACATGCGCTTTAAAAAAGATCATTGAGGCGGTTCCCCTTGCGATTGGGCGCGCCCGCAGGCGCGCCCGCAGCGCGTTACTTCGCGCCGCCGCCGTTGCTCTTAACGGTTACACCGTTGCTCGAAACGGCCCGCAGCCGGTTTCCAAGGACAATCTTCTTGGAGAGATTCTTGATATCCGAGATTGCAATTTTCATAGCAGTTCCTTTCTAGGGCTAAGGGAAGCTCCCGTGTCAGGGAGATGAGGCTAGGCCTCCTAAGTAATATGCTCTACCAATGGCAGTTAAATCAACAAGAAAATAACAAAATATAACCTTTTTTCCCGTATAGATTACTTATTATACACAAAGAAAGATGATTGCTTGAGTATTAATCAAAGATTTATCTTGATTCAGGATGAGCTGCTAATTTCATATACTTCGGGGTGAGTCAACGTTATTCCATTTGCTTCCGATGTATTTATGAGGAAGCATTTCTGCTATAGGGACACAGCGGAGTGCGCCCTGGTCGGCAACGATCGCTCGCGCATGGCGTCCATAATCTAATAGGAGTTCGCGGCACAGCCCACACGGGGGCACCACCCGAATGCTTCTATCACTTTCGGACGGTTTTGGATGACGGACGGCTATCGCCAGGACAATCTCATTTTCACCCACCTCGCAGGCTTTGCCTAACGCAATTGCTTCCGCGCACACCGACGCCCGCCCCACCATCGCCTCCACGTGCAGCCCTGTAAATATACGCCCGTTTTTGGTGAGAACCGCAGCAGCTATCTGATGCCTATTTTCCCCATATCGCGAGCTGACGAGTGATCTGGCTTTATCAAAGAGAGCTCGCGAAGCGTATTGGAGATCATTCTCCTCATTCTCGTGAACAGCGGTTGTGGAAACAGATGCCACTAAACGCTCCACCTTTTCGACGAGTTCTTCTATTGTCCCCGAGTTTTCGATCACGAAGTCGGGAACCATAGCGGCGCCAGCCTCGCTCCGCTCGGTCATGTGATCGTCGCGTCCGACAGATAGATCGTTGCGACCAAGCTTACGCTTAGTCCTTAGATCGTTGGAGGTTTCAATCCTTACTAAAATAAAGCCTTGATCACGTAGGGCGCTCAAGTCTGCAGGACGCGCATCATCACAGATCACGACATCGGCACCGACGATGCTCGCGAGATCAACGCGGGCATTCATATCATCTGTGAGGAAATCCCTTTCGATGTCTCGGAAATGTTTGCCCAAGAAGTTGAGTAGGATACCGTCTTGTTGTTCGGCGCTGATTTTATGTCCCAGCCGGTCATAGAAATGCGCCTGCAGGTCGTAAAGCGGCGCTGCGATTTTAACTATTCTGCAGGCACGGCCCGACTGTGCGAAAGCGCTATCGAGCAATCGACTCGTCGTCGATTTGCCTGCACCGGGCAAGCCCGTCAGTGCAATCTTCAACATCTCAATTCCCCCACCTGCTTGGCTCTCTGCAGACAAAGATCGAATTGTATTTTGAAAGTGAGAATGATCCATTCTTCTCAATCCGGCTCTGGATTGCTTCCTCGACTTCGAGATGCAATTTATCCAAGTGATCGGGCGTAATCACATTGCCAGCCATCGCTTTTGCACCAAGATAACGATGCCCGGCAGCGTAAAAGCGCATAAATGGCTCGGCCGACTTAAATTCGAGTGCATCCACGTATGGATGTTCGGTTACCTCTCCGAAATGACGGCTAAGGATCTCTTGCGCATTATCCAAAACCATTTTTCCCCGGCGACCGCGCGGAAGCCTATCGATGAACTCGCGAGGAAAATCACAACGGGTCATCGCTTCGAAATGCAAATTGTACATCTCTGGCATCGAGTGCCTAGCTTCAATGGACACTAGAACGAATCCATCCTTGCTCACCACGCGAGCTAACTCCGCGCAAACCTGATCAGGATCATCGATGTAGTGGAAGATAAAGTTGGCCATAACACGCTCGAAATGGCCTTCAGGAAACCTCGAAAGGTCTTCCGCGCGGCCCTCAATCAAATCGACCGGCACAACCGAGCGAGAGACGCTACTTCTAGCCAGTTCAAGCATTGCAGGCGATACATCAACGCCGGTTGCACGCCCGCCATCCCTTAGCCGGGCGACCACCTCACCTAGAATGAACCCGTTTCCGCAACCGACATCAAGTATAGCCTCCGTTCCGTTCAGCCTCAGTTCTCGCACAATCTGATCGACAAGCCGCTCTTCGTTAGTCCTGTAAAGATTATGTGTTATCTGCTGCGTTGCCAACGGCACATTTGACCCAAAGTGCTCTCTTATATATTCGATACCAAAATCGAATGGCTTCGGATTGCTAACAGAGTTCATATTTACACCTCTATCGTTATCTAGTTTCGTATTCGCCTTACTGTTGCTGCAGGGAGAAATAACCCAGTGAGCGGGCGATCTGTCTAACATCGTGCAGAAGTGGCACCGGACTACCCCAGTTCCTCCATTCGTTGGAGTTACCGGGGTCTCGCACGGCATAAAAGGACATGATTCCAAGAATATGCCACAGCTCCAGGTGACGTACGGCCCGGGCGGTCGGTGCGGCTAAATCCGTATCGACCTTGGTCAAGAAGATCTCGTGAAGGCGCGTGTTTCTGAGATGCACGCTGAGCGACGCTATAGCGTGGCTTTGCGTCGAATAGCCGACAATCGGCATATTGAGGAGCGTAATGATGCCATTCGGCCTAATGATGAAGTTGCGCATATTCGAGTCAATCGAAACAGTACGATGCTCTCGATCCTGTCCAACCTCTTCAATTTGGCCGCACACCCACTGATCAAGCCATTCGACGAGCGACTCGTCTACTAAGGAATCTCGTACCCGGCTCCAATATTTTTTAGCGTAGAACTGAAGGAACTCCATGTGACTGCTGAAGGTCGGCGCTCCGACTTTGGAAAGGCCAAAACCCGGTGCAAGTGGTGAAACCGATCGAGTGGCTTCGCAGAAGCGCGCCAGATAACTTGCGACGGATTCTAACTGAGCTGTAGTTCGGTCCCCCGCCAAATAGACAGCCAAATTTTCGCCATCAACAAATTCAGAAACTATGTAAGTTGAATCTTCCTGGTAGAAAGCCCGCCTGATCTTTTGCACATCAATATGCTGCGAAATAACCGAATTGATCTCGAGAAAATACTCAACTGGAATATCGGTATCGATGATCTTTTTGGCGATGAAATCACCGTCTGCCGAGGTTGCACGAACAACGAGGTTGTTCCCTGTGCTGACTACAACATGCTTCGACCCAGGTAGTTCTCGTTCAAGGAACTGTGAAAACTCGATGTCGATCATTGTCGGATACCTCTATTTTCAATCACTGCTCGGAAATCGCGAACGCGTGAACTAACTCCGCGATATCGGCGTTGCCGGTCCAATGTATTCCCGCCCATCCACAATCTATTGCGCCCCGGACATTTTCTGGGGTGTCGTCAATTAGACAAATATCATTAGTTTTCGGACCAAGTTCGCGCGCGACTGCTTCGTAGTACGCCCGTTGCGGCTTTCTAAATCCAATGGAGGCTGAGTAATGGACTGCGTCAAAATAGCTATCCATCTGGTGGACCCGCCAGATATACTCAACTCTCAATGGCTCCTGATTTGTCGCGCAATGAACGGAGACACCTTGCCGCCTAAGAATACTTATTCCGTGGAGGACACGCTCGTCGGGGTAGCCGCTTCGGGAGAACCAATAATCGAGCACGTCATCTGCCGACAAACTCGGTGCGATCTGATCCAAAACCTCGGCCATTGACTCGCGAATTGATAGGCGGCCGCATACGATAGCCGTCCAGTACGGAAGGAAGAATGCCTGCTGCAGACGGTTTGGGCAAAGACCTAGGTCCCTTTTTAGGTTAGTGGTCCAAGGCTGCCCCTTTTCCAAAACGACCCCATCGAGGTCGATCATCAACACCATCCTCTCAAGCATTCAAACGACCTCCATACCCGCGACTTTGTCATGAACGGGAGGCTTCAATGAAGCTATCGAAGTTCCGGTCTCAGGTATCGTTTGGTTCCCAGAATAAATCCGCCATCCGTTAACACCGTTAAGCTCAGGCAGTTTATGGGATCGGTCTGCCGGCACCTTCCAAAATGGCTGAGTTTTATCGACAAGCAAAAACTGCTGAGCAAAAAGCAAATCCTGAAGGTCTGTTCGGTCCAACTGTTCAATTTGGACGCCTTTTCCGTCAGGATCGTGAGTCAGCACGACAATTGTTCGAAGATGCGCGTGCGATATTATGCGACACCCCAGTCTTTCGACGAAATCTGGAACGCTTAAGCTTACGTCGCCCCGCGCCCTCACCGTGCCCACCGCATGTACCTCTCCCTTATCGCAGTTGAGGTCAAAATGCCGAAAGTGGTCGATAGTAGGCTGCCTCAGGTTCACCGAGACTGGGACGCCTGAGATTTGACCGTCACTCGTAAGAAACACCCGATCGTTCGATACGAAACTTGCCGAATGCTGCGTGAGAAGCTCGCACAGTTGGGTGGTTTTCCCGGCTCGACGATCACCTAGTAGTAATATACCGCCACTCTCCGTTTTGACGGCTGCACCATGTAGAAATAGCTCGCCGTTTTCGAGACGGCGGCACGCAACATGGTTCCGCAAGGTCCTAACCAATGCTAAATATGCCGGGGGCCCATTGGTGCATGCAGCTACCACCGAAACCATTTCAGGTGAGAACATAGTCAGATCATAGAAGCGCGATTGCTCGTATCTGACGCAAAGCACATCAGCGCCAACCGAAAATGAGAGATGGCTAAAGCTTGTTCCTTCGATTGTGACTGCCTCATGAGACATCGACTCAAAAATTGCGGCGACGCGGCCATCATCTGTTATGCAGCAAATTTTCGCGCACCCTAGTCTAGGTTCAGGCAGTATTTCCAGATACCCAGAACAGTATCGGGCCGCGGCCTCTATGCTTTGCCGCTCTCCCGAAATTAGATAAACATCGTCGGAAGATCGCCATTGAACAGAGATTTCCGTAGCGTCGACATGTATATTATCGATAATATCTCGGAAATTAACCAACAAATTGATGTTCATGCGAACCTCTTCCAGAAATCATCGGCATAAATCATCGATTTTCTAGGTCCACCGGAGTTCTGATACTTTCCCTGATAGAGCTTTATCTCGCCAAATGGCTGCCAAAAAGTCATCTGGCCGATTCTCATGCCGGGATATAGTTTGAATGATATTGTCGAGTAGAGCTGGAACGTGATCGTTCCAATCGATCCAATGTCGATGAGGTCGGCTGTGACGTGAACGAACAACCCGGCGCGAGCAGTGCTCGATTTTGCATGGACTAGGGGAACAAAGTTAGTACTACCAACACGTTCAGTCGACGAACCCAGCCAGAAGCTATGAGGCTCCAATACAAACCCACTTTCGGGAATGATAATCTCTTCGACCTCCGGCTCTAGCCGCGGATCGATAATTGGCTGGGTATATCGAAGCAGTTGGTTGGATAGCGTGATATCCACGCTATTTGGATTGACATGAAGTGGATTGTACGGATCGAAAATTATATCGCCGTCGTTAATCCGACGTGTGATTTCAAGTCCCGTGAGTATCATAAATTATTCTCCCACCAGGAAGAACGGGTCATGGAATTTCGATAGCATCGGCTGATTGTGCTGACCAAACCAACCATTGTACTGCTGCTGATCGCCTGTACATCTCCAGAACGACACCTGTCCGATCGTTTGACCCGGATAGACGTAGATATCGATTGAAGGAACCAACTCCAAGGTCCACTGATGAATAGCGCCCACGTGGCCGAGGTTTGCTGACACTTGGACGAATAGCCCTAGGCGGCCTATTGAGCTTCGGCCGATCAGCGAGGTGACGTATTTCTCGCTGCCGATAGTCTCCAAAGTAGAACCGAGGTACAGCAAGCCTTTCTTCAGTAAAAACCTGCCATTTTCTAAGGGCAACTCAGCACACCCTGTCGACGGACCGCCGTCTTCATTAACGAAAACGTGCAGTATACGCTCGCCTAGCCGATAATTTACGCTGTTCGGGTTGATGGCGCTTTTATCGAATGGATGGAATGTAATATCACCGTCAACTATGGCCTCATAAATGGCTTCGCCAGTTAATATCATGGTAGCAACCCTCTAGAGACTTCAGTCTTTGCGAGCTATGAGGTGACTCCACCCCCAATAGGAGGCATGCGAGGTGCTTTGCCTTACGCAGTGCCATCCACTACGAGTCAGTTCAGCGAATATGTACTGGTTCATCGTCCCGTGACCGAAAAGGACCGAGTGGCTCGCGTCCCGTATGGACGTTGCGGCAAGTATACCAGCCGCTTCGATTGCTCGCTGGATCAGGGCGCGCTGCCCCCAACCCTTGCGCAGCAAATACATTGCTACTCGCGCCCACTGGTAAGGAGACATTCGTACCATCGGGACAGGGGGCACTACGAGACGCACTTCGTTGAAGATTGCGTTTTCTACGAACCTGCCGGAGGATGAGACCAAGCGGCAAGTTTCTTGTGAACGCCGAAGTGTGCTGCAAAATACGTTGCTGGCATTGGCGACCAGTCGTACCAGTGTCTCGTCCGGCAGGCTGCCACTGGAAAGAGAGACGACATCGTAATTTGCGGTCCAAGTCCTGAACTCCGATGCTGTCAGCAACGGGGACCAATCCACCTCAGGTTGCCCATGCCGGACGAGTGTTATCCTTGGGACCTCCAACCGCTGATCTACCATAAGATGCACACACCCAAGAACGATGAAACTGCAAACGACAACCTCTCCGCTTGAAGTGGGCCGTTATCTAGTAATAAAAAGTATTATAAGGGGTGTTTTCAGATTGGCAAGAGGGAATATTTCAATTTTACGAACGCCAAGGAAGTTGCGTATAAGTAAGTCTGAATGCAATGGAGTTTTATTGTTAGTATATTTTGCCGATCTAAGTTGCAAAATTGATATTGCCCCCAAGTTTTATCCAGTTTTTAGTTGGATCCGGCGGTTTTGTGTTGCTGTATTCGGAGCGGTAACCACCCGGCGTGACGGCTCCGCCGCGCTCTGTAAGCAGAGCACGGCTTATCCGATATGCGGGCTGGGCACCGTAACGTTAACCTGCTTACGGACATATCCCGGACTTTGAAGCTGCTTTTATGCAGATTACAGGCCAGCGATATCGCGCCAGATAGTATTGGCGGTTTGGCGCAGCTCGCGGTGAATCGCAGAGGTGAAGCGGTCG
>NZ_JBVPGR010000034.1:0-258087 GCF_055816895.1 Ochrobactrum sp. PL_is501 | reverse complement strand
CGATCGACCTCGCAAAGCGGAGTTTCCAGGTCTGTGCTACGGATCGCGACGGTGCGGTTCTATTCAACCGGCTGCTTTCACGGGCTCGATTGCAGCAGCTTTTAAGTGAGCAGCCGCCGTGCATTGTCGCGATGGAGGCCTGCGCCACCAGCCATTTCTGGGGTCGCTTTGCTCAAGGCTGCGGCCACAAGGTACGGCTAATTCCACCCATTTACGTGAAGCCCTTCGTCAAGCGGCAGAAGAATGACGCTGCCGATGCAGCAGCAATTGCAGAGGCAGCGCTGCGCCCGAACATGCACTACGTTGAAGTCAAAAGCGCCGAACATCAGGCGCGTGCGGTGGCGTTTCGAACGCACCAGTGCTTCGTGCGCCAGCGCACCCAGCTCATCAATGCGTTGCGAGGGCACCTCGGCGAATTCGGGATCGTCGTTGCTCAAGGACCAGCCAATCTCACTGCGGTGGCAGGAGTTCTGGCCGATGAGACAAATGATCTCCCCGATGGAGTTAGAGAGATTGGTCAGCTTTACCTGGACCAGATCAGGCTGCTGACCGAGAAGATCGATGGGCTGATGCTGAAGCTTCGAGACGCTACCAAGGCGAATGAAGATATGCGGCGACTTTGCACTGTTCCCGGCGTCGGCCCCGTGACTGCCGGCGCGATCCTCGCGTTTGCTCCCGATCTTCGTGCATTCAAGAGCGGTCGGAATTTCGCTGCCTGGCTCGGCCTTGTGCCCAGGCAGCACTCCACGGGTGGCAAGACACGATTGGGCGGTGTCAGCAAGATGGGACAGACCGATATCCGAAAGCTACTGATCGTCGGAGCCATGAGCCTGATCCGCTGGATAGTGCGCAAGGGCGTGTTACCTGACAACTGGCTTGGAGGCATTCTGGGACGAAAGCCTCGCATGGTGGCGGCTGTTGCGCTCGCCAACAAGATGGCGCGCATCATATGGGCAATGATGACCAGGGAGCAGAATTACAGAATGGCGTAATCCGCTGCCTTTTTCGAAAGGTAATGCGGTGATGCCTGGGGCCAAAAGCCCCGGTGGGAAGATCGACAGACGGAACGATGCGGAAAGGACTTCAATGTTCAGAATGGGGTAAACCAGTCCCGGCGCTCGAGCACAAAGCTCTCTGAACCGATGTGGTCCTTGTTCTTCGAACTGCATCCCGGCCCGTGGCTATCAGGCCACATCAAGAGGCCTGACACACGACCGATAGAATTCCTCGTTCGCGGACTACCGTCAAAAAATCTTCTTGCCAAACCGGGGGCATCCACACACGCACCGGGTTTGCCGGAGGCTGTTTTGTTTAAGTTATGCGGCCGTGTCTGGCTCGTCCGGCATGGCGTAATACTGCTCCTCGGCTTCGGCTGGCGGGATTTTGCCGATGGGCTCCAGAAGCCGTCGATGGTTGAACCAGTCGACCCATTCCAGGGTGGCGAATTCAACCGCTTCTAAGCTGCGCCACAGTCCGCGCCGATGAATGACCTCGGCCTTTTAGAGGCCGTTGATCGTTTCGGCGAGGGCGTTGTCATAAGAGTCGCCGACGCTTCCCACGGAAGGCTCGATGCCTGCCTCGGCCAGTCGTTCCGAATACTTGATCGACACGCACTGGACGCCCCTGTCCGAGTGGTGGATCAGGCCGCCGCCATGAACGGGACGTCGCTCATGGCGCGGTTCAGTCTTGATACTGGAAGGTGACAGTCCGTTTCTTTTCAGCCAGTCGCGGAGCGGATAGAGGCTGTCGGGCCACTCATACATCATTCGAAAACCTCGTGTTCAAATCTACTTGGAAATTTCTGTCAAACTGCCGATAGTGGTGACGCGGAGATACTACGGGCGCAGATGAATAACAGGATGTTCGGAGTTTTTGCGGTGGCGGTCGCGATGGCGATCTTCCCAGCGATTATTTTCGGTGACAGCACGGCTGATGGGTGGTCGAAATGGGTGTACGACTTTCAGACCATCATCGGGGGTAATTTTGCTATCTTTGCCGCATAAATGACGGTTCAAACGATGCGCGAAATAGACGATCGCCAAGAAAATCGTCATCAAGAGCTTATGCGGCTTAACCTTCGCGCGGGTTTGTTGATAGCTCGCACAGCCGCTCATCCGCAGCTCGAGGAGATACAAGAATGTGCGCGCAATATGATCGAACTGGCAACTGTATTTGAAGGCAGGGATTCTCTTCAGGTAATCCACTGGATTGAAGAGAATGGCAAAACATCCGAAGATTGTCAGCGAACGATTAGGCCCTTCGACTATAGGCATTACGCTTGGCCTCTATTCGCATGTCATGCCAGGAATGCAAGCGAATGCAGCGGCCCAGATTGACGCCATGATCAGTAATGCGGTAGCAAAGAAGGGAAAATAAGATGGTAGCAATTGGGTAGCAAAACGAAGCTTCCAGCTACTGCCAAACCGTGAATTATGTAATAAAATCAATATCTGGAAGGGATGCATGCCCGGTGGCATGTCCGGACTTCAAATCCGGGAGGGGCCGATAGACGGTCTTTGGTGGGTTCGACTCCCATTCTCTTCCGCCAGTATCCCTAAAACTATCGACGTTTGGATCATCAGCGAACGGCATTTGCCATGGGGGCCGTTTAACCTATTTTCACAGGTAAAAGCACTACCAATATGAAGGGATTTGTTTGATTTTGTATGCTTGCTAACCTTGCATGGTTCATAACTGAATGGGCTTTGACGGGTAGCGAGCATATAGTGAATTCTATAGCTAAAAGTATACTGTATTTAGCGGCGCTTCTTTTGACCACTTTGCTGTTGAGCTGGGACGAAGAGCCATCTGTGCAGATAATGAAGCTAGCAGCAAGCGTGCTTTACGTCGGCGTGCCCATTCCGCATTTGAATAAAAGAAAAATATACCAACAAAATGGTCAATATCTGCCCTATATTCAATCATCAGGTCGAGACGCAGGTTTGTTTTCTTGCTGGTTCACGATTATGGATTGGTCCCCATCAAGTACTGTAGAAAATAGTATATTCATGTTCCTGTCTGTTATTTCAGCATTTCTAATTTTTGATACGATTTTATTTTTTTGGCGCCGCTTGCCCTAAGAATAATTCAATATCCATTGTGAACCTCGCCAATCGGCATCCTTAGATGCATTTCCAGCAAAAGTGTAAAACGCCTACGCGGGGAAATAGGTCCACTGGACTGATTTCTAATCCCGCTTCGATGCGTTCGGAAATGTGGAAAAACAAATAGATAGGGCGGTTCCAGCGGTTCCGTTAAAACAGGAACCGCTCTAAGAGCCTGTTCCAAAAGTCGCGATGCCTGTCTGCAAATGGCGCTTTTTTGCTCGCATATTCTTATCCGAAAAGTCTGCAACTTTTCGGGAATATGCGTAAGTACACTGCGCTCCGGTACTCGAAAATCACCATTTTCGCTTCGGCCTGCCGCTTTTTGATTCAGGCTCTAAGTCCTTCACCGTACGATACTCAGCACATTGCGAACCACTTCATCCTGAAGCGGACGCTGTTTCTCGATGTTGAAATGACCGATATCCTTCATGCCCGAGAAATCGCGATTGTCGAGGCTTCCCCTGAAGCGCGGGCCGGCGGTCAACGGCAGCCCCCATCCATGCTGCTTGAAATAGAAATTCACGACACGCCTGATATTGCCGGGCAGAGGGGCAGGCGCTGTGGCGGCAAAGGTCGCCATATAGGCGACGCGAATGCCCTTTTTTTCAAGAGCGGCCGCAATGTCGATGACAGCATTGGCGCCAAGCGAATGGCCAATCAGAACCACGGGCGCGCGCGGGTTCTCGCGCTGGTCGGCAAGTATCCGGTTCAGCACAAAACGCCATGCCTGATGGCCCTCGACATGCGCATCGACGCCATTGGCCTGCAATTGCCTGCCGATCTCGTCAATGCCGGTGGAGAAAATGTCCCCGAACCCGCGCAGAAGATAGACATCCGCCCGCGAGGACGTTCTGGAAGGTGTTTTGGGCGCTGCCTGTGCCGCGCTGCCATAAAGCGCAAGAGCCGCTCCGGCAAAGATCAGGCTGCGGCGGGTCATGATTTTCGAATGCAAACGATCGGGCTTTGAAACCATCTTCGACTACCTGTTGGGGCGCGTTCGAAAAATGACTTTCGAACGAGGGGCATCGAAACAGCTATTTAGAGCGCCGGTCCGTTTCAGCCAAATCACTAGAACTTGAGTTTCGGAATGACGCGCCCTGTTCGGCGCGCATAATCGTCATATGACGCGCCAAAGGCCGCCCGCATCATCGCCTCCTCATGGCCGACCCGATAGAAATAGAGGATGGCGACGCCGACAAGCCCGGCCAGCCCGGCAAACCAGTTCGGCAGCAGGCAGAATTGCGCAATCGCCCACAGCCAGAACGACAGATACATCGGATGGCGGACATATTTGTAAAGCCCGTCGGTCACCAGCTTGTGCTCGCGGCGGATTTCAAGCGAGACCGACCAGTTCTTGCCCAATTGGCGATGGCTTGCATAAAAAAGCCAGAGGAAGGCAATCTCGACGATTACCCCGATCCAGGCCAGCCACGGCTGGAAAGCATAATCGGCAAAGGCGGGAACGCCGGTCGCGACATAGACGATGGGGATCAGCGACAGGCCCACCGTCGCCGCACCCAGCGCCAGCCGGTCAGCCAGCGTCTTCGCATCGTTTGCAACCTTGATCTTGCGTGCGCGCCGCTGGTGTGGAATGCGGATAACGACCCAGGCGACAAGCCCGATTCCCCAGACGATTGCGGCCAGTGTCGGTGTCATTCGGCAACAGTTTCCTTCCTTGGCTGGGCACCGATGATGCGGTCATCCGTCCGTTCGCGGAGCGAGACCGGCCCGCAGCAGATCTGAAAGAAATCATACCAATAAGGCTTCGTATTTCCGAATACATATTGATAATGCACGCGAAAAAGGTTCCGCTTCACGCGCTTGTAGATTTCCGGCTGCAACATTTCCTTAATGCGCACTGTCCGGGTAACGGGAAAGGTTCGTTGCGGCTCCCGCTTTAAACCCATCTCGGCCACGGGATCGGTCTTGTAGAAATTGATTGCATCGGTCAGGCACTGGATCTCCACCCAGTCGATTTTGCCATCGTCCACCAGCCGCTGCACGCCTTCGCGAAAATGCCCGCCCGCCGGATGATAGCCTGCCTTGAGCGCGGTCGAGCCAAGCGTGAGGACCGCCACCTTCGGCGCATGGCGGCTGAATTGCGGATCGATGGCAAGGCAGCGCGCAGCAACGTCCAGCATCAGCATGCCGCCGGTGCTGTGGCCGATCAGAATGACCTCGTCATACTGTTTCGCGGCGGTGCGTTCGACGATGCCGGCGGCAAAGCGCTGCATCAGGGATTCTGCATCCCGCCGCCGTCCGCGAATGAAATTGAGCGAGAACGACCACAGGTCCATCAGATGGTTGGTGGACCATCTTTTGCCCAGAATGGCAAGTGCCGCCGAAAAAACCGCAAGGCCGACGAGCCAGCTCAGGGCGCCAAGCCAGTGAGCAGTCGCCCGCGCCGCCGCATAGCCCGACACCGCGAACAGGGCGAGCACGAGAAACGGGTAGAGGAAATAAAGCCCGAACCGCCACGCCCTGGCAAAGAAGCGAAACGCAGTGCCGGTGATGACGAAATCGCCGAAGGCGACAAGATATTTGGCCAGCCTGACCGGGAGCGGACGGTCGAAATCCGCCAGTACGATTCGGTCCAGAACGAGAAAATTGAAGTCCGTTTCCGTGGCCCAGCCATTGTCGCCGGGGGCCGTCTTGATCGAGACGGAGCCTATCTCGCCATCCGGCGATACGCTGATATCCGAAACGTCGGAACGAACGCTCCAGAGAGCTTCGAACCGTTTGATTTCTCTGTTCAATCGTCCAAAAAACGCCTCCGGCGTTTTCGGATCATAGCCGCCAATGAAGAAGACAGCGCGTTGTCGAACCGGTTGCTTCATGCGCAAATCGTAATTTGGGGTTGTCGTATTGTCGAGATCATTACCGATCATCCCCCAAAAAACCGGTTGAATTCGCCTGCCTATCTCATGTCGACCAGTCCGCGCCGGATGGCTTCGCGGGTTGCTTCAGCGCGCGATGACACGCTGAGCTTCTGGTAGATCGCCTTCACATAATCGCTGACTGTATGTTCCGATAGTCCAAGTTTGCGGGCGATTTCGCCATTGCGTTGGCCGGTGCCGATCTCCTTCAGCACTTCGGTTTCCCGCCGCGAAAGATGGATGAAGTCTCCATTCGGTTCCGCCGCAGCGGAAGGAGTGGATATGGCCTTTACGCGCGCCACCAGATTGAGCCTGGCGCGAATCGTGAGGATCAGGACGTCGAAATCGATTGGTTTCGTGAGATAGTCGTCGGCGCCGGCCTCTCTGCCGGTCAGCTCGTGGCTGCGGTCGGCAAGGGCGGTCAGGAACAGGAATGGCGTTCCGGCAAGGTCGGGCCGGGAGCCGCGGATTTGTTCCAGAAATTGCAGGCCGTTGGTGCCGGGCATCAATATATCGCAGATGATGATGTCGGGCGTCGTCCGCTCCAGCACGCGCAGCGCTTCACCTGCATTGGCGGCGCCAATGGCGTTGAAGCCCGAAGTGCTCAGCTCATCGATCAGTTCTTCAAGAATATGCGCCTCGTCCTCGATGCAGAGGACGGTGGGCGTGGGAGGAGTTTCAGGCAGTCGCATGCGGGGCCACCTTTGGTAGAGACAGAATGAATACCGTACCTTGTCCTTCAACCGAAGTGAAGACAAGCGTACCGCCGTGCAATTCGGCCAGCGCGCGTGACAGGCTGAGGCCAAGGCCGGTTCCCGCCATGTGCGATGCGTTGCTGGCGCGGAAAAAACGCGTGAAAACGCGATCCGCTTCCTCCGCCGGTATGCCGATGCCATGGTCGCGGACGATGCAGCGGAAGCCGTTCTCGTCTTCTTCCGTGGTCACTTCGATGGGCTTGCCGGCGGGCGAATATTTGGTGGCATTGCCAAGCAGGTTGACCAGAATCTGCTCGACCAGAATGCCGTCGCAATAACAGAAAGTCTCGCTGTCCTTGATGTCCGTCACCAGTTCCAGCTCGGGATGCAGCTCCTGATGATAGGTGCAGGTGTTACGCACCAGTTCGGAGAAGTCGACCGGCTGCCGGTTGATCTGAAACCCGTTCTCGTCGAGGCGTTCCGCATTGGCGGTGCTCTCCAGAAGCAGGATCAGGCGGCGGCTGGCATTCCGCATCCGCTTGGCCTTGTCGATGATGATTTCGGGCGTGAACTCGTCGGCGCGGCGGATGAAGCGCTGGGCGATGATGTCGATGATCGATACCGGCGTGCGGAACTGGTGTGAAACCGTGGTGATGAAGCTTTTGTAAAGCTCCTTGGCCTTGCGCTCGCTTTCCAGCGCCTCGCGCAGGGCGGCGGTGCGGTCGGCGACGGTCTGTTCCAGTTGCTGCTTGTATTCCTGCAAGGCCTTGTGGGCGCGCTCGGCCCTGCGCATGTTGGACAAAAGCTGCCAGGACAGAATGGCGCCTGTCGCCATGATGCCCAGCACCGCGAACATGATCAGGTAGATTGACTGCAATTGCTGGTCGCGGTGCGCGCCGCCGCGGTCCTGCTCCACAATGGTTGCATCATTGGCAACCTTGGTCAGCTCATCGCGCATGGGAACCAGCGCTTCGTAGATGGCGGCGGGGTTGAATTGTTCCGGCCCGGCCTTGATCATCGCCTCGATTTCGGGAAGCCGGTCTGCATTGCGCCGGATGGTGTCGGCAGCGCCCGGAATGCCTTCGAAATATTTCTTCTGCGGGCCATCGGCCAGAAGCGCGAAACGGCTGTAGAGAACGTCGAGGCGGAGCGAGAGATCACCTGTGTTCGTGCTGCCTGCGGGAAATGTCAGCGCCGTTTCGGCCAGGCGGCTGGCGTCGCGTTCCGTCTTGGTGATGGCCCAGACCATGTTCTCGCCGGTATAGGTTGCAAGCGATTTCTGGATTTCGAAAAGCTGAATGAATGCATAAGCGAGCAGCGCTGCAAACCCTGCCATGACCAGGCCGGAGAGAATGTAGCCTCGCTTGATTCTCATTTCACCTCGATCTGCTTCAACTGCCACGCCCAGCGGTGATCATAGCGCGAATCGTTCAGCTCCTGATGCTGGTCGCGCGGATAGACGATCCAGTATGGTCCCTTGTCGCGCAGGCTCAGCTCCCTGCCGTTCATCTTGTGCGCGACAAGGACATTGTACCTGTAGGCGTCCTGCAGCGGAATGCTGATACTGTAGTCGTTGATCGCAAGAATGGTGATCGAACGGTCTGCGGCGTCTTTCCCGTCGACGCCGACCGTTGCCAGCACGTCGCGCAGCAGCACGCCGTCGAAATTCTGCGGGCCCTCGGTCCAGGCGGTGTTCGTCTGCAACCTGTTCTGCGGCAGTTGCGTGAAGTCGTCGCTTGTCAGCACGCGGGTTGTTCCGTTCGGGCCGATGACGGTCAGCGTAATGGTCGTCGTCGCGGACGACGGGACTTCAGCCGCCCCTGCAAAAGGAGAAGTTTGGCAGATGGCGAAAAGCGCAATCAGTGCCGGGAGCGCCAGAAGACGCCGGAGAGCGAACATCCAGTTTGCGCATGACACGTGGGGTATCTCCAGAAACGAAAGAATGCGAATGTACCGAAGCTTTAAAGGGAGGGCGCGCGCAATTTCAAGAATCTCCTGATTTTGGCGGGCGAAATTTCCCTTCAAAAGCGTCAATTCGCACATATCACCGAAAAAGTCTGGTCTAATTTCAAATAAATATCAAATGGTTTCATAAAGTCTTTCAAACTCTACCGGCTGCTGAAAGTCATTGCGGGACATGGAGGCTGGTTCTTCTTTGTTTCATACCCCCCTGAATAGGGGAATTGTTTTTCGCTACTGGAGCGTTCACTAAATAGCCGTCGGCCTGTTGGGCTTAGGAGGCTGACGCAAAAATTGGGCGGGGGCTGCTTATCGACCGCGGGGAGTCGGGGTCGATAGGCAGCCAAACCAGTCCGGACAGCGCGGCAGCGGCGATAACGGTTACTCTCGAAGCGAAGCGTTTCGAGCTACGAATAAAAACCGGTCCCGCACTCTGGTCGCTTCCAGGACAGAATGGCCGACAGGCATCTGGTCGAGCCTAGAACCTGCCGTTCAGGTTCCTCGAACAGAGCGAGCTTGCACCTCTTTCGCGTCCTTCAATCTGGAGGGCGCGCTTTTTTTTTGCCTGTATTCCTTTCAGAAAAAAGTGACGACCGGCGTCTGGGCGCGATCGTCACGAAGCAGGATAGGGGTCAGTTTCCAGCTTTTCCGGCAGTTTATTTCTGTTCCGGAGCCGTTGTCTGGATGCTTGCAGTGGTTTGCGGCTTCTCGATCTTCGTGGAAGATTGAGCATTATGATAGGTGCAGTCTGCCATCGCGCCTGTAACCGAGAAAGCTACCGACAGAGCGAGGACAGCGGTAGTCACGAATACGACTTTCATGTCTGTCTCCCTATATTGTGGGTATGGCATTGCAGCGGCGAGTTTAGCAGAGCGGGAAACTTCTGTCGCATCACATCATCCGAAAAAAAAGCCTTTGCCACATTTTTGCCATGAATTTGACGGGTGTTCGCCACAGATTTTGGCGCAAAAACGGAACGATTTGCCGCGCAAAAAAGCAACTGGCGCGATTTTCGCGCCAGATCACGATTTTGCCTTGATGTGATTTCGGACCGCTCAGGAGGCGCAGCGGCTCACCACCGCCCGCTTGCCGCCCATCGACAGGAACGAGATATGCAGCGTCTGTCCGACGGGTGAAATGGTGATGTTTTCCTTCGACTGCTGGCCATTGGCGGCGCAGGACATCGACACGGTAAAGGTGCCTTCGTAATTGTTCATCCGCGTGACCGAGCACTGGCTGTCGCGGCTGTCGAAACGCTCGCCGGAAATGGCGAATCGCTGTCCGTCGGGGCTGCACCAGTTGCCGGTGATGGGGGTCGGATCGACGAGCGGCTTGGCGGGGGTGGCGCTTGCCGAAGGACCGGGCGTCGTTTCGGAACATGCTGTCAGGGCAGTGACAGCGAGGACGAGGGCAAGCAAACCGGACTTCTGCAACGATCTTCTCCTTCATGCAGCGGACAAAGCCTCCTCTTAAGAAACCGATTCGGGCGATATCGCGACCGCAAAAGACAAGTCCACAAAGAAAAGGGCCGGATTGCTCCGGCCCCTCTGCAGAAGGTGATGGAAGGAGACGCCGGGTTATTCCCCCGGCGCCAGATGCGGGGCCTCGATCTTGGCGCCTGCATGTTTCAGCGGGCGCTCGCCGGAAAGCTTGCGGATCAGCACATAGAACACCGGCGTCATGAAGATGCCGAAGGCCGTCACGCCGATCATGCCTGCAAAGACCGCGATGCCCATGGCCGAGCGCATTTCCGCACCAGCACCCGTGGACACCACCAGCGGCACCACGCCCATGATGAAGGCCATCGAGGTCATCAGGATCGGGCGCAGACGCAACCGGCTTGCCTCGACCGCCGCCTGCACGACGCCTCTTCCCGAAAGTTCCAGCTCGCGGGCGAATTCCACGATCAGGATCGCGTTCTTCGCCGATAGCCCCACAAGGACGATCAAGCCGATCTGGGTGAAGACGTTGTTGTCGCCTCCGGTCAGCCAGACGCCGGTGAGTGCCGCCATGATCCCCATCGGCACGATCATGATGATCGACAGCGGCAGGGCAAGGCTTTCATATTGCGCGGCCAGCACCAGATAGACGAGCAACAGCGCCAGCGGGAAGACGAGGAAGCCTGAATTGCCAGCCAGGATCTGCTGGTAGGTCAGGTCGGTCCACTCATAGGCGATGCCCGGAGGCAAGGTTTCCTCGGCGATCCGTTCAATGGCGGCCTGTGCCTGGCCGGACGAGAAGCCGGGGGCCGGGTTGCCGTTGATATCGGCGGAAAGGAAGCCGTTATAGCGGATGGCGCGTTCGGCACCCACGGTCTGCTCCACTTTCAGGAGAGCCGACAGCGGGATCATCTCGCCCGACTGCGAGCGAACCTTCAGCTTGCCGATATCCTCGGCATGGCTGCGGTAATCCGCATCGGCCTGAATGCGCACGCTGTAGGTCCGCCCGAAGGCATTGAAGTCGTTGACATAAAGCGAACCCAGATAGATTTGCAGGGTTTCGAACACGTCAGTCACCGCCACGCCAAGCTGACGCGCCTTCGTGCGATCAAGATCGGCATAAAGCTGCGGCACATTGATCTGGTAGCTCGAATAGAGACCGGCCAGTTCCGGCGTCTGATAGGCCTTGGCGAGAAACGCCTTGGTTGCATCGTCCAGCGCCTTGAAGCCAAGCCCGTTGCGATCCTCAAGCTGAAGCTTGAAGCCGCCGGTCGTGCCGAGACCCTGAACGGGCGGCGGCGGGAACATGGCGATGAAGGCATCCTGAATGGCGCCGTATTGCTGGTTCAGTTCCATGGTGATCGCATTGGCCGACAGTTCCGGGGTCTTGCGCTCCTCGAACGGCTTCAGCGTCACGAAGACGATGCCGGAGTTCGACGAGTTGGTGAACCCGTTGATCGACAGGCCGGGGAAGGCGATGGCATTGGCTACGCCCGGATGCTTGAGGGCAATGTCGCTCATGCGGCGGATCACATCTTCCGAACGGTCGAGCGTTGCCGCATCCGGCAATTGCGCGAAACCGATCAGATATTGCTTGTCCTGCGCCGGAACGAAGCCGCCGGGCACCGCGCGGAACAGGACGAAGGTGGCGCCAAGCAGCACGACATAGAGGCCCATCACCAGCGACTTGCGCGAGAGAATGCCGCCGACGCCGCGCCCATAGGCTTCCGAGCTCGCACCGAAGAAGCGGTTGAAGCCACGGAAGAACCAGCCGAACAGCTTGTCCATGGCGCGGGTGAGCCGATCCTTCGGCGCATCGTGGCCGCGCAGCAGCAGGGCCGCCAGAGCGGGCGAAAGCGTCAGCGAGTTGAAGGCCGAGATCACCGTCGAGATCGCGATGGTGAGCGCGAACTGGCGATAGAACTGGCCGGTCAGGCCGGTGATGAAGGCAAGCGGCACGAAGACCGCGACCAGCACCAGCGCAATGGCGATGATCGGCCCGGAAACTTCCTGCATGGCGCGATAGGTGGCCTCGACCGGTGACAGCCCCTGCTCGATGTTGCGTTCGACATTTTCCACCACCACGATGGCGTCATCGACCACGATGCCGATGGCGAGCACGAGGCCGAAGAGGCTGAGCGCGTTGATGGAGAAGCCGAACACATACATGACCGCGAATGTGCCGACGATGGAAACCGGAACGGCAACCAGCGGAATGATGGAAGCGCGCCATGTCTGCAGGAACATGATGACGACGATCACCACCAGCACGATGGCTTCGAGCAGGGTATGGATGACCGACTCGATGGAGGCCTTCACAAACCCGGTCGTGTCATAGACGATGTCGAAATCCACGCCTTCCGGCATGGTCTTCTTCAGGTCGGCCATGGCCGCATGGACATTTTCGGAAATTTCCAGCGCATTGGAACCGGGCGACTGGAACACGCCCATGCCGACCGCCAGCTTGTTGTCGAGCAGCGAGCGCAGCGAATAATCGGCAGCGCCCATCTCAACACGCGCCACATCACCCAGCCGGGTGATTTCGCCCTGATTGCCGGATTTTACGACGATATTGGCGAATTCTTCCGGCGACTGGAGACGGCCTTGCGCATTGACGGAAAGTTGCAGGTCGAGACCCGAAACCGACGGCGATGCGCCGATGACACCGGCAGCGGCCTGAACATTCTGCTGGCGGATGGCATTGGCGATGTCGCTTGCGGAAAGTCCGCGCTCGGCGGCCTTTTGCGGGTCGATCCAGACGCGCATCGAATAATCGCCGCCGCCGAATATCTGCACCTGTCCGACGCCCGGAATACGGGCGATGCGGTCCTTGACGTTGAGAACGGCATAGTTGCGCAGATAATTCACGTCATAGCGGCCATCGGGCGAGATGATATGGACGACGAGGGTCAGGTCGGGCGAGCTTTTGGCGGTCGTGACGCCCAGCGTGCGCACCTCTTCCGGCAGGCGCGGTTCGGCCTGCGAAATACGGTTCTGCACCAGCTGCTGGGCCTGATCGGGATCGGTGCCGAGCGCGAAGGTGACGGTCAGCGTCATGACCCCATCGGCGGTCGCCTGGCTTTGCATGTAAAGCATGCCCTCGACGCCGTTGATCTGTTCTTCAAGCGGCGTGGCGACGGTTTCGGAAATGACGGCAGGGTTGGCGCCCGGATATTGCGCGCGCACCACGATCTGCGGTGGCACGACTTCTGGATATTCCGAGATCGGCAGACCTGTCATGCCGATCAGACCGGCAA
Source organism: Ochrobactrum sp. PL_is501 (assembly GCF_055816895.1). Lineage (NCBI taxonomy): Bacteria > Pseudomonadati > Pseudomonadota > Alphaproteobacteria > Hyphomicrobiales > Brucellaceae > Ochrobactrum > Ochrobactrum sp. PL_is501. The sequence goes on along the minus strand of NZ_JBVPGR010000034.1, from coordinate 244,754 downwards.
CGAAGATCAGGACCGACAGAACGCCAGCGAAGACCGGCCGGTCGACGAAAAAGCGTGAGAAGTTCATCTGTTTATCCCCCTTAAGCGGGAAGGCAAAAACTCTCCCGGCCCGCGAAAACATGCGTTTTCGCGGGTTGCTGAGGCTGAGCATTTGCGGTTAGCGCGCTCAGGCGCGCCGTTTTAATTCAGTTTTTGGCAAGCGTTTCGGTGACGGGTTGCGGTGCGACGACCACGCCCGGACGAATGCGCTGCAGGCCGTTCACGACGATATTCTCGCCGGGCTTCAACCCGCTTTCGATGATGCGCAGGCCGTCATAATTGCGTCCCAGAACCACCTGCCGGTATTCGACCTTGTTATCGGCCCCGACCACGAAGACGAATTTCTTGTCCTGATCGGAAGCAATGGCCCGGTCGCTCACCACCAGCTTTTCATCCGGTTCCGGTTCGCCGAAACGAATGCGGACAAACTGGCCCGGAATGAGCCTGCCATCCGGATTGTCGATCGCGGCGCGAACCCGGATCGTGCCGGTCGTGGCATCCACCTCATTGTTGATGAGCTGGATATGGCCGGAAATCGGGGTGCCGTCATCGGAAGCGGTGCCGATCTGGACCGGAATGCGCTCGATGGCGCTGCCGCCGGGCGAGGCGGCGAGCTTGGCAAGCGCCCTGGTGACGACTTCCTCATTGGCGCTGAAGCTTGCATAGATCGGGTCGACCGAGACAAGCGTGGTCAGCACCGGCGAGGCGGAACTTGCGGCGACGAGATTGCCCGCCGTTACTTCCAGCCGCCCGACGCGACCGGAAATCGGTGCGCGCACTTCCGTATATCGCAGGTCAAGCTCGGCTGTTTGCAACGCGGCCTTGGCCGAACGCAGGCTTGCCTGTGCCTCGTCAAAGGCGCTGGAGCGCTGGTCGAGGCCGCTTTGGGCGATGGTGCGGGTGGTGACGAGCTGGCGTCCGCGTTCCAGTTCTGCCTTCGCCAGCGCAACGCGCGCCTCTTCGGCGGAAACCAGCGCCTTCGCCTTTTCGACCGCCGCCGCATAGGGTTCGGGATCGATGGTGACGAGCAGGTCGCCCTGTTTCACCAGCGCGCCCTCGCGGAAATGGGCTTTCTGGATGGCGCCGCCGACGCGCGGGCGAATTTCAACGCGGTCGATTGCTTCCAAACGGCCTGAAAATTCTTCCCAGGTCGCGATGCGGCGCGATTCCGCCTTGGCGACGGAAACAGGAACGGCAGGCGGGGGAGCGGAAATATCGGTTGCAGCATCGGCCGTGAGGTGCGGCACGCCGAAGAGAATGGCGCCGCCGCCAGCTGCAGACAATAGGATACTCAGGCCGGCGCCCCATAGGGCCCGGCGGGCTGTGATCGATGTCATCGTTGTATCTCCTAAACCGGTAGGGGAAGCCGGCTTCAATGGGGCATCAGGTCAAAGCTTGGGAGGACTTCAATCTGATTGTTTTTCAAGCATGTCTCTCAAAACCGGTTCCCGCTTCTGGGAGACATGCTTCATGCTGCGATTGGCTTTGCTCCTGCCTGCCGGAAGAAATCGGAAAACAGGTCGATAAGTTTGTGTTCCTGTGGCGACCAGTCGCTGCCGGCCACCTTGTTTTCGGGTATCCAGCCCGCTTTCCCCGGAAGGACATGGGACTGGACCTTCACGCCCGCTTCGCGAAGACGCTCGGCATAGGCCTGCGTTTCATCGCGCATCGGACATTGGGCGCTGGAAACGAGCAAGGTCGGAACCAGGCCGCCCAGACGGGTACAAAGACCGGGCGCGGCGTAGGGATGCGTGAACCCGCCGCACTGGCCCAGATAGTGCTGCCAGCCATCCGCCATCGTCTGGACCGCGCTTTCCGGGCAATATTTGCGGAAAGACGCCGTGGCGAGGCAGGGGTCGAGCATGGGCGAAAGCAATATCTGACCTTTGAGGTCCGTCAGATTCTGATCTCGCGCCATGAGCGCCAAACCCGCAGCAATATTGCCGCCCGCCTCTTCACCAGCGACGAACAGCATCGACTTCTTGTGCGCAAACTCCGGGCAACGCGCGCGCATCGAAGTCAGGATGGAGTAGACGATCTCAAGCGCCGCCGGGAACGGGTTGAGACAGGCTGCCGAATATTCCGGCGACACGACCACCGCACCCGCCTCGGCAAGTGTTTCGGCAACGCGCTCGCAGGCGCCAACGCAATTGGCGGAAAAAGCCCCGCCGTGGAGATGCAGCACCACAGGCGGCGGAGAAAGCAATTCTGCACCGCGATAAACGCGGGCCGTGCAGCCGCAGTCATCGGCCTTTCCGTTAACCAGAATTGTCTCTACGCTGAACTTCTCGCACATCTTTGTTGGCCTTCACGTATAGCGGCAAACCGCTATGTTGGAATATTATCATTGTCTCCCATCTGGAATAGTCCCCTCTAAGTGGTTACACTATTCAGAATCTCGAACAATGGCAGTTTTTCAAATGGACCAGCTTTCGGCCATGCGCGCATTTCTCAGGGTTGTCGAAACCGGCAACTTCACCCGCGCCTCCGCTTCGCTCAACATGCCCAAGGCGACGGTCAGCAATCTCATTCAGGGATTGGAGACCCATTTGCGCACAAAACTCCTCAATCGGACCACCCGTCGGGTTCTCGTAACACCGGACGGCGCACTTTACTATGAGCGCGCAGCGCGATTGCTGGCCGATCTGGAAGAACTCGACGGCAGCCTGTCGAGCGCGCAGACCCTGCCCAAAGGCCGTCTGCGCGTTGAAATGGCGGGCGCGATCGCCAATCTCATCATCATTCCGGCCCTGATGGAGTTCCACCAGCGTTATCCCGATATCCAGATCGATCTCGGCGTATCCGACCGGCCTGTCGACTATGTGGCGGAAAACGTCGATTGCGCGATCCGCGTCGGCGAGCTTGCCGACCAGTCGCTGATTGCCCGGCGTATCGGCGACATGCATTCCATTGCATGTGCTTCCGCTGAATATCTTGACCGTTGTTCCACGCCGCTGCACCCCTCCGATCTTGGTCGGGACTGCACGGTGGTCGGCTATTTCCGGCCATCGACCGGCCAGCAGATGCCGTTCCGCTTCAGGAAGGGGACGGAGGAGATCGAGGTCAACGGGCGCTATGTGGTGGCGGCGAATGAATCGACCACCTATCTTGCCGCCGCGCGGGCCGGGCTTGGCGTGGTGCAGGCGCCCTTGTTCATGGTGAGGGACGACATCGCCAACGGCACGCTGCGCCCTGTCCTGCAGGAATGGGAGATCGAGCCGATGCCGATCTATCTGGTCTATCCGCCCAACCGGCACCTCAGCAACCGTCTGCGCGTCTTCGCCGACTGGGTGGTCAAGACTGTTGCCAAGTCACAGCTCAATGGGAATTAACGCGCGCAGCGCCGCTTGTTGAGCCGCACCTTGATCTTTTCGGGAGAGGTGCTTTTCGCCTTGTGGCCGGAAGAGACGATATGCGCGCGCACCGTGCAGTCGCCAGCCAGAACCTCGAAATTGTTGGAGCGGATATACATCACCGTATTGATCGGCTGGTCGGGCATTTTCTGCGCGACGGCGTTGACGACAGCGGTGACTTCCTTCGCCCGCTGACTGGAACTGCCATCGCTGGCGGCAAGCACCGGGCCGGGCGCGGACGAATATGCGAACAAGACCCCGGCGAGAGCAGCAATCTTAGCTTTCTTCATTGGCATGGCCTCCGATTGAGCTGGAATTGAATGGGAACCAACATAGGCCCCAATTGCGTCAATACCAGTACCGGAAGCCCGTTTTAACGGTTCCTTGCCTCGCTTATGCCGTTGGCGATGCGCTTGACCGTGGTTGCGGCGAGTAACAGGCAAAGGAGCGGTTGCAGCCAGAACATCCAGTCCGGCAATGCGCCGTCGATGGCGATCCATGCGCCAAGCACGCCGAAGACGACCGCGCGGTCGCTCTTGCCCATCGGGCCGTCATAGCGGCGGCTTGCACCCACGGTTGCTCCGGCAAGCCCCGCAAATTCCGTCAGGGTAGCGAGGAAAATGACCGCGAAAATCCATGGGCCGCTGAACGGCGCTACCAATGCGAAAGGCGCGTACAGCGCCGCGTCGGAAACCACGTCGCCGATCTCGTTGAGATAGGCGCCGAGGGTCGATTTCTGTCCGTGTTCGCGCGCCAGCATTCCGTCGATGGCATTGAGCGCCATGCGCAGGAACAGCCAGGCAGGGACGAGCGCGAACCATGCCGCGCTTCCGCTCCATGCCAGAAAAGCGCCAAGTATGATGGAGACGAGCGTGGCGGCGACTGTAACCTGATTGGCCGTTACACCGCCTGCGGCAAGTCGCACGACAACTGGCCTCAGTAAATTCTGGAAACGCGACTTGAGTTGATAAACCGACATCAAGAATCTCTTGGGAAACGAAGAATAAGTATTGAACAGCTATTTGCGGTTCGCGCCAGCTCGTTTATGCAAACATTTTGTTTCACTCAATAGAAATTGGGGGCTATGGCCCTTGGGGAAGCAGCCGAGAGGGGATGGCATGAACGAGCACGCAGTCAAACCGCATCGCGTGGCGCAGGAAAGCCGGTTCGTCACCCATGACGGCACGTCGCTGTTCTACCGTTTCTGGCCGTCGCTCTCCGGCAAGCCGAAAGGCGTGATCGTGCTGCTGCATCGCGGGCATGAGCATAGCGGGCGCGTCGCGCACCTCGTCGATGAGCTGGGGCTCGACGACTACGCCTTCTATGCCTGGGATGCGCGCGGCCACGGCCAGTCGCCGGGCGTGCGCGGCTTCTCGCCATCCTTCGGCGCGTCGATCCGCGATCTCGATTGTTTCGTCACCCATATCCGGCAGGAAACCGGTGCCGCCATCGAGGACGTGGCCATCATCGCGCAAAGCGTCGGCGCGGTGCTGGCGGCTGCCTGGGTGCATGATTATGCGCCGAACATTCGCGCGCTGGTGCTGGCTTCGCCTGCCTTCGACATCAAGCTCTATGTGCCGTTCGCCAAGGAAGGCATTGCGTTCTGGCAGAAGCTGAAGGGTACGTTCTACGTCAATTCCTACGTCAAGCCGCAATTCCTGACCCACGATCCGGAGCGCATCGAATCCTATCGCACCGATCCGCTGATCACGCGGCCCATCGCGTCGCATATATTGCTGCAACTCTACGAGGCGGCAAAGCGCGTGGTGGACGATGCGCGGGCGATTACCGTCCCGACGCAATTGCTCATCTCCGGCAGCGATTTTGTCGTGCGCCCCGCGCCGCAACATCGCTTCTTCGAAAACCTCGGCAGCCGCATCAAGGAGCGGCATGTGCTGAAAGGCTTCTACCACGACACGCTGGGCGAGCGGGACCGCAAGCCGGCCATCGAGCGCATCCATGATTTCATCGAGGCGCGTTTTGCTGAAAAGCCGCAGCGCGCCGACCTGACGGAAGCGCATATCGCAGGCTACACGCGCGACGAGGCGGACCGGCTGTCGACCCCGCTGTCGCTTCTGACGGCACGGGGGCTTTACTGGGCGTCGACACGCGCGTCGATAGGCTTCGGCGCACTGTTTTCAGAAGGGCTGAAAATCGGCAAGCGCACCGGCTTCGATTCCGGTTCGACGCTTGATTATGTCTATGAGAATGAAGCGCGCGGCATTGGACCGGGCGGCAAGCTCATCGACAGGCAGTTTCTGGAAGCGATCGGCTGGCGCGGCATCCGCCAGCGCAAGGTGCATCTGGAAGAACTGATCAGGCACGCCATCAGGCGGCTCGAAAGCGAAAGCCGCTCGACCAATATCCTCGACATTGCCTGCGGCCATGGCCGCTATGTCATCGATGCGGTGGTGCGTGCAGGCGACTTGCCGGACAGCATTCATTTGCGCGATTATTCGCCGATCAATGTGCTGGCGGGCAACAAGCTCATCAAGGAGCGCGGGCTGGAAGCCATCGCCCATATGGAAGAGGGCGACGCTTTCAACGAGGAAAGCCTTGCCGCGATCACGCCGCAGCCGGACCTCGCCATCGTGTCCGGTCTTTACGAGCTTTTCCCCGACAATGCGTTGATCAATCGTTCGCTGTCGGGGCTTGCCCGCGTGCAGAAACCCGGCTCATTGCTGATCTACACCAACCAGCCCTGGCATCCGCAGCTTGAAATGATCGCGCGGGCGCTGACCTCGCATCGCGGCGGCGAGGCATGGGTGATGCGCCGCCGCACGCAGGGAGAAATGGACCAGCTTGTCGAGAAGGCAGGCTATCGCAAGATCGAGCAGCGCATCGACCAGTGGGGCATTTTCACCGTCTCGATTGCGGAGCGCGTTGGAGACGGCGAAGCGTGACAGTGGATCTGACGGAACGCGAGGGATATTCGCGGCGGCCCGTGGCCCGTCGCGCCATCCTTTGGCTTCTGTTTCTCGCTCCCTTTTTCTACCTGACCTACGGTACGGCCAACTGGCTCGCATCGCAGCAAAGCCATGTGCCGAACCTTGCCTTCGCGTGGGAAAGCCGGGTTCCGTTCATCGCGTGGAGCATCGTACCCTATTGGTCGGTCAACCTGTTTTACGCGATTGCGCTGTTCGTCAATGACAGTCCGGAACAGGTCGACCGGCTGGCGAAGCGTTATCTGACAGCACAGATCATCGCCGTTCTCTGCTTCGTCGCCTTTCCGCTGACGGCGACCTTCGTGAAACCGGCAACGGCGGGCATTCCGGGCTTCATGTTCGATGTGCTTGGCGGCTTCGACAAGCCTTTCAATCAGGCGCCTTCGCTGCATATCGCGCTGCTGATCATCATCTGGGACCAGATGCGCCGCGTGATGGGTGATGCCATGCGCGTGGTCTGGCATGTCTGGTGCCTGCTGATCGGCCTGTCGGTGCTGACCACCTATCAACACCATGCGGTCGATATTCCGGCTGGCAGCTTGCTCGGCCTGTTTGCCCTGTGGCTTTTTCCGCGCAACGGCCCTTCGCCGCTGGCTGGGTTTCCGTTTATATCGGACCCCAAAGCCAGAAGGATCGGGCTTTGCTATCTGGCGGGCGCGATCCTGTTTCTGGCGCTCGCCATCCATGGCCTGACCATCACCGGCTATGCGATTTTCTGGCTCTGGCCTGCAACCGCGCTTGCCATTGTGGCGCTCGGTTATTTTGGTGCCGGTGCGGCCATTTTCCAGAAGCAGACGGATGGATCGGTCAGTCTCGCAAGCCGCTGGCTGCTATGGCCTTACAGGCTTTTTGCCCGGCTGAATGTGCGGTTCTGGACGCGCAAGCTGCCGCCGCATGTCGCGCTTGCCGATGGGGTGTTTCTCGGGCGGTTTCCAAAAGCGGCGGAACTCTCATCCTTTGCCGCAATCATCGATCTGGCCGCTGAAATGGTGTCGCCGCCGCACGCCGTGGAATGGAAAAGTTTTGCCACGCTGGACCTGATCGCGCCGTCATCCGAAAAAGTGCAACTGGCCGCCGATGCCGTCGAAGCGGCTCGCCATCACGGCCCGGTTCTCATCTGCTGCGCGCTTGGCTTCCAGCGCAGCGCGACGGTTGCGGTTGCGTGGCTTGTTTCCACCGGACGCGCCGCCAATGCGCAGGAAGCGGAAGCGCTGGTCCGCGCCAAAGGCTGGCCGGTCCATCTGCATCTGACGGGGGAGGCGGCATGAATATGCCTGCAACCTCGACGGCGATTATGCTGCGCCGCAACGCCTTTCTTGGCATTGCCCTCGCGATTGTTCTCCTTGCGGTCGCACCTTTCCTGCGCCCGGTGCACGATCTGGCTTTCTGGCTGATCTGGCCGCTGCTGCTCGCCACTGTGTTGATCGTGCTCGGTATCGCCGCGCATCTGTTATTCGATGCAGCGCTTTTCCGCCTGATTGCCGCTTCCGGTGAAACGGGACTGGGCGGGGTCGACCAAATTCTGGAGCGCATGGGCCTTCGTTCCACCGAGGGGCCGGTGCGTCCGCTTGCGGCAAGGATTGAGGGTTCGCGGCGCATCGTGGGGCGGCTGCGCTTCTTCATGGGGGTTGGGATCGTGCTTTTCATTCTGCTGGCCGCAGTGCCATCAGGTCAGCCATTGGGGTGGGGGCTCTGACATGCGGGAACTGATCCGCCATCAGGTGCAATCGATTTTCGGTTCGTTTCTGGCCATCCTGTCGCGCGGGATTACCGGCGTGCGGCCCATCTGGAGCGGCACCGGACCGTCGCGCAATCAGCGCATCTATTTTGCCAATCACACAAGCCATGGCGATTTCATCCTGCTTTCCTCCTGTCTCGATCAGGAAGAGCGCGCCCGCACCCGTGCCGTCGCCGGGGCGGATTACTGGCGGGGCAACCGCGTGCGCCAGTTCATGGCGGAAGTTCTGCTGCGCACCGTGCTTGTCGAGCGCAACTGGGTGGAACGCACGCAGGACCCGATGGAAGTGATGCTGAAGGCGCTGGCCGATGGCCATTCGCTCATCATCTTCCCGGAAGGCACGCGCAACATGACCGACGAGGCGCTGCTGCGCTTTCGCTCCGGCATCTACAATCTGGCGCTGGCGCGCCCCGATGTGGAACTGGTGCCGTGCTGGATCGAAAACATGTCGCGCGTGCTGCCCAAGGGCGCGATGCTGCCGGTGCCGCTTCTGTGCCGCGTCATCTTTGGCGCGCCGGTCCAGCTTCGCGAAGGCGAGGACCGCAAGGAATTCCTCGCCCGCGCCCGCCAGAGCCTTCTCGATATTCAGCCCCGCAACGGTAAACAACCATGAGCGAAACAACCCGACTGTTCCTTGGCCTCATGGGCGTTCTGACAACGGCAAGCGCCGTTGCCGGTGTTCTTTCATGGCGCGCGCCGAAGCCGCTTTCCTCCACGCTGGTCAATCTCAATGCCCGCATCAAGGCATGGTGGATCATGGTCGGCGCCATGTGCATTGCCTTTCTGTTCGGCAAGGGCGGGGTGATCGTGCTGTTCGCGCTGATCTCGTTTGCCGCCTTGCGCGAATATGCGACGCTGACGCAGACGCGGCGCGCCGACCACCGCGTGCTGCTGGGCATGTTCCTGCTGGTTATCCCGGTGCAGTATTACCTGATCTGGATCGACTGGTACGGGCTCTATTCCATCTTTGTCCCGGTCTATTGCTTCCTCGCCATGCCGGTGCTGACGGCGCTTTCGGGCGACACGTCGCGCTTTCTGGAGCGCATCAGCGAGCAGCAATGGGGCATCATGCTGTCGGTCTATTGCATCAGCCATGTACCCGCGCTGATGACGCTGGATATTCCCGGTTTTGACGGCAAGAAGCTGCTTTTGATCGCCTTTCTGGTGGCCACCGTGCAGGGCAGCGATGTGCTGCAATATATTTTCGGCAAGCTGTTCGGCAAACATCGCATCGCGCCCGCCATATCGCCGTCCAAGACCTGGGAAGGCTTTGTCGGCGGGGTCGCCAGCGCCTCGCTTCTGGGGGCAGGGCTTGCCTGGCTGACGCCGTTTTCGCCGCTTCAGGCGGGCGCGCTTGCCGCAACATCCTGCATCATGGGCTTCTTCGGCGGGCTTGTCGCCTCCGCCATCAAGCGTGATCGCGGCGTGAAGGACTGGGGCCACATGATCGAAGGGCATGGCGGCATGCTCGACCGGGCCGACAGCCTTGTCTTCTCGGCCCCGGTCTTCTTCCACATCGTGCGCTATTTCTGGACCTGAGTGCGGTCACTATTTGTCAGGGCAGCTTCAGGGCGATGAACTGCGAAACCTGTCCGGGACTGAAATTGTTGTCCGAGGCGAGGATGAGCGTCCTCTTGCCGTCAACCATTGGCCCGAAGGTGACGGCCTCGATATTGTCGATGTCGAGGCCGAAATCGCCTTCGTTGAGCCGGAGAAGAAGTTTCTTGCCGAGCGGCGTTACCGGCTGGCCGGCAAGCGACGGCACGCCCTTCACATCGCTGGCGCCATCGAAGGAGGCGCGGTAAAGCGTGATCCTGTTGCCCACACCCATGGCGAAGGAGCGTTCGACGGTGAGAAGATCGTTTCCATCGGAAACGAATTCCGACATGCCGTTATCGTTCCAGAAGGGCGGCTCAGTCGCCTTGGTGAAGATCGGGTCGGTATCATAAGCATATTCCGCCGTGACATTGCCCGATGCGAGATCGAAGGCGATGATGCGCGAGCGGCTGCCTTGGTCGAGCGTCGCCTTGTCTCCATCCTGTATCAGCGCGTTTTCCGTGCCCGCAAGAAGCGTCTTGCCGTCCGGCGTGATGGTCAGGCTTTCAAAGGAAAGATTGTTGCGGATGCCGCGTGTCTTGCCCTCGTCGGGAATGTAGGCTTCCGGCAAGGCAAATTCGCGGATGAAGCTGCCATCGGTTTTTGCTTCGCCGACAAACGGTCTGCCGTTCCTGTCGCCTTCGCTTGACCAGTAGATGGTGCCGGTGGCTGCGTTGAAGCGTATGCTTTCCGGGTCCACACCCTTCAGCGCAAATGGTTTGCCGGCTTTGTCCAGAAGCGTGATTGTTTCCACGATGTCGAGGCTTTGCACGCCGGAAGCGTCAATTGCGAGCCTGAGCTTGTAAAAGCGCGCAGGCGCATTTTCCGAACGGTCGTCGGATATGGCGTAATAGACGTCTTCACGCGGATCGTAGTCGAGGCCGGAAATACCGCCGAACTCGACGCCGCCGATTTTCAGGCCGGTGGGCAGCGTGAAAGCGCCGATCAGTTCGGGCTTGGGCAATTCCTGCGCAACGGCGCTGGTTGCAAGAGCGAGAAACAGGACGATAAAAGGTGCTTTCATGGCGGAGGCCCGTTCGATGGAGAAAGTCACCGGATAGTCGTTCTGTTTGACAGGAAGATGAAGGCCGCCAATCTCAGATCTTGTCGAAACTGCGCGCCGGTTCCTGCCTGTCGATCAGGTGGGAGGGGGCTGCAAATTGCAGCAGCTTGTTCTTGTTGGTGATCTTGATCGCGGAGGCCTGCACCGTGACGCCATGCGAGGCGAGCGTCGCGAAATTGCGCGACAGGTTTTCCGGCGTCATGCCGAGATAGGCAGCAAGCGTGCGTTTTTCATAAGGGATCATCACCACATCGGCGCCGTCGTTCAGAAGCGATTCCTTGACGATCCAGTTGGCGAGGCGCTGCACGCTGCTGCGCAGCTTCTGCGTCTTCAGTTCCTTGACCAGGCGGCGATAGGCGCGCGCGGTTTCAAAAACGATGGCGCGCATGAAGCCAACATCCTCGCTCATCAGGTCGCGCACCAGGCTGGAGGGCACCATCAGCACGCGGGTGGGCGTGAGCGTCTGCGCGGTTTGCAGGCACACATCGTCATTGAGCACGGCTGCGAGAATGAAGATATCGTCGGCGCGCAATATCTCCAGCGCGGTCTCGCCATCGTCCGATTTGGCCGACATCAGCACAAGCCCGTCGAGGATCGCGAACAGGAAGTCCGCAGGCTCGTCTTCCCGGATCAGGGTCGTGCGCGGCGGAAAAGACTGCACGAAGCTCGGACGCACCAGCCGCTCGAACGTGGCATCCGCCATGTCCGTGAAAAGCGGCAAATTTCTCAGCGCGTCGATTTCTTCTTTCCGCATCAATCCTCACTTTAGGGTCAAGTTATAGCCCGTTAACATAATTGATAAATGTCAATTAGGCAATATGCATTAATCAATACTTGCGCCTAACTTGGTCTATTATTTCCCTTAAATCGCGAGAAACTAGAATTCAACTTGAATAGTCCAGAGATATTGATCTTAATCAATGTATTCATCCAACAGTCGACGCATAAGTGCATACGAAACCTCCCAATGGTATTCAATTCGGAGTACGCCTATGCAACATGTCGCAGGGGAAAATCCCAGGGCGCAGACAACGGCGCTAGCGATGAGTACGACCGCTTTTACAGTTTGTTTCGCGGTCTGGACCATCTTCGCAATCATCGGCATTGAAATTCGGTCCGAGCTGGGCTTGAGCGAAACGCAGTTCGGCCTGCTGGTCGGCACGCCCATCCTGACCGGGTCGCTGATCCGCGTCATCCTCGGCATCTGGGCGGACCGTTATGGCGGCCGCGCCATCTTCACGCTCACAATGCTGGTTTCGGCGGTTGCCACCTGGTTGCTGACCTACGCCACCACCTATCCGCAGATGCTGGTTGCAGCGCTTGGCGTCGGCGTGGCTGGCGGGTCGTTCTCGGTCGGCGTCGCCTATGTGTCGCGCTGGTATCCGCCTGAAAAGCAGGGCGTCGCGCTCGGCATTTTCGGCGCGGGCAATGTCGGCTCGGCAGTGACGAAATTCTTCGCGCCGATGGTCATGGTCGCCTTCGGCTGGCACGCGGTTGCCGAAGTCTGGGCGGCTGCGATGGTCGTCATGGCGTTGATCTTCTATTTCACCACGAGCGACGACCCGGTTCTGGTCGAGCGCCGTCGCAAGGGTGAAAAGCCCGCCAGCACGCTGATGGAGCTGGAACCGCTGAAGAACGTGCAGGTCTGGCGTTTCTCGCTTTACTATTTCTTCGTGTTCGGCGCTTTCGTGGCTCTCGCGCTGTGGCTGCCGCAATATCTGATCCATGTCTACGGCGTCGATATTCGTCTCGCAGGCATCATCGCGGCGTTCTTCTCCGTCCCGGCCAGCTTGTTTCGCGCCTATGGCGGGCATCTTTCGGATGTCTATGGCGCGCGCCGGGTCATGTACTGGACCTTCGCCGTGTCGCTGGTCGCAACCTTCGTGCTGTCTTATCCGCCGACGGATTATGTCATCCAGAGCGATAACGGCCCGCTGGCCTTCCATGCCGAAATGGGCGTGATCGGCTTCACCGTCACCGTCTTCATCCTCGGCTTCTTCATGGCCTTGGGCAAGGCTGCGGTCTTCAAGCATATTCCGGTCTATTATCCGGGCAATGTCGGCTCGGTCGGCGGTCTGGTCGGCATGATCGGCGGTCTCGGCGGCTTCATCCTGCCGATCCTGTTCGGCGTGATCCTCGACCAGACGGGCCTGTGGACAAGCTGCTTCATGCTGCTCTTCGTCATCGTCGCGGTATCTTTCGTGTGGATGCATGTCTCGATCCGCCAGATGGAGCGCGCCGCGCAAGGCAAGGCTTTCGGCGAACTTCCGGCCTTTGCCGAATTGCAGGGGTTGAAGAAGGCTGAAATCAAGCCGGCAAAGGGCGATTCCGTCCTCACCGACTGGCGTCCGGACGACCCGGCTTTCTGGGAACAGAAGGGACGCAAGATCGCCAAGCGCAACCTGTGGCTTTCGATCCCCGCGCTTCTTTTGTCCTTCGCCATCTGGCAGGTCTGGTCCGTGGTGGTGGCTAAGCTGCCGCTGGTGGGCTACCAGTTCACGACCGACCAGCTTTTCTGGCTGGCAGCGCTCCCCGGCATTTCGGGCGCGACCTTCCGCATCTTCTATTCCTTCATGGTGCCGATCTTCGGCGGCCGCCTGTGGACGACGCTCACCACCTGGTCGCTGGTCATCCCGGCTATCGGTATCGGCTATGCGGTGCAGAACCCGGATACGCCTTACTTCATCTTCCTTCTGCTCGCGCTTTGCTGCGGCTTCGGTGGCGGCAACTTCGCCTCCTCCATGTCCAACATCTCGTTCTTCTTCCCCAAGCACGAGAAGGGCAATGCGGCAGCGCTCAATGCGGGCCTCGGCAATCTCGGCGTCAGCGTCGTGCAGTTCGTGGTGCCGCTGGTCATTACCGCCGGTATCTTCGGCAAGCTTGGCGGCGATCCGGCCATGGTCGCAACCGAAGCGGGCAGCGCACCGCTGTGGCTGCAAAATGCCGGGTTCGTCTTCGTACCGTTCATCGTCGTCACGGCTTTCGCCAACTGGTTCGGCATGAACGATATCGCATCGGCCAAGGCTTCGTTTGCCGATCAGGCCGTCATTTTCCGCCGCAGGCACAACTGGATCATGTGCTGGCTCTATACGGGAACCTTCGGTTCGTTCATCGGCTATTCGGCTGGCTTCCCGCTTCTGACCAACATCCTGTTCCCGCAAGTGAATGCGCTTCAATTCGCCTTCCTCGGGCCTTTGGTCGGCGCGCTGTCGCGGTCGGGTTCGGGCTGGCTGGCGGACAAGTATGGCGGCGGGCGCGTCACCATCTGGGCATTCGTGCTGATGATGGTGGGCGTGGCGGGCGTGCTCTACTTCGTCGGCATCAAGGATCAGCCGAATGCGTTCTGGGGCTTCTTCGCTTCCTTCGTGCTGCTGTTCTTCGCAACCGGTATCGGCAATGCCTCCACCTTCCAGATGATCCCGGCGATCATGTCGAAGGAAATGGTGCGGCTGATGCCCAATGCCACCCCGGAAGAACGCCGCCACGAAGCGGACAAGGAATCCGCGGCCATCACCGGCTTCACCTCGGCCATTGCTGCCTTCGGCGCCTTCTTCATCCCGAAGGGCTACGGCACCTCGATCAGCATGACCGGCGGGCCGGAAGCAGCATTGTGGGCCTTCCTGATCTTCTACGTGACATGCCTCGTCATCACCTGGGGCGTCTACACCCGAAAAGGCGGGCTGCTCTACGACGTGGAGCATCGCAGCAAGCCAGCAGCTGCTGCTGCCTAACGAACTAAAGTGAGGATAAAATCATGAGTCTACTCCTCGATCGCCTGAACTTTCTTGCCCGCAAGAATGTCGGCACCTTCTCGGAAGGCCATGGCGTCACCACCAACGAAAACCGTGACTGGGAAGACGCCTATCGCAAGCGCTGGCAGCACGACAAGATCGTGCGCTCCACCCATGGCGTGAACTGCACCGGCTCCTGCTCGTGGAAGGTCTATGTCAAGGGCGGCATCATCACCTGGGAAACCCAGCAGACGGACTATCCGCGCACCCGCGCCGATCTTCCGAACCACGAACCGCGCGGCTGTTCGCGCGGGGCGAGCTATAGCTGGTACGTCTATTCGGCCAACCGCGTGAAATATCCGCTGATCCGCTCGCGTCTCCTGAAACTGTGGCGCAAGGAACGTGTGCTGAAAACGCCGGTCGCTGCATGGGCCGCGATCCAGCAAGACCCCGCCAAGCGCGCCGACTATATGAAGGTGCGCGGCCTTGGCGGCTTCGTCCGCGCCACGTGGGAAGAAGTCAACGAGATCATCGCTGCCGCCAATGCCTATACGGCCAAGACCTATGGGCCTGACCGCGTGATCGGCTTCTCGCCGATCCCGGCCATGTCGATGGTGTCCTATGCGGCGGGCTCGCGTTACCTGTCGCTCTTGGGCGGCGTCTGCATGTCGTTCTACGACTGGTATTGCGACCTGCCGCCCGCATCGCCCATGACATGGGGCGAACAGACGGACGTGCCGGAATCGGCAGACTGGTACAATGCCGGTTTCCTGATGCTCTGGGGTTCCAACGTGCCGCAGACCCGCACGCCGGATGCGCATTTCTATACGGAAGTGCGCTACAAGGGCACGAAGTCGGTCGTGGTTTCGCCCGACTATTCGGAGGCCGCGAAGTTCTCCGACCTGTGGCTGCACCCGAAGCAAGGCACCGACGCGGCACTTGCCATGGCGCTTGGCCATGTGATCCTGCGCGAATATCACCTTGACCGGCAGGTTTCCTATTTCGAGGATTATTGCCGCAAATATACCGACTTCCCGATGCTGGTCATGCTCACGAAGAAGGACGGGCGCTACGTGCCGGATCGCTTCCTGCGCGCTTCCGACCTGAAGGGCGATCTTGGCGAGGCCAACAATCCCGACTGGAAGACCGTCGCCTATGATACGAAATCGGGCACCTATGTTGCGCCGCAAGGCTCCATCGGCTTCCGCTGGGGCAATGACGGCCAGTGGAACCTTGAAGAAAAGGACGGCCAGGGCAAGGACGTGGAACTTGCCAAGAGCTTCATTGAGGCGGGCGCGCACGATGCCGTCGCCGATGTGGCCTTC
Source organism: Ochrobactrum sp. PL_is501 (assembly GCF_055816895.1). NCBI lineage: Bacteria > Pseudomonadati > Pseudomonadota > Alphaproteobacteria > Hyphomicrobiales > Brucellaceae > Ochrobactrum > Ochrobactrum sp. PL_is501. The sequence goes on along the minus strand of NZ_JBVPGR010000034.1, from coordinate 228,964 downwards.
CCCTATTTCGGCAATCGCGAGCACGATTATTTCGAAGGCACCGACCATGACAGCGTGCTGGTGCGCAAGGTTCCGGCCCGCAAGCTGAAGCTGAAAAAGGGCGATGTGCTGGTCGCGACTGTGTTCGACCTGTTCGCCGCCAATTACGGCCTCGATCGCGGGCTTGGCGACGAGAACTCCGCCAAGTCCTATGACGAGGGCCTGCCATATACCCCGGCATGGGCGGAGAAGATCACGGGCGTCCCGCGCGACCAGATCATTGCGGTCGCACGCGAGTTTGCCACCAATGCCGAAAAGACCAATGGCCGTTCCATGGTCATTCTCGGTGCCGGTCTCAACCACTGGTACCACATGGACATGAACTATCGCGGTATCATCAACATGCTGGTGATGTGCGGCTGCATCGGCCAGTCGGGCGGCGGCTGGAGCCATTATGTGGGGCAGGAAAAGCTGCGTCCGCAAACCGGCTGGACGGCGCTCGCCTTCGCGCTGGACTGGAACCGCCCGCCGCGCCACATGAACTCCACCTCCTTCTTCTATGCGCATACCGACCAGTGGCGCTACGAAACCGTGAAGGTGCAGGACATTCTTTCGCCCACCGCGCCGGACGGCGCGTGGGACGGCACGATGATCGACTACAATATCCGGGCTGAGCGGATGGGCTGGCTGCCTTCCGCGCCGCAGCTCCAGACCAACCCGCTGGAGCTTGCCAAGCAAGCAGCCGCATCGGGCAAGGAGCCGAAGGACTTCATCGCGAATGCCTTGAAGAACGGCACCGTCACCATGTCCTGCGAGGACCCGGACCACGAGGCCAACTGGCCGCGCAACATGTTCGTCTGGCGCTCGAACCTGCTCGGCTCGTCGGGCAAGGGGCATGAATATTTCCTGAAGCATCTGCTTGGCACGTCCAACGGCCTGCTTGGCAAGGATCTGGGACAGGAAGGCGCGCAGGAAAGCCGCGAGGCCGTGTGGCACGACGAGGCCCCGGAAGGAAAGCTCGACCTTCTGGTCACGCTCGACTTCCGCATGTCCACGACCTGCGTCTATTCCGATATCGTTCTGCCGACTGCCACCTGGTACGAGAAGAACGACCTCAATACTTCCGACATGCATCCTTTCATCCATCCGCTGTCGAGCGCAGCCGACCCGGCTTGGGAAGCGCGCAGCGACTGGGAAATCTTCAAAGGCATCGCCAAGAAGTTCTCGGAAGTGGCGCCGGAAGTGCTGGGCGTCGAGAAGGATATCGTTCTTGTGCCGACCCTGCACGACACGGCGGGCGAACTGGCGCAGCCGAAGGACGTGCTGGACTGGAAGAAGGGCGAGGTCGAACCGATTCCCGGCAAGACCATGCCATCGGTCGTGGTTGTGGAGCGCGACTATCCGAACCTCTACAAGCGCTACACCTCCGTCGGGCCGCTTCTCGACAAGCTTGGCAATGGCGGCAAGGGCATCTCGTGGAACACCGAGCACGAGGTCGAGCTTCTCGGCAAGCTGAACGGCAAGGTTCATGAGCCGGGTGCAACCGAAGGGCGTCCGCGCATCTATACCGATGTCGACGCAACCGAGGTCATCCTGTCGCTTGCGCCGGAAACCAACGGCGAAGTGGCGGTGAAGGCATGGGAAGCGCTGTCGAAATTCACCGGACGCGACCACACCCATCTGGCTCTTCCCAAGGAAGACGAGAAGATCCGCTATCGCGATATCGTCGCGCAGCCGCGCAAGATCATCTCCTCGCCAACCTGGTCGGGGCTGGAATCCGAGCATGTCTGCTACAATGCAGGCTATACCAATGTGCATGAGCTGATCCCCTGGCGCACGCTGACCGGCCGTCAGCAGCTCTATCAGGATCATCTGTGGATGCGCGCCTTCGGCGAGGGCTTCTGCGTCTATCGCCCGCCGATCGACACCAAGACGGTCAACCCGGCAATCCGCGAAAAGGCGGACGGCCAGCCGCATCTGGTGCTGAACTTCATCACGCCGCACCAGAAATGGGGCATCCACTCCACCTATTCGGACAATCTGCTCATGCTGACGCTCAATCGCGGCGGGCCGGTTGTCTGGATTTCGGAGCCGGACGCGGCGAAGGCTGGCATTGTCGATAATGACTGGGTGGAAGTCTACAACGCCAACGGCGCCATCGTGGCCCGCGCGGTCGTCTCCCAGCGCATGAAGGATGGAACCATCTTCATGTATCACGCGCAGGAGAAGATCGTGAACACGCCCGGCTCGCCGCTCACCGGCCAGCGCGGCGGCATTCACAACTCCGTCACCCGCATCATCACCAAGCCGACGCATATGATCGGCGGCTACGCCCACCAGTCCTATGGTTTCAACTATTACGGAACGGTTGGCGCCAACCGCGACGAGTTCGTGGTCGTGCGCAAGCTCGACCATGTGGACTGGATGGAAGGGCCGCTTGAAGAAGGCAACCGCAACTCCGCCGTGAAGGAGGCAGCAGAATGAAAATCCGTGCGCAAATTGGAATGGTGCTTAATCTCGACAAGTGCATCGGCTGCCACACCTGCTCGGTGACGTGCAAGAACGTCTGGACCAACCGCGAAGGCGTGGAATATGCCTGGTTCAACAATGTCGAGACCAAGCCCGGCATCGGTTTCCCCAAGGATTGGGAAAACCAGAAGAAGTGGAACGGCGGCTGGGTCCGCAAGAAGAACGGCAAGATCGAGCCGAAGATGGGCGCGAAATGGCGCATCCTCGCCAAGATTTTCGCCAATCCCGACCTGCCGGAAATCGACGATTATTACGAGCCGTTCGACTTCGATTACGGCCATCTCCAGACGGCAGGCGAAAGCAAGACCATGCCGACCGCCCGCCCGCGCTCGCTGATTTCCGGCGAGCGGATGGAAAAGATCGAGTGGGGCCCGAACTGGGAAGAGATTCTCGGCGGCGAGTTCGCCAAGCGCTCGAAGGACTACAATTTCGAGGGCGTGGAGAAGGAAATCTACGGCCAGTTCGAAAACACCTTCATGATGTATCTGCCGCGCCTGTGCGAGCATTGCCTCAACCCGACCTGCGTTGCGGCCTGCCCGTCAGGGGCGATCTACAAGCGCGAGGATGACGGCATCGTCCTGATCGATCAGGAAAAGTGCCGTGGCTGGCGCATGTGCGTTTCCGGTTGCCCCTACAAGAAGATTTATTACAACTGGAGTTCGGGCAAGTCCGAGAAGTGCATCTTCTGCTATCCGCGCATCGAAGCCGGTCAGCCGACCGTCTGTTCGGAAACCTGCGTGGGCCGCATCCGTTATCTCGGCGTGATGCTCTATGATGCCGACCGCATTTCGGAAGCCGCGTCCACGGCCAATGAGCAGGATCTTTACGAAGAACAGCTCAATATCTTCCTTGATCCGAACGATCCTGCCGTGATCGAGCAGGCGCGCAAGGACGGCGTGCCGGAAGCATGGCTGGAAGCGGCAAAGCACTCGCCGGTCTACAAGATGGCGATGGACTGGAAGATCGCCTTCCCGCTGCATCCAGAATATCGCACCCTGCCGATGGTCTGGTATGTGCCGCCGCTCTCGCCGCTGCAATCGGCTGCCGCTGCTGGCAAGCTTGGCATGGACGGGCCGCTGCCGGATGTGCGCTCCATGCGCATCCCGGTCCGCTACCTCGCCAATCTGCTGACCGCAGGCAAGGAAGAGCCGGTCATCTCGGCGCTGGAACGCATGCTCGCCATGCGCGCCTATATGCGCGCCAAGACCGTCGATGGCGTCATCGACGAGGCGATTGCCGACCGTGTCGGCATGAGCGGCGCGATGATCGAGGAAATGTATCACATCATGGCGATCGCCAATTACGAAGACCGGTTCGTCATCCCGACGACGCATCGTGAAATCACCGAGGACGCCTATGACGTGCGCGGCTCCTGCGGCTTCACCTTCGGCAATGGCTGCTCGGGCGGCTCGTCGACGGAAGACCTGTTCGGCGCCAAGCGCCAGAAGGTGGTCCAGACGCCGACCGATATTTTCAGGGAGCAGGTGTAATGAACAAGACCCTGAAAATCATTTCGCTGCTTCTCTCCTATCCGAGCGCTGAGCTGCAATTGGGCGGAGAAGAACTGAAAGAAGCGCTGGCCGGGGAAAATCTTTCCCCCGGCATCCGCAGGCTTCTCGACAGCCTTGTCGACTATGTCTGCGACTGCGATCTCTATGAGGCGCAGGAGCGTTACGTGCATCTGTTCGACCGCACGCGGTCGCTGTCGCTGCATCTTTTCGAGCATGTGCATGGCGAAAGCCGCGACCGCGGACAGGCCATGGTCGATCTCATGAAGATGTACGACGACAACGGCTTTGTGGTGGATGCCAAGGAACTGCCGGACTATCTGCCGCTGTTCCTTGAATTCCTGTCGACGCGCTCAGCCGAAGAAATCCACGATCTTCTCACCCAGACCGGCCATATCACGGCGGCCATCGGCGAGCGCCTGCGCAAGCGGCAGTCGCCCTATGCCAATGCCTTCGCGACCTTGCTGCATGTCGCCAATGCCAAGCCGGACAAGAACCTCGTCGGAGAATTGCTTCGGCAGGAAGAAGACGACCCGAACGATCTCGCCGCGCTCGACCGCATCTGGGAAGAAGAAGCGGTGACGTTCGGCGGCAATGCGGGCGAAAACTCCTGCGGCCCGGACCGGTTGCGCATGCAGATGCGTGCGGCACAGCGCAAGCCCGACGCCCCGTCCAACCCTTCACATCTATAGGAGACGGAAAATGGCTTATCTCCATACGTTTCTTTTCGGCATCTATCCCTACATCGCATTGAGCGTGCTCGCGCTCGGCTCGATCTTCCGCTACGACCGCGAGCCTTACACATGGCGTTCGGGCTCAAGCCAGCTTTTGCGGCGCAGGCAGCTCATGTGGGGTTCGGTCCTGTTTCATCTTGGCGTGCTGTTCATCTTCGCCGGTCATTTCGTCGGCCTGCTGACGCCGATCTGGGTCTTCGACACGCTGGGCGTCAGCCACGAGGCAAAGCAGATTCTTGCCGTCGTCGCGGGCGGCATCGCCGGTGTGATGGCAATCATCGGCGCTTCCATGCTGGTGCATCGCCGCCTGTTCGATCCGCGCGTGCGCGCATCGTCAAGGCCGACCGACACGCTGATCATCATGCTGTTGTGGGTGCAGCTTCTGCTGGGCCTCGGCACCATTCCGGTCTCGCTGCAACATATCGATGGCGGTGAAATGGTGACATTCATGAACTGGGCGCAGGGCATCTTCACTTTCAACCCGGCTGCATCGAGCTACATCACCGATGCGTCGTTTGTCTTCAAGATGCACATCTTCCTTGGCCTGACGATCTTCCTGCTGTTCCCGTTCACGCGCCTTGTGCATATGCTGAGCGCGCCGGTGCGCTATATCTGGCGTCCGGGCTACCAGGTCGTGCGCGAACGCAACCATAGAGCGCCTGTGCGCGTCCCTGCGGAGTAAGGCTGATGGTGACGCTTTTCGACCGGAAACAACCCGCTGCCGGGCAGCACAATCACCCGACCGGCTACACCACCTATCAGGAGCCGGATACGCGGGTGCCGCCAAAGCCGCGTCCGGTTTTCGATGCGGTGTCCGTCAATGGCGTGGCGATCAACGAAACCGACATTCTGACGGAGGCGCAAAACCATCCGTCGGACAATCCGGGCGCGGCATTACTAGCCGCCGCCCGCGCGCTCGCGGTCCGCGAATTGCTTTTGCAGCGCGCAAGGGAAACGGGCATCGTCCCCGAGCGCGAGAAGGACGCCGAAGGACGCAGCGAAACCGACGAGGACGCGCTTGTCCGCATGGTGATCGAACGGGAAGTGGAGGTGCCTTCGGCAAGCCGCGAGGAAGCCTTGCGCTTCTACGAAAACAACCGCCACCGTTTCACCAGTGCGCCCATTCTGGAGGCGAGCCATATCTTGATCGCCGCCGACCCTGCCGACAGCCAGGCTCGCGAAAAGGCTCGCACGACCGCATCGCGCCTGGCTTCCGCGGTGATTGCCGATCCGGCCACTTTCGCCTCGGTCGCGCATGAATATTCGTCCTGTCCTTCAGGCGCGCAGGGCGGCAATCTGGGCCAACTCACGCGCGGCAGCACGGTGCCCGAATTTGAAAAGGCGCTGGAACGGATGACCCCCGGTGAAATCACCGCTGTCCCCATTGAAAGCCGCTTCGGTTTTCATATCGTGCGGCTTGACCGCCGCATCGAGGGCGAGGAACTGCCGTTCGACTATGTGGCCGATCGCATTGCCGGATGGCTGGAAGCCTCCACCTGGTCCAAGGCCGTGTCGCAATATATCGCGATCCTCGCAGCCGATGCCGACATTACCGGCATTGATCTCCTGTCGAACGAAGGAGCCGGGGCATGAGCCACGAACCGACCCTTGCGGCCATCCTCGCCGCAAAGGATGTGCCGGTGGACCAGCTTCTGGCGAGCGTGGCGCAGCAGGCAAGGCGGGCCGGCCTGCGCGTGGCGGGCTTTCTCCAGCATCGTGAAACCGGCGGCGAGGAATGCTGCCGCGATATCGAGATCGAGCATATCGGAACCGGCGTCACGCAGATTATTTCGCAGTCGCTCGGTTCGGGGTCTAGGGGATGCCGCCTCGATCCGGCGGCGCTTGCCGATGTGGCAGGCTCGCTTTTGGCCGAACTCGACGATGGCGCCGAGATGCTGATCCTCAACCGTTTCGGCAAGGGCGAGACGGAAGGGCACGGTTTCCGCTCCGTCATCGAAACGGCCTATGCGCGCCGGGTTCCCGTGCTGACCGTGGTGCGCGAGACCTATGTGGAGGGCTGGAACGACTTTGCCGGGGATTGCGGCGTTCTGCTGGCTCCGGACAGCAAGGCCGTGCTCGGATGGTGCGAGCGGGTGATGGAAGCGCGACGATTGCCGGAAGCCGTCTGACGGCGGCCCTCCTGCCGGGAATGTAGTTCTATAAATCGAGCTGGTCGCGGCGGTCTTCGGCAATCAGCTTGCGGATTTGATGAACGATCTGGTCGCCATGCGCCTTGCCAAGCAGGTCGGCGGTGTCGACGTCGCGCTCTTCGATGGCGCGGATCATGTCTTCATGCTCGGTGACGTAGCGCTCCGGCAGGCGGTCGGCAAAAGACTGGTAATAGAGGCGCAGCAGCCTGCGCCCTTCATCCAGAAGTCGCGAAAAGAAGGTGGTATAGAACGGGTTGCGGCCTGCTTCGGCAATGGCTGCATGAAAATCGCGGTTCGTCGCGATCATTTCCAGCGCGTTCTGTGAGCGAACGGCGCAGGCAAAAGCCTCCTGATGCGCCCGGATGGTCTCAAGGTCCTTGTCGGTCCGGTTGCGCGCGGCAAGCCGCGTCGTCACGCGATACATCAGCGTCACCGCGTCGAAGAAGGCGGGCAGGCTCAGGAAGTCGATATTGGAAACAACCGTCGAGCGGTTGGGAAGCGTGGTCACGAAGCCATCGCTTGCAAGCCGCACCAGCGCCTCGCGGATCGGCGTGCGCGACATGGAAAAGCGCTCTGCCAACTGATTTTCATCGATGGGACTGCCCGGCGCGAGCGAAAGATCGATGATCTCGTCGCGCAGCACGTCGTAAACCAGCTTGACGCCCGAACCCTTCTTCCGGTCGGCTGTCTGGCTTGCGTCGTCTTTGTCCATGATCTTTCTGTCCTCTTGCGGTGGGTGCGGCGCGGCATAACGGCATTCTAACAGCAGTTTAAGTCCCACCGGTCAAGCAATCCTAACACTACAGTTGCATTCCTCGTGATGACGGGCTGCAAAGAGCAATTTGTCTGCGTTCCGGTGCTCACGTACCTTTAAGTACGCTGCGCTCCGGTACTCGAAAATCACTCTTTTCGCCACGGCCGGACGAATTTGCAACTGCAGTGTTAACCCGAAACAAAATTTTGGTCGACAAGAAAAATACAAAGTGTATATTTGATTTCAATACAAGGTTTGGCAGACCGATTGTAGATCCAGCCCGCGTGAGAAACGCTCAAGGAAAAACGTCCAAGGAACGACGCTATGACCTCTAACATTTTCGCCGGTTGCATTCCGGCCCTCATGACCCCCTGCAAGCCCGACCGCACGCCGGATTTCGATGCGCTGGTCCGCAAGGGCAAGGAACTGATCGCGAAGGGCATGTCTGCGGTTGTCTATTGCGGTTCCATGGGCGACTGGCCGCTCCTCTCGGACGAGGACCGCATGGCAGGCGTCGAGGCGCTGGCCAAGGCTGGCGTGCCTGTCGTCGTCGGCACCGGCGCGGTCAACACGAAGATCGCCGCCGCCCATGCCGCTCACGCCCAGAAAGTCGGCGCCAAGGGCCTGATGGTCATCCCGCGCGTGCTTTCGCGCGGCTCGTCGATCACGGCGCAGAAGGCGCATTTCAAGGCGGTCCTGTCGGCTGCTCCAGATGTTCCGGCTGTCATCTACAACAGCCCCTATTACGGTTTCGCGACCCGCGCCGACCTGTTTTTCGCGCTGCGAGCCGAGCATCCGAACCTCATCGGCTTCAAGGAATTCGGCGGTGCGGAACCGATGCGCTATGCCGCTGAAAACATCACCAGCGCCGACGATGACGTGATCCTGATGGTTGGCGTCGATACCGGCGTTTTCCACGGCTTCGTCAATTGCGGCGCAGTCGGCGCGATCACCGGCATCGGCAATGTGCTGCCGAAGGAAGTGCAGCATCTGGTGGCGCTGTCCAAGGCGGCAGCGGCAGGCGATGTCGAGGCGCGCAAGCTGGCGCTGGAACTGGAAGCCGCGCTCAACGTCCTCTCGTCCTTCGATGAAGGCCCGGACCTCGTTCTCTTCTACAAGCACATGATGGTTCTGACCGGAAACCCGGAATATAAGCTGCATTTCAACGAGACGGACAAGCTTTCCGACAGCCAGCGCGGCTATTGCGAAGCGCAGCTCAAGCTGTTCCAGGACTGGTATGCCGGCTGGAACAGGCAGGGCGGTGCGGCTGCGAAATACGCCGCCTGAAACCTACACGGATACAGATAAAGAAAAGGCGCCGGGTTTCGGCGCCTTTTTGTTTGGTCAGGAAACTGCGTCCAGCCCTTTTTCCTTGAGCTTCTCCAGAAGCGCCATTTCGGCGGCGGTAAGCGTAATGCCTTTGGCGAGTGAATCGCGGCGGGCGGCAAAGCGGCGCTGCGAGGGCAGGCGCGCGCCCTGTCCGGCAATCGCTTCGATCAGCATCTCGCCGCGTTCCTGCGGGTTGCCGCGCCCGCCCGCCATGCGGGCCGGATCGAAGGCGATGATGAGTTCGCCATGGCGCGGCGCGAGCGTCGTCGTGCCGAGAAATTCGAGCGCTTCGGGGCTGGTGAAATCGCCGATCATCGCACCGGCCAGAAGTTCGATCATCGTGGAAATGGCCGATCCCTTGTGCCCGCCAAAGGGCAGCATCGCGCCCGCAAGGGCAGCTTCCGGATCGGTGGTCGGATTGCCATCGGCATCGATGGCCCAGCCTTCCGGCAATTGCTTGCCAGCGCGGCGGTAAAGCTCCAGTTCGCCGCGCGCGGCAACGCTGGTGGCAAAGTCGAACACGTAAGGGTAGTCGCCGGGGCGGGGCCAGCCGAAGGCGAAGGGATTGGTGCCGAGAAGCGGCTTGGTTCCGCCTGCGGGGGCGACGGTGGCATAGCTCGGGCACATGGCGATTGCTGCAAGACCCTGTTCGGCCAGCGCCTCGACTTCCGGCCACAGGGCGGCGAAATGGGTGCAATCATTGATGGCAAGCACGGCGACGCCAAGCTTGCGCGCCTTTTCAACGAGGGCAGGGGTGCCGCGCTCGAAGGCCAGATTGGCAAAACCGCCCTTGGCATCGACACGAACCACGGCGCTGTCATCCGTCGTGACGACCGGTTCGGCATCGGCGACGACCTTGCCGCTTTTCAGCGTGCGCAGGCAGCCCTCGATGCGATAGACACCATGGGATTTGCAGCCGTCGCGCTCGCCCGCCACAATGGTTCTGGCGATGGCTGCGGCATTATCGGCGCTGAAACCCGCCTTGTTCAGGATTTGCCCCACAAGCCCGGCAAGTTCTTCCGTCGAAATCGAAATGGTATCGCTCATTCTGTCGTTCCCTGGTTGTTCAAGGGCATGGTGCCTGATTTCATTTCTGAAATGCATACAAGATGCATGCAGGCTTGTCATGCCGGACGGCCGCGCCGGAGACTGCGGCAAAAGGGCATTCTATCCGATCCGGACGGGAAAACTCGGGTTCTTTGATCCTGATCAAAGTGGAGTGATCTAGCAGGGTTTAAATCTCTCGGCATGGCGCATCGAACGAAGACGGCGGATGCGCTGATTGACCGAGATGTCGGTGGAGAGAAGGACAGAATGCGTAAACCAGCAATCATACTTGCCGCAGCGGGCCTTGCCGCCCTTCTGGCGGCGCCTGCCTATGCGGAAAATATCGAAGTCCACATGCTCAACAAGGGCGCCGAGGGCGCCATGGTTTTCGAGCCTGCCTATATCAAGGCCAATCCCGGCGACACGATTACCTTCGTGCCGGTCGACAAGGGGCACAATGTCGAATCCATCAAGGATATGATCCCCGAAGGTGCGGAGAAATTCAAAAGCAAGATCAATGAGAATTACGTGCTGACGGTTACCACGCCCGGCGCATATCTGGTAAAGTGCACTCCGCATTATGCGATGGGCATGATCGCGCTGATCGCGGTGGGCGACAGCCCGGCCAATCTCGAACAGATCGTTTCGGCCAAAAAGCCGAAGGTCGTTCAGGAGCGGCTGGAAAAGGTTATCGCCAGCGCCAAATAAGATTATGCTCGAAATAGAAGAGGTTGGAGCGCCGATCTGATGCAATCAGATCGAAACGCGCTCTAACCGGAAACTCTCGATGAGCCGAACTTGAACCGGCTTCATGACGAGGACATCATGACCAGACAGCCAGGCCTGCAGGCAGTACCTGCTGCGATGCCATCCGATCAAAAAGGTATGCCGCGCGGACTGAAAATGACCGGTCCCGTCCTCCTCAGCTATGGCTTCCGCCCATTCTTTCTGGGCGGGGCCATATGGGCCGTTCTGGCCATGCTTTTGTGGATATTGTCGCTGACGCTTGGAATGCCGCTCGGCGGCTCCTATGGCGGGCTGAACTGGCACGCCCATGAAATGGTGTTCGGTTTTTCTTCCGCCGTTCTCGCAGGCTTTCTGCTGACGGCCATTCCGAACTGGACCGGAGGCTTGCCCGTGTCGGGAACGCCGCTCGCTATACTTGCCGGCGTATGGCTTGCCGGACGGCTCATCTTTCTGGAGCCTGACCTTATCGATGTGCGGTTCGCCGTCGCGGTCGAAAGCCTGTTTCTGCCGATGCTGCTTTTCATCTGCGCGCGCGAGATCATCGCCGGGCGCCAATGGAAGAACCTCAAGGTGCTGTCCGGCGTGGCGACGGTGATGGTTGCCAATCTCGTCTTTCATTATCTGATCCTGACCGACGGCGACGTGGCATTGGCCAACCGCATCGGGGTCAGTGCCTATGTGCTGCTGGTTATGGTGATCGGCGGGCGCATCGTGCCAAGCTTCACCCGCAATTGGCTGAACAAGATGGGAAAGACGCGTTTTCCAGTGCCGTTCAACCGTTATGACGCTTTCAGCATTCTCGTCGGCGTGGCTGCCTGCATCGGCTGGATCGCAGCGCCCGACCAGACGGTAACGGCGGTGCTGGCGTGGATTGCGGCGTTGTTTCATATTGTGCGGCTTTACCGCTGGCGGGGATGGTCTGTCGCGCGGGAAAAGCTCCTGCTTGTCCTTCACGTCGCCTATGCGTTCATCCCGCTCGGTTTCATCGCCATCGGCCTTTCGGCCATCGATCGCCTCAACCCTTATTCGGCCTTGCACGTGATTACGGTCGGCGCGATGGGCTGCATGATGCTGGCCGTCATGACGCGGGCGACGCGCGGCCATACCGGGCGCGAACTGGCGGCATCGCCCGTCACGCAGGCCGCATATGTCTGCCTCGTCGCGGCGGCGCTGATCCGGCCACTGGCCGAAGTCATGCCGAATTTCTTCCACACCATCCTCGCCGCATCGGCCTTGCTCTGGATGGGGGCTTTCGGGCTTTACGTTCTGGAATATGGCCCGATGCTTTTGCGGGAACGCCGCCAGCGCATGGCCAGCGCGTAACGCAACTCATTTCCACGCTCGATTACAAAGCAGTTCGTGGCCGCCCACGAACTGCTTTCTTGCGTTTTGACGGGTGAGTCGCGGCGCGGAAGCTGCAATTTGTGCCCTCCGGCACCGCCAAAACAGGGGTGTGAAAAGAAAAATCACACTCAATATCACATTTAAATCGTTATAATGTTATGGCCGTATTGTTATGGTTTTGAAACGGTGTTACCGGAATTGGTGCCTGGGAGGCTGGTCCTGAAAGGGTCGCCAAATCTCGGGCAGTGCGAGCGCAATGCGCCCGAACTTTGTTGTTTTTACGCATACGGCACCGGAACCGGGTTCCGCTTGCCGGAAATGCTCAAGGCTTTGCTTTTGGCAGGAGGTTGCCGCCGATGAACTTCGCCCCGCCCGTAACAGATATGCTGCAACTCGCCAACTGCATTCGCGCTCTCTCGATCGATGCCGTCGATGCCGCCAATTCCGGCCATCCGGGAATGCCGCTTGGCATGGCGGACGCCGCAGCCGTTCTGTTCTCGAAGCATCTGAAATTCGATGCTTCGGCACCCAACTGGGCGGACCGTGACCGTTTCGTGCTTTCCAACGGCCATGGCTCGATGCTGCTTTACAGCGCGCTTTATCTGGCAGGCTACAAGGACGTGTCCATCGACGAGCTGAAGAACTTCCGCCAATGGGGTTCCAAGACCGCCGGTCACCCGGAATATGGCCACACCGAAGGCGTCGAGCTGACCACCGGGCCGCTCGGTCAGGGGCTTGCAAGCTCGGTCGGCATGGCAATCGCCGAACGCGCGCTTGCCGACCAGTTCGGCAAGGATATTGTCGATCATCGCACCTATGTTTTCTGCGGCGATGGCTGCCTCATGGAAGGCGTGGGACAGGAAGCGATCTCGCTTGCCGGCCATCTTCGCCTCGGCAAGCTGATCGTGCTTTACGATGACAACGGCATCACCATCGACGGCAGCACGGAAATCGCCTTCACCGACGATATTCCGGCCAAGTTCAAGGCCTGCGGCTGGAATGTCGAAAAGGTCGACGGCCACGATCACGACGCCATTGATGCCGCGCTGACGCGCGCAAAGGCACAAGCAGACCGCCCGACACTGATCGCGCTCAAGACCGTCATCGGTTATGGCTCGCCCAACCGCGCCGGTACGAGCGGCGTTCATGGCGCGCCGCTCGGTGCCGCTGAAAATGCCGCCACCAAGGCCGCGCTCGGCTGGACGGCGGAAGCCTTTGAAATTCCTGCTCCCTTGCTCAATGCCTGGCGCGAAGCCGGTGCGCGCGGCGCGTCCGAACGCGAAGCCTGGCAGAAGCGCGTCGATACGCTGCCTGCAACCGAGCGCGCCGAATTCGACCGCCGTATTGCTGGCGTCCTGCCGGAAGGCTTTGCGGCGGTTGTCGCGGACGCCAAGCAGCGCCTTCTCGACAAGCCGCAGAATGTCGCGACCCGCAAGGCAAGCCAGATCGCGCTTGAAAGCCTGACGGCGGCGCTCCCGGAAATGATCGGCGGTTCGGCTGACCTTACCCACTCGAACCTCACCCGCGTTCCGGCTGTCGACAGCGATTTCACGCCGGAAAAGAGTGGCCGCTATGTCAGCTACGGCGTGCGTGAATTCGCAATGGGTGCGGCAATGAACGGCATTGCCGTCCATGGCGGTTTCATTCCTTACGGCGGCACCTTCATGGTGTTCTCCGATTATGCCCGCAACGCCATCCGCCTCTCGGCGCTGATGGGCGTGCGCGTCATCCATGTGCTGACGCATGACTCCATCGGCCTTGGTGAAGACGGCCCGACCCATCAGCCGGTCGAACATCTGGCCAGCCTGCGCGCCATGCCGAACCTGCATGTGTTCCGCCCGGCGGATACGATCGAAACGCTGGAATGCTGGGCTGTTGCGGTTTCCGATCCGCACACGCCTTCGGTGCTGGCCCTGTCGCGCCAGAATGTGCCGCAGCTTCGCACCGACAATGGCGAGAACCTTTCCGCACGCGGCGCCTATGTGCTGCGCGAGGCGAAGGGCGAGCGCCAGATCACATTGCTTGCCACGGGCACCGAAGTCTCGCTCGCTGTAAAGGCTGCCGAAAAGCTTGCCGAGGAAGGCATCCCAACCGCGGTCGTCTCCATGCCGAGCTGGGACCTGTTCGAAAAGCAGAGCAAGGAATACCGCAAGGGCGTTCTGGGCGATGCGCCGCGCATCGCCGTGGAAGCCGCAGGCAAGTTCGGCTGGACGCGTTATGTCGACAGCGAAGACGATGTTATCGGCATGAACGGCTTCGGCGCTTCGGCCCCTGCCGAAGTGCTCTATGAGAAATTCGGCATCACGGCAGAGGCGATTGTCGCCCGCGCAAAATTCTTGCTGGAGCAGGGTAAATGACGATGGCTGGCAATTTTTCTCCGCTGGTTCTGGTGGGCGATAGCGACCGCGTGGAAGCAGAAGCGGTCGGCGCCTATCTCGACAACTGGGCTGGCAAGGACGCTTTGCGCCTTGCGACCGCCGGTGCGATCAAGGCTATTCTGGCTGGCGCGACGCGGCTTGCCGGTCGCATCGCCCGTGGCTCGCTGCCCGGCGATCCGGGCAAGCTCGTCGGCGTCAACAGCGATCAGGACCAGCAGAAATGCATCGATGTCGGTTCGCACAACCTGTTCATCGAGCTGCTGATTGCGGCGGGCGCTGCCTCCGTTCTTTCGGAAGAAGCTGATCTTCCGGTCGCAGGCAAGGCCGATGGGCTGATTGCCGTCGCCATCGATCCGCTCGACGGTTCGGGCAATGTGGGCCTTGGCGCGCCGCTTGGCACGATCTTCTCGATCTTCCCCGCCGATGTGGAAGAGCCGTTTTTGCAGCCCGGCAACCGCCAGATTGCAGCGGGTTATGTGTCCTACGGCAATTCGGTCGATCTCGGCTTTTCGGTCGGCGAAGGCGTGATCGTCGCGACCTTCGATCCGGCAAGCGGGATTTTCCATATCACGCGCCGCAATGTGACGCTGCCGGAACGCACGTCCGATCTGGCGTTCAATGCGTCCGTTTATCGTCACCTGTCCCCCGGCATGAAGGCTTATGTGGACGATGCCTATAACGGCAAGGATGGTCCGCGCGGGCGCAATTTCAACATGCGCTGGCTTGGCGCGGCGGTGGGCGACATGCACCGCATCATGCAGCGCGGGGGCCTGTTCTTCTATGTGAATGACAGCCGCCCCGGTTACGAAAAGGGCCGCCTGCGGCTCGTCTACGAAGCCAATCCGATTGCCTTTCTCGCCCGTGAGGCGGGCGGGAAGGCAACCAATGGTGCAATGCCCATCCTCGATATCGTGCCGCAAACCTATCACGAGCGCAGCGCGCTGGTGTTCGGTGTGGCCGAAGAGGTGGATATCCTCGGCGAATATTTCGCGAAATAGTCTGATAGTGGGAATTCAAGGGAGTCTGGAAAATGGCGCGCATTACGCTGCGGCAATTGCTCGATCACGCCGCTGAAAAGGGTTACGGCGTACCGGCATTCAACATCAACAACATGGAACAGGCGCTGGCCATCATGGAAGCGGCGGATGCCGTCGATGCGCCGGTGATCCTGCAGGCTTCGCGCGGCGCGCGCGCCTATGCCAATGACATCATGCTCCGCCACATGATGGACGCGGTCACGGAAATCTATCCGCATATCCCGGTCTGCGTTCACCTCGACCATGGCAACGAAGCCGCCACCTGCATGACCGCCATTCAGGCAGGCTTCACCTCCGTCATGATGGACGGCTCGCTCAAGGCCGACGGCAAGACCCCCGCCGATTGGGACTATAACGTCTCGGTCACGCGTCAGGTCAGCGAGATGTCGCATCTGGGCGGCATTTCGGTGGAAGGCGAACTCGGCGTTCTGGGCTCGCTCGAAACCGGCATGGGCGATGCCGAAGACGGCCACGGTGCGGAAGGCGTGCTGTCGCACGACCAGCTTCTGACCGATCCGGACGAAGCCGTGAAGTTCGTGCGCGAAACCAAGGTCGATGCATTGGCAATCGCCATGGGCACCTCGCATGGCGCCTACAAGTTCAGCCGCAAGCCGGACGGTTCCGTGCTCGCCATGCATGTGATCGAGGAAATTCATCGCAAGCTGCCGAACACGCATCTTGTCATGCACGGCTCGTCTTCCGTGCCGGAAGAATTGCAGGAAATCATCAACAAATATGGCGGCCAGATGAAGCCGACCTGGGGGGTTCCGGTCGAGGAAATCCAGCGCGGCATCAAGCATGGTGTGCGCAAGATCAATATCGACACGGATAACCGCATGGCGCTGACCGGCCAGATCCGCCGCGTCCTGCAGGAAGACCCGAGCGAGTTCGATCCGCGCAAGTACCTCAAGCCTGCGATGGCTGCCATGACCAAGCTCTGCAAGGAGCGTTTCGAGCAGTTCGGCACCGCCGGCCATGCGGCTTCCATCCGCCCGATCCCGCTTTCCGACATGGCAAAGCGCTATCGCGAT
This sequence comes from Ochrobactrum sp. PL_is501, assembly GCF_055816895.1. Classification (NCBI taxonomy): domain Bacteria; kingdom Pseudomonadati; phylum Pseudomonadota; class Alphaproteobacteria; order Hyphomicrobiales; family Brucellaceae; genus Ochrobactrum; species Ochrobactrum sp. PL_is501. The sequence goes on along the minus strand of NZ_JBVPGR010000034.1, from coordinate 212,397 downwards.
GGCTCGCTGGACCCGAAGTTCAGCTAAATCTTGCCGTTACGACAATAGAAAAGCGGAGGGGAAGTCCTCCGCTTTTTGCTTTTGAGGGGGGTGTTGATAATAGTTGATAATGGCCTTATCCTGCGATCACGCAACCAGTGGAGGCCAACCATGATTAGCGCAGACCTTGGCAAGCAGCTTGAAAGCTACGTCCAGGACCTTGTCGATACGGGGCGATACGGCTCGAAAAGCGAGGTTTTGCGAGAAGGCGTGCGTCTGGTTCAGGAGCGGGAAACCCGGCTTGCCGCGCTCGACGCCTCGATCATGCGCGGGATTGCCGACGCTGATGCGAACCGCACGTCCGGCTCGGAGGAAGTTTTCGGTGCCTTGCGTAAACGCTATCAGGCAATGCTGCCGGACACGACCGAATGAAGGTCCATTTCACGGACGAAGCGACGGATGACCTCCTGCGAATAGGCGACTATATCGCGAGGGACAATCCGCTGAGAGCTTTATCCTTTATTGATGAAATGGAACGGGAATGCTTGGCGCTTGCTGCCTCTCAAAAGGCTTTTCCCATAGTGCCCCGATATGAAAAGCAGGGCATTCGCCGAAAGATCCATGGCAATTATCTGATCTTTTACCGCGTGGATGCCGACCAGTTGGTTGTCGTCCATGTCCTGCACGGCGCAAGGGATTATGCCGCCATAATTCCTGAAAATTGAGGCGTTCAGTTCACACCGGCCCGAAAATCATTTTCGGGCCGGTGTGACAAATCCGGGTAATCAGGCCTTGTTGTACTTCGCGTCAACTTCGTTGATCGCGTTGACATTGCCAGCCGAACGGCCGTTTTCGTCAAAGGTCTGCGCGAGGAAGGCGTCGGCAATGGTCTTGGCCACTTCCGAACCGATGACGCGGGCGCCCATGGTGATGATCTGGGCATTGTTGGAAAGCGCTGCGCGCTCTGCCGAATAGGTGTCGTGCGTGAGTGCAGCGCGGATGCCCGGAACCTTGTTGGCGGCAATGCACACGCCGATGCCGGTGCCGCAAACGAGGATGGCGCGGTCATAGGTGCCGTCGAGAACGGCGGAAGCCACGCGGTCGGAAAGATTGGCGTAGAATGCATCCGCGCCAGCGTCCGTGCGCGAGATTTCCGAAACCTCGAAACGGTCCTTGAGATAGTCGGCGAGAACCTTGGCCAGACCTTCGCCGGCGCTGTCGCCTGCTACTGCTACTTTCATGATGTTACTCCTTAATTGGATGCGATTTTTCTGGCGCACTTGTCCAGAATGTCGAGATAGCCTTCCACGTTCCACGCCGAACGGCCGATGAACAGGCCGTCGATATGCGGGCAGGCAATGAGTTCCTCGCAATTGCCGGGATTGACCGAGCCGCCATAAAGGCAGGGCACGCGGCGTCCGAGCACGCTTTCAGCAACCGCGATGATTTCCGCCTGACGCGCATCGGCGTAATCGGCGGAAGCCGGGATGCCGTTCTCGCCAATGGCCCAGACCGGCTCATAGGCGAACAGGATTTCAGCCTTCTTCTGGTCGTCGGAAAGCTTGGAAAGGGCGCCGCGCACTTCTTCTTCCAGCACTTGCGCCGCACGTCCGCTTTCGCGGTCTTCCAGCGTTTCGCCGATGCAGATAAGCGGGATCAGGCCGTGGCGCACAGCGGCTTCGACCTTGAGGCCAACCGTTTCATTGGTTTCGCCGAAATGCTCGCGGCGCTCCGAGTGACCAAGCTCAACAATGTCGAGATTGCAGTCTTTCAGCATCAGCGGCGAAATTTCGCCGGTCCATGCGCCCCGATCGGCCCAGTGCATGTTCTGCGCGCCGACCTTGACCGAAGTGCCGGACAGGATTTCCTTCACTTCGCGAACGGCGGTGAACGGTGGAATGACAAAGCGCTGGATATCGGCGGAACGCCCGCCATCGGCAGCTTTCAGCGCTTCCGCGAAGACGCGGGCCTCGGCCAGCGTCTTGTTCATTTTCCAACTCGTTCCAACCCAGAATTTGGTCATGCGTAACTGTTCCTAGTCTGCTGCTATTGTCAGTCTGATCCCGGCCTGCTCAAGATCGGCCAGAACGGTCGCGCCGGGAGAGGCGTCGGTGATGATCGCGTCGAAATCCGACAGGTTGGCCATGACGTGGAGGGCAGGGCGCCCGAACCGCTGGTGATTGACCAGAAGGCAGGTGCGGGCGGCGGATGCCGTCATGGCGCGCTTGGTGCGCACCACGTTTTCGTCCATGTGATAGACAAGCTGCCCGTTGACGGCGGGCGACGAAATAAAGGCGATGTCTGCACTCAAATGCGACAGCGCCTCTTCCGTCAGGATGCCGAAAAAGGCGTTGAACTTGGCTGAATAGGTTCCGCCGAGCGCAATCAGATTGATCCCGTTCTCGCCCTTCAGCTCGTCGACGATGACGGCATTGTTGGTGATGACCGTCAGCGGGCGCTTTTCCAGCAGCATGCCGCCAAGAACCGCCGCCATGGAGCCGTCATTGACCATCACGGTCATGCCCGGCTCCACCAGTTCCAGCGCTGCGCGGGCCATCTTCTGCTTGGCTTCGCCATCCTGCCGCTCGCGGAAGCGAAAATCGCTCTCGAACTGGGTGCCGGTATCGATGGTGGCGCCGCCGCGCACCTTGCGCAGCACGCCTGAATGTTCCAGCGAATCCAGATCGCGGTGGATCGTCATCTTGGAAACGGCAAACCGATCCGCCAGGTCGTCGAGATCGACGGCCTGATTTTCGATGAGAAGGTTTATGATCGCCTGTCTTCTGTCGTCGCGCTTCACGCTGTTTCCGATCTGTTGGCGGAACATGTATCGCATGAAGTTAGATCACAAAATCACAAAAAAATCCATGATAAAAATGTGATTTTGTTATTTTCCATTCGGCTGTTGAACAAGGGTCCTGGCTGTGCGCTCATCGGTGATGAGGCCGTAGAGACGCCCGCTTTTCAGCACGGCGCGAATGGCTTCGGCTTTGGAAATTCCGCCGGCAAGCCCGATGATTCGGCTCATATCGGCGTTTTCCACTGAGGCGGCGATGGTGCGGGCGGTAAGCGCGGTTTCGAGGCGCTGGCCGTTTGCATCGAAGAAATGCCCGAGCATTTCGCCGACGCCGCCGAGGTGGGCGATCTCCTCGACTTCGCTCAATTCTATCATGCCGGATGTGACGAGCTGCGCCTGCGCATCCACCGTGCCAATGCCGACGATCTTCAGTTCGGCGCGGCAACCCATGTCGAAAACCGTGGTGACGCCGCGCTGGGCGAGCAGCACTTCACGGTCTTCCGCCGTGTTGGCGAAAAAGGGGACCGGCATCACATAAGCGGGCATGCCGGTCTTTTCCGCGATGCGGTGCATCACATCATGCGGATTGGCGGCGAAATTGCGTGTCAGGCCACCGAGCAGCGAAACGAAACGCACATTGCTGGCCGCGACGCGCGGCATATAGCTGACGGCTGCGGACAGGGTACGGCCATGGCCAATACCGATGACTTCATGATCGCCATGCTCGATCTCGCGGCGCAGAAAATCCGCGCCCGCATGGCCGAGGACCATCAGGGGCAGGCCTTCCTCGCCAATGTCCGGTGCGACCTCGCAATAGTCGAGGCCATACATGTCGGCGAGGCGATTTTCGAGGTCGATGCATTCGGTAATGTCGCCATCGATGCTCACCTTCACCGCGCCGTCGGCGACGGCCTTGGCAATCAGGCGATGCGCCTTCACCGATGGCAGGCCGAGCCGCTTGGCAACGGCTGACTGGGTCATGCCGCCCACGAAGTGAAGCCAGGCGGCGCGCAGCGCCAGTGAATCGTCAGCATCTGCCATTGAAAGCGGTCCGGTTCCTTAAATTGTCTATATCTTCAAGTCCTTAGCGCCGGTGTCAATGTGGGGAGCCCAGAAAGCCACACTTTCCGCAATCTGCGGGATGACTTCACGGTCGTTCGGCTCGCGTTCCTTGAAGGAAAGCTCAAGGCAGATTTCATTATCCGCCGCGCCGCCTTCGGCAAAGGCTTTCAGGAGCGGTTCCGGCTGGATGCGGCCCTTGGCATTGAACGCGGCGGTGAACGGGCGATGTCCGCCCTTATCCATCAGGCTCTGCTTGATATGGATGATCGGCGAGACTTTCGGCACGGCCCGCGCCCAGGCATAAGGGTCGTAGTCGTCCGGGTTGGACGAGGTGACGTCGCCATGGTCGATGTCGGCCATCATCCACATGGGGATCGCCATGTCGGCGGCGGTGAGACGGTCCTGAAGCTTCATGCATTCGGCAATCGTCTCGCCAAATTCGCGCCCGATGCTCATCGGCTCCCAGAACACATAGTCGAGACCGGCACGGCTCGCATGGTCGGCGACCTCCGCCCAGCAGTCGATGGCGATCTTGATCAGGTCTTCGCGGCGCGCCGGGTTGTCGAAATCCTTGTAGGTGAAGATCGCAAACTGCGTGCCGACCGACTTGCCGCCGAGATCGCCGATAATGTCGGCAAAGGTCTTGAACCAGTCCACATAATAGCGGCGCACGTCCGCATCCGGATGGCCGAAATGGTTGAGGCGGCCATAGGGTCCGGTCATGCCCGAAGTGACGCGAACGCCGGTGCGCTGCAAGGCCTTGTCCATGTCGCGGGTGAGGCGGCGGATGGTCGAGGCCTGCCAGCTCGGATTGATGAATTCATGCGTAAGCTGGAGGTCGCGCAGGCGCAGGTCGCGGGCAACCGTTTCGATCAGGTCGTCCGGCTCGGCAAAGCGGTTGACCAGCGGATTGGTGTTGAGCGAAAGCGTAAGGGCCATGTCGTCCTCAAGCAACTAGATTGGCGTTGTCGAACCATTCCACGAAAGCGGCGCGTTCGGCTTCGGTCAGGTGCAGGTAATGCTTGGTGCGGCGATAGAGAATGTCTTCCGCCGTCTTCGCCCATTCCTTGGCCACCAGATAGCGCACTTCGGCCTCATGGAAGTTGCCGCCGAAATGACGGCCAAGCCCTTCAAGGTTCTGCGCGCCTGCAACAACGTCCTTTGTGCGTGCGCCATAGAGACGGCCATAATGATGGACAAGCGTGCGCGGCATCCACGGATAGGTGTCGCGTAAGGTATTGGCGAAGGTTTCATAATCGGCATTGGCGATTTCGCCGCCCGGAAGGGGCACATCGTGGGTCCAGTCGCCGCCCATCTTCGGGAAGATATGCTTGAGGCGATGCATCCCGCGCTCCGCCAGCTCGCGGAACGTGGTGATCTTGCCGCCAAAGACGTTCAGCAGCGGCGCGTCGTTGGTTTCGTCGAGGTCGAAGACATAATCGCGGGTGACGGCGGAAGGATTGCCCTTGCCGTCATCGAACAGCGGGCGCACGCCGGAGAAGGAATGCAGCACATCCTCGCGGCGCAGCTTTTCCTTGAAATAGCGGTTCACGGCGGTCAGCAGATATTCGATTTCCTTCTCATCGGCTGCCACGTCTTCCGCGCGTCCTTCATAGGCAATGTCGGTGGTGCCGATCAGCGCCTTGTCGCCCTCATAAGGGTTGATGAAGATCACGCGCTTGTCGTGGTTCTGGACGAGATAGGCATTCGCGCCCGACCAGAATTTCGGAACGATGATGTGGCTGCCTTTGACGAGGCGCACATTGCGCGACGAGTTGGAACCGGCGACATTGTGGATGACGTCCGTGACCCAGGGGCCGGCGCAATTGACGATGCAGCGGGCGCGGAACGTGCGGGTCTCGCCGGTATCGCGGTTCTTCGTTTCCACGATCCAGCCGCCTTTTTCGCGACGGGCGGAGACGACAGGCGTGCGGGTGAGGATGGTCGCGCCCTTTTCGGCGGCGCCCACCGCATTGAGCGCTACAAGACGGGCATCATCTACCCAGCAGTCGGAATATTCGAAACCCTTGGTGTACTGGTCGAGGATCGGCGTGCCTTCCGGGTCGCGGCGCAGGTCGAGCGTGCGCGTGCCGGGCAGTTTCTTGCGGCCGCCGAGATGGTCGTAGAGGAACAGGCCGAGCCGCACCAACCAGGCCGGACGGTCCTGCGGGCTGTGCGGCAGCACAAAGCGCATCGGCCAGATGATGTGCGGAGCGGCATTGAGCAGCACTTCGCGCTCGATCAGCGCCTCGCGCACAAGGCGAAACTCGTAATATTCGAGGTAGCGCAGACCGCCATGCACCAGCTTGCCGGATCGCGACGATGTGCCTTGCGCCAGATCGTCCTTTTCGGCCAGCACGACCTTGAGGCCGCGCCCGGCAGCGTCGCGTGCCACGCCCGCGCCGTTGATGCCGCCGCCGATTACAAACAGGTCGCAGGTTTCCGGTTCAGCCATTTCAATGTTTCCTTATTTGCCGGAAGCGAGCTTGTCCCAGACCGGCGTCAGAGCCAGCCGCGCTTCCCGATAGGCAACGAAAAGTTCTTCATACTGATGCGCGCGCGCCGCATCCGGCGCTTCGCTCGCGCCGAGCAGAGGCTCCACCCATTCGGCAATGCAGTCATCCATGCTCGGATAGGCGCCGATGGCCACAGCGGCCATCATGGCGGCTCCTGCCGCGCCCGCTTCCTCGCGGGAAGAAACGCGCACCGGCGCATTGACCGCCGCCGAAAGCGTGCTGCGCAGCGCCTTCGAGCGCGCCGCGCCGCCGGTGATGCGCAGTTCGGAAGGCATTTCGCCCATGGCGGCGTAGCAATCGCGGGTCGCCATGCCGAGGCCTTCCACGACCGAACGCACCAGCTCCGGGAAACGGTCGCGGCTGGAAAGGCCGATGAAACCGGCCCGCGCATCGGCATTCACGAAGGGGCCGCGCTCGCCTGCTTCCGAAATATATGGATGGTAGAGGATCGCACCGGGACGGCTGGCGTTGAACCAGTCGTCGAGGCGGGGAATGAGATCGCCAAGCGAAACCGGCTTTTCCGGCGTCGACATAAGGTCGGCTGCAACCTGCAATATCCAGTCGATATTGATGGTCGCGCCCATATTGGTCTGCACCTGCGTGACGATGCCGGGAATGGGCAGCGCGATGACGTAGCCGGTGCCTTCCTTGTTCAGATGAATATCGGCGACCGGCTTGGCGCGCATATGCACGCCGGTCGAACCGATGGTCGAGCATCCGGCGCCTGCCGTGCCGCCGCGCACGCCAGCGCCAAGGGCCGTCATCGCCATGTCCACATAGGCAAGGCTCACCGGCGTTCCGGCGCGCAAACCGGTCGCAGCAGCCGCTTCGGGGGAAAGCGGATGCTGGACCTCTGTGCCGTCGATAATCTCGGGCAGCAGATTGCGGCGTTTCTGCAAGCCCAGCGCTTCGATGACCACATCGTCATACCGACGATCGCGGAAATTGCCGAAGGTGAAACTTGCTTCTGACGGATCGGTGGCGCGAACGCCGGTCAGGTTGAGATAGAGCCAGTCCTTGCAGTGAAGGGCTGCTTCCGCATTGTTCAGAAGCTCTGGCGCGGTAGCGTCCATATGCGCCATCTGCGAGCCCTGCTGGCAGGTGTTCAGTCCCGTGCCGGTCGCTTCAAAGCGCGCGCGGTTCATCGGGCCTGCGGCAAGCCGTTTCACTGTGGATGCGGCGCGGGCATCGAGCCACAGCCAGGCGTCGCCAACCGGCTGGTTGCCGCGCCCGACCAGCCAGGTGCCGTCGCCCTGCCCGGTGACGGCAATCGCCGCGGTGCGTTCGGCAAGGTCCGGCAGCTTGGCGCCAAGGTCGCGCAATGCGCGCGCGCAGTCCTGCCAGGTCTGGGAAAGCGACTGGGTAACCGCGCCATGATCGCCGGTATCATATCTGTTGCGGACCGCCGCAGAATCGATCTGCCGCCCGCTGAGGTCGAAAGCGACCGCCTTGAGTACGGACGTGCCCGCGTCGATCCCGATGATGATGTCACCTGTCTTACGCATGGCGGATATGTGCCTTCATTGACATTTGGATTCCTCCCGCGACTGAAAATACATCGCTCGCGGCCCCGTTTATAATGAAATCGGGCAATGGCGTAAGCTGGAGATAACATAACGCTACCACCTTGTCTGTAAAATTTTCGAGAGTGCGCATTTTTTTTCACTAAACAGTGAATGCGGAGAAAGTCCCTAGGCTGCCGCTTGCGATTTTCTTCCGGATTTTCCGCCGTTCTTCCGCTTCTTTTGCGCGGTGAAGACGAGTTAATATATTGAATATAAATCATAATAATTGAAGCGAGGGTTTTGGCTTCACTCAGATTTGTCGTGAGTGGCCGGGCAGGGAATGCCGCGTCAGGCAACGGATTATGTAGTGGATTTCGCTGGATCGTGATCGCGATTCAGCGCGAAATTATGCTAATTCACCGGCGTTTGGAAAACATCGGATTGACAGCTTTCGAGCTTTATAACATCATTATTGGAGTTAATAACACGCCGCTATCATAAGTTCCGATCGCGGCGCATCTGTTTCCAGGATGCACGGAGGAGCGGCCCTGGAATTCACGCGGAGGATATCATGCTCTCGTCTGTCGCATCTTGCACCGCTCCGGCGGAGGCTTTCGTCTACCCGGCGAGCGCGGAAGCGATGATCGGGGATGATCTCCGGGCGGTCTGATTTCAGCCGCATCTTCTGTTTCAATCACGACAATCCGGCAGAATTGCTGAAGGCGTTTGATAATGAGTGCACAAACCAGTCAAGTTTCACAAAAAACCGCCAAGCTGAGCCGCGCCATCGTCTGGAGCGTGATCGCTGCGGTGGTGGTTGTCGGTGCGATTGCTTTCGACACGAAGGTCGTGAAGATCGGGTCTGAATCCGATGTGCGCCAGCAGGCTTTCTCTCCCGATGCCTATGGCGCTTCCGAATTCCCCAAGGTGAAGGCCAGCGTCGAGCAGCGCGCCGTCGATGCCGTCGAAGTGGGAACGGCTCTCGCTGCCGATAAGGCCGCTGCCGGAAAGAAATATGGCGTTGGCGACGTCAACCCGGTTATTCCGGTCAAGTTCGCCGGCACGGTCGAAGAGCGCAAGTCCAACTACAATGTCGTGAAGGTCGACGGCCTGCCGGAAGGCGTGGTTATCCGCGTCCAGACCGGCCCGGCGGTCAACGGCACGGACCTGCGCGACGCCACCGGCGAGATCCAGTTCGGACAGTTCAAGAACCAGATCGAATATCAGAATGCCGGTTCGGCCCTGAACAACGAGATGAAGAAGCAGGTGCTTTCGGGCGTCGATGTCGAGAACCTCACGGGCAAGACCGTTTCCGTTGTCGGCGTGTTCAAGGTCGTCAATCCGAAGAACTGGCTCGTCACGCCGGTGGGGCTCGAAGTGAAATGAGCGCCGCTCCCAAAATTGAAGGTAAAAACGGCGATGTCGTTCTTGCCGCACATAACGTCGCCAAGTCCTACGGTCGCATTCATGCGCTGAAAGGCGTGAATTTCGAAATCCGCCGTGGCCAGGTCACGACGCTTTTCGGCGAAAACGGAGCCGGTAAATCGACGCTGATGAAAGTGCTGTCCGGTGTCATCCAGCCGACTTCCGGCACGATCATCCTTGACGGCGAGCCGGTGACGTTCAACTCGTCCACCGACGCGCGCGACCACGGCATTTCGATCATCCATCAGGAACTGAGCCTCGCGCCCAACATGAATGTGCGCGACAACATCTTCATGGGACGCGAAATCCGCACCGCCACCGGCGTCGATTTCGCGGAAGAAGAGCGGCTGACGCGTGAACTTCTGAAGGAACTGGAAGAAGATATCGATCCGCTGACGCCGGTCGAGGAACTGCGCCTCGGCCAGCAGCAGGTGGTGGAAATCGCCCGCGCGCTTTCGGTCAACTCGCGCATTCTCATCATGGATGAGCCGACTTCGGCGCTCAGCGCCTCGGAAGTCGAGGTTCTGTTCAAGGTGATCCGTGACCTGACGGCGCGCGGCGTCGCCATCGTCTATATTTCGCACCATCTGGAAGAAGCGCTGCAGATCACCAATCATGCGGTTGTGCTGCGCGACGGAACCATGACGGCCTATGCGCCGCGTGAGGAAATCGATCTGGAATGGATCGTGCGCAACATGGTCGGCGAGAATTTCGATCTCGGCTCGCCGCCCGAAGGCTATGAATGGGGCGATGTGGCGCTCTCCGTCGAAAACCTGACCGTTCCCGATCCGGGCGGCGCAGGCTTTTCGCTGGTCGACCGCATGTCGCTCAATGTTCGCGCCGGTGAAATCGTCTGCATTTACGGTCTCATGGGTGCCGGTCGCACGGAGCTTCTGGAAACCGTGGCCGGTCGTCTCAAGGCGAGCAGCGGGCGCGTTCTCCTGAAAGGGCAGGACGTTTCCGGCCTCACCATCGCGCAGCGTATCGAAAAGGGTCTTGTGCTGGTGCCAGAAGATCGCCAGCGCGACGGTCTCGTGCAGACGATGACGGTGGGCAAGAACCTGTCGCTCGCCAGCATTGCGGAAATGACCAAGGGTCTTTTCACATCGCGCAAGCGCGAGAAGCAGATCGTCGATCAGTCGATCAGGAATGTGCACATCAAGACCGATGGCGGCGAAGCGGCAATCGGCTCGCTTTCCGGCGGCAACCAGCAGAAGGTCGTGATCGGCAAGATGCTGGCGACCGAGCCGGAAGTCATCCTGCTTGATGAGCCGAGCCGCGGCATCGACATCGGCGCGAAGGCGGAAGTGTTCAAGCTTCTGGCCGAAAAGGCGAAGCAGGGTCTGGCCGTGGTCTATACGACTTCGGAAGTCGGCGAATGCCTCAGCATCGCGCACCGTATCATCGTCATGCACCGTGGGCGCATCTCCGCCGAATTCGGATCGGACGTGTCCAAGGAGAAGATCATGGCCGCCTCGGGCGAAGCCATGGTCGGTCACTAAAGCATTTCCAGCAAAAACGCGAAGCGGTTTTGCGTTGGATAATGCGTAAGAACAACAAAGCATTTCCGGCAAAAACGCGAAGCGGTTTTGCGTCGGATAAAGCGTAAAAACAAATAGATAGAGCGGTTCCAGCGCCCCCCTTTTACTGGAAACGCTCTAGAATAGTTATGGAGCACTGATAGAATGTCAGTCACAAGCACCAACAAGGAAACAGCGGCTCCGAACGGCGCGAAGCGGAAGCCCAGCCTCGTGCATCTTCTGCTCGAAGGTCGCGCGTTTTTTTCGCTGATTGCGATCATTGCAGTTTTCTCGTTCCTTTCGCCGAATTATTTCACGGTCGACAACTTCCTCACCATGTCGTCGCACGTGGCGATATTCGGCCTGCTTGCCATTGGCATGCTGCTTGTCATTCTCAATGGCGGCATCGACCTTTCGGTCGGTTCCACGCTGGGGCTGGCCGGTGTCGTCGCCGGTTTCCTGATGCAGGGCGTTACCTTGCAGCAATTCGGCGTCATCCTCTATTTCCCGGTCTGGGCGGTGGTTATCATCACCTGTGCGCTTGGCGCGTTCGTCGGCGCGGTCAATGGCGTGCTGATCGCCTATCTGCGCGTTCCGGCCTTCGTCGCGACACTTGGCGTTCTCTATTGCGCCCGCGGCGTAGCGCTTCTGATGACCAATGGCCTGACCTACAATAATCTCGGCGGACGCCCGGAGCTTGGCAATACCGGCTTCGACTGGCTCGGCTTCAACAAGCTGTTCGGCGTGCAGATCGGTGTTCTGGTTCTGGTCGTTCTCGCCATCATCTGCGCCATCGTTCTCAACCGCACTGCATTCGGCCGCTGGCTCTATGCATCGGGCGGCAATGAACGCGCGGCTGAACTGTCCGGCGTTCCGGTCAAGCGCGTGAAGGTGTCGGTCTATGTCATTTCCGGCATCTGCGCTGCTATCGCGGGTCTGATCCTTGCGTCGCAGCTCACCTCCGCTGGCCCGACGGCAGGCACCACCTACGAACTGACGGCAATCGCTGCCGTGGTTATCGGTGGCGCTGCGCTCACTGGGGGGCGCGGTACTATCCAGGGCACACTTCTCGGCGCTTTCGTGATCGGTTTCCTTTCCGACGGCCTCGTGATCATCGGCGTGTCCTCCTACTGGCAGACCGTCTTTACCGGCGCGGTTATCGTGCTCGCGGTTCTGCTCAACAGCATTCAATATTCCCGGCGATGATCGGTAGCGGCTCTGCCCACCGTTCCGGGCGGGGCCGCAGAATTCCGGGCGTATCGAAAGGTTTCCAGAAAGGCGCAAGATCTCGAAAACGGCTTGATGGAAATAAGTACCGCCGGGGAACCGGCACAACGCAAACGAAAAATGTTAAGGGAGTGAGACCATGTTCAAGAAGGGAATGCGCGTTCTGTTCGCCGCGGCGGCAGCGTTGCCTCTCATCGCCAGCACGGCCTGGGCCGAAGGATTGATGACGATCATCGTCAACGATCCATCCAACCCGTACTGGTTCACCGAAGGTGAAATCGCCAAGAAGACCGCCGAAGGTCTCGGCTACAAGGCTGTTGTCGGTGGCCATAAGGGCGACACCAACACCGAAAGCAACCTGATCGACACGGCTATCACCAACAAGTCGGTTGCCATCATTCTCGATCCGGCCAATGCGGACGGCTCGGTCGGCGCGGTCAAGCGCGCAATCGCTGCCAATATTCCGGTTTTCCTCGTCAATGCGGAAATCAACCAGGAAGGTCTGGCCAAGGCGCAGCTCGTTTCCAACAACGCGCAGGGCGCAGCCATCGGTGCCACCCAGTGGGTCGAAAGCGTTGGCGAAAAGGGCAAATATGTCGAACTGTTCGGCGCGCCTTCCGACAACAATGCCGCAACGCGCTCGAACGGCTATGAAACCGTTCTGTCGCAGTATCCCGATCTGGTAAAGGCCGGCAAGGACGTCGCCAACTGGGACCGTACCCAGGGTCACGACAAGATGCAGGCCCTGCTTCAGGCAAATCCGGACATTATCGGCGTTATCTCCGGTAACGACGAAATGGCTCTGGGCGCAATTGCCGCTCTGAAGAAGGCGGGCAAGCTGGACCAGGTCAAGGTTGGCGGTTTCGACGGTTCGCCGGATGCGGTTGCAGCCATCAAGGCCGGTGAATTGCAGTACACCGTTCTGCAGCCGGTTGCCGTGTTCTCGGAAGCTGCCGTCAAGCAGGCCGACAACTTTATCAAGACCGGCAAGACCGGCGTGGATCACGAAAAGCAGCTCTTCGACTGCATCCTGATCACCAAGGACAATGTCGACAAGTACACCTCGCCGTTCGTTCTCGAACAGTAAGGTTTGAACAAGGCGCATCCCGACAGCCAAAGCGCTTTCGGGGTGCGCATTTCCAGAAGTCCCTCTCCGCAGACAAGTCCCATGCAATCACTCGCTGGATTTTGGGGCTGAAGACCGCGCAATATGAAGCCTATCAGGCGATTCCGAAGCTTTCGGAACGCGCAAGCAAGGGCACAAGTGGCAGGCATGGCAGTGAGCAACAAAGCAAGCATTGACAAGCTGATGACGGATCAGGTGCCGAACGACAGTCGGCATGCGCGTCAGCTCGTCCGGCGCCAGCAGATTGCTGAAACTGTAATGGCCGAAGGCTCGATGCGTATCGAGGACCTGACCGAACGGTTCGGCATCAGCCTGATGACGGCGCATCGCGACGTCGATGAACTGGTAAGCCGCGGCCTGTTTCGCAAGTCGCGCGGCATCGTGTCGGCTGCGCCGACCAGCCTGATCGAAGCAAGCGATCTTTATCGCGTGACCCGCCAGTCGGAAGAAAAGAAGCTGATCGCCGAAGCGGCGATGCAGTTCGTCGAACCCGGCCAGGCGATTTTCTTCGACGATTCAACCACCGTCCTCCAGATGGTGCCGCATTTGCAGGACAAGGGTCCGCTGACCGTCATCACCAATTCACTGATCCTGATGAACGAGGTGCGCGACATCAAGGATGTGACGCTGCTCGGTCTCGGCGGTCAGCTCTATAACTGGTGCAATGCCTTTGTCGGCGGCATGACCATCCATGAAATCCGCCGTCTTCGCGCCGATGTGGCCTTCATATCGATTGCCGCGATCACCGATGATCTTCTGTTTCATCAGTCACCGGAAATGGTGGAGACCAAGCGCGCCATGCTGGATTGCGCCGCCAAGCGCATCCTGCTGGCCGACCATACGAAGTTCGAGCGCCGCGCCCTGCACAATTTCGGGGCGCTGACCGATTTTGATGTCGTCATCGTAGATGAGAACACGCCCTTTGCGCATATCGAGCGCATGGAGGCGCAAGGCATCAACGTGGTGGTTGCCCGCGCCGGAACAGGCGGAAAGCAAGAATAGCCCGCGCTTATTTATCAGGAATACGATACATGCCTTCTCTGCTCGGAATCGATAGCGGCCTCACCGTCACCAAAGCCGTATTGTTCGACGTTGACGGAACCACCCTTGCCGTTGCGCGCCGCCGTGTGGCGCAATCGTTCCCGCGCCCGCGCCATGTCGAACGCGACATGGCCGAATTCTGGAATGCGACAGCCGATGCGATTGCGGAAGCCATCGCCAAAAGCGGGCGGCCCGCTTCCGACATTCTGGCCATCGCCACCACCGCGCATGGCGACGGCATCTATATGCTGGACAAGGACCGCCAGCCGCTCGGCGCGGGCATCCTCTCGCTCGATAGCCGCGCCGTCGATGTGGCGGAGCGCTGGGTCAACAGCCCCGTCGCCGACCGCGCCATCACTATCACCGGCCAGTTGCCCCATGCGTCGGCACCATCGGCCATTCTGGCATGGGTGAAGGAAAACGAACCGGAACGCTATCACCGCATCGCCCATGTGATCGCCTGCAAGGACTGGCTACGCTTTTGTCTCACGGGTGACGTGGGCACGGATCGCACCGAAGCCTCCACCTCGTTCACCGATGTGAACACGCAGGAATATTCGAAGGAAGCGCTCGCTCTGTTCGGGCTTGAGGCGCTTTGGGATGCGCTGCCGCCCATGTCGCGTTCCGATGAGATTGTCGGCAAGGTCTCGGCTGAATGCGCGAAGCGCACCGGCCTTGTCGCCGGTACGCCGGTTGTCGGCGGGCTGCATGACGTGACGGCCTCCGCACTCGGCGTCGGCGGGCTTGGCATCGGAACCGTTGCCGTGGTTGCGGGGACTTATTCGATCAACGAAACGCTGTCGTCCGAACCGCGCGTCGATAAAAGCTGGTTCTGCCGCAACGGCATTGCGCCGGGCGAATGGAACAACATGTCGATCTCGCCTGCATCGACCGCTAATTACGACTGGTTCCTCGACAAGCTTTGCCCGACAGAACGGCGCGAGGCAGAGGAAACGGGACGCTCTATCCACGACATGTTGCGCCCGGAAATCGATGCGGCATTGGCCAAGCCTTCGACGGCGATGTTCCATCCTTATCTGTTCGGCTCGCCCTATGGGGCGATGGCGAGCGGCGCATTCTTCGGTCTGCGCGGCTGGCAGGATCGGGGCGACATGCTGCTTGCAGTCTGGGAAGGCATTGCCTTCAACCACCGCATCCATGTCGACCACCTGAAGAACGGTTTCGAGATTTCTGCCGCGCGGCTTACCGGTGGCGTGTCGCGCAGCCCGGCTTTCGCGCAGATGTTCGCCAATGTGCTGGGCATGCCCGTGACCGTGACGGATACGGACGAAGCGGCAGCTTGGGGCGCCGCCCTTTGTGCTGGCAAGGGTGCCGGTGTTTTTGCCGATGTCTACAGCGACCCGCGCGACCTCGGTGCCATAGGCCGCACCTATCAGCCGGATGCGGAGCGGAGCGCGCTTTATGAAAAGCGCTATCAGCTGTTCAAGGAAATCGCATCGGCGCTCGGACCGATCTGGCCGAAGATTGAAGCCCTCACAGATTGAAATAAACGGCGTGTCCGCGCCCAGAGAGACAGTGACATGAATGATTTCGTAAGTCTGGCCCAGATGAAGAACCGCATCGGACAGCTTGAGGCCGAAGGCGTGGATGTGCTCATTCTCGGCGCGGGCGTCAATGGCGCGGGGCTTTATCGCGATCTTTGCGAGCAGGGTGTGAACTGCCTGATCGTGGACAAGGCGGATTTCGGTTCGGGCACGAGCGCCGCCCCGTCGCGGCTTATCCATGGCGGACTGAAATATCTGGAAACCGGCGAGTTCGGCCTTGTGGCCCAATCCACGCTGGAGCGCAATCTGCTGCTGAAGAACGCGCCGCACAATGTCGAGCCGCTGCCGACCTTCATTCCGGTTTTCTCGTGGACCAAGGGCATCACGGCGGCGCTGCGCACCCTGTTCGGCTCGACGACCGCGCCGCGCAGCCGTGGCGCCGTGCTGATCAAGATCGGTCTGGCGCTCTACGACTATTTCGGCGCGCGCGAACGCGTCATGCCGCGTCACCGTTTTCTGCTCAAGGAAACGGCGACGAAGGAAATGCCCTATATCACGCCTGCGATCGTGGCAGGCGGCATCTATCACGACGCGAAGGTCAGCCAGCCGGAACGTCTGGTCTATGAATTGGTGAGCGACGGGTTGCGCGCCAATCCGAAAAGCGCCGCCGCCAATTTCACCACGCTCATCTCCGCCGAAAACGGCGTGGTCGGCTTCGAGGGGCCGGACGGTACGAAATTCGCCGTCAGGCCGAAACTGGTCATCAATGCCGCCGGGCCATGGATCGACCGGGTCAATGCCGCGCTTGGCAAGCCGACCAAGATGATCGGCGGCACCAAGGGGTCGCATATTCTCATCGACCACCCCGAACTGGTGAAGAGCCTGAACGGGCGGATGATCTATTTCGAGGCGGATGACGGGCGCATCTGCCTTGTCTACGACTATCATGGCCTGGCGCTGGTGGGTTCCACCGACATTCCGTCTGATGATCCGGACAATGTGCGCTGCGACGATCCTGAAACCGACTATTTCATCGACAGCCTGCGTTCGCTGCTGCCCAAGCTCAAATTCGACCGCAGCCAGATCGTCTATACCTATAGCGGCATCCGCCCGCTTCCGGCGTCCACCGCGTCCGAACCGGGGCTGATCAGCCGCGATCATTCCGCTCCGGTGATCGAGCCGGATAGCGACCGCCCGTTTCCAATCATTGCGCTGGTCGGCGGCAAGTGGACAACGTTCCGGGGCTTTGCCGAGGAAGTGGCCGACAAGGTGCTGACCCGGTTTGGCAAGACGCGGCAGGTGTCCACGCGCAACCTCGCTATCGGCGGCGGCAGGGACTATCCGTCCGATGATCGCGCCCGCAAGGCCTGGGTGACGAAATATGCCACCGAAACACGGCTGCCTGCGGCGCGGGTCGAGACCCTGTTGAAGCGCTATGGCACAACGGCCTTGCCGATCCTCCGCGAGGAAGCGGGCGCATCGGTGACGATGTTGCCGGAAACCGAAACGATCAGCGCGACGGAAATCGCATGGATCGCCCGCAACGAGCTTGTCGTGCATTTGGCGGACGTTGTTTTACGGCGCACCACGCTTGCCATCGACGGGGCGCTGACGACCGGCAATCTTGCTGCAATTGCTGACATTCTGGCGCGGGAACTGGGCTGGGATGTTGCGCGCAAGGCGCAGGAAATCGAGGCGGTCAACGTCGAGCTTGAAAAGCGGCATAACGTTATTTTGCAGGCGCACCCCGCCAAAAGGCGCTGATCTCGCCGCAAACTTGATCTATCCATTTGCCTTGACGCGCATCTTGTTTCGAAAACCGTTTCACACTTTTCGGGATGCGCTATGGTGCGTCTCTCATCTTCGAAAGGAAACGCGCCATGGATATCAAGCGAAACGGAACCGATCCTTCCGGCAAAGGCCCAGCCGACTGGTTTACGGGCAATGTCCGTATCGATCCGCTGTTTTCTCCCAACAATGCCAGGCGCGCGGCGGCTGCGACCGTGACCTTCGAGCCGGGCGCACGCACGGCCTGGCACACGCATCCGCTTGGTCAAACCCTGATCGTGACCGCCGGACTTGGTCTCGTGCAGCGTGAGGGCGGGCCGATCGAGGAAATCCGGCCCGGTGATGTCGTGTGGTTCGAGCCGGGCGAGAAGCACTGGCACGGCGCATCGGCCAGCAACGCGATGACCCATATCGCCATTCAGGAACAGCTCGACGGCAAGGTCGTGGACTGGATGGAGCATGTCAGTGATGCGCAATATGGTGCGGGCAAGTGAATTTTGCCCCGGTTTTGCGCAGCTTTCTAAAACCAACCCAGCCAGTTGAGGGCCAAAGGTTGCGCAAAACGCAAAGATGATTGCGTATATTGCGAAGAGGTATTTCCTGTTTCCCCTATCATGTTGTTCTCAATAAAAACAAAGGGGAGAAGATAATGAAACACCTGCTTCTTTTGCTTGCAGCAAGCGTCGCCAGCCTTGCCAGCGTGCAGGCGCATGCCGCCGAAGGCGAGGCCTGCAAGTCACCCAAATTCTCCGATGTCGGCTGGACCGACATTACCGCAACCACGGCACTTGCCTCCCTGCTGCTGGAAAAGGCCGGATATCAGCCTCAGACCACTATTCTTTCCGTGCCTGTCACCTTCCAGTCGCTGGAAAACGGTCAGATCGATATTTTCCTCGGCAACTGGATGCCGCTTCAGGAGGAAGCGCGCAAGCCCTATATTGAGGGAAAGAAGGTCGAGCAGGCCGGTGTGAACCTTCAAGGCGCGAAGATCGGTCTTGCCGCCACGGGCAAGGATCTCGGCATCAGGAACTACGCCGATATAGCCAAATTCAAGGACCAGCTTGGCGGCAAGATCTATGGCATCGAGGCAGGCAGCAGCGCCAATGCCACCATCCAGTCGATGATCGAGAAGGACAAGTTCGGCCTGAAGGATTTCCAGCTTGCAGAGTCCAGCGAGCAGGCCATGCTTTCGCAGGTTCAAAATGCGGTGCGCAAGGATGAGCCGGTGGTGTTCTTCGCCTGGACGCCGCATCCGATGAACATTCGCTACAAGCTGACCTATCTGCAAAATGGCGAAAACCTGTTCGGGCCGGAAGATGGTGCGGCGACCGTCGAGACCCTGACCCGCAAGGGTTATGCAGCCGACTGCCCCAATGTCTCGCGCTTCCTGTCGAACCTGAAGTTCAACACGGAAATGGAAAGCACGATGATGAACATGATCCTCAATGACGGCCTGGAAGCCAAGGACGCCGTTGCGAAATGGATCAAGGAGAACCCGGCGCAGCTCGACGCATGGCTCGACGGCGTGACCACTGTCGACGGCAAGCCGGCGCTTGCTGCGGTGAAGTCCGGTCTGGGCTTGTAGCTTTTACTGGCGCAGCTTGCTCGGCGACTGACCGAAATGCCGCTTGAAGGCGCGCGACAGCGAACTGATCGACGAAAAGCCGGTCTGTTCCGCTGTGTCGGCCATGGAAAGACGGGTGTCGAGGATCAGCCGCCGGGCCGCTTTCAGCCGGAGCGACAGGTAATAGTTGCCCGGTGACTGGCCGATCACATTGGCAAACAACAACTCAAGACTGCGCGTCGAAAGGCCAAGCCTGCGCGCCACGCTCGACACAGGGATCGGCCGGTCGATGTGCGTCTCCATGATCTTGATGGCGTCGGCCAGTCGCGGCTCGCGATTGAGCAGGCGGCCAAGGGAGACCAGCGGCTGCGCATCCGAAGCCTGCTTCACCTCGTCATAGACGTAGAGGCTCGCCACATCGAGCGCGATGGAATAGCCGTGTCGGGCGCGAATGAGCGCCAGCATCATGTCGAGCGCCGGGGCCGCGCCTCCGGTCGTCAGAAGTGCCCCGTCCCGCACCCAGCGATCCGACTGCATTTCAACTTCCGGAAAGCGTTGCGAAAATGCCTCCAGGTCTTCCCAGTGGGTGGTTGCCTTGCGACCGTTGAGCAATCCGGCTTTTGCCAGCACCCACGATCCGGCCTCCACGCCAACGATGAGCTTCGATTGCGCGGCGGCCTGGCGCAGCATGGCGAGAAGCTTCGGCGT
The DNA here is from genome assembly GCF_055816895.1 of Ochrobactrum sp. PL_is501. NCBI lineage: Bacteria > Pseudomonadati > Pseudomonadota > Alphaproteobacteria > Hyphomicrobiales > Brucellaceae > Ochrobactrum > Ochrobactrum sp. PL_is501. The sequence continues at coordinate 192,634 of NZ_JBVPGR010000034.1, read as the reverse complement.
TGCGTGTTCCAAGGCATGAAAGGCGCTGACGATGATGAGAATATCCTGCGCGCCAACCTCGAATTTTCCGTCCGCCGAAACCTTAAGGCCGCTGGATGTGACCGGGTCGCTGCCGTCCGGCGACACCACGCGCCAGCGATAGAGCGAGCGTCCCGTCACACGGTTGGCGCCGCGCATCGGGTCCAGCGTCGCGGCCAGCGACATCAGCGAACAATCCGGCAGGACAAGCAGCGTAACGCTCAGTTCTTCGTCGGACGGTTCAAAGATCATGCTCTTCGCTCTTCGCCAAATAGATTTCGTAAAATGATAATCCCAGCATTTCGCGACCTGTCAAGCTCGGCGAAAATTGAGGGAAACGAAGATGCCTTTAAAACCTGCCCGCGAAATATTCATCACGGCTGCCGTCACCGGGGCCGGAGCAACCACGCATCGCTCGAACAAGGTGCCAATCACGCCGCGCCAGATCGCCGATGCGGCAATCGAAAGCGCCGAGGCAGGCGCCGCAATCGCCCATATTCATGTGCGCGATCCGCAAACGGGCGAACCATCGCGCAAGCTGGAACTTTTCCGCGAGGTGGTGGATCATATCCGGGCGTCCGGCGTCGATATCGTGCTGAACCTGACGGCAGGCGTTGGCGGCGATCTGGTCTTTGGGTCGGCAGAAGCTCCGCTGCCGCCCGATGCATCGAAAACCGATATGGCTGGCGCGACGGAACGGCTCGCCCATGTCGCGGAACTCCTGCCGGAAATCTGCACGCTCGACTGCGGCACGATGAATTTCGGCGAGGGCGATTATGTGATGACCAACACGCCCGCCATGCTCAAGGAGATGGCCGCTCAGATACAGCGGCTTGGCGTGCGCCCGGAAATCGAGATTTTCGATACGGGTCATCTGCCGCTTGCCCAATGGCTGCAGCAGCAGGGCCTGCTCGACGATCCGGTTCTGGTGCAGTTGTGCATGGGTATCCCGTGGGGCGCGCCCGACGACTTGGCGACGCTGGTATCCATCCTCCACAACCTGCCGGAAAACTGGATTTTCTCGGCCTTTTCCATCGGCCGCAACCAGTTGCCCTATGCGGCGCTGGCGGTGCTTGCTGGCGGCAATATCCGCGTGGGACTGGAAGACAATATCTGGCTCGACAAGGGCGTTCTGGCGTCGAATGGCGATCTGGTTGAACGGGCCAAGACCATTGCCGTCAATATGGGAACGAAGGTTCTGACGCCCGCCGAAGTCCGCGAGAAACTCAAGCTCACGAAGCGCTGGTGATAGTCATGAACAGCAATCCTCCCAAGATCGCCTGCATAGGCAGCGGTGTCATCGGCAGCGGTTGGGCCGCACGCTTTCTGCTCAATGGCTTCGATGTTGCCGTTTACGATCCGTCGCCGGATGCCAAGGCGACGACCGAACATATTCTCGACAATGCGCGCCGGGCCTTGGCGGCGCTGACCACCGTGCGCCTTCCGCAGGAAGGGCGGCTTTCCTTTTCCGCGTCGCTGGCCGAAGCGGTTGAAGGCGCGGTGCTCATTCAGGAAAGCGTGCCCGAGCGCCTCGACCTGAAACTTGCGGTGATGGCGGATATCGAAGCGGCCTGCGCGGACGATGCGTTGATCGCATCCTCCACTTCCGGCTTCCTGCCGAGCAAGTTGCAGGCCGGGTTGCGGCATCCAGAGCGGCTGCTGATCGCCCACCCTTACAACCCCGTCTACCTGCTGCCGCTGGTGGAACTCGTTCCCGGCGAAAAGACCGCAGCCGCAACGATTGAGGTCGCTTCCGCGCTCTATCGCCAGACCGGCATGGAGCCGGTCGTGCTTGAAAAGGAGATCGACGCTTTTGTCGGCGACCGCCTTCTGGAAGCGCTGTGGCGGGAGGCTCTGTGGCTCGTGCGCGACGGCATCGCAACGGTCGAGCAGATCGACGATATCATCCGCTATTCCTTCGGGCTTCGCTGGGCGCAGATGGGCCTGTTCCAGACCTATCGCATTGCAGGCGGTCCGGCAGGCATGCGGCACTTTCTTGCGCAATTCGGACCCGCGCTGCAATGGCCATGGACCAAGCTGACAGATGTGCCAGACCTTGATGACAGCCTGATCAACCGCATCGCCGACCAGTCGGATGCGCAGAATGAAGGGCTTTCCATCCGCGATCTGGAGCGGATTCGCGATGAAAATCTGGTCGCGATCATCCGTGCCCTGTCGCAACAGCAGCAGGGCAAGGGCTGGGGCGCGGGCGCGCTGCTCAACGGCTATACCGCGCGGCTTACTGCGGCGGCGAACCGCCCCGCCACAGGTTCCGGCCCGTTGCGGCTTCTGGATGTGCGGGTGATCCCCGAATGGATCGACTATAACGGACACATGACCGAGCATCGCTATCTGGATGTGTTCGGGCAGGCGACGGACAGGTTTCTGGCCCATATCGGCATGGACGAGGCTTACCTGCAATCCGGTCACAGCTACTACACGGTTGAAACCCATATCATGCATCGCGGCGAGGCGAAGGCAGGCGATGCGCTGCATGTCGAAACGCAATTGCTCTCCTTCGACGAAAAGCGCGCGCATGTCTTTCACAGCCTCCGGCGTGGCGATACGGAAATTGCCAGCGCCGAGCAGATGCTGCTGCATGTCGACAGCAAGGCAGGCAAGGCTGTGGCGGCAAAGCCAGCCATAAGGGAAGCCCTTGAGCAGTTGTTCCATTCCCATCAGGAAATGCCGACACCGATTGCCGTCGGTCGGCATGTAGGCAGGCGCGGCTGACACGTCTGCGTTTGGCCTCCATCCCCATCACCACATGGTCGCGGCGTACACTCCGCCGCAGACCATAGCGAACAACGGAACCGTAGCCCCCGAACGGCCTCCGTTGTTCGCATTGCTTGACATTTAATCAATCGATTGATTAAATCATTCTATGAGCACATCGAAAAATACCACGCAGGCTCAAGCGCGCCCGTCGGCGGACCAGACGCGCGCCGCGCTTATCCATGCGGCATTGCAGCTTTTCGGGTCGAAGGGTTTTGACGCCACATCGACGCGGGAGATCGCGGGTCTTGCCAAGGCGAATATTGGCTCTATCGCTTATCACTTCGGCAACAAGGAAGGTCTCCGACTGGCGGCGGCGGACTATATCGTCGAGACAATACAGGGCGTGGCCGGTCAGGCGCTCGGCCATTATGCGGTGATCGGCGTATCCGCCAAGACGAGAGACGAGGCGCGTCAGCAGCTTGTCATGGCGATCGAGCGAATGACGCAGTTTATCGTGGTGCAGCCGCAATCCGGCGAAATCGTGCAGTTTCTTCAACGCGAACTGGCGCATCCGACGGCGGCGCTCGACCGGATCTATTCAGGCGTTTTCGAGCCGACGCACAAAAGGCTTTGCGCCATATGGGAGGTCGCGACGGGCGAGCCTGCCGAGAGTGAAGCCACAAGGCTTATCATCTTCACCCTGCTTGGGCAGGTTGTCTATTTCCGCATTGGCCGCGAGGCGGTGAAACGGCGCATGGGCTGGGCGACGATGGGCGAGGACGAGGCGGCGGCAGTGGCGGCAATAGTGCGCCAGAATCTGATGGCCATCCTTGCGGCCAAAGACGCCGCTCGAAACGCCGGGGTGTCGATATGAGTGTCCTGTGCATTCTCCCTTTCGCTTCCTATCTTTTTGCAGCGTGCAGCACGCAGCCCCTTGCAGTTGGCTATGTGGAAGGGGAGTTTGTGCAGCTCGCGCCGTTGGAAGTCGCGCAGGTTCAGTCCGTGGCCGTCAGGCGTGGTGATCGTGTCGAACCGGGCAAGCCGATTGCGCAGACGGAGGATGCAGACGCAAGGATTGCGGTCGCGCAGGCCGAGGCCGCGCTGGCGCAGGCGCGCGCCCAACTGGCGGATTTGCAGGTCGGCAAGCGCCCCGATGAGATTGCCGTTCTCGAAGCGGCGGTCAGGACGGCGAGGGCGCAGGCCGACGATGCGCGGCGCACGCTTTTGCGCACGCGGGACCTGACGAAGCGCGGGGTAATGACGCAGGCGCAGCTTGACGATGCGGCGACCAAGGTGGAGGTGGCGGAAGCTGCCATCAATCAGGCGACGTCCAATCTGGCGGTGGGGCGGCTTCCCGCCCGACCTGAAACCATCAAGGCGGCGGAAAATGCCGTCAAAACCGCCGAAGCACAGCTCGACTCCGCCCGCTGGCATCTCGCCAAGCGAACGATTGAAGCGCCTGCCGCCGGGCACGTCACCGACGTCATCCGCAATCCCGGCGATATTGCCGGTCCCACCGCGCCGGTGCTGACAATGCTGCCGGACGGTGCGGTGAAGTTGAAAGTCTATATACCGGAAGACAAGTTCGCGGCGGTGCGGACGGGCGATGTGCTGTCGGTGCGATGCGACGGTTGCGCGCCCGGACTACAGGCCCGTGTGAGCTATGTCTCGCCCGACCCGGAATTCACGCCGCCGGTGATCTACTCGCTCGAAACGCGCCAGAAGCTGGTTTATCTCGTTGAGGCGCATCCCGTCGATCCCGCATCGCCTCTCCAGCCCGGCCAGATCGTCGATGTCGATCTGGCTTCGCAATAGGCGGAGGCGGCAATGGCGAACGCCATCGATGTCAAAGGTCTCGTCAAGCGTTTCGGCGATGCCACTGTCGTCGATCAGGTCAGCATGTCGGTGGCAGAGGGCGAAATTGTCGGCTTTCTGGGGCCGAATGGCTCCGGCAAGACCACCACCATCCGCATGATGTGCGGATTGCTGACGCCCGATGAGGGCGAGGGCGAAGTGCTGGGGTATGATCTTCGCACGGAAGGGCTGAAGATCAAGCGCGAGGTCGGCTATATGACGCAGCGCTTTTCCTTCTATGAAGACCTGACCATTGCCGAAAATCTCGAATTTGTCGCCCGGCTCTACCGGTTGAAGCCAGTGAAGGAGCATGTGGCGCGCACGCTTGAGGAACTGGGATTGACCTCGCGTGGCAACCAGCTGGCGGGAACGCTGTCCGGCGGCTGGAAACAGCGGCTGGCGCTTGCCGCCTGCATCATGCACAAGCCGAAACTTCTGTTGCTGGACGAACCGACCGCAGGCGTTGATCCCAAGGCGCGACGCGATTTCTGGGACGAGATTCATCGTCTCGCCGATGGCGGTCTGACCGTGCTGGTTTCGACCCATTACATGGATGAAGCCGAACGCTGTCATCGCATCAGCTATATTTCCTATGGCAAGCTTCTGGCCACTGGCACTGTGCAGGAAGTGATCGACAAGGCCGGGCTTTCAACCTTCATCGTCAATGGTCCGCGCCTTGGCGAAATTGCGCGCATACTGGAAGGCGAACCGGGCGTGGAGCAAGTGGCTCCTTTTGGTGCGACGCTACATGTGGTGGGCTCCGACCGGGCGACGCTTGAGGCGGCTCTGGAAAAAATCAGGCAGCGCGACGGGATCAGAGTCGAGCCGGGCGAAACCAGCCTTGAGGATGTCTTCATTCAGTTCATGGCCAGTGCCGAGGACAATATGGCGAAGGACGGCCCATCATGAGCGGCGGCTGGTTCTCGTTCGAGCGCCTTGGCGCGATGCTGATGAAGGAATTCATCCAGATGCGGCGCGACCGCATAACCTTCGCCATGATGCTGATCGTGCCGCTGATGCAGCTTTTGCTGTTTGGTTTCGCCATCAACAACGACCCGAAAAGCCTGCCAAGCGCGCTGGTTGTGACCAGCCAGGATCACTATACGCGCGCGATGATTTCGGCTTTGGAAACAACCGGCTATTATCGGTTCGACCATGTGGTGCAAAGTGCGGCGGAAGCTGAGGCGCTGATCGCCAGTGGCGCCGTTTCCTTCGTGGTGACGATCCCGTCCGATTTTGCAAGGCGTGTCGATGCTGGTGAGCAGCCGCAGATCCTGATCGAAGCCGACGCGACCGATCCATCGGTTGCCAGTGGCGCGATCTCGACGCTTGGCACCGTTGCAAGTCAGGCGCTTTTGCGCGAGCAGGGCAGACAGGCGGAGGCCGCTGATGCGGCGCGCAGTCAGTTGCAGGTCGTTGTGCACCGGCGTTACAACCCGGAAGGCGTGTCGCAATATAATATCGTTCCGGGCCTTCTGGGCGTGATCCTGCAAATGACCATGGTGATGATGACGGCCATGGCGCTGACCCGCGAGACGGAACGCGGCACCATGGAAAATCTGCTCGCCATGCCTGCCACGCCTGCCGAAATCATGCTGGGCAAGGTGCTGCCGTTTCTGGCGGTGGGTGCTGTGCAGGTGGTGGTGGTGCTGGCGGCGGCAAAACTTCTGTTCGGGGTGCCGTTCGTCGGATCGCTGGCGCTGCTTCTGGCCTGTGTTCTGATCTTTGTGCTGTCGCTGGTGCTGCTCGGCTATACGATCTCGACCGTATCGCGCACGCAGATGCAGGCCATGCAGCTAACCTTCTTTTTCTTCCTGCCCTCGCTGATGCTATCGGGCTTCATGTTTCCGTTCCGGGGCATGCCGGATTGGGCGCAGACGCTGGGGGAGATTTTCCCGCTGACTCATTTCCTGCGCATTGTGCGGGCGGTCATGCTGAAGGGCGCCCACCTTTCCGACATTGCCGGAGAGGTGAACGCCCTCATATTCTTCGTGTTCCTGTTTGCGTCGCTGGCGCTTCTGCGCTTCAGGCGAACGTTGGATTAGCAGGCTGAAGGAGCCAGCGCTGTTTTCGGACGGCGGGACAGCGTGAACAGCAGGCCCGCTGCGGCCAGAAGGCCACCGGCTACCGGTATCGCGGCATAGCCAAAACCAAGGCTGATAACGCCGCTGCCCAGTGCCGCGCCGACGGCATTGCCGAGATTGAACGCGCCGATATTGATCGACGATGCCAGTCCCGGTGCTTCGGAAGCGGCCTGCATGACGCGGGTCTGAACCGGCGGCACGATGGCGAAGGCTGCCGCGCCCCATGCGACGAGACCAATGGCGGCACCGATATGGCTGGTAAGCACCAGCGGCAGTGCGAGGCTGATGATCGCAAGCGCAACAAGGAAGATGCGCGTCGCACCATCAAGCGACCAGTCGGCGAGACGTCCGCCAAGCGCATTGCCGATGGTGAAGCCAAGGCCAATGAGAACAAGCGCCAGCGTCACGAAGCTTTCCGATGCGTGGGTCAGTTCGGTCAGAACTGGCGCGACAAAGGTGTAGAGCGTGAACATGGCGCCCGCGCCCATGACGGTTGTTGCCAGCGACATGAGCACTGTCGGGCGCACGAGAACGCGAAGTTCCTGGCCGACATTTGGCATCTTGCCTGCTTCGCCGCGTGGCAGGGCGAGCCAAAGCGCGGTGATCGTGACGAGGCCCAGAACGGCAGTGCCGGCAAAGGACATGCGCCAGCCGATCTGCTGGCCGACCCAGGTTGCCGCCGGAACGCCGCCAATATTGGCGATCGTCAGGCCCATGAACATGGTGGCAACGGCGCTAGCGCGCTTTTCAGGCGGCACGACGCTGGCCGCGACGACGGAGCCAAGGCCGAAGAATGCGCCGTGATTGAGGCTGGTCACGAGGCGCGCAGCCAGAAGCGTCCAGTAATCCGGCGAGAGCGCGGACAGGATGTTGCCGAGCGTGAATATGGCCATGAGCAGCATCAGCGCGGTGCGCTTGCCGAAGCGCCCGAAGGCGAGTGTCATGACCGGCGCGCCGACCATCACGCCGACCGCATAAGCGCTGACGAGCAGGCCAGCTGTCGGGATGGAGACGTCAACGCCGTCCGCAATGACGGGCAAAAGGCCCATGGGTGAAAATTCGGTGGTGCCGATGCCAAAGGCACCGATTGCAAGCGCGAGCAGCGGCCAGTTGAAACCGGCCGCCTTCGTCGCGCTGTCGTGAGACTGTGTAGCGCTCATGATAAAATTCCTATTTGTCCCAGACGGGCGCCAGACCTTCGGGGCTGACGATGCGACCATTGGGGCGTGCAAGCTTTGCGATGGCGGCCATGTCTTCAGCATTCAGTTCAAAGTCGAAGACATTGAAATTCTCTGCAACGCGCTCAGGCTTGGCTGTCTTGGAAAGAGCGACAAAGCCCTGTTCGATCAACCAGCGAAGACCGACCTGAGCGGCGGACTTGCCGTATTTTGCGCCAATGGCCTGAAGTACCGCATCGCGCGGCACTGCGCCATCGGCCATGCCGTAATAGGCGGAGATGGCAACGCCCGCAGCTTTCGCGGCCTGTGCGACCGTGCTCTGGTCGAGATAGGGATGAACCTCGATCTGGTTGGTCACGATAGGCGCGCGGCTCTTCTGGACGGATTCCTTCATCTGCGCGACGTTCTGGTTGCTGACGCCGATGAAGCGCGTCTTGCCTGCTGCATGCACGGCATTGAGCATCTCAACCTGGTCGGCAATCGCCACCTTGTCGGCGGGCCAGTGCAGAAGCAGGAGATCGACCTGATCGACCTTCAGCTTGTCGAGGCTTTCATCAACGGAAGCTGCAAATTTTCCCGGGCTGTAATTATCGACCCAGACCTTTGTGGTCAGGAACAGCTCGTCGCGCTTGGCGCCGGCCTTTTGCAAGGCGCGCCCGAGGGCGGCTTCGTTCTGATAGATCTGCGCGGTGTCGAAATGGCGGAAGCCGGCTTCCAGCGCCGCCGGGACAACGCTTTCCACTTCGGCGTCCGTCATGCGGAAAACACCAAAGCCGAGCGCTGGTATGGCCGCGCCATGTGCGTTTACGATTTTCATAGTATCTCCTGTCGATTGGCCTTCGGCGTATCGCGTCAATTGCGCGAGCTTGGGAGGCTTATGCTTCGGGCTCTCAATTGCAGATGCCGATTCTGTCCGGACGATCCGGTCAGCCTTGATCTCGTGCAGCACAAATAGGATAGTCGCGCGGACTTGAAAATCCGCTCGAAATCCACATTATCTGTGAAACGATTTCACAGATGGAGCGGGCGATGGACAATCGCATCGGCGAAATGCAGGTTTTTATGCGGGTTGTGGAAGCGGGCAGCTTCTCGGAGGCCGCCCGCCTTCTGCGCATGAATCCTTCGACCATCAGCAAGCTCATATCGCGCATCGAGGCGAGGCTCGGCGTGCGGCTTCTGGAGCGCTCCTCCCGACGCCTGTCGCTGACGAGCGAGGGGCAGATTTATTACGAACGCAGCCAGGGATTGCTGCGCGATTTCGAGGAGGTTGAACGCGAGCTTTCGCAAGGTTCCGCAAGCACCGGGGGCACAGTGCGCGTCAATGCTTCCGTCGCATTGGGAACGCTGGCGCTGGAGCCGCTTTTGCCGGAATTCTTCGCCGCCTATCCGAATATCGTGATCGACCTGTCGCTCTCTGACGAACTGGTTGACCTTTATCTCGACCGTACCGATGTGGCGTTTCGCATCGGAACCCTCCCCAATTCCAGCATGACGGCGCGCAAGCTCGGGGTCGCCCGGCGCAAGATTCTGGCGGCGCCGTCCTATCTGGCGCGTCACGGCACGCCGATGACGGTTGATGATCTCGCGGATCACAATTGCATCGGTTTCAATTTCCGCCGCGCCGCGCCGGTCTGGCCGCTGAAGGAAAGCGGGCGGATCGTAGACCGCGCCGTTTACGGCTCGCTTCTGGCCAATAATGGCGAAACCGTCCGCCGCATGGCGGTTGCCGGGCTGGGACTTGCACGGATCGCTGATTTTCACGCGCGCAACGACCTTGCTTCCGGCGCATTGGTGGAGGTTCTCGCCGACGCTGTCGAGAATGATCTGGAAGACGTGCATGCCGTGTTTCTGGGCGGCGCTCGTCTGCCGCAGCGGGTCCGCGTTTTCCTTGATTATGTGGTGCCGCCGCTCCAGTCCTATCTGGCGGCACAATAGGTCCTTCGCCCGGAATCAGGCGACATGTGCGGTGCTACCCCGGCATTTTCCGCGTGAAACAGTCTGTTCAGCAAAAAAATACGTTAGTCGATAGGCAAGCGATTTCAAATCGTTGTGCTTGAACCGCTCTCGGTTCACGGGCTGCCGCTCCGGTTTTGTGTTGACTATTAACATTGTGTTAACCACAGTTTGTTGCAATATGTAACACAGCGTTACATTTCTTGATGACGAACGAGGTGTGGATTGGACACAAACCGGCAGACCAGACAGCAATCCTTGCAGGCAAGGGGAAGGTCTGCCGTGGCTGACATGACGTCGTTCTGGGGGCTGATGCGCGCCTATTGGGTTTCCGACCGCTGGAAGGAAGCCTGGGGACTTACCCTCGCAATTTTTCTGATGACGGCTTTCGTAAGCAAGACCACCGTTTGGGTGGCCGAGGCTTCCGGCTTGCTCATGAACTCCATCGTCAATGTCAACACCGCGCCTGTTCAGCACCCTCTCATGACGATAGCGGCGAATGCGGGCATTCTTGTTCTGCTGATGCTGGCAAAGGATGTGATGCTGGTCGGTTCCCGCCATTTCCTGTCCACCACGCTGCATCGCAAATGGCGCAAATGGCTGAACGACCAGTTCTCCACCGCGCTGCTGAACGGCAGGCACACGCATTTCCATTTGCAGCAGGGCAGGGGCAAGGACCAGCCCGACAATATCGATCAGCGCCTGCAGGAATCGATCAAGGGGATGACCGGCGGCGCTATTGGCCTCGTCATGGGCATTGTCGGCGTGTTCCTGTCCGCTTTCTTCATTGGTCAGAAGCTGATTGAGATGTCCACCCATGTGGACGGGCTGGATTTCCTCGGCAGCTATGGCAGCGCCGTTCTGGCCTTTGCGGCAATCGTGGTCTATGTCCCGCTCGGCACGCTGGTCGCCATCAAGATCGGCAAGCGTCTGGAGCGGCTCAATCTCGGCATCCAGAAGGCCGAAGGCTCCTATCGTGGCGAATGGACGACGCTTTTGCGCCGCAGCTTCCAGATTTCCGCCTCTGGCGGTGAGGCCGTGCAGCGCTCGGTCAACGACCGTCTCTACAAGGATGTCGACGGCACCTGGAACCGGCTCAACCGTTTCGATGCCGCCTATCTCGCCTTCTCGCAGGCCTATGGCTTTCTCTCGAACCGTATCGTTGCCTATGTTCCGGGACTTCTGCCCTATATGAGCGGCTCGGTCAGCTTCCGTAGTTATGTGACGGGCGCGGAACTGGTCGCGGCAATGATCAACGATTGCTCATGGTTCATTCAGGTCATGCCTGCGATTGCCAATCTGCGCGCCAATGCGGGCCGCGTGACGGGGCTGGCGCAAGCCATCGAAAATGTTCAGGAACCGGCAGAATTCTACAGCCGGTCCGGCATCAATCGCTTCGCTTTCGCCGAGCAGCATCCGCGCTTTGGCCTGTCGGTGCGCAATCTCACCCTTATGCAGGGACCGGACAGTGAAGCGCCCTTCTTGCGCTCCGGCGTGATCAACATTCGCGCCGGCGACTGGGTTTACATGCGCGGCGAATCCGGCTCGGGCAAAACTTCATTCATGAAGGCACTCAACGGCCTATGGCCCTATGGCACCGGTGATATCATCTATCCGCAGAACGCCACCTCCCTTTATGCGACGCAGGAGGCCAAGTTTCCTTCCGTCACACTGAAACAGCTTATCGCCCTGCCTGCCGATGAAAGCCTGTTCAGCGATCTTGCCGTCGCCGCCGTACTGCATGAAGCGGGGTTGGGCGAGTTCATCGAGCGCATGAACGACCCGGATGCGGGCGGCGCGCCGTGGGACATGATCCTGTCCGGCGGACAGAAGCAGAAGATCGTGCTGGCGCGCATTCTCCTGCATAAGCCGTCCATCATCTTCCTTGATGAAGCGACCGGCGCACTCGATCCGGTTTCGAAAATGCGTTTCCATGAGGCGCTGAAGACGCGCTGCCCGCAGGCCATCGTCATCAGCATCATGCATGAGGAAAAGCTGCCGCTGCTCGAAGACGGCGAAGAGGTCTATTCCCATGTGCTGGATATTCGAAACGGCTATGTTTCGCTGCGTCCGGTCCATTTCGATACCATGCCGGATGCGGTTGTGGAAACGCCTCTCATCGCCGCGGAATAAAGCACTACAGCCTAGGATCACACGGCCCACTCCACATCCGTGGTAAAGGCGATGGTCAGCCATCGGTCCGGTCCTTCGCCGCCGAGCGCATCGCCGATCTCGTCGCGCAATGCGTCCCATTCCTCAAGCTTTCGCGGCGGAAGATCGGGGGGAACGATGAAATAAAGCTCGATCTGCTTGCCGCGGCCAACTTTGGCGACATAAGCGCGGTAGGACAGGAAACCGTGGCGCTTGACGAACTCTTCGGCAATCTTGTCGACATGCTGTTTGAGGTCCGCAGGGGTGACTAGGAAAATGTCGGCCAACGCCTGTTTGATCGTGCCGATCGGCATGGGAATGATGACAAGGCAAACAACCGCCAGAACTGCGGGATCAATATACGGCGTCAGCCAGCCAAGCTCCGTATTCTCAATGGCATAACCAATCGAGAAGGCGATCAAAAGCGCTGCGGTAATTCCGCCCGACATGATCCAGGCTTTGGCGTCGAGCGCCACGAAATCCGACTTCAATGTGCGGTTTGCGCGCATTTCGAACCACGCCATGCCGAGGCAGGCGATGAGCGCGACGACCGCATAGAAAATCGCATAGCTGAATTCAAGATCGCGCCCGCCATCCATCAGGCTGCCGATTGCATTGATAAGCGCGTAGATCGCAACGCCGGTCAGCATCATGCCATTGAGGCCAAGCACCATGGGTTCCAGATGCCAGAAGCCCATCGTGAATCGATCACGCAATCTTCCGCGTGGCTGCTCCGGCAAGGCAGAGAGCGCGATGAGGCGTGAAACGAGAAGTGCTAACCCGCTCATGGCCGCATCGGCAAGCATGTAAACGCCATCGAATACGATAGAAAATGAGCCGGATAACAGGCCGAACACAACGCCGAACCCAGCAACGAATATAGTAACCGCTATTGAGAGCTGAAGAATAGATTGTTCACTGCGCAATTTGTACTCCGATTTAAACCAAACACAACGCGGTTTGGTTCCGGGTGCGCCCTTGGGCCGTCGATACCAATTCCGCGTTGCACGGCAAATCTACACCGGCGGCGCTAAACTGGCAAATCGGGTTGGTTCTTCGGCGTCTTCAGGCCCATTCCGGCACGCGGGTCGCGGATTCACGCAGGATGAGTTCGACGGGCCACAACTCGTGAATATCGGCGGCTGCATGTCCGTCGAGTATATCCATCAGCAGGTCGGCGCAGCGTTTACCCGCCGCGCGCATGGATGAGCGGGTTGCAGTCAGCGACGGCACCATATTGTCGGCGCTGAGGAATGAAATCACGTCATCATGAGCGATGACCGAAATATCCTTGCCAATGGTCAGGCCGAAGGAGCGGGCGGCACGGTAGATGCCAAGCGCGGTCATCATGGAACCGGCAACGAATGCCGTCGGGCGCGGATCGCGTTCCAGAAGCTTGCGCGCGAGGCGATAACCGATCTCGTCCGTGAAGTCGCCATGTTCAACCAGATCGGGGTCGAAGGCGATGCCTCTGCTTTCAAGCGCTTTCCGGTAGCCTTCGTCGCGGTGCAGCGAGAAGGTGAAGCCATAACGGCCATTGATCATCGCGATACGGCTATGGCCGAGATCCAAAAGATGGGCAGTGGAGCGGTAGACCGCGCCCTCATTGTCGATGTCGAGCCATGCATGCGGAATGTCCGTCTCGGAACGCCCATGGACGAGAAAGGGTATGCCCAGCTCGTGCAGCATGCGGATACGTTCGTCATTGGGCTTTGGCGAGGTGACGATGATTGCATCGACGCGGCGGCTGGTAGCCAGACGCCGGCAGAGCTGCACTTCATCCTCGGTTCCGTTGTTGGCAATCGGGCTGACGAGAATATCGACTTCATCCTGACCAAGCCGTTCCGCCATGCCGCGCATGAATTCGGCGAAGTGGAACTCGCTGTTGCGGCCCATCACGACACCGATGGCGCCGGCGCGCCCGGTCACCAGCCTGACCGCGTTGACGTTTGGCCGATAGCCGAGGCGCACAGCCTCATCCATGACCCGCTTGCGCGTGCTTTCCGCCACTTCGGGATAGCCGCTCAACGCCCGGCTGACGGTCGTTGCAGAAAGGCCCAGATGTTTGGCGAATTCACGGAGCTTCATTTGGCTTTCGAATGATACAGGCAGGCAAGGCGACGGATTATAGCCGCTTCCCTGCGATTAACAATTGCGGCACTTAGGTCCTGGCCCTAGTGTGCAACGAAACCAAACCGATTTCAAGTTTGTTTGAATTTTCATTCAGGGAGGCTTCAGAAAATATGCGCCGAAAGCATTCTTCAACAGCTGGATCAGCTTCTAAGGTATTGGATTATATATTGATATAAGTCGTAGGTGAACGAAATCGAACGGGGCAATAATCTGCGGCTTGACAGAAATGCGGTCCTCTGCAACCTTTCCGCCATCCAAACCGTTTTCGATTTTAGTAAACCGCTTGCAGGATGGATGGGAGGAGGGAACTATGAAGGCTTTTCAAGGTGTGCTTGCGGCGTGCGTGGCGCTTGGTCTGGCGACGGTGAGTGCCCATGCGGTGGAAATTTCCATCGCGGCCAATTCGACAGGCAACAACATCAAGTTTCTGCAGGAGCAGATCGTCAAGTTCGAGAAAGATACCGGCAACAAGGTCAATATCGTCTCGATGCCGCCGTCGAGCAGCGAGCAGTTCAGCCAGTATCGTCTCTGGCTCGCAGCCGGCAATGCCGATATCGACGTATACCAGACCGATGTGGTCTGGGCGCCGCAACTATCCGACCAGTTCGTTGACCTCAAGGAAGCGACGAAGGATGTGACGGGCGCACATTTCCCCTCCATCATCGCGTCGCAGACCGTGAACGGCAAGCTGATTGCGCTGCCATTCTATACGGATGCTCCCGCGCTTTTCTATCGCAAGGATCTGCTGGAAAAATATAACAAGCAGGTTCCGAAGACCTGGGACGAGATGACGGCCACCGCCAAGGAAATCATGGACAAGGAGCGAGCCGAAGGAAAGTCCGATCTCTGGGGCTTCGTGTTTCAGGGCAATGCCTATGAAGGCCTGACCTGCAACGCGCTGGAGTGGATCAAGTCTTCCGGCGGCGGTCAGATCGTTGAAGCCGACGGTACGATTTCGATCAACAATGAAAAAGCGGCGGCGGCTATCGACCGCGCCAAGGGCTGGATCGGTACGATTTCGCCGCAGGGCGCGCTTGCCTATCAGGAGGAAGAATCGCGCGGTGTCTGGCAGACAGGCAATGCAGTCTTCATGCGCAACTGGCCCTATGCTTATGCGCTCGGTAACAGCGCGGATAGCGGCGTGAAGGGCAAGTTCGACGTTGCGCCATTGCCCGCCGGTGCGGAAGGCGATGCACCGTCCTCGACACTTGGCGGCTGGAACCTTGCCGTCTCGAAATATTCCACCAAGCAGGATGCGGCCATCGCGCTGGTGAAATATCTGGCGTCGCCGGAAGTGCAGAAGGTGCAGGCGGTCGAGATTTCTCGCCTGCCGACCATTGCGGCGCTTTATGATGACAAGGATGTCATTGCAGCGCAGCCTTTCATGGCCAACTGGAAGCCGATCTTCCAGAATGCCGTGCCGCGGCCGTCGGCTGCGACAAAGGTGAAGTATAATGAAGTGTCGTCGAAATTCTGGACCGCCGTGCACAAGACGCTCTCGGGCAACGGCACGGCAGCGGAGAACCTCGAAATGCTTGAGGTCGAGCTGACTGAGCTGGAAGGCTCTGGCTGGTAGGGACCGATCAAGCCGCGTTCGGGTTGTCC
The DNA here is from genome assembly GCF_055816895.1 of Ochrobactrum sp. PL_is501. NCBI lineage: Bacteria > Pseudomonadati > Pseudomonadota > Alphaproteobacteria > Hyphomicrobiales > Brucellaceae > Ochrobactrum > Ochrobactrum sp. PL_is501. Next base: position 176,940 of record NZ_JBVPGR010000034.1, on the reverse strand, counting down.
TCCCAAGCCCCTATCGGGCAACCCGAACGCCTTTCTCATCCGATGACCCGGAGCAGGATCATGACGGAGACTTCTCTTGATGCGCCGAGGAACCTGCGGAGGCGGGTTCATTCCGATCTTGGCGCACAGCGAAAACGGTCGGCATCGGTGTTTCTCGCACCGACGCTGGTCGTGCTGGCGCTGGTGGCGGGCTGGCCATTGCTTCGCACCATTTATTTCAGCTTTACCAACGCGTCCCTGACGAGCCTTGGTACGGCGGAATTCGTAGGCTTCAACAATTATCTGTCATGGGTGACGCTCAAGAGCGGACGCACCGTCTATCGCGGTCTTCTGGCCGATCCGGCCTGGTGGGGCGCGGTCTGGAACACGATCCGGTTCACGCTGCTTTCGGTCAGCCTTGAAACGATCTTTGGCATGATTGTCGCGCTGGTGCTGAATGCGAATTTCCGGGGGCGCGGGCTGGTGCGCGCGGCGATCCTGATCCCGTGGGCGATCCCGACCATCGTTTCGGCCAAGATGTGGGGCTGGATGCTCAACGATCAGTTCGGCATCCTCAATCATATCTTGCTCAATCTGGGTCTTATCAGCCAGAAGATCGCCTGGACGGCCAATCCCGATACGGCCATGATCGCAATCCTGATCGTCGATGTCTGGAAGACGACGCCTTTCATGGCGCTGCTCATTCTGGCGGGGCTGCAAATGGTGCCGTCCGATATTTATGAGGCCGCGAAGATCGATGGCGTGCATCCGCTGAAAGTGTTCTGGCGCGTGACACTGCCCCTGATCCGCCCGGCGCTGATGGTCGCGATCATCTTTCGCATGCTGGATGCGCTGCGCATTTTCGATCTCATCTATGTGCTGACGCCCAACAATGCGCAGACCAAGACCATGTCGGTTTTCGCCCGCGAAAATCTCTTCGATTTCGACAAGTTCGCCTATGGCGCGGCGGCATCCACGATGCTGTTCCTCATTATCGCGGCCATCACCGTGCTCTACATGTTCTTCGGGCGCGTGAATATTGGCGGCAGGGGGGAATAGTCATGATGCGCACTGTAAAAATGCTCGGCTTCTACCTGCTTGTGGCGCTCATCATTCTGATTGCGGTGTTCCCATTCTATTATGCGATCATCACAAGTTTAAAATCGGGAACGGCGCTGTTTCAGGTCGATTATTGGCCCAGCAGCTTTTCGCTCGACAATTATACCGGCGTGCTGACGCAGGGAAGTTTTGTGCGCAGCCTCGGCAATTCGCTTCTGGTGGCGACCGTGGTGGTGGCAATCTCGCTGCTGCTTGCGGTGACGGCTGCCTATGCGCTGGCGCGGGTGCGCTTCCGGGGGCGGGGGCTCTTGCTTCTCACCATCCTGTCGGTGTCCATGTTCCCGCAGATTGCGGTGCTGGCGGGCCTGTTCGAGCTGATCCGCTTCCTTGGCATCTTCAATACGCCGCTGGCGCTGATCTTTTCCTATATGATCTTCACGCTGCCGTTCACCGTCTGGGTGCTCACCACTTTCATGCGTGACCTGCCGGTGGAAATCGAAGAGGCGGCAATTGTCGATGGCGCGTCGCCATGGGTGATCATTACGCGGGTTTTCATGCCGCTCATGTGGCCCGCTCTGGTGACGACGGGATTGCTCGCCTTCATATCTGCGTGGAACGAGTTTCTGTTCGCGCTCACCTTCACATCGTCCGGCAGCCAGCGCACCGTGCCTGTGGCTATCGCGCTTCTGTCCGGCAGTAGTCAGTTTGAAATCCCATGGGGAAACATCATGGCGGCTTCCGTCATCGTCACGGTTCCGCTCGTCATCCTCGTGCTCATCTTCCAGCGGCGGATCGTGTCCGGTCTGACGGCAGGCGGCGTAAAGGGTTAGGTACAACCATGGCAGAACTTCAATTGCGCGATGTGCGCAAGTCATTCGGGAATTTCGAGGTTATCAGGGGCGTGGATATGGATATCCGCCCCGGCGAGTTCATGGTTTTCGTCGGCCCCTCCGGCTGCGGAAAATCTACGCTGCTGCGCCTCATTGCCGGGCTTGAGGAAATCACCTCGGGCAGCCTTTCCATCGATGGAACGGTGGTCAACAGCTTCGCGCCATCGAAGCGCGGCATTGCCATGGTGTTCCAGTCCTATGCGCTCTATCCGCATATGACGGTCTATGAGAACATGGCTTTCGGCATGCAGCTTGCAGGCAAGAGCAAGGATGAATGCCAGGACCGCATTCATCAGGCCGCAGAAATGCTGCAGCTGACGCCTTACCTGGAGCGCCTGCCGCGCCAGCTTTCCGGCGGGCAGCGCCAGCGTGTCGCGATTGGCCGCGCCATCGTGCGTGATCCGAAAGTCTTCCTCTTCGATGAACCCTTGTCCAATCTCGATGCGGCGCTACGTGTGGCTACAAGGCTTGAGATCGCCAGGCTCCACCAGAGCATGGAAGACACCACCATGATCTACGTGACGCACGATCAGGTGGAGGCGATGACATTGGCCGACCGCATCTGTGTGTTGCGCGATGGGCGCGTGGAGCAGATCGGTACGCCGCTTGAGCTTTACGAAAAGCCCAATTCGCTTTTCGTCGCCGGGTTCATCGGATCGCCGAAGATGAATTTCCTGACCGGCAGCCACGCCGAGCCTTTCGGCGCCCATACGGTGGGACTGCGCTCCGAGCATCTGGCCATCGTACCCGAAGGCGGCCATTGGTCGGGTCAGGTTATCCATACCGAAATCCTCGGTTCCGATACCTATGTCTATATCGATCTCGGTCTGGAAGAGCCGCTGGTGGTCCGCGAAAGCGGTGTGTCGGCACGCAAGCCCGGCGAGACACTCTCGGTTTCCCCAACAGGGAACCACGTTCATCGTTTCGATGAAAAAGGCCGCGCCGTCTGACGCCGACCTCCCAAGCTCAAAATGGATCGCGGGCTGAAATGCCCACAACAAGGAGAATATTCGTGCCTATTCGTACCATCGTCTGGGGTGAAAACATCCACGAGCAGATCAATGAAACCGTGCGCTCGGTCTATCCCGAAGGCATGCACAACACCATCGCCAAGGCGCTGAACGAGGATAGCGCCATTCAGGCTACCACCGCCACGCTTCAGGAGCCAGAACACGGTTTGCCGGAAGAACGCCTTGCCGAAACGGACGTGCTGGTCTGGTGGGGGCACAAGGATCACGGTGGCGTCAGCGACGAAGTCGTCGAGCGTGTGGCAAAGCGCGTCTTCGAGGGCATGGGCCTGATCGTGCTTCATTCCGGCCATTTCTCAAAAATCTTCAAGCGCCTGATGGGCACGCCCTGCGCGCTGAAATGGCGCGAGGCGGGCGAGCGCGAGCGCGTCTGGGTCGTCAATCGCGGCCATCCGATTGCTCAGGGGCTGGACGAGAATTTCGTGCTCGAAAATGAGGAAATGTACGGCGAGCAGTTTTCGGTGCCGGAACCGCTGGAAACCGTTTTCATCTCGTGGTTTGCTGGCGGCGAAGTGTTCCGCTCTGGCATGACCTGGCGGCGCGGCGCGGGCAATGTATTCTATTTCCGGCCCGGCCATGAAACCTATCCGACCTATCACGATGCGAATGTGCGCACGGTTCTGCGCAATTCGGTCAAATGGGCCTATAATCCGCAACCGGCCTGGACCGGCATTCACACCGCGCCCAATGTTCCGGTTGAGAAGGCATTGGAGCCGATCGTGGAGCGCGGGCCGAAATTGCACAAAGCCGGTGAAGCCGGTTATCGCTGAGGTGCATCATGCGTCTTCTTATTCTTGGTACAGGCGGCATGGCGAAGAACCATGTCGAAGCCTTCAAGGTCATCGAGGGCGTCGAGGTCGTGGCGGCGTGCGATGTTTCGGCAGTGCGCGTCGATGCGTTTTCGGAAAACCACGGTATTCACAACCGCTTCACGCGGCTTGAGGATGCGCTGGAGTGGAACCGTTTCGACGCGGTTGCCAATGTGACGCCGGATGCCATCCACCACCCGACCACAATCGCGCTGGTTGGCGCTGGCAAGCATGTCTTCTGCGAAAAGCCGCTGGCTGAAAGCTACGAGAAGGCCGCTGAAATGGCCGATGCCGCCGAGCAGGCGGGCGTCGTCAATATGGTCAACCTCACCTATCGCAATGTCGCGCCGCTACAAAAGGCGCGCGAAATGGTGCTGGCGGGCGAGATCGGGCAGGTGCGTCACTTCGAGGCGTCCTATTTGCAAAGCTGGCTGGTCTCCAAGGCGTGGGGTGACTGGAAGACGGAGAGCAAATGGCTCTGGCGTCTTTCGACCCGGCATGGCTCGAATGGTGTTCTGGGTGACGTCGGTATTCATATTCTCGACTTCGCGACCTATGCCATCGGCAGCGATGTGGAGCGGGCTTCGGCGCGGCTCAAAACTTTCGAGAAAGCCGATAACAACCATATTGGCGAGTATGTGCTGGATGCCAATGACAGCTTCGTCATGATGGCGGAATATGCCAATGGCGCGCTGGGCGTCATTCACGCCAGCCGCTGGGCCACGGGTCATCTGAACGAGCTGCGGCTGCGTATTCATGGCGACAAGGGCGCGCTCGAAATTCTCCATACGCCAACCGGTTCCAGCCTGCGCGGTTCCATTGGGGAGGATATCGAAACGCCGGTCTGGCGCGATATCGATGCAGGAACGGTCGAAACCAACTATCAGCGGTTTGCCCGTGCAGTCGCCGATGGCGCGCAAATGGAACCGAGCTTCCGTCATGCGGCCAACCTGCAACGGGTTCTCGATCATGCGATGATCGTGGACAGGCCGTTGCCTGAAGTCGTCAGCGGATAGAATGGGCGGAAGCCCTCCCGGTCTTGCCGGGAGGGCAATTTGTCAGTTGTCCTTGGTAAAGGTGTTATCTGTCTCGCCACGGAAGAAGTCGCGGCCATAGATCAGCAGGCACAGGACAACACCCGTTGCAAACGCCCAGGCTGCGCCGCGTGTAGCGAGAACCGCACCCACAACGCCAGCAATGCCGAGATCACGTTGCGAGCGAGCTTCGAGAATGCCGACGCGAACCGAAACATAACCTTGAATAAGCAAGGTTAGCGCAAGCGCCACGCCGAGGATCGGCTGAACGAGCGTTACGATCGGCATCAGGAACAAGCCGGTATTGGTGCCCCAGCGGAACGAGCCCGCCCCGCCGAAGATCGAATGCATGGCCTTCTTGCCCTGCGAAAAACGCTCGGTGATGACCACATGCATGGCCGACCAGAGCGGTCCGCACATGCAAACATCCGGCCCCAGAACACTCATTGCCGCGTTGCGCCCGCCAAAAATCAGGTGCGCGCGATCGGGATTGTAGTCCACTTTTTCGTCGGGGCGCGCCTCGTCGGCTTCCTTCAGGATGGCGCGGCTTTGCAGTACGTCGCCGAATACGACGATATAGGCCGCAAGCATGGTCGGGATAGCACTGAGAAACATCGAAAGCGGCGGCAAGCCGAGGCCGAAAACCGTGTATTCACGCCACAGCGTTGCGAAATCCGGGCTGGTGAGCGACCATTCGAGCTTCGGCCACTGCGCTTCCCCGAAAAGGGGAGCGATAATGACAGCAAGCAGAATGATCGGAAACACGCCAAGCTTTCCAATGATGGCGAGTATCGGATTGCTGTTCTTGATACGCGCAAAATGGCGGGAAAAGATGACGTAGAAGCCAAGGCCGACGGCAATGGTGATCGTGAAGGGGAACGTATCGAAACGCCCGCCAAGTTGGAAAACCGATATGACAGCGGCAAATCCCGCACCGACGATGATGCCCGCCTTGATGGCGGCTGGAATGAGCTGCACCACGCGATGCGCCATGCCCGTCGCGCCGATGAAAATGGAGAATATGCCCAACATCATCTGGAATGCGACCAGCGCGTGAACGCGTTCCGGTCCTTCAGGGAATGTGGCGCAATAGGCCATCAGCAGCGGAATGGCAGGGGTGATCCAGCCCGGAACGACAGGATCGCCCAGAAGATGGTGGGCAAGATAGAAAAGCCCATTGAGAACCACCACGGCAAGGGCGACCTCGAAGGGCATGCCGAGCAGTTCGGTCATCAGCGGGATGGCGGACAGGTCCACTGCGCACATCAGCAGGCCCTGAAAATAATCCGGCCATTCGAATTTGTAGTGAAGGAAGGGCAGGCGAATTTTGAATGGTCCGGCAGGCCAGTATGGCTGCTCCTGACCGTCGATACGTTCAGTGCTCAATTTATTCTCCGAAGACATGAGGAACGGCTGCGGAGAAGCGGCAATCAGCTCGCTTCTCCGGCACGTTCCGTCAGGTCATTGTTATTGATCAGAAAGCTTCGCGATAAAGCGCGAGCGCATCGGCCTCGGTTACGTCAACCGGGTTGTTGCCCAGAAGCCGTGTCTGCAGCATCGCGTCGCGCGCCAGCATTTCAAGGCTGTCTTCGGTCACGCCGACATCACGCAGGCGGCGCGGTGCGCCGGACTTGTTCATCAGCTCTTCCATATAGGTGACGAAGGCCGCTGAGCGCTCTTCCGTCGTGCCTTCCGATTTCTCCAGCAGGAGATCGGCAAGCTCGGCATAAAGCGTGGCTGCGCCCGCCATATTGTAGCGCAGGACAGGTCCCAGCATCAGCGCGTTGGAAAGGCCATGCGGCACATGATAATGACCGCCAAGCGGATAAGCCAGCGCGTGAACGGCGCCGACAGGCGAGTTCGAAAACGCCTGACCGGCATAGTTGGCGCCGAGCAGCATGGCCTCGCGGGCATGACGGTCATTGCCGTTTTCGCAGGCTGCAACCAGATTGGCTGAAAGAAGCTTCAGCGCTTCGCGGGCGAATGCGTCTGACAGCGGGTTCTTCTTGATCCGGCTCGTATAGGCTTCGATCGCATGGACCATGGCGTCGATGCCGGTCGCCGCCGTATGAAGGGCGGGCAGGCCGCAGGTCAGCTCCGCATCGAGGATAACGAAGTCAGCGTAAAGCTGGCGGGCAACGACGCCCATCTTCGTGGTTTCGCCGGTTGTCAGAATTGTGATGTTCGTGACTTCCGATCCGGTTCCAGCGGTTGTCGGAATCTGGATCAGCGGAAGACGGCTGCCTTGCACCTTGCCGATACCGTAAAGCTCGGAAAGTTCCTGTTCGGAAACGAGCAGCACGGCCGCGAGCTTGGCGATATCCATGGAAGAGCCGCCGCCCAGACCAAGTACGATATCGCAACCGGCGGCCTTTGCTTGCTCAACACAGGCAAACAACACGGATTCCGGCGGATCGGCTACCACGTCATCGAATACGCTGATACCGAAACCAGCCTTTTCAAGCGAGGCCAGCGCATGGTTGAGGACGCCGGCCTTGTGCAGGCCCTTGTCCGTCACGATCAGAATCTTGCGTTCGGAAAACCGCTCGCCGAGGATTTCGCCGAGGCGCTTGGCAGCGCTCCATTCGACGAGCATCGAGCCGACGGTATCGAACGAAAATGGCTTGATCTCTGTTGTCATCATTCCACCCTTATCACTTTCACCAGCGCCGAGGTCTCTCACTTCCTCACCGGCACACAACGCTGGGCTTATCCCGGAAAAGCTTCTGTCTTGGGAAGGAAGCGCCTCCGTCATTTTCCGATACAGCCGATGCATCGGCGGTTCTGAAGAAAAGCCTGGGAGAAACTTTTCGTCTGTTCAGTATATTGAACAATGTTCAAAACTAAACGACCGATACAGGATAAGAAGCCGGACTGTCAATTTCTCCCTTCGATCAGGAGGGCTAAATCAAGGCCAGAAAGTTCGCGGTCGAAATGCCCCGGAATATAAGCGATTGAAAATGTTCGTTTTCACTTCGGTTGCCATCACACAACTTTGTGAATATTTCAGGAAAAATAACTTGCCGGGCTTCGCCCGAGGCTGCGTTTGAACGTTGCGGCGAAAGCGCTTGCGCTTTGGTATCCGCAGTCCAGCGCAACGGTGACGACGGGCATTCCCGCGGCCAAGGCGGGCAGGGCGGCGAGCAATCGTGCCTGTTGCCGCCAGCGGCCATAGGTCATGCCGGTCTCGCGCTCGAAGTGTCGCATGAAACTGCGTCTGCTCATGCCCGTTCGATCAGCGGCATCGTCAAGGGACAGCTCTGTATCGGGCTCCGCTTGCAGGGCTTCACAAAGTTTGCGGAACCGTTGATCCAGAGGCGTTGGAAGATTGAGCGGTTCCGTGGGGAGAAAGGTCAGTTCTTCCAGCAAAAGTTCGCTGATACGCTGTGCAAAGGATGTAACAGGCTGGTCCTGCAATTCAACCAGACGCAGGATCAATTCCCGCAATAATGGCGAAACTTCCACCACGCCACAGGACGGGGGAAGGGAGCGGGCCGCATCCGAACGGACAAAGATCGTACGAAACTGGACCGGTCCATGGCTGCGCGTTGCATGTTCCACCATCGGCGGTACCCACACCGCACGATTTGGCGGCACGACCCAGGTTCCGCTCTCCGTTGTGACGGATACCACGCCGGATCGCGCATAGATCAGTTGCGCATCCTGATGGCGGTGCGGCGGTCCGGCAAAAGACGTGTCATCTTGCGCCAGGGCCGATAGGGCGAGTGCAAGCGGCGCAGGGTAGTTCAGCGACATGGGTTGACCCTTTTGCGCTCTATTATGACCCTGATGCGCAAGAATGCCAATATGGGCACGTCTATTATCGGGTGGAGAAGCCAGTTTTCCAGAAAGCCTGAACGTGTCCGCTTGCGCCTGCCACAACACAGTTGTTTCGACGGAGTTGAACACTCCGGTCGGCAATGCGCGACTGGCGTCCCTGCTTCTTCTCCTTCGACTTACCGGCGACCGTTGGGCCTGATGGCATCCCGGCGGTCGTAATCTGCCGTCAATCCCTTTCCCATTGTCGCAGTCGCTGCTCCGCGCAGCCGAAGGAACTATTATCATGTTGCAGAACCCGGACAGCAAATACCGTCCTTTCATATCTCCAATCGAACTGCCGGATCGCCAGTGGCCGAACCGGCGCTTGACGCAGGCGCCGCGCTGGGTATCGACAGACCTGCGCGACGGCAATCAGGCGCTTGCCGACCCGATGGATGGCGACAAGAAAATGCGCTTTTATCGCATGCTCCTGGAAATCGGTTTCAAGGAAATCGAGGTTGCATTTCCTTCAGCTTCGCAGACGGAATTCAATTTTGTCCGCCGCCTGATCGAAGAGGAACTGATACCCGACGATGTGACCATTCAGGTGCTCACCCAATCGCGTGCCGACCTGATTGCACGCACTTTTGAATCCCTGCGCGGCGCACGTCAGGCCATCGTCCATCTTTATAATGCGACAGCGCCGCTTTTCCGTCGCGTTGTGTTCAAGATGGAAAAGAACGAGATAATAGACCTGGCCGTCTGTGGCGTAACGGCCATGCTGGAGGAAAGCCGGAAGCAACCCGAGACGCGTTGGACGTTTGAATATTCACCGGAAACCTTCTGCTTTACCGAGCCGGACTTTGCGCTGGAAATCTGTGAACGTGTTCTGGATGTCTGGCAGCCAACGCCGGAAAACAAGGTAATTCTCAACCTTCCTGCTACCGTTGAAGTGGCAATGCCGAACGTCTATGCGGACCAGATCGAATGGTTCTGCCGCAATCTTTCCCGCCGCGACAGCGTGATCATAAGCGTCCATCCGCATAACGACCGGGGCACAGCGGTGGCTGCAACGGAACAGGCCCTGCTTGCAGGCGCTGATCGTGTCGAGGGCTGTCTGTTCGGCAATGGCGAGCGCACTGGCAATGTCGATCTCGTTACGCTGGCGCTGAATTTCTATACGCAGGGCATCGACCCAAAACTGTATTTTCCAGAGATGCGTTCCGTCGTGCGAACGGTGGAACATTGCAATGACTTGCCAGTTCATCCGCGCCATCCCTATGCAGGCGAACTGGTCCATACAGCTTTTTCCGGCTCGCATCAGGACGCTATCCGCAAGGGCTTTGCCGCGCATGAAACGCGTAATGACGGAATATGGGAAATGCCTTACCTGCCCATTGACCCGAAGGATATCGGCGAGAGCTATGAAGCCGTCATTCGCGTGAACAGCCAGTCGGGAAAGGGCGGCGTGGCGTGGGTGCTGGAACAGGACCGGGGGCTGAAACTGCCGCGTCCGCTGCAAATCGATTTCAGCCGTCGCGTACAGGCATTTGCCGACGATACCGGCAAGGAAACGACCTCTGAAATGATCTGGACGCTGTTTAGCGACCTGTATCATTTGAACGCAAACGCCGAATTCGAGCTTCTGAATTACAGGGAAAGCAGACCGGCGCGGAGCGGCGAGCCGCGTGTCTTTGCCGGGCGAATCCGGCATCGCGGCAAGGAAATCGCCATAACGGGGCGCGGTAACGGATTGATCTCAAGTGCGGTTTCGGCATTGCAGGCCGGTTGCGATATCGAACTGGAAATCGTCGATTATCACGAGCATTCGCTCAAAAAAGGCACCTACGCACAGGCCGCGGCCTATATCGAATGTCGGACGCAGGATGGGCGGAAAGTTTTCGGCGTCGGGATCGATGACGATATCGCAACCGCGTCGATACGGGCTGTGTTAAGCGCTGCCGCGAATTTTTCTGCGAGCGGTGCTTAAAAAGTGAGGAGGCAGGCAAGATTTGCTCTTGACCTCAACCAAGGTTGAGGAACTAGAGAAGCATGGCCGATTATCTGGAGTATCGTCCATGCGCTTGTCGCTCCTTCTTGTTCCCCTTGCCTTTTCCACTGCTCTCATTGTTTCGACAGCCGCCTCTGGTGAAGGGGCGGATGCTGCCGCGGGAGAAAAACTCTTCAAGCGATGCTCCGTCTGCCACACGGCGGATGCCGATGAGAGCAAACGCGGCCCGTCATTGAAGGGCGTGGTGGGCCGCAAGGCCGCCTCCTATCCGGGTTATCCCTATTCGGATGCAATGCGCAAGGCGGCGTCCGAAGGGCTGGTCTGGAACGAGGATGAGCTAAAGAGCTTTCTCAAGAAACCGCAGGCCATGGTGAAAGGCACATGGATGGCTTTCGCCGGACTGACCAAGGAAAAAGACCTCGAAAACATGATCGCCTATCTGAAACAGCATTCCGAATAGCTGTTTGGAGCCGATATGGCCGAACGGACATCCCGACGTAAGGCCATGGCCGGTCGGAAACGCTGCGGGGCGATTCCGACCGGCGCCAGAACATTTCCAGCAAAAGTGTGAAACGGTTTTGCGTTCGGAAATGCAGAAAAAACAAATAGATAGAGCGGTTCTGACGATGCCGTCAAACAGGAACCGCTCTAAGCAGGGACAGAAGCCGAAGGTTGTCTGACATGATGAACACGAACGTGCTGCATATAGACCGCGACGCAATTGGCGCTGTTTCGAAACGAGAGTTCGCGGATGTGATGTCGCGTATGGCCGCGACCGTGTCCGTGGTGACAGCGCGCGATGCTGGCGAAGCCCACGGTCGCACGGTGACAGCGGTGTTGTCGCTTTCCGCCGAACCGCCGATGGTCTTGGTTTCGGTCAAAAGCGACAGCGCACTGGCAACGGCGATCATTTCCGATGGCGGCTTCTCACTCGCCATGCTCGCGGAAGGGCAGGAGATGATCGGCGATGCTTTTGCAGGCAAAATACCGCATGGGCAAAGATTTCTAATTGGCGTGTGGGGCGAATGGCCGTCGGGCAGGCCGCATCTTTTCGGGGCGTCAGCTGCGATTGATTGCGAACTTGCAGGCAGTGTTCCGATGGCGGATCACACGCTTTTTGCCGGGCTGGTAACGAATACCGATTTGCCGCTGCATTCTCGCCCGTTGCTATGGGCGCGCCGCAATTATCGCGCGTTGAGACATGACGCGGATTTATGAGATGCTTGCGATGGCGCGCGGCTGGAGCGCTTTTCTTCCGCGCATCTGAACCAAAAGCCGTTTCACACTTTTCGGGATGTGCTCAAAGGCCTACACATTCGGCATGATCGAGTTTGACGATATGGAACATTCAGGTCTCAAGAAAAGCCTGACAGTTGGTGACGTTTCCCGGCGCGCTGGCGTGGCGGTCTCTACGGTTCATTTCTATGAAACCAAGGGGCTTATCGAGGGCTGGCGCACAGAGGGCAACCAGCGACGTTATCACCGCGCCGTGCTGCGTCGCATTGCCATTATCAAGATCGCGCAACGCGCAGGTATCCCGCTCGCGATCATTCGTGAGGCGCTGGAAGACCTTCCGCATGACCACGTTCCGACAGCGGAAGACTGGAGACGCTTTTCGGAAGCCTGGAAAGGCATGCTTCAGGAGCGTATCGACAGTCTGATGCAGCTTCGTGACCAGATAACAAGCTGCATCGGTTGCGGTTGTCTCTCGCTTTCCGAATGCCCGTTGCGAAATCCGGACGACATCCTCGGGCAACAGGGTGCCGGCCCCAGAAGATTGATGGCCAAGACCGGCAATCTCACCTGACTTTCGAGCGTCCGAGCCGAGTTTTCCCCACCACCATTGTGCTCGCTCGCAGTGGCGGTTTTGTTTTGGATTTGGCCGATTAAATCCTGATGTTTTCAGTCGAAATAGCCTATTGACCTCAACCAAGGTTGAGGTCCTATAAACCCGTCGGCAACAATTCAGTTCACGGAGGCCGACAGTGCAAAGTTCGATCGAAGAAACAATTCCGGCGGGGGACGCGGGCTATAAGCCCGCTGGCTGGGGTGAGCTTCTAAGCGGTAAAAATGGCCTCTATGCCCTGGCTTTGGCTGGTGGGGTCACGCTCCACGCGGTCAATATGTACATCGCGACCACAGTCATGCCGAGCGTGGTGCAGGATATTGGCGGCATGGATTTCTATGCCTGGGCCACGACCTTGTTCGTCGTTGCCTCCATTCTGGGTGCCGCACTCACTGCGCGGCTTCTGAAAAGTGCGGGTCCAAGGGGCGCCTATGTCGTGGCGACCTTGCTGTTCGCGGCCGGTACACTGATTTCGTCTCTGGCTATCAATATGCCTGTGATGCTGGTGGGGCGGAGCGTGCAAGGCCTTGGCGGCGGCTTCCTTTATGCGCTTGCCTATGGCCTGACCCGTGTCGTGCTGCCAGAGCGTCTGTGGGGCAGGGCCATCGGTCTCATTTCCGCGATGTTTGGCGTGGCGACACTGATCGGTCCGGCGATTGGCGGCATCTTTGCCGAATATGGCGCATGGCGCGCCGCTTTCTGGTCGTTGCTGCCCGTTTCGGGCCTTTTCGCTGTGGTCGCATTCGCAACATTGCCGCGTTCGAGCTGGGACAAGAATGAGCGCGTTTCCATTCCCGTTCTTCAACTCATTCTTTTGACCGGCGCTGTCCTTGCGGTATCCGCAGGGAGCCTGTCTCAGGAGACGCTATGGAAGATCGTTGGACTGGGAGCTGCTATATTCATGATTGCCATTATTGCGGTCGTGGACCGCGATGCCAAGGCCCGCCTCCTGCCGCGCCGCTCGTTCAGCCTGTCGACGCCGCTGGGTGCGCTTTACCTTACAATCGCGCTTTTGATGCTCAGCATGCAGCCCGAAATATACGTGCCCTACCTGCTTCAACACCTGCATGGCCAGTCTCCGCTATGGGCGGGATATCTGGCGGCACTGATGGCCATTGGCTGGACAGTGGCATCCTTCCTCAGTTCCAAATGGCAGGAGAAGGGCGGCGACAAACTTGTCGCGGCTGGCCCTATCCTCGCGCTTGCGGGCCTCGTGTTGCTCGCCGTATTCCTTCCGGTTCACGGTAGCGGCAACTGGTCATTGCTCGCGCCCGTCTGCCTTGGGCTCATCCTGATCGGTTTCGGGATCGGCCTTGCCTGGCCGAGCCTCGTCACCCGTGTTTATCAAAGCGCTCCGTCGACCGAGCAGGACCTTGCCGCAGGCGGCATGACGACCGTGCAGCTTTTCGCCATCGCCTTCGGGACGGCCTGTGCGGGCATGGTTGCCAATTTCGCCGGTATTGCAGTGCCTGGCGGCGTGGAAGGCGCGGCCAATGCCTCGCTCTGGCTCTCGGTGATTTTCGCGCTCGCACCGGCAATTGCGATTGCCGTGGCATTCAAGGTCAACCGGATCACTGGCGGAAAGGCTGATTGATGCCGCGCTTCATTGCCAACATTCTCGATTCCCGCGTCAGTCTTTTGCTGGCGCGGATCGTTCTCACCTTTGTTTTCTGGTCCAGCGGCCTGGCCAAGCTCTTCGATTTCGGTGCCAATGTCGCGGAAATGGAGAGCTTCGGCCTCTATCCGGGCTGGTTGTTCAACAGCGCGACCCTGCTTTTGCAAATCGGCGGATCGTTGATGATTATCTTCAATCGCGGAACCTGGCTGGCTTGTGGCGCTCTTGCGGTCTTTACGATCCTGACCATTCCGGTCGCTCATCCATTCTGGGCGAAAGAAGGAGAAGAAGCTTTCCGGGATATGACGGTGGCACTGGAGCACATATCGCTGATTGGTGGCCTCGCCATAGCCGCGATCCTGGCGCGTAAGGTTTAAACCACTGGACGCAAGGATTGGCCTGCCTGTACCTTGCCTGTCGTCTGATCGATAGGCAGGGAGGGCCTGGTATGGATGTGACGATCATAACGGGAGCATCGGATGGTATCGGTGCCGAAACGGCACGGCAGATTGCCCGACGCGACCGTGCAAATGCTGCTTTGGTGCTCGCCGCACGCAATGTGGACAAGCTGGAAAATCTGGCAGCCGAATTGCGGCAGCTGGACAGTTCTGCCCTCGTGGTGCCAACCGATGTGAAAGATCGCGCTGCCTGCATCGCTTTGATTGACAAGGCGGTGTCCGCCTATGGCCGCATCGATACGCTGATCGTGAATGCGGGCATGTCGGCCCATGCCAATTTTGCCGAAATCAAGCCGGATGATCTCGGCTGGATGCATGATCTGATGGAGTTGAACTATTGGGGCAGTGTCTGGCCTATCCATGCCGCACTTCCCCATCTTGCTGCAAGCAAGGGGCGGATTGTAGCGGTCTCATCCATTGCCGGGTTGATCGGCGTGCCGGGACGCACGGCCTACAGCGGAACGAAGTTCGCCCTTTCCGGCTTCTGCGAGGCGCTTCGCGCGGAACTGGAACCAAGCGGCATATCCGTGACAATCGTCTATCCGGGTGTCGTGAAGACCGACATTCGCAAGGTGGGCTACAGTGCGAGCGGGGCCGCTCTTGGAACGAGCGGCGTGCGCGAGGATGACATGATGCCGGTCGAAGAAGCCGTGCGGCTGATGCTGGACGGCGTGCAGGCGCGCAAACGGGAAGTGCTGATGACCCGGCAGATGCGGCTGGGGCGTTGGTTGAAGCTTATAGCGCCCGCGCTGGTGGACCGCATGGCGCTCAAGGCTATCAAGCCGGAGTTCAGGCCGAAACCGATCGTCCCCGCAAAGTAAACAGCGATTGGCAAGCGGTTGCGACCGAGAATGAGGTTCTCGACCCGTTTTGCAGCGGGAATGCGCGTTTAGCGCAAACTATATCGAGAAAGTACATTTTTCATTTGGCTTCTGTCGCGGTCCCGTTACAAGAGAGGCTCGGGCGGTAAAGGGCTAAAAATGGACACGCGGGGGCAGGGCAGCAGGAATGTGCCGCTGGCAGTCGATCTGGACGGAACGCTGGTTTCGACCGATCTGCTGTGGGAAGGCATTTTTCTTCTTCTGAAAAAGAACATTCTGTTCGTCTTCATGTTGCCGGTCTGGCTGCTCTCCGGCAAGGCATATCTCAGGCAACAGGTGGCGGGCCGCGTCACGCTGGATGCGTCGCGACTTCCTTATCGAACCGAGTTTCTGGATTTTCTGCGCGCAGAACATGCGTCTGGACGCATGTTGGTGCTGGTGACGGCAGCTCCGGAACCGGTAGCGACTGCTGTCGCGTCGGAACTCGGTATCTTCAGTGAGGTCTGCTCAACGTCCCTGACAAAAGAATCTTCCGCAAAAAGCAGAGCCGAACTGCTGGTGGAGCGCTATGGGCGGCAGGGGTTCGATTATGCGGGGAATGATCGCGACGATTTGCCGGTTTTCGATGCGGCGCGGCAGGCGATTGTCGTGGCACCTGATCGCGCAGCGGCGCGCTTCCAGAAGCGAAACGGCTGCGAATTTTTCAATGCCGGAAAGCCGACTATCCGAACCTATGCCCGGATGCTGCGCGTTCATCAATGGCTGAAGAACCTGCTGGTCTTTGTTCCTGCCACTCTGGCGCATGATATAGTGAAGCCGGACGTGTTCATTGCGGGTTGCCTGGCATTCATTGCCTTTTGTGCGACAGCGTCTGCGATCTATATCGTCAACGATATTTCCGATCTTCCGGCGGACCGGAGACATGCGCGAAAAAATCAGCGGCCCTTTGCAAGGGGGCAGATTTCCATTCCTTTCGGCCTTTCGGTCGCGGCTCTGTTGCTGCTTTTGACGGCCTTCATCTGCTTCTTCCTGCCGCCGGCTTTCACGCTGGCAATCGTCACCTATCTGGTTCTCACGACCGCTTATACATTTGCCTTGAAACGCATGCTGCTGGGCGACGTGATTTGTCTCGCAGGGCTTTACAGCTTGCGGCTCTTGGGAGGATCGGCGGCATCACATGTTCCGCCGTCCTTCTGGCTGATGGCCTTTGCCATGTTCTTCTTCCTCTCGCTCGCATTGGCGAAGCGCTATGTCGAGCTGCAAGGCGCGGTAGCGACGGAAAAGGACAAGATCGCCGGGCGGGGATACCGCCCCGAAGATCGCGATATCGTGGGGCAGTGCGGGGTGGCAGCCGCATTTACCGCAGCGCTGGTTCTGGCGCTCTATATCAATAGCGATGCGGTCAAGACGCTCTATACCTATCCCTGGCTGATATGGCCGCTCGGTCCGATGGTGCTCTATATGAATGTTCGCGTTTGGATATTGGCGCATCGGGGCAACATGGATGACGATCCCGTTCTCTTTCTTGCCAAGGATTGGCGCAGCCAACTCGTCATCACGCTTGGCGCGGTGTTGCTTCTTGTGGCTGGAATGCGCTGATGGAACAGTCCTTCGACAGCTTCGGGCGTGTTGATCGCCGAGAGCGCCGATCTCTTTCGCTGGAGAGGCTGGAGACTGATTTCACGCGCACCTTGCCCAAAGATGCCAGCCTGTTGCCATTCGGCAATGGTCGCTCCTACGGTGATAGCTGCCACAACGATGCGGGCTTCCTCGTGCCCATGCAGGCGCGAAGAAGAATAGTGCATTTCGATCCCGACCGGGGAGTGCTGACGGCGGAAAGCGGCGTGCTTCTGGGCGAAATCATCGCTCATGTTGCGTCGCATGGTTATTTTCTGCCTGTTACGCCCGGCACCCAGTTTGTGACGCTCGGTGGCGCTATTGCCAATGACGTGCATGGCAAGAACCATCATCGGCAGGGTAGTTTCGGGTGCCATGTCGACGCGCTGGACCTGCTTCGCTCGGACGGTGTTCATTATAGATGCTCCGCAGCGGAAAACCCCGACCTGTTTCGAGCTACAATCGGCGGAATGGGGCTGACCGGATTGATCCTCCGCGCAACGATCCGGCTTATGCGTGTAAGCGGTCTCGACGTTGAGGAGAAGATTTTGCCCTTCGCCAATCTCGATGCATATTTCGATATGGCCGAGATTGCCGATAGTGAGAATGAATATGCCGTGGCCTGGGTCGATCAGCTTTCCAATGGTAGGGGCCTGCTGATGGTCGGCAATCATGTTGCCGCGCCCGGCGGCGCGCATATCGCGGCATCTGCGCGCCTCGGCGTGCCTTTTGACTTGCCGTTTCCCGTGTTGAACAGGGCAAGCCTTGCGCTCTTCAATACAGCCTATTTTCATCGCAAGAGACGGATGACGGCAGCGCATGGAGTGCGGTATCGGAACTTCTTTTATCCTCTCGACGCCATCCGAAACTGGAACCGGCTTTATGGCCCGGCAGGGCTTTACCAGCACCAAAGCGTGATCCCGCTTGATGCTGCCAGAACCGTCATTCCGGCAATGCTCGCGGCGAGCCGCGAGGCGAGGCAGGTATCGTTCCTGACTGTGCTCAAACGTTTCGGGTCGGTGAAGTCTCCCGGTCTTATGTCATTTCCAATGGCGGGATATACGCTGACCATGGACTTCCCCAATCGTGGCCGAAAGACGCTGGAATTGCTGGACCGTCTGGACCGGATGACCGTCGAGGCCGCCGGTCGGGTCAACCCCTATAAGGATCAGAGGATGAACGCCCGAACGTTTGCAGCAAGCTATCCGCGCTGGCGCGATTTCGAACTTTTCCGCGACAAGGCTTTCAATTCCAATTTTTGGCGCCGCACGGCTTTGACGCTCAGTGAGGCAGGTTAGGAAACGTGATGAAATATATTCCCTTCATCCTGTTCACGGTCATGACCAATGCCGCCGCGCAATTGATGCTGAAATACGGCATGCTGACGCTCGGGCCGATCAGTTTCTCAGCAGACACACTGATCCAGCGCGTGTTCCAGATCGTTTTCAATCCGTGGGTTTTTGCGGGCCTTCTGACCTTTGTCATCTCCATGGCATCGCATCTTTACGTGTTGTCCAAGGTCGATCTTTCCTTCGCCTATCCGTTCCTCAGCCTTGCCTATGTGGCGGTGGCTCTGTTCGCATGGTTTTTGTTCAAGGAGGGCCTGGGCGCATACAAGATCGCAGGCATCGCGTTCATTTGCATCGGAACGGTCCTGATCGCGCAAAGCGGCAAATCATCCGAACCGAAGGCAGAGACGAATGTGAACCAGCAGACGCGGGGTTGAGCGAGGGGGCACGCAATGAGACACATAATCTTCGGCGGTGATGGATTTGTGGGGCGTTATCTCGCTCCCAAACTTCTTGGCGATGGCCATGAGGTCATTGTCGCGGATATCGTGAAAAGCGATCTGTCGCACTATGCCGACGTCGCTTTCGTCGCGACCGATGTAACCGATCCGGAAGCAGTCCGCAGGTTGGGCATTCGTGCCGACGACGTGATTTACAATCTGTCGGCCAAGATGCTCTCGCCGATACAGGTCCGGGCAAAACGGCATGATTTCTTCTTTCCCGTCAATTATTACGGGACGGAAAACATCATCAGGGCGATGGATGCGGCAGGGGCGAACAAGCTTGTGCATTTCACCACCGACATGGTGTACGGGCACACCTACACATGGCCGCAGAAGGAAGACCATCCCTGCAAGCCGCTCGGCGAGTACGGGCTTTCCAAGCTGAAGACCGAAGAACTTGCCATTGAATGGCGCGAGCGGGGGATGAATATTTCCCTGTTTCGTCCGCGCCTTATCATCGGCCCCGGACGCCTCGGCATTCTGGAAAAGCTGTTCAAGCTGATTGATTACAATCTGCCGGTGCCGATGATCGGTTCGGGCAAAAATCCCTATCAGTTTATTTCGGTATTCGACTGTGCCGAGGCGGCACGGGCTGCTTTCAAGGCGGGTATACCTAATGAGGTCTATAATCTCGGTTCGCTCAACCCGCCCCCGGTTCGCAAGCTGCTCGGAGATCTCGTCCGCCATGCAGGATCAAAATCCGTCTTGTTGCCGACACCTGCCTGGGCGGTGAAGCGGACATTGGGCGTGCTCGACTGGATGAACATGCCGATCATGGACCCGGAACAATATCTGATTGCCGATGAAATGTGCGTCCTGGATGTTTCAAAGGGCGAGCGCGAGCTTGGCTGGGTGCCGCAATATCGGGACGAGGATATGCTGATCGCAGCCTATCGCGAGTATCGCAAAAAGATCGAAGCTGCATCCTCCGACGCCCCGGCACTGGAAGCTGTATAGAGGCAGACATGAACCAGTCCAACACAACGCCAAAGCCGAAACTGCTGACTGTTGACGAAGCAAAAGCACTCGATCTGCCGCAGATGACGGAACTGTTCACGGCTCATCTCAATCCGGGCCAACTTCACTTCATGAAGCTGCTCGGTTTTCATAAGGTGAAGATCGAGCGTGCGGAAGGCATGTATTATTACGACCAGAACGGGCGCCCGATCCTCGATTTCTTCGGCGGGTTCGGGTCATTGGCTTTCGGTCACAATCACCCGCGCATTCTGGAAGCACGGCGACAGTTTCAGGAAGAGATGCGCCACGAGATTGCAATCGCCTTCATGTCCCAATATGCGGCTGCTCTTGCTTATGACATTGCAGCCTGTTCGCCCGGCGATCTCGACATGGTGTTTCTCGGATCTTCCGGCTCGGAAGCGATGGAAGCCGCAATCAAGGTCGCGGAGCGCGCCGCCGGTCCGAACAAGCCGAAGATCGTCTATGCTGAAAACTCGTTTCACGGCAAGACCAAGGGCGTTCTGTCCATCACGGATGGCGGGCTTTATCGCGGCGAATTCAAGCTGGTCGACAACACTGTGCGCGTGCCTTTCGGCGATATAGACGCCATTGAAAAAGCGTTTCGCGCGGACCCTGAAATCGGGGTGATCGTGCTTGAAACGGTGCAGGGCGGCGGCGGCATCATTCAGGCTGATGCAGAGTTCTGGCAGAAGCTGCGTGGCCTGTGTGATCAGTATGGTGTGATCTGGGTAGCCGACGAAGTGCAGTGCGGGTTGGGACGAACCGGGAAATTCTATGCTTTCGAGCATTATGGCGTCATTCCAGACGTCACTGCGCTGGCGAAGTCGCTTGGCGGCGGAAAGACAGCCATGGCCGCGATGATCGCGCGCCGTGGCATCTACATGAAGGCCTATGGCACGCCCAAGACTGCAATGATCCATGCGATGGCGACTTTTGGCGGGATCGGCGAAGCCTGCGTCACGTCCATTGAAGCCTTGAATGTTCTATACGATGAGCATCTGATCGATAACGCAGCCGAGGTAGGGGATTATCTTCTGGAAAGGCTGAGCGAGTTGCAGGGCCGCTATCCCGCCCTTGTGAAAGACGTGCGCGGGAAGGGGATGATGGTGGGACTGGAGTTCCATGATTTTTCCCAGACAATGCCAGCTGTGCTGCGGCCTGTTCTGGGAATGCTGGATGAAAAGCTGAAAGGTTCGCTCCCCGGCTTTATCGGCAGCCATCTGCTGCGCGATCATGGGGTTCTGGTCGCCTTTACCGAGTATAACCGCAATGTCATTCGCCTCGAGCCGCCGCTGATCTGCGGCCGCGAGCATGTGGACGCGTTCATCAAGGCGCTGGATGAAGTGCTTTCGCGCGGCATCGTCCGGATTGTGCGGGATTTCGTCAAGGCTCAAATCAAGTAAGTGGATTCCACTTACGGAATAAGACCATGGCGAAGCAGCAAATCCCAACATGGGTTCAAAGCGATAACGGATCGGTCCTTTAGCGCTTCGGCGTATATTTCCTGCAGGGCAAGACGATTGGTCGTCGTCGGACATTTCGGGCGCAATATGCCATCGGTTGCTTCCACGGCGGCTTTCGTTCGTTCGGACAGAGCTGGCACTGTGCGGAACGGGTCAGCGCCGATCTGGATATGTCGTGTGGCGTCGCGGTCCAAAATCCAGGCGAACGGATTGACGAAGTCGAGCGACATGATGCTTTGCAGGCGGATATTGTTGCGGGTTTCGAAGGTTTTCAAATCCTCCACCATCTGGTTTGCAGAGAGGAGCCAGAAAACCTGAAAGTCAATTTCCGAATAAAGCTGCCAACTGGGTAGCTGGCCCTGTTTGGCCAATACGTCATAGGCGGCATTGTTCTCTGGATAATGGGACTGGAAAAGTTCTGCCCGCTTCAGGAAATCAGGTCGCGTAAGCACTTGGCCCAAGTTCTTCAGCTCCGGCAAAGAGGGTTGAACATAAGTCGGCGCGACGGCCACGGCTCGCAAGGTGCGGTGTGTGACCTTGGTGAAAGTCGGAATGACACAGAAGGCGGCAAGCGTGACGAAGACGATCTTGAACTTCTCGCTGCCGGGTTTCACGCGTTGAAAGATCATGAGCAGGATGGGCCAAAGAAAAATGAATTCCTGACTGCCGGTGTTCTGCGTTTCAAGAATGACGCCGCCCAGAAGCCCGATGGCGAGCCAGACGGAACCCCGATCGAAGAAGTGGCCTTGCGTTCCGGGTAGGCGCTGCTCCCTCCAGAAAAGGGCCAGAACGAGAACCGCTGCCGGGACGATGACATCGAGTTTCAACGATATGACGGTGAGGAAGCGCGGCAATAGCGCCTCTTCATTCAATGCGATCAATGTCGTGATATCGTGAACATACGCGCTGACAATTCCATTATTCAGTTCCAGAGCCAACATTGCCGTGATGGCGGTCATAGCAGCCAGCGCTACGCTGCGAATTGAGATTCTTCCGGCCAGAAGCGCCGCAAGACCGAATAAGCCGCCCGCAAGAAAGCCCGTAACTTTCATAAGGAAGAGTGCAAGCATGGCTGCCGCGCAAAAAAGCGCAAGCTTCGCGCCGTCACGTATGAACATCAGGCCGCATATCAGCACGTAAAGCAGAAGCGACGTGTGGCGGTTATAAATCCCGAAACCGTCCAATCCGGGATAGGGATAAAAGCTCTGTGTATTGGCCGGAAAGATCGCGAAAACCAGAAATGGAACAAGAAGAAAAACACCGGTCATCCGGTTCCGGGGTTGAAGCTGCGCCAGCACCCATGCCATCAGAGGCGCCGCGATAGCCAAAAGGGACCATTGAACAAGCAACAGCGGTTGCGCTTTTGGGAACAGGGTTTGTCCCCACGCAAACAGATAATAACCAAGCGGTCCTGCGGGGGTGGAGAAGTCCACGTTCGGAATCTGCCCCATTCTTATGCGCTGGGCAGCATCAAAATAGATGTAGCTATCCCAATACATGGGGCCGATCGGCGCATTAAGCCTCAACGACAGAAGTACGATCTGCAAGAGCAGAACAAAAGCCAGCCAGAACAAGGGCGCTCCATGCACCCGCCTGGCGGAATTGAAAATCTTGCTGAAATACATGGAACCCCGCTCCCCTGCCGCGCCGAGTACCGAAATTATCCCTCAACCCTTAAAACAACTGAAAGAGCCAGCGCATCATCAGTTCGGATTGAAGAAAGTCAATGAGGAGTTCGGGGAGAGGCCAGAAAAGAGAACGCCCACTGCACTGGGAGGAGGAGTGTGCAGTGGGCGAATCTATAAAGCGCGATTGGGAGGAGGAGTATCGCGCTTTGGGTTCGGTTTTTGGGAGGAGGAGTAAAACCGAACAACGCCAAGATAGGGATATGGGTTACCGCTTACAAGGGGCAATGCTGCAAGGCAGATATGCATTTTCGGGTAGCTAAAAAGAAACCGCCCCGCAGCGATCGAGCGCGCTGGGGCGGTACTCCCTCCTCCAAGTGGAGGGAACAATAAACACGCTCATTCAGAAAGCAACCCCTTTATAAAACTCTATAATTTTCAGAAATTACTGAAATTTATGTATGTTTGTGGGGCGGTGGCGGTAAAAGCTCAAGCTGATCTCACAGTGGAAGCTATGCGCCCCAGAATGGAAGCGGGTCTTCCCTCAGCCGAGCCTCCCGCCAAAGATATCGACGCGGAAAATTCGAAGTTCGAGCGGTCTTCAACTCTTGGGCGATTTGTTCACCGGATTTTCAAGTGTACCGATAAATTGTCTATTTATTTTCGGCAAAGCTGTGAGTAAGTTCCTGCCATCTTCTTCGATTGGGGGCTTTCGGAGGAGGTACGCCGCCTCAGCGCGTTCATTCGCTGCGAGGCGGTTTTTAATTTGGGTGCGGTTGACAGTGCATATCAGCATTGCAAGCTTGTGAATTGAGCGAGCAGGCCCGACGGGTTACAGATTGCGAACTCCAGTGATCCGTGATGGTTCTCCCCCAACTATTCGGGCTTTTTTGCACTGCAATCACGTATTTTTTCACGCTGGAACGTATTGTTAGTTCCAGAATCGGAGCTAACGTTCCATTTTCCTAGTGCGTGCACTCCTGAGAGCTCGCCCGCCTCGCGCCCCTAAGCCCCCCGCCCAAACGCGAGGCGGTTCCTTTGAGCGGAACCTTCCAAGATTTATTTCGTATTCGGGCATTTTCGGCAGAATTTGCCGATTGCAGCTGGAGTATTTTCAGCAAAAGTGCGAAGCGGCTTTGCGTTGGATAGTGCGCAGAGGCACCACTCTATAGCTGTGCTTGATGAAGCAAAAAGACGACCGGAAAACAGCAATTGTTCTATCGCTATATTCATCGTCACCGCGATGAAGGTTTCTTGACGGTATGGCGCGAATTTTGTGCTTGAGTTTGTTTATGAGGCCTCTGGCTGGAGGGCATGAAAATACCGATTTCCCATTCGACAGGCATAGAAAAATTGCAAATGGATTAGAGTATACTTTTAATTGGTGCGGCAGAAACTTGATTATTCTTGGTGATGCCTAAACTTATCTCCCCGCATCTCATAATAAAAACATATTATAAATTTGTAATACATTACGTAACGTCACATTTGATTGAAATTTAATTTTATATTTTCCGTTGCGTCTTCTGTGGAAGGGCGAAGAAACGGCAATTATCGGTCAAGATATCCGGCTATAATCAAGAGAAAGTTGAGTCGTTTCCCGGCTGGAAGCGATTTCGGCATTCCGTACGGGTA
Source organism: Ochrobactrum sp. PL_is501 (assembly GCF_055816895.1). Lineage (NCBI taxonomy): Bacteria > Pseudomonadati > Pseudomonadota > Alphaproteobacteria > Hyphomicrobiales > Brucellaceae > Ochrobactrum > Ochrobactrum sp. PL_is501. The sequence goes on along the minus strand of NZ_JBVPGR010000034.1, from coordinate 152,521 downwards.
CAATGTTGCGTTCTGTGCCTGGAGTGGATCGCTGATCCAATTGTTATGCTCTGAGTGTCAAAAAAGAGCCGACTGCCTTGGCTGTCGGGATCATTCAGGCTTCAGAAATTAACCATCTGTTAACCATTGCGCATATAGACCGGATAAACCGTTTTTTAACCAAGATGAATCAAGTGCTAACACAGTCTCGTCCAATCCGCTTGAAAGGGAGGTCCTTTCTGGCGCTGGTGCTCTCGCCTGAACTACCGCTCGACGGCTGGCTCGACAAGCTGGATGATTTGGCAGCACGTTCGGTGGGGTTTTTCCTGAACCGCCCGATTGTTCTCGATCTGGAGAATGTATCGATCGAGCGCCCGCAACTGGTTCAGCTGCTTGAGGATCTGGTGAGCCGTGGCGTGTGGATTACCGGCTTCGAAAATGCCAGGCCTTCTCTTTTGGGTCCCGGCATGCCGCCTGCGATGCGTGGGGGGCAACCAGCCGCCGATTTCGACCCGGAGATTGCGGAAACGAAACCGAGGGAACATGCACCGGTTGCGCCAGCATCGGTACAGCTCGTCAAGGCCGTGCCTTCCATGGTTGTGACCGAGCCGGTTCGATCCGGGCAGTCTGTCTATTTTCCTGACGGCGATGTGACGATTGTCGGTTCTGTTGCATCCGGTGCGGAAGTGGTGGCCGGCGGTTCGATCCACGTTTACGGAGCATTGCGCGGTCGTGCGATGGCCGGAACAGCCGGAAACGCCAATGCGCGCATTTTTTGCCGCAAGATGGAAGCCGAGCTTGTCGCTATCGACGGCCTCTACAAGACGGCCGAGGACATGGAGAGCAGATTGCGTGGACAGGCTGTCCAGCTCTGGCTCGACGGCGATTATATGATGGCGGAAACGCTGAGCTAGCATGCTCGCAAAAGGGCAAAACGCTGCGGGAAAGCGTATGTCCAACCAAATTGTCAGGCACGTTTGAGTGCCACAAAAGAAAAGCAGAGCATTTTCTATACCCGGTAACGGATGCTCTGGAGGCGCGCGGGAGATACAGGAGACAAATATGGCAAAAGTGATTGTTGTAACTTCCGGTAAGGGTGGCGTTGGCAAAACGACATCGACCGCTGCAATCGGCGCCGCGCTGGCGCAACGCGGCGAGAAAACTGTCGTTATCGACTTCGATGTCGGCCTGCGCAACCTCGACCTCGTCATGGGGGCGGAACGCCGTGTCGTGTTCGATCTGGTCAATGTCATTCAGGGCGATGCCAAGCTTCCACAGGCTTTGATTCGGGACAAACGCCTTGAGACGCTGTATCTGCTCCCGGCCTCCCAGACGCGCGACAAGGATAACCTGACCATTGACGGCGTTGACCGCGTCATGGAAGAGCTCAAGAAAGAGTTCGACTGGATCATTTGCGACAGCCCTGCCGGGATCGAGCGCGGAGCCACGCTTGCCATGCGCCATGCGGATATGGCGGTTGTCGTAACGAATCCTGAAGTGTCGTCGGTGCGTGACTCCGATCGCATTATCGGCTTGCTCGATGCCAAGACGCTCAAGGCCGAAAGCGGCGAACGTGTCGAAAAGCATCTTCTGCTGACCCGTTATGATCCGGTGCGCGCCGAACGCGGCGACATGCTGAAGGTTGATGACGTTCTCGAAATTCTGTCCATTCCGCTTCTCGGCATCATCCCGGAAAGCCAGGACGTTCTGCGGGCTTCCAATATTGGTTCACCCGTGACGCTTGCCGATCAGCGCAGTGCGCCTGCATTGGCTTATCTCGACGCAGCCCGCCGCCTTGCCGGTGAAGAAGTGCCGATGACTGTTCCATCCGAAAAGCGCGGCCTTCTGGGTAAACTTTTCGGAAGGAGAGCGGCATGAGCCTGTTTCGTTTTTTCAGCAAGCCTGCTTCCGCGCCACAAGCGCGCGAACGCTTGCAGGTTTTGCTCGCCCATGAAAGGGCGTCACACGAACATTCTGATCTGGTTGCGGTGTTGCGGGAGGAAATCCTCGCTGTCATCGCCAAACATATCCAGATTGATCGCGACAAGGTCAGCGTGAAAATGGACCGGGGCGACCAGATGTCGACGCTCGAAGTCGATATCGAACTTCCCTTGAAAACGAAAGCGAAGGTGCGGGCAGCCTGATTAACACCAATCTTGCGGATAGCCAGAAAGATGGAGGGAGAAACCATGAACCGCGGTGCACTTCTCACCAGATTGAAGGAGCTTCAGGAGCTTCCCAAGTTTCAGAAGCGGGATATCTGTAGCATCAGCGCCTTCTTGCAACTCGAGGCGCTGGCAGAACATGTCAGGGTCTGCGAAGAAGCGGCCGGCGTTGCACAAACCGGGCAGGATCATTGATCCTGCCTTTTTTGCGCACATTGCTGTCTCGAACATTCCGTCTCTGCGACTTCTGGAGGCAGGAAACGGGATTAACTGACCTTCACGGCACGGCAAAGAACATCTGCAAATAGCAGCCGAGGAAAACAAGGGCGATCAGCGCAGCGATGAGAAACAGGAGCTTCATCGTCTATGGATCGCTCAATCGCTGTTCACATTCAAGAAAACAGATAGTGATTGACCGTCAGGGGAGGAAAAACCTTACCCCGGCTATCCGTTTTTAGCATAGGCTTCGATCACATCGGAGCTATAGCTTTTTGTTTCCGTGCGTTTTTTTTGACGCGCATTTCGCGCCATCAGGATGCGCGCCAATAAATTTGGCAGAAGCGATCCGGTTTATTCCCGCGAAGGGGAGAGTTCCTGTCGCGCGGTCGACAAGACCATCTGTGTAAGATCTGCAAGCCTGTCTGCCGCGAGGCGGTTGACCTGCCAGAACAACGGAATATCCAGCGGCGTGTCCGGGATCAGCTCAACCAGCCGCCCGGACGTCAAATGTTGGTCCACCAATTGCACCGGATTCATCCCCCATCCCATGCCGGACAAGCTGGCATCGACGAAGGCCTGCGTCGATGGAAGCCAATGTGTGGGGCAAGCCATATCGGTTTTTAGGACGGTGCGTACCCATGCATCCTGTAGCCTGTCCTTCTGGTTGAATGTCAGTGCTGGAGCCTTGGCAATAGCGTCGCGGGTTATGCCCTCCGGAAAATGCCGTGCGATGAATTCAGGGGAGGCGGTAGCCCGATAGCGGAGCACGCCAAGCGGGGTGAGACGGCAGCCCTGAACGGGTTTGTGCAGGGCGGTGACGGCGGCAACCACACGCCCGCGCCGCAACCATTCGGCAGTATGATCCTGATCATCGACTGCTATGTTGAAAAGATAGTCCGATGCCGTGCTGAACTGCGAGATGGCTTTCAGAAACCACGTGCCCAGACTGTCGGCATTGGTCGCGATATGAAGCGTTACGCGCTGTGCGGCATTTTCGCTGCCGGACAGCCCTGGCAATTCCGTCAGAAGTTCGCGTTCGAGCATGCCCACCTGTTCGATATGACGACAGAGCCAGTCGCCCTTTTCCGTGGCTGCGCACGGAGAGCCTCGCTCAATGAGGACGACCCCAAGCCGCTCTTCGAGATGTTTGACGCGTTGCGAGATCGCGGAAGGGGTTACGTTCAAAGCCCGCGCCGCCTTCTCAAAGCTGCCTGTCTGAACTACCATCGCCACTGCTCTCAAGGCGGAATAGTCGATCATTAGTATCCCTTAATCAGAATTACAAAGTTTAACTATTCTAACTCCCTGACTTTCGGTATCCAAGTGCCTAACTTGCTCCCAGACGGCGACCATTTATGAATGCTTCAGTCTATGTCACCGGCCTCACCATGGGCCTTACCCTCATCGTTGCCATCGGTGCTCAAAACGCCTTTGTCCTGCGGCAAGGGCTACGCGATGAGCACGTGTTCGCTGTAAGCCTTGCTTGTGCCATATCGGATGCCATCCTGATCCTGATCGGTGTCACAAGCTTCCAGAAGATCGCTGCCGTCATGCCAACGCTTGATCCTGTCATGCGCTACGGCGGTGCGGCTTTCCTCATCTGGTACGGTGCGCGAAGCCTTCATTCTGCCTTTACGTCGTCTGCCGCGCTGGCGACGGCGAACGGGGCGTCCGTAAGCCTGACCAAGACGCTGGCGACCTGTCTCGCGCTGACATGGCTTAATCCGCACGTCTATCTGGATACGGTCGTTCTTCTGGGAACAATCTCCACGCAGTTTCCGGGTTTTGAAACGTCTTTCGCCGCGGGGGCTATCACCGCGTCCTTCGTGTTCTTCTTTTCGCTGGGTTTCGGTGCGCGCTGGCTGCGTCCAATTTTCGCCCGGCCTTCTTCGTGGCGTATTCTGGAAGGCGTTATCGCGGTTACGATGTGGTCTATTGCGTGGAAGCTCGTGATTGGTATGTAACGGGAAAGCCGGATGGGCAGACCCATCCGGCTTTCCAGGTTTCAGAGCATGATGCTTACAGTCCCATGGCCTTCAATTCCTGAAGTGGGGGGATTGTGTCGTACATGACGGGGTCGAGACGGTCCCAGATGATTCCACAGGTTGGCTTGTGCGGGTCCTTCACCTCAATGGTGCGGGTCGGCGTGAAAATCACGTCCGCCACCGTGTCGTAAACATCGGGCGTAAGCTTTTCGCTCAATACCTGACAGTCGTGAACGACAGCGGCTGCTGGTGTTGCAGCCGTGATGCGGCCAAGCTGGTATAGCATGCCCCATTCGGCATCGAAGAAGCCATGCCCCTTGCCGAAGCGGACGCCTTCAAGATTAATTGCGCCAGTGCCCGTGACCATGTAGTCCACCACAGGCATGGCCGAGATATCTTTCAGCGTGACCGGTTGTCCCACGCGCTCCATCCCGTCGAGCGTCGAGGCATAAAGATAGAGATCCGACGAAATCAGCTTCGGGTCGAGCACCCAGAAACCGCGCTTGATCGAATAAGTCGTTATCAGAACGGTCTTGCCGTCTTTCAACGCCTGCAGGCGGAGACGATCAAGGCAATTATCGGGCGTGATGAAAATGAAATCGGCATTCTGATAGTAATGATGGCTTGTGAGACGGGCCACCGCCTCCTCGCCGCCTTCGAAGTCCGCGATGAATTCCCCAAAGTCGAAATGGAAACGGCTATCTGGAACGGCGACCTTGCGCAGCTCGTTCCACACACGTTCGCGAACGGAAGCTTTGTGATCGGTGATTTCCATGGGGACTCCTTGCATTTCAGTTTGCCGGGTTCATGCCCCGGCGTGCGAGTACCTTGCGCTCGCAGAGGGCTACGATTTGATAGAAAAAAACGGACAACAGGACGGACACCACGGCAACGGCCCAGATCATGCCATAGTCAAGATATCCGCGAGACTGGTTGAGGAGGTTTCCAAGGCCCGTACCCGTTGCCAGCCATTCGGCGATCATGACGCCGAGCAGCGCGCGCGGCACGGCCAGGCGAATGGCGGCAAAGAGATAGGGCAGGGAAGCAGGCACGGATACCAGGCGAATTTGTTTCCAGACGCTCGCGCCGTATGCGCGGGGAACATCCAGCGCGGCACGCGGAACCAGTGCCATGCCTTGCGCCATGGTCACGAATGCGGGAAAGAATGTAACCGAAATGGTGATCCAGAGAATGACGGACGGCCCGCGTCCCAGCAGCAGGACGAGCAGGGGCGTCAGCGCGACGAGCGGCATTGTCTGCGTCACAAGGGCGATTGGCATGAAGCCGCGCACGATGGCGGGTCTGGCAACTGACGCCACGGCAAGGGCGAAGGCGAAGACAATGCCTGCGGCCATGCCGAGAAATGTGAGTGGTAAAGTTTGCGAAAGCGCTGTCAGCAATTTTGCCTGCGCGGGAGCCGCTGACGGGGCGAGGAACAGATAGTCGAACAGTCCCGCCGGTGTCTTGGCAATCATGGCCGGTGTTCCCATGCTGACCAGAAGCAGCCACCACAAGACGAACGGAAGCGCGATTGAACAGATGGTGAGGACAAAGTTCAGGCTGCGAGACCCGCGAGGTTCAAAGTTCGGAGCGCTCGACGGGACCGTGATAGCCTTGGTGCTGCCAGTCAGGATTTTAGCAAGAACGGAAAAGAGCGCATAGGCCAACCCGGCAAGCAAGGTGGCGCAGAGGCCGATACCCCAGAGTCTGGTCGGTTCAGCTCGCCCGAGCGAACCGATCAAATAGGCGCCGAGACCGAAACGACCACCGCCGCCGAACTCCGCCAGAATGGAGCCTAAAACAGCATTCGGAGCGGCAATGCGCAAACCCGCGAGGATCGACGGCAATGCAGATCGCAATTGCGCCAGGCGCAACACTTTCCATCGGTTGCCGCCATAGGCGCGGACGATGTCGATCATGCGGCGGTCTGTCTGGCTGATGCCGGTTACGGTGGCAGCCATTGTGATGAAATAACAACCGAGTGCCGCCAGCGTGATGCGCGGTGTCATTCCTGAAAAAGTCAGTACCAGAATGGGCGAGATCGCTATCGGCGGCAGCGCAAAGATCGCGATGTTGACGCCGCGCCCCAGTTTGGCGGCAGCGGGAAACAGAGCGAACAGGATACCTGCTGCAACGGCGATGAGATTGCCGATGATAAAGCCCGCACCCGCGCCCTGAAGTGTAGCTAGGAGATGGGCGGGATAGTCGGCACGGTCTATCCAGAGACGGGTCAAAATCGCGGAAGGCGCGGGCAGGGCGCCATCAGCGATCAGCGAAAAGCGGCCGCACAACTCCCATATCGCAAGAAGGATAATCCAGTTGCGCAAGGTCGAGAGATGGTTGGACGGCTTCACGTCAGCCATGCAAAGCCTCCGCGACGGCGTCCTCCAGCGCATGGAATTGCGGCGTGCTGAATATTTCGGGACTGCGTGGACGCTCCAGCGGAATATCGATGATCTGCGCGATGCGTCCGGGGCGGCTGTGCATCACCACGATCCGGTCGGCGAGAAAGACCGCTTCGTCTATCCCATGGGTGACAAGCAGCGTTGTCGCCTTGCTTTCAAGCCAAATGCGTTGAAGCTCGATGTTCATCTGGCGGCGCAATATCTGGTCGAGGGCACCGAAAGGCTCGTCCAGAAACAGGACGCGCGGATCGGTTACCAGAGAGCGGGCGATTGCAACGCGCTGGCGCATGCCGCCGGAAAGCTCGCCGGGAAGCGATTTTTCGAAGCCTTTCAGGCCGACAAGAGCGATCAGTTCGGCGATCCGTTCTGCCTTGGCAGAACGGGGCAGGCCGAGAACATCCAGCGGCAAAGCAATATTATCTTCGACGCTACGCCACGGCATGAGCGCCGCGTCCTGAAAAGCCACACCCGTCAGCCCGGCTTTTGCGGCCTCGATCGGGCTTTTGCCCATGACGGAAATCGAGCCTTTATCGGGCTGGTCGAGACCAAGCGCCAGACGCAGCATGGTGGACTTGCCGCATCCGGACGGCCCGATGAGTGCGGTAAGGGAACCGGTCGGGCATTCGAGTGAAACGTTGGAAAGCGCAGTTACATTCGTGCCGCGCCCCGAAAAGGAGCGCGTCACATCTTCAAGTTTGATCCCGGACATTTCAGGCATCAAATCTCTTCGAGAAGCGTTGTGTCGAAATGGTCGCGCTTGGCGGCGATGCCGATGGTACCGAGCGCCGTGATTGTTTTCTCAATGGCTTCCTCGCTCATGGAGAATATGCCGTCTGGCGTTTCGATCAGCGGCTTCTGCGCAGCGTTGAAATAGATTTCGTTTTCGATTGACCGCCCCGTTCCCTTGAACCAGCTGTCAGCAAATTTCGGCGGGTAGGCTGCCGGGTCCTTGAGGTTTTCAATCCAGCCCCTGCGGCTTGCGCGAAGGAACGAAACGATTTCCTTGCGCTTCGATTTCAGCGTCTCTTCCGTTACGACAACCGTATCGTTGAAGATCGTAAAGCCGAAATCATAGAGCAGGAAGGACACAGCCTCTTCTCCAGCCTGCTTGATGGTGAAGGGAACATTGGTCGTGAAGTCAAGCGAGGCATCGATTTCGCCTTTGATGAGCGGCGTCGGATCATATGCATAAGGAACGATGTTGACCTGAGAAGGCTCGATGCCGGAAATCTTCAGCATGGCTTCAACCGAGATGACGTTGACCGGCGGTACGGCGAGGGTCTTGCCGATCAGGTCCTTCGGCTCCTTGATCGGGTTCTTGGCGAGCGAAACAATGCCGATAGGGTTCTTTTGATACTGGGCGCCGATGATCTTGAAAGGTGCCCCCTGTTCAACGATGGCCTTGATTGTCGTATCAGGGGTGGTGAGGGTCAGGTCGGCCTTGCCCGCGATGATGGTGCTCTCGGGAATGACATCGGGGCCGCCGGAAATATAATTCAGGTCCAGGCCCTCTTCACGATAAAACCCCTTGTCAGCCGCAATGAAATAGCCGCTGAATTCGGCATCGTTTATCCAGGAAGCCTGAAAGCTGAATGGCGTATCCGCACGGGCAAAACGGCTCATCGCGGGCAAAGCGGCTGCGGCGCCCATCAGTCCAAGAAAACGGCGGCGATCCAGGGCAATATTCATTGAATCTTCCTTTTTGGTGCTGAATTGTCAGGCAATACCGCGCATCCGCGCAAGCTCACGCAGCGGCGGGATCGACTGGATCTCTTCCGCTGAAACGTCGTTCCAGCGGATGCCGCGGGGGCGACGGCGATTACGCGTTACTTCTATCAGGCGGCTGGGGGTAGCGATGAAATCGAGTGCGATATCTTTGTCGGAAACGTTGAGGCGCTCTTCCACGATCTGCACATCATGCACAGCTGCCACGATCGGGGATTGCTCGTCGGCAAGCCCCAGATCGGTGAACATGCCCCATTCCAGATCGAAGAATGCATGGCCCTTGCCAAAACGAACTCCGTCGATGGAAACAGCGGATGCGCCAGTCGCGATGACATCAAAACGACCGATATGGGTCAAGTCTTCAAGACTGACCGGCCGGCCGAAATGTTCCATTCCGTCAAGCCAGGCTGCGGCTTTCTCCAGCCCCGGGGGAACGGATCCCGGTTCCAGCAGGAGAAAGCCGCGCTGCATGCCGTAGGTCGGCATGATGAATGGTGTACCCGACATGATCAGGCGACGGCGCAACTCGATCATGGAATTATCCGGGGTAACAAAAACCAGATTGGCCTTTGCAAACCCTTCCAGCGCCAGCAATTGATCGGTAGCTGTCTCGACACCTTCAAAATCGGGAATGAATTCCGAAAATTTGAGGTGGAAGCGTGCATCGGGGCGTGCGACATCTTTCAGTCGCTCCCATATGCGCTGCCGGGTATTGCGGGAATACGCCATGGAGATTCCATGAATTTCAATGTTTCACTATCAATGAAACAAATGTTTCAGTATTGCAAGGGGCAATGATAAGCTTTTTTAGTGCATTAGAGATTCGGAATAAACGCACATGGCTTCACGTCTGGTACTGCGCATACAAGAGCGCTACGCAAAGCTCACGGCAGGAGAGCAGAAAATCGCGCAGCTTGTTCTTGAACGCGAGGACGATATTCTTATTCATTCCGCTACCGAAATCGCGGAGATGGCCGGTGTATCCAAGGCAACGACGGCTCGTTTCTTTCAGCATCTTGGTTATGCCGATTTCAATGAAGTAAAACTCCAGGCGCGTGAGGAGCGCAATCGCACCGAACCCTATGAATATTCGGCTGCAATTGATGAGGAAGTGCCGTTGGTGCGTACCATCAGCGCGCATCTCGATCTGGAGATCGCCAATATCACGCGAACCTTCGAGGCGCTGCGTTCCGACAAGATGCGCGAGGCTGCGGAAATGATCGCTGCCGCGCCGCGCGTCTGGGTGATCGGAATGGGCGATGAGGAAGGGTTCGCACGGTACGCGCGGCTTCTGTTTTCAAGGCTGCGGCACAGTGTGATGATTCTTGGCATCAATCAGGGTTCGTGGGCTGAAGATCTGGCCATGACCGGCCCGAAAGACGTGTTGTTGCTGATCACGCTGCCGCCGCATCGGGCTTTGCTGAAACAAATTCTCGAATATGCCGTTACCAGCCGGCTGAATATCGTGACTATTACGGACCGGGGATCGGTTTCGGAGGCGCAGCGTTATGCTCGTGTCGTCCTGCCGTGCCATGTGGACAGTTTTGCATTGGGGGCATCTTATACGGCAGTCAGCAGCGCCATTCGGCTTCTCGCATTGACCTACGCTTCGCTCGCAGGCAAATCGGCGCAACAGCGGCTGGAGATTGTTGCCGGAATTCACGACGAACTCGACGATATAGACTGAAATCTTCCGCTCACTTGTTGCGGACGTGCTCCGGGCGGAAGCCGACCCCAATCAGTCTGCCGGCGAGATGGGCCAGTATTGGCCAGCGGGCGAGATGACGCATGAAAGCGGGCGGTCCATCTTGTCTTGTGTCATTCGTTTCGCGTTTGCGGCGATCGCTGCGCATCATCAGCTGCAGCTTCTGCGTTGCCTTTGTTGGAAAGCGGCGTCGCGCCTCGACGGCTGCGAGGTGACGGGATAAGGCCACGTTGCCCTTGAGCGGTGCAGCCAGAATATTCGCTGCCGCAACGGCATCCTGAATGGCGAGATTAACTCCGAACCCGCCGATAGGCGACATGGCATGGGCGGCATCCCCGATGCATAAAAGTCCCGGTTTCCACCATTTCTTCAGCCGATCAATGCGTACACTCAACAAATGGACATCATCCCATGTACGTATTTCATCCATTCGGTCAGCGGGCAATGGGGACACTTTCGCTACCGCTTCCCTGAATGCCTCGAGCCCCTTTTGTTTTACCTCGGTGAAAGACTGTTTGCGGAGTACGTAACCGCATTGCCAGTAATCACCACGATCGATCATCACAAAACCTTGCCGGGGTCCACCATGCCCCATCGTATAGGGCGGGTCGTTGGCAAGATGAGACAATTTCATCCAGAGTATCTCGCTTGGCGAACCAAAGCTCTCGATCTCCATACCGGCTTTTGTGCGCACCACGGAGTTTCTGCCGTCGGCACCCACCACGAGCTGGGCGCTGATATTGATCGTTTCATCGGGCGTTGCCGCGACGAGACCGGTAACATTGCCGTCCCGTTCAATCAGTTCCACCACGCTGGCCGGCATGACGAGTTTGAAGTTGGGATATTTCGCAGCTTCACGTGCGATATAATCGAGAAACTCCCATTGCGGCATGAAAGCAATGAACCGGCATTGCGCCGGAATCTTCGAAAAATCCGCGATTGTTATGTCCTGACCACTGATTTCCGCGTTTAGCCGATGTGCCTTGGTATGGGGTAACGCAAGGAGCCCGTCCAGCAAATCGAGTTCATGCATGATCTGAAGAGTGGACGGGTGAATTGTGTCGCCGCGAAAATCCCGTAGAAAATCCGAATGCTTCTCAAGAACGATCACGTTCACGCCTGAGCGGGCAAGCAGAAGACCCAGCATCAAACCTGCTGGCCCACCGCCTGCAATCGCGCAGTCGGTTTTGATGTAAGTGATATGCGATGCGACTGTCTGCGTCATGTCATACCCGCCCGACCCTGCTTGCACTGTACAGAAGACATAAAAGGACCGGCACTCTCGGCAGGTCAAGCCAGAGCGCCGGGGCAAGGACGTTTTGGCCAATCAATTCGATAGGTTCCGCCTAAGCGAGCGTCGGCGGCTTGCTTTTACCAAGCTGCCGTTCGCGGAAGACCGAGAACAGTCCGGCGCTGACAACGATAATCGCTCCGACGATGATGTTCCATGACAACTGTTCGTCGAACACCGTGACCGCAATGCAGGCGCCGATAACCAGCTGCAGATAGGTGAGCGGCTGCACTTCTCCAGCCTCGAGAATGTCATAGGCGCGGATGAGGAAGTAGTGGCTCGCTATGCCGCAGGCGCACAGCGCTGCCATCCAGAACCAGTCGCTTCTGGCAATCGGCATGAGATAGAAGCTACCGACAAAGGTGAGAGCGACCGCGCCCGCCACGCCGGTATAGAAAAAGCTTGTCATGGCATCGTCACTTTTGCTGACGGCGCGCGTCGCGACAGCGTAGACGGCAAACATGACCATCGCCGCTACCGGCAATAGCAGGCTGGCATCGAATGTCGCGTTCACCGGATTGATAATCAGCAAAACGCCGATCAACCCCACGATGATTGCCGTCCATCGTCGCCAGCCGACCTTTTCACCGAGGAACGGTACGGAGAGCATCGTCACCAATAGCGGCGCACCCTGAAAGATCGATTGTGCCGTTGCCATGCCGGCGCGACTGAGGGCGAAGATGAATGTAACGATTTCAGCAGCAAGCAGAAGACCGCGGAAAAGCTGAAGGAGGGGGCGTTTCGTTGCCGCGGCCTTTGCAATGCCGCCGGAGCGAGCAGCAAGCAGAAGAACGAACACTGCAAAGACCCAATAGCGGATCATCGTTATCAGGATGGGCGAATAATGGGTGCCGAGGTATTTCGAGATACCATCCTGCGTCGCAAAAATGGTAACCGCGAGAAGCGTGAAGAGATAGCCTTGGCCTTTGCGTGTCATGGCGCACTCATATCGAGACAATCTCGCGCGTGCTACCCATAAATTCTCATATGCTTAGATAGTAATGGGGTCGGACTGTATAGACAGAAAGGCCGGCGGTTAACGCCAGCCTTTTCGTGGTTGAAACTGCTTTCGATCAGTTTTCGATGTGGTGCTGTTTGGCGAGGTCCTCGACGGTCATGTCAGGCTCGTTGCGGGTTTTATAAAGCGAGTAAAGTACACCGCTCGCGAGGATGGCGAGCGTCACGACAAGCGAAAGCAACGTGTTGATGTGAACACCCAGCGGCACGAGGAAAATCTTGATGCCGATCAGCACCAGAATGATGGCAAGCGAGACCTGCAGATAGCGGAACCGGTTCATTGCAGCCGCGAGTGCGAAATAAAGGGCGCGCAAGCCGAGAACGGCAAAGATGTTCGAAGTGTAGACGATGAACGTGTCCTGAGTGACAGCGAAGACGGCTGGCACTGAGTCGACTGCGAAGATGAGGTCAACTGTTTCCACCATGATCAGCGCAACTGCCAGTGGTGTCAGCCAGGTAACCATTTTGCCGGTCTTCGGATGCGGTTGCTTGACCGTGAATTTGCGGCCATGCAACTCACTGGTGATGTTGAAGCGACGACGCAGGAATCTGAAAACGGCGTTCTGTTCGATGTCGGGCGTCTCATCTTTGTGGCCGAACATCTTGAAGCCGGTGAAAACGAGGAACGCGCCGAAGAGGAAAAGAATCCAGTTGAACTCGTGCACAAGTGCGGCGCCCAGCCCGATCAGGATTGCCCTGAAGGCGATGACGCCAAGAATACCCCAGAACAAGACGCGATGCTGATAAAGGCGCGGGATGCCGAGAAAGCCGAAAATCGTTGCGATAACAAACATGTTGTCCATCGCGAGGCTCTGCTCGATCAGATAGCCGGTATAAAATTCCAGACCGGCTGCCGCTCCGCGCTGCCACCAGACCCAGCCGCCGAAGGCGAGTGCGATCAGAACATAGAAACCATAAAGCAGGAGGCTTTCCTTGGCTTCGATCTCGTGTTCGTCACGATGGAGAATGCCGAGATCGAAGACGAGCAAGCCGACGACCACAATGATAAATGCCGCCCAAAAATATACAGGTGTGCCGAGAAAATCGCCCGAAAGGGCTACAATAAGCGAATCCATCGCCGGACCATCTCCATTTGAACAAGTGGAGCAGCCCCGACATCGCCATAGCGGTAGCCATGACCAGAGGGGCCCGGCGCTGCATTTCTTCAAATGTGCATGGATCTGGCAAGTTCAAGAGCAGAACGATATTTTTTGTAATGTTCGGTCTGATAGGTGTCTCCGAGAACCAAAAATCCGGCTCGCGATATACGAGTACCGAAGCTGATTGCTATCGGCTGATCAATTCAAAAATCGGGAAGAATGGCCGCGGACGGATTATCCGCTGTTTTGGAAATTATGCAGGAAAATCAAATGGCTGGGGGACCTGGATTCGAACCAAGACTAACGGAGTCAGAGTCCGCTGTTCTACCCTTAAACTATCCCCCAGCAGGGATTCGCAAATGCCTTCCGATTGGAGGCTTGCAAGCGTGATTGAAGCGTTCGCTCGTTCACGACGGCCTCCATCTAGCGAACTCAAACACCGAACGCAATACTTTTCTTCGAAAAAAATCACAGCGATTTCAGTTATCCCGCAATCGCTGATTTTAAGTGGTCGGGTTGGCGCGGAATGTCATGCGAATGAACTGTTTCCCGGAAACCAGCCCATAAAAAAAGCCCGGCCAGCGGAGGAGCGGCCGGGCAAGAAGGCAGGCTGGCCGAGAGGGGACCCGGCATGTGAAGGTGGCGCCTGCCAGATGTTCGCTCTGCGAGTTCAGAGAGTTGGCCTCTGACTGCAGGAAGATGCCTTTCAGCAGATATGGCGTGTTGCCTTGATCCGCAGCCGTGCATCCGCGAGCTCGCCCAGAATGTGGGTCGGATCTTCCGCCCCGCGATAATGGACCGCCGTGTAAATATCCTCACGGCGAAGCCCGATATCGCGCAGCATATGATCGTCAAAGTCGCTTAGATTCAGCACTTGCCGTCGACCGTGGGAAAACGTCCAGCGACGCACGATCGACATAAACACGGCTTTCACCATCTGCGTGAGCGTGGAAGTCGGTGCGCTCGCTGCCGGTAAGTGTGTGGTCGTCATCTTGCTTGTCGCTGTCATGTCCGCTCTCCTTTGATTTAGCGGGGTCTATGTAATCCTTATCGCCAGGGTCATTCGCTTTCGCGGCTCCTTTTCCTCTACGATGGCGGCTTTATCCAACAATCGAATTGATTGTTCCAACGAATGTTTTTAATGTCATTCTTCAATAATAATGATGGATGACGCCAATGAGTACACCTCTGGATCTCGATCAGTTGCAGACTTTCATCGCCATTGCGGATATGGGCAGTTTTACGCGTGCCGCAGATGCTGTTTTCAAGACGCAATCCGCCGTGTCCATGCAGATGCGGCGGCTGGAAGAGCGTATCGGCAAGCCTTTGTTCGAGCGTGACGGAAGGACCAATCGTCTCACGGAAGAAGGCGAGCGGCTTTTGCTCTATGCGCGTCGCATGATGCAGCTCAATGGCGAGACTATCGCCGCATTTGACGATACCCAGCTGGAAGGTCACGTGCGGATCGGGACGCCAGACGATTATGCCGATCGGTTTCTCCCTGAAATCATGGCGCGGTTTGCGAGATCAAATCCTCGCGTCGAATTGTCGGTCGTGTGCGAGCCAACCGTCAATCTCGATGAAATGATTCGTCGCGGAACACTGGATATTGCCCTTGTCACCCAATGCGATGACAAACGTCGTTCGGAAGTTGTCCGAACTGAGCCGTTGCTATGGGTGACATCTGCCAACCACGCAGTGCATGAAGAAGCTGTGCTGCCGCTTGCTGTCGGACGGCCAACCTGCATCTGGCGTCATGCCGCGATCGATGTGCTGGAAGCAGCCAGACGCGATTATCGCATCATCATCACGAGCTGGTCTGCGACGGTCCTCGCGGCCGCAGTTCTTTCGGGACTTGCAATCTCCGTGCTGCCGGAATGTGCGCTGCGCCCCGGTATGCGTGTGCTTGGTGAAGCTGACGGGTTTGGAATGTTGCCGGAATTCGGCATCGGCATCATGCGCGGCCATGCAAAACAAAACGCTGTTGTAGATGCACTTGCGCAGCATATCATCGAAAGTCTAGACAATATATCGTCACCGCAACCCGGCGCGATGGCTTCGGCGGAAATTTCGCCGTTTCCGGCGGTTCGTACGAGGAGGGTGCGAGCCAATGAATTGCTGCCGGGCTGGTGATGACGCAGTAAATCGCCGCATGGCTTCTTGACCGGCCATGCTCTCTGGTTGCCAATGATGGGATGAGCATGGCTTCCGATTCGAGTTTTACCGGCGCATCGTCCAATGTGGCCGAGTATAGCGTTTCCGAGATTTCCGGCGCGTTGAAGCGCACGGTAGAGGATACGTTCGGGCATGTGCGCGTACGCGGCGAAATTTCCGGCTATCGTGGCCCGCATTCGTCGGGACATGCCTATTTCGCGTTGAAAGATGATCGTTCGCGGCTCGAAGCGGTGATCTGGCGCGGTTCGATGAGCCGCCTGCGTTTCCGACCCGAAGAAGGGATGGAGGTGATTGCCACTGGCAAGCTCACCACTTATCCGGGCTCTTCAAAATATCAGATCGTCATCGAACAGATGGAGCCTGCCGGCGCCGGAGCGCTGATGGCGCTACTGGAAGAGCGTAAACGGCGGCTGGCATCGGAAGGCATGTTCGATCCCGCCGTCAAGCAGCTTCTGCCGTTTATGCCCCGTGTGATCGGGGTCGTGACTTCACCAACCGGGGCAGTCATTCGCGACATTATTCACCGGATTTCAGACCGCTATCCACTGCATGTCATCGTCTGGCCCGTGCGTGTGCAGGGCGAGACGAGCGGGCCGGAAGTAGCCGCCGCTGTGGATGGTTTCAACGCTTTGCCCGAAGACGGGGACATTCCGAGGCCGGATGTGCTGATCGTGGCGCGCGGCGGTGGCAGTCTGGAAGACCTGTGGGGCTTCAATGACGAGATTGTGGTGCGCGCTGTTGCTGCATCGCATATACCGGTGATCTCGGCGGTCGGTCACGAAACCGACTGGACTTTGATAGACCTTGCGGCGGATGTTCGTGCCCCCACGCCGACAGGCGCTGCGGAAATGGCGGTTCCTGTAAAGGCGGACCTCGTCGCAGCATTGGCTGGCCAATCCGCGCGGCTCTCGTCGGCGATGTCCCGCTTTATCGATCTGAAGCGGCAAATGCATCGTTCAGCGGCGCGTTCTCTTCCGTCAGCAGACCAACTGTTGGCTTTGCCGCGTCGCCGCTTCGATGAAGCGGCTTCGCGTCTTACGCGGGCACTGTTCGTCAATACGCAAAAGAAGCGTGTTCACTTTGAAGGCCATGCGCGACAATTATCGCCGCGCCTTCTGCAACGCCGGTTCACGGAACTGGAACGCCAGATTTCCGTTCTTGAACAACGATTGCCCCGTGCGCTTAAGAAATTCCTGCGCGAACGGCGAACTGCTTTCTCACATCGGGCAAGTCGTCTTTCGGCTGAGCCGATACTGCGACGCACGAAGCTTGCGACCCTCTCGATAGAGCAGCTGGATCGTCGTCGCGACCAGGCCGTGCGGCTTCTCATTGAAAGAGCCAAACGGCGCGGTCAGGAGTTGGAACGTCTTATGCGCACGCTTTCTTATGAAAGCGTTCTCGATCGCGGCTTCGCGGTTGTCTTCGATACAGAAGGGAAACCGGTAAAGCAGGCTGCATCAGTATCGGCTGGTGATGCATTGTCCGTTCGGTTTCGCGATGGTGACGTGGCGGTCGTTGCGGGCCACGAAGAAAATGAACCTACGAAGTCTCCACAAAGCAAAAGGACGCCATCGCCGGGGTCTGGAAATCAGGGATCGTTATTTTAGCAACAGTCAGTCGCGGTGTTTTCCGATTTCTGCCGAGATTGCCTGGCCTTAAGGCTGACTTAAGCTTGAACTCCTTTTTTCGCGCATCTGCCATTATTAGGGATTCAGGATGCCGCGTAAAAACTCCCAAGACAATCTTGCACATGGCTTTGCGAAGGCTGCTTTCAGCCGTCGTGGCTTTCTTATCGGTGCCAGCGCCATTGCGTTGTCGGGCTGTGTTTCGACGGTGCCGCAGCCATCACAGCCGGTGAAAAAACTGCCTCAACCCGCACCTTCGCGACCCGTGCCGCTGATGTACCAGGCATTGCCGGAAGAACAATTCCCAATTCCTGCGGTCGACACGAGCAAGGTCGATCCCAAGTTCTGGCGGCAGGAGGTCAACTATCCGACAGACGAAGTAAAAGGCACGGTCATCGTCGATACGCCGAACAAATATCTTTATCATGTGCTCGGCAACGGGCGAGCCATGCGATACGGTATCGGCGTTGGGCGTGATGGTTTTGCGTGGGCGGGACGCGCAAAAATTGCCTATAAGCGGCAATGGCCGCGGTGGACACCCCCGGACGAGATGGTCGCCCGCCAGCCATCGCTGGAGCCCTACAGCATTGCCAATGGTGGAATGCCCCCCGGGATCAAGAACCCGCTTGGCGCAAGAGCGATGTATATTCACAAGGACGGGCGGGATACGCTTTACCGCATTCATGGATCGCCGGAAGCCTGGAGCATCGGCAAGGCTGTATCGTCAGGATGTATACGCATGCTCAATCAGGATGTGATCGATCTTTATAATAATGTGCGCGATGGCAGCACGATTGTCGTGATACCCGATCCAACGAAGGGCCAGCAGGTTACGAGCTGATTAAAACACAAAGGGCGCGAATTTCGCGCCCTTTGTGCTCGATGTGCTTTGCGGCTCAAGGCTCAATAGGCATATTCCAGGAAGATCGGATCGACCGAACCAGCCCAGACGCTGTTATATGCTTTCAGCATACGCTCGGCATCAGTCACCCCGGCAGCGACAATTTCTTCCAGCGGGGCAAGGAAGTGAGTTTCGTCATGGCCTTCACTGTTGAGCTTGTTGCGGTTCAAAAGGCCCAGACGGGAGATTTTTAAGGTCTCGCGGGCGATCTGTTCCAGCGGTTTGCCACGGAAGGTTGTGTTCAATGCCTTGGCTGGAACTTCGTTGCGAAGTGCAAGCACTTCTTCATACGTCCAGTCCTTAGTCAAAAGCTCGGCGGCTGTCAGGGCTTCTTCGTCATAGAGCAAACCCACCCAATAGGCTGGAAGGGCGCAAATGCGGCGCCATGGGCCGCCGTCGGCTCCGCGCATCTCCAGGAACCGCTTCAGGCGAACCTCGGGGAAAAGCGTTGAAAGGTGATTGGTCCAGTCGCCCATGTTGGGAACCGGATCGCTGACTTCACCTTTCAATGCGCCGTTCATGAACTGGCGGAATGTAACATGCGTACAGTCATGATAATGGCCGTCGCGCAGGATGAAATACATCGGCACATCGAGAGCCCAATCGACATAATCGGCAAAACCGAAGTTTTCCGAGAAGACGAAAGGCAGAACGCCCGAGCGCTGGTTGTCCGTGTCGCGCCAGATGTTCGAGCGCCACGACAGGAGACGGTTCGGCTTGCCTTCGGTGAAAGGCGAACTCGCAAAAAGCGCGGTGGCCACCGATTGCAGCTTCATCGAAACCTGCATCTTGCGGCGCATGTCACGTTCTGAACTGAAGTCGAGATTTACCTGAATGGTCGAAGTGCGATACATCATGTCCAGACCTTCATGCCCGACTTTGGGCATGTAGTTGGTCATGATCTTGTAGCGGGATTTCGGCATGGCAGGCGTTTCAGCCCGGGTCCATTTGGGACTGCCGCCGACTCCCAGAAAACGGATGCCCAAAGGTTCGGCGATTTCGCGAACCTGAGACAGATGCGCGTTGACTTCACGGCATGTCTGGTGAATTGTCGAAAGCGGCGCGCCGGAAAGCTCGAACTGACCGCCGGGTTCCAGAGAGATCGCGCCCTGTCCAGTGGGTTCTACAAGCCCGATGATATTGCCTTCATCGATAATCGGTTCCCAGCCAAGCGTGGCCTGCATGCCTTCAAGTATGGCCTTGATGCCGCGCGGTCCCTCATAGGGCACAGGGCTGTTATCGACCGTATAGAAGGGAAATTTCTCGTGTTCGGTTCCTATGCGCCAGGCATCCTTGGGCTTGCACCCGCCAGCCAGATAGGTTGCCAGTTGTTCAACGCCCGTCAGTGCCGTTTCGTCCGTCGTATCGCGCGCCATGCAGTCTGTCCCTAGTCGTTTTTTCGCTTTTCAGCGTGATTGGACAAAATTGTCAAATCGCGCAAGTCAATTCCATTGAACATCAAATTTCGAGAACGTCATCCTGCATGGGACCAGTCCCCCAGCACAGTTTGTACTAAAGCCAGTGCCGCAACGGCAGCCGTATCGGCTCGCAGGATTCGTGGGCCGAGCGGAATGGGTGTCACGAATGGGAGTGTTCGAAGTGTTTGACGTTCGTCTTCTGAAAAACCGCCTTCCGGACCGATCAGCACCGCTGCAGGGCCTGCTGTCATCTTCTGCAGGATAGCCAGCGGATCGTCCGATTCGTGGCCTTCGTCGCAAAAGATCAAATGACGGGATTTGTCCCACTGCTCGATAAAGCGGTCGAAGCGGATGGCTTCGCGACATTCAGGCAGGGAAAGAACGCCACATTGTTCCGCAGCTTCTATCGCATTGGCTCTGACGCGGTCAGTTCCCAGTTTCGGTACCTGCGTGTGCTGCGTAATGACTGGTTGCAGCACGCCTGCGCCCATCTCCACCGCTTTTTGCACCATATAGTCCAGCCGCCCCTGCTTCAGCGGGGCGAAGCAATAGATCAGGTCGCTTGCAGAAGGCTGCGGGCGCGTTTGTTCGAAGGGCTCGAGAAAAAGCCGTTTTTTACCCTCCGGTCTCAGTCTTGATTTCCACTCGCCGTCGCGCCCGTTGAAAGCGAGAATTTCATCGCCATCCTTCAATCGCAGGACATGGGTAAGATAATGTCCGGCCTGTGAGGCGACCTCAATCTGGCTGCCAGATTCAAGATCGTTTTCAACGTATAGTCTCTGCATTTTGTAATTTGCGCGCATGTCAGCATCGATGGCAGAGGGCAGGGGCAGAGGTCAAGCGCTATGGCGACGCATCAAGAGGCAATTGATTGTCATTCCTACACAAACAATTGATGGGAAATATCATGCCTGTTGCATTTAAATAGATTGTATCCATATAGATATGAAGCTATCTATTTGAATGGAATTGATGTGATGAAACAAGCGTGGGTCGAATTCGCACCGCTTCTTGCAAGCGCCGCCAGAGGTTGGCGAAAAGCTTTTGATGCGGCGATGGCGGAACATGGTCTTTCCGACGCGAAAGCCATACCGCTGATGATCCTGCTGCGGCACGGAGATCGTATTCCCCAAGGTGTGCTGGCCGAACGGGTTGGCATAGAGGGGCCAACGATAGTTCGGGTTGTGGATGAGCTGGAAAAGGATGGCCTGATCCAGCGCATCGCCGACGACGCTGATCGTCGCATCAAGCTCATTCAACTGACAGAGGACGGTCGCGCCCTTGCCAGCAAGGTGGAAAAATCTGCTGCCCGTCTTCGCGCTCATTTCCTCGGCGGTTTCGATTCCGATGCGGTCGATGTCGCCATGGAAGTACTGCGCAAGCTGAATGAGAAGTTTCAACAGTCTTTCTGATCGGCCTTCCGACCGGAGAGATGCAATGCATTCAACCGGTGTTCCACAAGCTATGACGAAGCCAGCCGAAACAACCCCGAAGTTCTGGGACGTAGTCTTTTCATTGAAGACTTTCGCTGCGGCCATGCTTGCCCTGTGGATCGGGTTGATGGCCAACTTGCCCAATCCCTATTGGTCGATTGCGGCGGTTTATATCGTTGCGCATCCGCTGTCAGGGGCGACTACGTCAAAGGGCTTCTATCGTCTGATCGGTACGATAATCGGCGGGGCTGTAACCGTCCTGTTCGTGCCGCATCTGGTCAATTCCCCTGAAATTCTGACATTGGCCATCGGTCTTTGGATGGG
The DNA here is from genome assembly GCF_055816895.1 of Ochrobactrum sp. PL_is501. NCBI lineage: Bacteria > Pseudomonadati > Pseudomonadota > Alphaproteobacteria > Hyphomicrobiales > Brucellaceae > Ochrobactrum > Ochrobactrum sp. PL_is501. The sequence goes on along the minus strand of NZ_JBVPGR010000034.1, from coordinate 131,054 downwards.
GCTATGTCTCGCGATCAGCCTGCTTGACGGCACACCGCGCAGCTATCTCTTCATGCTGGCCGGTTATACGGTGGCAATCGCAAGTTTCGCGGTTGTATCGGTGCCTGAAACGACGTTCGATTATGCGGTCGGCCGTGTCGAAGAGATCGCAATCGGCATTATTTGCGCCGCTGTCGTGAATCGTCTCGTTTTCCCGCGTCATAGCGGTCCGGTGCTGGTCAATCGTATTGATAACTGGTTGCGTGACGGCTCCAAACTTGCGCTGGCAAGCATGCGGGGTGAAGGCGCGACACCCGAATTTCTTCGGGATCGTCAGCGTCTTGCGGCCGATGCGCTGGAATTGCGTAGTTTGACCACGCATGTCGCCTATGACACGTCGTCGATCAGGAATGTCGGGGCTTTGCTGCAGGTGTTGCAGCAGCGCATGGTGGCTGTTCTTCCGATCATATCGAGCTTGCACGATGTACTGGCACTGAAACCCGGTGAGAACGAAAAATCCTGGCATCCGGCTGTGCAAAAGCTGTTGGACGAGGCCTGTGACTGGATCGAAAGTGGCGAAAACCTGACTGACGAACGTCGGGCCGTTCTGTTGCAATTAATCGAAGAGATTGACCGGCATGGAAAGGACGCGACGAGCTGGGGTGAATTGCTGCCTTTCAATGTGGCTGCGCGGGTTCGCGATCTGGTTCAGATATGGAGCGATTGCATCACGCTGCGCCAGGACATCGTGTCAGGTTCCAGACATTCGCTGCGCTGGCGCCGTTATGATGCTCATCTGAAAGGCCGCCCAATGCATCGGGACTACGGCATGGCGCTTCTCTCCGGCTTTTCGGCTTTTCTGGCAACTTGCGTGGCAACCGCCTTCTGGATTGCGACCGGTTGGTCTCAGGGAAGCGCGGCAGCCATGATGGCGGGCATCTTTTGCTGCATTTTTGCAACCATGGATGATCCGGTGCCAGTGATGCGCAAGTTCAACTGGCTGCTCCTGATTGTGATCGTTGCCGCTTTCGTTTTCGAATTCGCGTTGCTGCCACTGGTGGATGGTTTCTTTCCCTTGGTGCTGGTGCTGGGATTGTTTCTCATTCCAGCGGGCTTGCTGCTCGCCATTCCCTCGCAATTCCTGCTCGGCATGGTGCTCTGTGTGAACTTGCCCAACATGCTCATGCTACAGGGGCATCTGACACATGATTTCGTCAGTTTTGCCAATGCCAATCTCGCAACGGTGCTAGGTATCGTAATAGCGGCCGTCGTGACATCGATCGTGCGTTCTGTTGGTGCAGAATGGAGCGTCCGCCGCCTCATAAAGGCCGGTTGGAACGATATAGCGCTCGTTGCCGAGCGCCGTCCGGGGCGTCATCGCCGACAGCGCATGAATCGCCTCTTGCTTCGCATGATCGACCGCATTGGCATGATGACCCCACGGCTGGCATTGGTTCCGGCGGCGGATGTGGCGAAGGTCGATCTGTTGCGGGATTTGAGGAACGGTATGAACACGATCGATCTTCAGCAATATCGTTCCAAATTGCCGGAAAACTGTCGCTCGGCAGTGGATGAGGTTTTGGATGGAGTGGGCGCTCATTACCGGGCTTTGGCGAACAAGCCGCGGCAAGCAGCCGAAATTGATCGAAATCTGCTGATCTCCATTGATGCGGCAATAGCGGCCATTATCGGGAGTGGATCGCCAGCGATTGCCAAGCGCACGCGAATGGCGCTGGTGGCACTTCGCTTCAATCTTTTCCCGAAGGCACCGCCTTTCGTATTGCCGCCGCTACCGCTGGCCCAATTCTCGCAAGCAGCCTGAAAGAATGATGTGATTTGTGATGCAACCTGAACTCGACATCTATGGGATTTATATTCCAACCCTCGCTGTTCTTGCGCTGGGAGCCTACTTCGCAAATACGGCCATGCAGCGCCTTTTGGCGCGCATGCGCTTTTATCGTTTCGTGTGGCATCGGCCCTTATTCGATGCTGCGATGTATTTTTGCATTCTCGGCGTTACCGCCGTCATTCTCAATGGAATACCGCTATGAAAAAGCTCTTTGCACATTCAGGCCGGGTCTTTGTAACCCTCGTCATGGTCACAATGGCGGGACTTCTCGGCTGGCATCTATGGGATTACTATATGAACGCGCCATGGACACGCGATGGCAAGATTCGTGCGGATGTCGTGCGTGTGGCTCCGGACGTCTCGGGCCTTGTTGGCGAAGTGCTCGTTCATGATAATGAGGCTGTGCATCAAGGTGATGTGATCTTCCGTATCGACCAGGCCCGCTACAAACTCGCCCTGCAAACAGCAGAAGCGAAGGTGTATAGCAGCAGGGCTGCACTCGACATGGCCAATCGGGATCTGGTCCGCTACCGCCAGCTCAACGACACCACGGTGACCCGTCAGAAACTGGAACAGATTGAAACTACAGCCCAACAGGCGGAAGCCTCATATCGACAGGCGCAGCTGGACCGCGATCTTGCCGCGCTCAATCTGGACCGATCATCGGTCAAGGCGCCTGTGAACGGCGTTATTACCAACTTCTCGCTTCAGCCGGGCGATTATGTTTCTGCAGGTTCCGCTGTGACGGCGCTTGTGGATACGGATTCGTTCTACGTTTCCGGCTACTTCGAGGAAAACAAGCTTGAACGCATCCAGATCGGTGATCCGGTGGTGGTCGACATCATGGGCAGCAAAGTCCAGATCAAAGGAAAGGTCGAGGGCATCGCCGGAGGGATTGAGGATCGTGAGCGCAGTGATTCTTCCAGCCTGCTCGCAAATGTTTCACCGACTTTCAACTGGGTGCGACTGGCGCAACGCGTGCCGGTGCGTGTGAAACTTGAAGAGGTGCCAGACAACGTTCATCTGGTTGCGGGCCGAACGGTCAGCGTTTCAGTTGTAAACTGATTTCAAGGCCCGGCTGTCGTCCGGGCCTTTTCCATGTTAGCAAGCAAAAAAAGCGGTCGGGGATTTCTCATGGGTGTGCTGGTCGTTCAGAACTACGAAGGGTCTGGATTGGGGCAAATTGAACCCCTTCTGGCAGAGGCGGGCTTTTCCATCGATCTTCGGCGTCCTTGCAGCGGTGACGCATTGCCCGCTGACGATGTCGAATACAAAGCCTTGATCGTGCTTGGAGGTGAGCAAAATGCGCTTGCCGACGCCGAATGTCCTTATTTTCCGCATTTGCTAGAGCTGATACGCAAGTTTGGCAGCAATGATAAAGCTGTTCTCGGTATTTGCCTGGGCAGCCAACTCATAGCTCGTGCTTACGGCGCCGAGAACCTTCTGGATCGCCCCATGGAATTCGGCTGGCGGGAGGTTCGGCTTACCGAGGAAGGCAAACGCGACCCGGTCCTGTCGGCGGCTGGGGATGCCTTTCCAATCTTTCACTGGCATCGCGATACGTTTTCGCTTCCGAAGGATGCGATACACATGGCGACGAGCGATATGACACCCAATCAGGCCTATCGTATCGGTCGTGCAGTCTACGGCACGCAGTTCCATTTCGAGGCAGACACGGCGCTTGTAGGCGAGTGGAGCGAGCAGCTTGGCGAACTCATCTCGGGATTCGCGCCGGACTGGCCAAGACAGCATCCCGTGATTTCAAAGAAGTTCGGAATACAGGCGGATGCTGCAGGCGCAGCTTTAGCAAGGGCTTGGATAGCCAAAATCTGAAGATTCCGTAACCGCTCCTTAACCTTAAGTCGCACTCCGGCGTTGCGGCTTTGCCACAGCTCACAGTCAATTCTGGTTTTCATGGCAAAAGCCGTGATCTGGCGGGAACCGTTCAGTTGCGGGTAACTTTTTTCGGGTGTAACTGAACGCCGTCTTCCCGGGCAGCGACCGAGTGAGCATGGCTGATCGCCAAGCTCTCAAGTGGCGGCTCGTCTAACGAATTTCGTCCGGCCCTGTCGAAAGAGTTCCGAATATGACCGTCAAGCATGCCACTCTTCTCACCGTTCTGATGGTTTCCGCGATCGTGTTCATGGCGGTCGGCATATTCACCGTCGACGCTGGCAACAACAATGCGATGTCTACCGACGGTTACGGCATTTCCAGCGCGCACTGAGCGCGTTAATAGGTCCTGACCCTCGCTTCAATAAAACGCTTTTCCGCACCATCGATCACGATGGCCGAAAGCTGGCCGCTTTTCCACGCATAAGTATCGAGATTGACCCTGTTGGGCTGAATATCGATGGCGCTTTGTGGCGTATGGCCGTGGACGATGACTTTTTCGAATGGCTCGGCCCACTTCAAGAAGGCTGTGCGAATCCAGATCAGTTCCTCGGGATCTTGCGCATCGAGCGACACTGCGGGATTGACGCCGGCGTGACAGAAGAAGAAATCGCCAAAATCGACCGAGCGGGGCATGGCGCGGATGAAGTCTATATGACTTTGCGGAACGGCGTCGACGAGCGCTGCATGACCACGGCGGGCTGAATCCGCGTCGGTAAAATCAATTTCCACACCATAGGATCGAGCGGTGTCGACGCCGCCATGCAGTGCGAATATCCCGGCAACGTCTCCCGTCGCGAGATAGGCGAGAAAACCGTCGTCGTGATTGCCAAGCAGCGAAATCACGCGTTCGTCCCGTTCCGATGCGTCGATCAGGAAATCCAGCACGTCCTTCGATTTCGGACCGCGATCGATATAGTCACCCAGATGAATGATGCGCCAGTCGTGGACAGGACGGCGATCAAGGTCGGCGCGAATAAGCCCATGCATGTCCTCCAGCAAGTCGAGACGGCCATGCACATCGCCAATGGCGTAAATTCTGACTCCGTCGGGTCCTTTCGCATCCTTGAAAACCACGCTCATTCGTCGTCATCTTCCTTCATGTCTTTGCCAGTCTTGAGGCCGGCCCTCTGCCGGTAGCGCAGGCGCGAGACACGCTCGCGTTCCTCATGAAGCTCGCGATCGTGCGTTGCCTGTTCCACGAAACGAATATGCTTTTGGACGGCTTCGCGCGCAGCCTGCGGATTACCAGCCATGACTGCATCGTAAATGGCGCGATGTTGCGACAGAAACATGTCGGCCACGCCGGGATAGCTATAAATAAGGCTGCGATTATAAAAGACACCGTCCTTCAGCAGTTGGTAGCAGGATCGCAAGGTGTGCAGAAGGACGATGTTATGGGCAGCTTCACCAATGGCATTGTGCAATTCCACGTCGAGATGCGCTTCGGTATCGAAATCGCTGGCGCCGTGAGCTTTTTCCATCCCGGTCATGATTTCGGTCAGAAGCGCCTTGTCGGCTGGTGTCGCCCGAAGTGCTGCATATTCGGCGGCAATGCTTTCGATTTCACGGCGGTATTCGAGATAATCCGCTGTTGCCTTGCGGTGATCGGCAAAAAGCTTCACCACAGGGGCGCTGAATACCTGTCCAATGACATCTGCAACGAATGTGCCGCCGCCGTGACGGGAGATCAAGAGTTCGGCTGTTTCAAGCCGCTTGAGGGCATCGCGCAATATGGGGCGGGAAATATCGAACTGACGGGCCAGTTCTCGCTCGCCAGGCAACCTGTCGCCGCCGCGCAGAACACCCTCGAGAATAAGCGTCTCAATCTGGTGCACAACATCATCTGCCGTGCGGCTCGCCTGTATGCGTGAAAAAATCGTTTCCGCCATGCCCTCTGAAGCCTCTTTGTAACGGCGGCAAAGTAGCCGTTAGCCCCATATCCGGCAACGGAATATATTGAAATTGAAAGCCCGGCTCATAATCCAACCGGGCTTTCTTGGTTTGTCATCGAAAAGCGATCAGGCTTTTTTACGCTTGCGCGTTGCCACGAGTACAAAAAGGCCCGCAACGACACCATACATCGCCCATTTGAAGGGAAGTGCGTCAGCGGTTTCGCTACGGATCGGAAGCACGGTCACTGTGCCGGGGCGGCTTTCAAAGCCTGGCTTGCCTTCGGCTTTTGCCTGCTCGATTTGCTGCGGGGAAACAACCCATTCGGCACCGCGCGATTTGTCGTAAAACATGAAGCCGCAACCGACGATAACGGCAACGATGATTGCTAGAATGAGGCGTACAGGTGTGTTCATCATTTTTTCCCGGAAATCAGGACAATAGGGAGGAAATCATCCGATTCGCTTGAATCACGGATTATGGAAGAGCCAAGCGTTTTGAAATCAAAGGCTTAGCCAGCTCTATATGCTGCTTCGCTAATAGAACATGCGCGACTTATTAATCGACGAATGAAAATTAGTCTATTTTTTAGGCATTTCATCTGGGGATGTGCCGCTTTCCCAGTAGGGAACCGGTCCATACAGATCGGCCAGATAGTCGATGAACAGCCTCACCTTTGCCGGAAGAAACTGTTTGGATGGATAGACGGCGTGAATTGCGACGTTACGGGACGCCGCATATTCGGGCAGTACCTGGACCAGTTTGCCTGCTGCCAGTTCGGGACCGATATCCCAGGTTGAGCGTTGCGCGATGCCGAGGCCTGCCAGAACTGCCTCGCGAACCATTTCGCTGGAATTGGTTTGCAGCGGACCCACCGGACGTATGACAATGGGGCCTTTAGGCCCTTCCAGCCGCCATGGATCATTGTTGTGCGGCGCCAGACAGATATGGTGTTGCAAATCCTCGATTGTCTCCGGCGTGCCGCGCTCTGCTACATACCCCGGAGAGGCAACGAGAATGCGACGGACGGGGGCGAGGCGGCGTGCGACAAGGGTGGAATCGGAAAGTTCCGCGATGCGGATGGCAAGATCGTATCCATCGCCCACAATATCCACCATATCGTCGGTGAGCTGCATATTCACGGTGAGATCGGCATTGGCACGCATGAACGGCACGAGATAAGGCGCGATATGCATGCGTCCAAAGGTGGTGGGGGCGGAGATCTTGAGCGTACCGCGTGCGTCGGCGGAACGACGGGCGACAAATGCTTCCGCTTCCTCGATGTTGGAGAGAATGGCGAGAACCCGCTCATGATAGCCCTGACCGGCCTCGGTAAGCGCAATCTGGCGAGTCGTGCGTTGGAGAAGTCGGGTTCCAAGCCGTTCTTCCAGCCGTCCGAGTCGTTTGGAAACCACTGCGGGCGAAAGACCGAGATCCCGCGCAGCCGCCGACATGCTGCCCGTTGCCACAACACGAGCAAAAATTTCCATATCTGCCAGACTGCTCATCATATTCGGTTATCCCGCTCCCTGGATGCTTTGCGAAAGCGCTGGGTTTAGAGCATCTAGCCGAGCGCTGGGAAACTAGGCAAGCAATTATGCCGCAGCGTGGAAACTGTTCAGTCACGGGCCAAAGTGGTAAAAATGATTTACCACTTGACGAGAACGGTGCACAGTGCACTTTGGCCACACAAGTGGTGGAGGAGAATATGAGCGGACTCATCATGCCGGAGCCGGACGCGTCCGTCATGCAACGGCGCGAGCAGATCGTTGCTGACCTGCGCGGCATCGTGCCGGGCGAGGGCGTCGTTGATGCTGTCAATGCGATGCGCGTGTTCGAAAGCGATGGGCTGACGGCCCACCGCTCGCTGCCGCTGGTGGTCGTGCTGCCTGAAACGGTTGAACAGGTTTCGCAGGTTTTGCGCTATTGTTACGATAATAATGTTCGTGTCGTGCCAAGAGGGGCGGGCACTTCGCTATCGGGCGGCTCGATGCCGTTGCAGGATGCGGTTCTGCTTGGCCTGTCGCGCTTCAACCGTATTCTGGAAATCGATTATCCCAACCGTGTCGCGGTGGTGCAGCCAGGCGTGACCAATCTCGGCATCACCAAGGCCGTGGAATATGAGGGCTTTTATTATGCGCCCGATCCGTCGTCGCAGATCGCCTGTTCGATCGGCGGCAATGTCGCGGAAAATGCCGGCGGCGTGCACTGCCTGAAATACGGCCTCACCGCCAATAATGTTCTGGGCATTGAAATGGTGCTGATCACCGGCGAGGTGATCCGTCTCGGCGGCAAGCATCTCGACAGCGAGGGCTACGATCTTCTTGGTCTGATGACCGGTTCGGAAGGTCTGCTCGGCGTGGTGACGGAGATCACCGTGCGCATCCTGCAGAAGCCGGAAACGGCGCGCGCCGTCATGATTGGCTTTCCCTCCAGCGAACAGGCCGGTCAGTGCGTCGCCGACATTATCGGCGCAGGCATCATTCCCGGCGGCATGGAAATGATGGACAGGCCAGCCATCAAAGCCGCGGAAGATTTCGTGCGCGTGGGTTATCCGCTTGATGTCGAGGCACTTTTGATTGTCGAGCTGGACGGTCCGCCGGTGGAGGTGGATTATCTGATTGGCCGGGTCGAGGCGCTGGCGCTTGAAAACGGCTCAACGACCTGCATTCTGTCGCAGTCCGAGGAACAGCGTCTGGCTTTCTGGGCTGGGCGCAAGGCGGCTTTCCCGGCAGTAGGGCGCATCTCGCCTGACTATCTGTGCATGGACGGGACCATTCCGCGCAAGGAGTTGCCCCGTGTTCTCTCCGGCATGCGCGATCTGTCGGAAAAATACGGATTGCGGGTGGCCAATGTGTTCCATGCGGGCGACGGCAATCTGCACCCATTGATCCTCTATGATGCGAATATTCCTGGCGAATTGGAAGCGGCGGAAGATTTTGGTGCCGACATTTTGCGGCTTTGCGTGAAAGTGGGCGGTGTTCTCACCGGCGAACATGGCGTGGGTATAGAAAAGCGCGACCTGATGCCGGAAATGTTCAACGAGATCGATCTCGATCAGCAGATGCGCGTCAAATGCGCTTTCGATGCCAAGCATCTGCTCAATCCAGGCAAGGTCTTTCCGCAATTGCGCCGCTGCGCCGAGCTTGGCCGCATGCATGTGCATCGCGGCGAGTTGGCCTTCCCGGATATTCCCCGATTCTGACCTGTGGTTCCGATCATGAGTGATGCAAATATCTTGAAGCCTCAGGATGAGGCGGGCGTTCTGGAGGCGGTGCAAGAAGCGCTGGCAGGCTCCATGCCGCTGGAAATCATTGGCCACGGCTCCAAGCGCGGTGTCGGCCACCGCGTTGATGCCGGTCGTGTGCTGGACGTATCGGCTCTGTCGGGCGTGACCCTGTACGAGCCGGACGAGCTGGTGCTTTCCGCAAAGGCCGGTACGCCCATGGCCGAGATCGAAAAGCTTTTGGCCGACAACAATCAGTGCTTCCATTTCGAACCGATGGATTACGGGCCGTTGTTGTCTGGTGAGGGCGGTCGCGGCACCATTGGCGGCACACTGGCCGCCAACCTGTCCGGTCCGCGCCGTCTCAAGGCAGGTGCTGCCCGCGACCATGTGCTCGGTGTGCGGGTCGTTTCGGGGCGCGGCGAAGTGTTCAAGTCCGGCGGACGGGTAGTCAAGAACGTGACTGGCTACGATCTTTCCAAAGGCATGGCCAATTCGTGGGGCACGTTGGGCGTTGCCACGGAAGTGACATTCAAGGTCCTGCCGAAGCCAGAAACTGCAGCGACGCTTGCCGTGCGCGGACTGACTGACGAACAGGCGGCGCGCGTCATGGCTATGGCCATGGGTTCGCGAGAGGAAGTCGCTTCCGCGGCGCATCTGCCGCCGACGGTCGCCAATCGTTTTCTGGATGGAAAGCTCGGTTGGGAAGCGGCAACCGTGTTGCGGCTTGAGGGCTTTGCACCTTCGGTTGAGCATCGCAGCAAGCAATTGCAGGCATTGCTTGGCGGGTCGATTGATGTGCTTGATGAAACGCAGTCAGAGCAGCTTTGGCGGGAGGTGCGCGACGTGCTGCCTTATGCCAATGCAGGGGATAACCGAGCTGTCTGGCGCGTTTCAATGACGCCGATGCAGGGCTGGCAAATGGTGGACGAGTTCCGTCGGCATGCCGGTGTCGATGCCTATTATGATTGGCAGGGCGGCCTGATCTGGATGCGGATGGAAGCCGAACCTGAAGCACAAACTCTGCGCAAGCTTATCGCCAGACATGGCGGCGGTCATGCAACGCTTGTGCGCGCGCCGGAACATATTCGAGCAAATGTAGAGGTGTTTGAGCCGCAACCGTCAGCACTTGCCGCACTTTCCCGGCGGCTGAAAGAACAATTCGATCCAGAAAATATCCTCAACCCGGGGCGTATGCATCCCCGTCAGGCTGGAGCTTGAAACCATGCAGACTCATTTCAGCCCCGACCAGCTACGCGATCCCGGCGTCAATGAAGCCGAGAAAATCCTGCGCAAATGCGTGCATTGCGGCTTCTGCACCGCCACATGCCCAACCTATGTGACGCTCGGCAATGAACTGGATAGTCCGCGCGGACGCATCTATCTCATCAAGGACATGCTCGAAAACGGGCGTCCGGCGGATGAGGAAATCGTGCGCCATGTGGATCGCTGCCTGTCTTGTCTCTCCTGCATGACGACCTGCCCATCGGGTGTCAATTATATGCATCTGGTCGATCATGCGCGCGCGCATATCGAGAAAACGTACAAACGCCCCTTCATGAACCGCTTCCTGCGTGCGGTTCTGGCGCAGGTTTTGCCCTATCCGGGCCGCTTCCGCGCCGCCCTGAAGCTTGCGAAGCTAGGCAAGCCCTTCGCGCCGCTATTGCGCAAAAGTCCGACATTGCGGCCGATGGCGGCTATGCTCGATCTTGCACCGCAAAGCCTGCCTGTGGCAACCGAGATCAAAACGGTCAGTCCCGCCAAAGGCGAAAAGCGTGGTCGCGTGGCGATCCTCAATGGCTGTGCTCAAGCTGTCCTCAATCCCGGCATCAATGCCGCGACCCTGCGGCTCTTGAACCGCTTCGGTATCGAAGTGGTGACGCCGAAGGGGGAGGGCTGCTGCGGTTCGCTGGTCCACCATATGGGCCGCGAGGAGCAGGCGCTGGAACAGGCAAGGCACAATGTCGATGTGTGGATGCGCGAGATCGAAGCGGGCGGTCTCGATGCGATCATCGTCACGGCTTCGGGCTGTGGCACGACCATCAAGGACTATGGCTACATGCTGCGCCTCGATCCTTCCTATAAGGACAAGGCGGCGTGTGTGTCGGCTCTGGCCAAGGACATTACCGAGTATCTCGCGGGCATCGAACTGCCGGAACCGGATGCGCCGCAGGCCCTGACGGTTGCCTATCATTCCGCCTGCTCCATGCAGCACGGGCAGAAGATCGTGCGCCAGCCGAAGGACCTGCTCTCGAAGGCGGGTTTCACGGTGAAGGAGCCGCTGGAAGGGCACCTGTGCTGCGGATCGGCTGGTACCTACAACATCATGCAGCCGGAGATTGCTGCCAAGCTGCGTGATCGCAAGGTGAAGAACATCGAGGCGACGCGTCCCGATCTGATCGCAACCGGTAATATTGGCTGTATGACCCAGATCGCCACGGGCAGCAAACTGCCTATCGTACATACGATAGAACTGATCGACTGGGCCTATGGCGGGCCGAAGCCGCAAGGATTGTCACAAATCGCCGCTTGAAAAAAACCGGGCGGCGGCCCGGTTTTTTTCTTCGGTGCCTGCTCAGCCTGCCGAGAATGTGCTCGGGTTCGGACCTATCCGTCCATCGGCCTTGTCCAGTTTCGTGATCGCATCATGATCGGTTCCATTGAGACGGAAATCGAAAATACCGAAGTTTTCCCTGATGCGGGCGGGTGTAACGGACTTCGGGATAACAATATTGCCCGTCTCGATATGCCAGCGCAGGATGATCTGTGCAACCGATTTGCCATGCTTTTCGGCGATGGCTTTCAGCGTGGCGTCCTCGAGAATTTTACCCTGGCCGAGCGGGCTCCAGGCTTCGGTCGCGATGCTGTGCTTGCCATGGAACAAACGCAACTCATCCTGCTGGAACTGTGGGTGGAGTTCGATCTGGTTGAGAACCGGCGTGACGCCGCTTTCCTTGATGATGCGTTCAAGGTCGGCTGTGCGGAAATTCGATACGCCGATGGACTTGGCGCGGCCTTCTTCTTTCAGCTTGAGAAAGGCACGCCAGGTTTCCATAAACAGATCTTTCGATGGCATGGGCCAGTGGATGAGATAAAGATCCACATAATCCGTTCCAAGCTTTTTCAGGCTGGCATCGAATGCTTTCAGCGTCGATTCATAGCCCTGATCGCTGTTCCACAATTTCGTGGTAAGAAAAATGTCATTGCGTTCAATGCCGGAGTTCTTGATCGCCCTGCCGACGCCCTCTTCATTGCCATAAATGGCGGCAGTATCGATATGGCGATATCCTGCTTGCAACGCTTCGCTGACAGCGGCGACCGCTTCGTCGTTACCCACTTGCCAGACACCGTAACCGAGCTGCGGAATATGATTGCCGTCGTTCAGTTTAACCATCGGTACGGTCATGATTTGTCCTTTCCCTCCGAAGCATTCAGCGCGGGCAGATTCCCGTGATGCTCAAAATGCTATTGACCCACATGCCGGTTCTTCTCCGGCACGGACTGCCTTCCAGCAGTCCATTTCATCTTTCATTGGACTTTGCCATCGTCAGCATATGGGTGTTCGGCAGAAAAGGAAAAGCCCTTTCAATCATGTTTGCAGGTCTGCAATCATTCTTTCTGTGCAGAATTTTTGATGTTTTCAGATTTGTGAAAACAATACGGCCGCCCCGGCAAGAGGGCGGTCGCAAGCAGCTTGAAAAAGGCGATTGTTCTAACGGACAACGACCTTTGCACCAATCGGAACACGTTCATAAAGATCGGTGACGTCCTCATTGCGCATGCGAATGCAACCGGAAGACATGGCTTTGCCGATGGTCCATGGCTGGTTGGTTCCATGAATGCGATAGAGCGTTGCACCCAGATAGAGCGCCCGTGCACCGAGCGGGTTATTGATGCCGCCTTCCATGCGCGCAGGCAGGATACGTCCCTTTTTGCGTTCACGCGCGATCATTTCCTTTGGAGGCGTCCAGGTTGGCCATTCGGCCTTGCGGCTGATGCGCTGCGAACCTTTCCAGCTGAAACCTTGCTTGCCGACGCCGACCCCATAACGCATTGCCTTACCGCCGGATTGAACAAGATAAAGGAAGCGTTTGCCTGTATCGATGACAATGGTTCCCGGCTTTTCAGTGCCGGAATAGGAAACCGTCTGCGGCAGGTAAGCCGAGTCGATCTGGTGTTTTCGCACAGTATTGGAAGGGTTTGCTGCCGGACGCTGGTATGAAACCTGGCGGTAGTTCGATCTGGCTTTCTGTTTCTGCCTGGCAGCCACGCGCGGCGCTGGCTGCTGAGACTGCTGCACGACCCGTATTCTGGCGGGCTGCCCCTGCAACTGAGCGACCCATGGCGCGGAAAGATCAGGGCTGACACGCACAGGTGGTGGTGTTGCATAGCGATCATTGGCAAACGCCATGCCCGTGCTGACGATGGAAACAGCAATCGCCGCAAGCGATCCGATTAAAAGAAGATGACGTGGTTTCATAATCCAAATCCGTCTCTTTGCGCCGGAAAACCTTGTTGGCGCAGTTGCCCCTTGCAGCTCCTGACATCACCTGTCAGGAGAGCGGCCCTCATGCTCATGGGGGGATTGTGTGCCGGAATGGAATCATAAAGGTAAATTTCGCCGCGTGTTTTGCCTCATGCTCCTTCCAATTAAAGTTGTGGTTAGTGTCAGGTTGCGCGACATAATTAATTATGGATGAAGCTTGAGAGGCGGAACAATGAACGATGTTGCGGAGGCAAGAACCGGTCTGATCGTCGGTGCCGATGGAATGATGCGTTGTTTCTGGCCAGGTGAATTACCCGATTATCTTGCCTATCATGATAATGAGTGGGGTGTTCCTGTTTCCGACGATTTGCGGCTTTTCGAAAAGATCTGCCTTGAGGGTTTCCAGTCGGGGTTGTCGTGGCTCACGATTTTGCGAAAGCGGGAGAATTTTCGGGCCGCTTTCGATGGCTTCGATTTCCATCGTGTTGCCCAATACGGTCAGGCGGATGTGGAGCGCCTGCTGGCTGACAAGGGTATTGTGCGCCATCGCGGGAAAATCGAATCCACGATCAATAACGCCAAACGCGCAATTGAACTCGTTGCGGAGAAAGGTTCATTGGCAGCCTATTTCTGGTCTTTCGAGCCGGGCTCAAAAGATCGCCCTGCGGTGGTGGACTATCCAACTCTGATTGCCAATCCAAAGACTGAAACGTCCATCCGCATTTCCAAAGACCTGAAGAAGCGCGGCTGGTCATTTGTGGGGCCGACGACTGTTTATGCGTTCATGCAGGCGATGGGACTGGTGAACGATCACATTGAAGGCTGCCATTGTCGGCTGCATATCGAAAAGTTGCGAGAGAGTTTCAAAAGGCCGGGCCCGAGCAGCGATTGCTAAGCTGCATCATTTCTGCCAGAAACATCCCACATTTGAGTATGGGAGATAATCATGGACTTGGTGTCGTTGTTGGCATTCGCCGGTATTCTGGTTGTGGCGGCGGGTACGCCGGGGCCGAATGTCGGCGCGCTGGTGGCGCGTGTCATCAGCCGCGGCCACAAGGGCGTCTTTCCATTCATGTTCGGCCTGTGGCTCGGTGATGCGATCTGGCTTTCATTGGCGGTCTGGGGACTGGCCGCGCTGGCCAATACATTTCATACAGCATTTCTCATTCTCAAATATGTGGGCGTTGCCTACCTGATCTATCTTTCGTGGAAGATGTGGATCGCACCAGTTGATGAAGTTTCCGATGAAAACGCTATTCCTCGTCAGGGGGAAGCCGGGAAGCTCTTCCTTAGCGCGCTGGCGATTACGCTCGGTAATCCCAAGATCATGGTGTTTTACCTCGCCATTCTGCCGACGGTGGTCGACATCACGCATGTTTCCCTTGTGGGCTGGGGCGAATTGCTGCTGGTCATGTTTGCCGTTCTCGCCGCGGTCGATACGGCGTGGGTAGTACTTGCAGCGCAGGCACGGCGGTTTCTTCGCAGTCCGCGCATGATGCGGATTGCCAACAGAACCAGCGCCGGCATGATGGCAGGAGCGGCAGTCGCCATTGCGACACGCTGAACACATTCCCTGCACTTGCCGCAACGGACTTGATCGGTTAGGAAACCGGCAACACAATTGATGCCGGTTCCAATCGGCAATATGTACAAATCAGCGATCAGGCAGGAAAAATGGCCGATAAAGCGGACAAGATGAAGGCGCGGTTGCCGCGCGGGTTTGTCGATCGGGTGCCGGATGATTTGCGCGCCGCCGAAAAAATGATGGCGACCATCCGCGAAGTTTATGACCTCTATGGCTTCGAGCCGGTGGAAACGCCGCTGGTCGAATATACGGATGCGCTCGGAAAATTCCTGCCGGATCAGGACCGCCCGAATGAAGGCGTGTTCTCGTTTCTGGATGATGACGACCAATGGCTGTCGCTGCGCTATGATTTGACCGCGCCGCTTGCGCGTTACGTCGCTGAAAATTTTGAGTCGCTGCCCAAGCCTTATCGCAGCTATCGCAATGGCTGGGTATTCCGCAACGAGAAGCCCGGCCCGGGCCGTTTCCGCCAGTTCATGCAGTTCGACGCCGACACGGTCGGTGCGCCGAACGTGTCGGCCGATGCCGAAATGTGCATGATGATGGCCGACACGCTGGAGCGTCTCGGCATTCGGCGCGGGGATTATGTAATCCGCGTCAATAACCGCAAGGTTCTCGACGGCGTGCTGGATGCAATTGGCCTGGAAGGCGAGGGCAATGCCGCGAAGCGCCTCAACGTGCTGCGTGCCATCGACAAGCTCGATAAGTTCGGTCCTGAGGGCGTTCGTCTTCTGCTTGGCAAAGGCCGTCTGGACGAAAGCGGCGATTTCACCAAGGGTGCTGAACTTGCCGATGCCGCGATTGAAAAAGTGTTGGCTTTCACTGACGCAGGTGGTGCAACTGGTGGCGATACGATTGCCAATCTTCGCGCTGTCGTCGCAGGCAATGCCAAGGGCGAAGAAGGCGTTAGCGAACTTGCCGACATGCAGGCGCTGTTTTCGGCAGGCGGATATGATGGTCGTGTGAAGATCGATCCATCTGTTGTGCGCGGTCTTGAATATTACACCGGTCCGGTTTTCGAGGCAGAACTTCTGTTCGACGTTACCAATGAAGACGGTCAGAAGGTCGTGTTCGGTTCGGTCGGCGGCGGCGGCCGTTACGATGGCCTTGTGTCGCGCTTCCGGGGCGAGCCGGTTCCGGCGACGGGCTTTTCCATCGGTGTCTCACGCTTGATGACCGCGCTGAAGAATCTGGGCAAACTGGATGTTTCCGATGTGGTCGGTCCTGTTGTCGTGTTGGTCATGGACAAGGATACAGAAAGCCTCAGCCGCTACCAGAAGATGGTCTCCAATCTGCGTCAGGCTGGTATCCGCGCTGAAATGTATGTTGGCGGTTCCGGCATGAAGGCACAGATGAAATATGCCGATCGCCGCGAGGCCCCTTGCGTCATTATTCAGGGTTCGCAGGAACGCGAGGCTGGTGAGGTGCAGATCAAGGATCTGGTCGAGGGAAAGCGTCTTTCGGCAGAGATCGAAGATAATGTGACCTGGCGCGAAAGCCGTCCGGCGCAGATCACCGTCAAGGAAGATGGGCTGATCGATGCCGTCCGCGAAATTCTCGGCAGTCAGGCGCGTGACCGCGCAGAACAGTCGAAGTGACGGAAGCCATGACTGGATCGCGTTCGTCTGAGGTTCTTAACTCGCTTCGCGCAGAACTTGATGCGCGCGAAGCGGAGCTTGTCGAAATTCCGCTGATCCAGCCAGCTGATCCATTTCTGGATATGGCGGGCGAGGATTTGCGCCGCCGTATCTTCCTGACTGAGAACGAAAACGGCGATAGCCTGTGCCTGCGGCCAGAATTTACCATACCGGTCTGCCGTAATCACATCGCTTTGAATGCCGCGACGCCCAAACGCTATGCCTATCTCGGCGAAGTTTTTCGTCAACGTCGTGATGGCGCGGCTGAGTTTTTGCAGGCTGGCATTGAGGATCTGGGCGCATCCGATGAAGCCGCCTCTGATGCACGCTCAATCGTTGATGCGCTGACTTGTGTTCGTGCTGCGGCTCCCCAGGCTGAACTTCAGATCGTGTTGGGCGATCAGTCTGTTTTCGCAGGCATGCTGAAAGCGCTGGGGCTCCCGCAGGGCTGGCGCAAGAAGATTCTCCGTTCTTTCGGCGACGCCAGTTCGATGGAACAGGTGCTTGCTGAATTGACGGGAGACCAGCGGCGTGATCCGTTGCCGGAAACGCTCGCAGTGCTGGTCGCAGAAGGTGACGAAACCGGACTTGCGCGGATGCTGGCAGCGGAAATGCTTGAAGCCGGCATGTCGCCCGGCGCCGGACGTTCGCCGGCTGAAATCGCTCGCCGGCTGATCGAAAAGGAAGATCTGGCGGCCACGCGTTTCCCTGCCGCGGCGCTCGATCTTCTGAAGCAGTTTCTTGAAATGCGCGTTTCGCTTGATTCCGCGACCGTTACCCTGCGGGCGTTTGCAGCGGAAAACGCTCTTGATCTTGCTGCGGTGCTGCAGAAATTCGAAGCACGCAGCGAAGCCATCGCGAATGCGGGTATTGCCACCAACGAGATCATCTACGATGCATCCTTCGGGCGTCCGCTCGATTACTATACCGGTCTCGTTTACGAAATCCGGGCTGCGGGCATCGAGAAAGATGGCATTCTTGCGGGCGGCGGCCGCTATGACCGGCTTCTGACTATGCTTGGCGCTTCGGAAAATATCCCCGGCGTTGGCTTTTCCATCTGGCTCGACCGGTTGCAGATGCTGGCGGGAGAGAAAAAATGAGCGTGACACTCGCATTGCCATCCAAGGGACGGTTGAAAGAGCAGACGCTGGCGGTGCTCAAAAATG
The DNA here is from genome assembly GCF_055816895.1 of Ochrobactrum sp. PL_is501. Lineage (NCBI taxonomy): Bacteria > Pseudomonadati > Pseudomonadota > Alphaproteobacteria > Hyphomicrobiales > Brucellaceae > Ochrobactrum > Ochrobactrum sp. PL_is501. Next base: position 113,340 of record NZ_JBVPGR010000034.1, on the reverse strand, counting down.
CAGGTTACACAGTCGTCCTGCCGGATGACTCGCGCAATTACCGTGCGCGCGTCGAAGGTGAGGATGATCTGGATATCCTGTTTCTTTCTGCTTCGGAAATTGCGCGCGAGCTTGGGTATGGCAGCGTCGATCTGGGCGTTACAGGTGAGGACCTCGTTCGCGAGACATTGGCACATTCGGAAGAACGTGTGGCTATTGAAGCTGAGCTTGGTTTTGGTCACGCTGACGTGGTGGTGGCTGTCCCTGAAGTCTGGCGTGATGTGACCAGCATGGCAGATCTGGACGATGTGGCTGCAGACTTTCGCCAGCGTCATGGCCGTCGCCTTCGCATCGCCACAAAATACTGGCGTCTGACTCAGCAGTTCTTTTCGCAGAAACACGGTATTCAGGTCTATCGCATCGTGGAAAGCCTCGGTGCGACCGAAGGTGCACCGGCGGCAGGTTCCGCCGACATGATCGTGGATATAACTTCTACGGGGTCCACCTTGCGCGCCAACCGTCTCAAGGTGCTGGAAGACGGCGTTATTTTGCGCTCGCAGGCCTGTCTTGTTTCGGCGCGACGAAGCCACGGCAATGCACGTGTGGCGGAGGTAGCATCGCGTATTCGCCAAGGGTTAGGGCGCTGATAGCAATCAGCCTTGCATAGAACCCGTTCATATACGCTCAATTGAAAAAGCCGCGCCCGATGAAGGCGCGGCTTTTTCGTCGTATGTAGTGCTTTTATCAGCTGCGCTTGGCATCGACCGACAGCGAACCTGCGCCGTGCAGGGCGAGAATGAACAGGCCACCGGCAATTGCCAGGTTTTTCTGGGCCATCATGGCGTTCATAGCCTGCGAGAAGTCCATATGAGCAACGAGCGTTGCTCCGATGGTGAAGAGGCCAACAATGGCCGCTGCGATACGGGTCTGGAAGCCGACGAGAATTGCAAGGCCGCCGAGCAACTCAACCAGGCCGACGATCACGGCGGTGACAGTCGGTAATGGAAGGCCGAGGCCAGCGAAGTAGCCTGCGGTGCCAGAAATGGCGGTGAGCTTGCCGTAACCGGCAATAATGAAGAGAATCGATAGGAATATGCGGGCGATAAGCGTTACAACGCCATTCGTCTGCGGAGTGATAGTGGACATGGGGCTATCTCCTGTTGAGCTGAGGCATCAATTAACGATTGTTGACTGTCAAGGAAAGCCGTCTAATCCTCGACAGTTTGTTTACAGTATGAATACCAATTCACTCAGGCGCAATCATTCTCTCTGCGCGAACCAGCCGATCGTAGTCTTCTTCGGATACGAGCCCGCTCGCCAGAGCTTCTTCGCGCAAGGTTGTGCCGTTCTTATGGGCTGTCTTGGCGATCTTGGCCGCATTGTCATAGCCTATGGCTGGGGCCAACGCGGTTACGAGCATCAACGAGCGATCCAGCAATTCCTTGATACGGTTCAAGTTCGGTTCGATTCCCTCGACACAATGATCGGCAAATGACACCATGGCATCGCTAAGGATGCGGATCGATTGCAGGACATTATATGCAATAACTGGCTTGAACACGTTAAGCTCAAAATGGCCCTGACTGGCCGCGGCGGTTACGGTCGTCTGGTTGCCGAAGACCTGGGTTGCCACCATCGTCAACGCTTCAGCCTGGGTTGGATTGACCTTGCCCGGCATAATGGAGGAACCTGGTTCGTTTTCCGGCAATGATAGTTCCCCCAGACCGGAGCGGGGACCGGAACCCAGGAAACGGATGTCATTGGCAATCTTGAAAAGGTCTGCCGCCAAGGCATTCAGGCTTCCGTGGAAGTTGAGAATAGCGCCATGGCTGGCAAGCGCTTCGAATTTGTTGGGCGCTGTTTTGAACGCCAGGCCTGTAATTTCGCTCACGGCTTCAGCAAAACCCGTATCGAAACCGATCGGCGCGTTCAATCCCGTGCCAACGGCGGTTCCTCCTTGCGCAAGCAGAAAAACGTCTGCAAGCGATTGCTCGATCCGATGGCGCGCATATTCCAATGCGGCACTATAACCGGAAAATTCCTGTCCGAGCGTGACCGGCGTTGCATCCTGAGTATGGGTGCGACCTATTTTGATAATGTCCTTGAAAGCGTCTTCCTTGACTTTCAAGGCTGTCGTTAGATGCTCAAGCGCCGGATAAAGACGATTTACCGCTTCAACTGCGGTTGCAATGTGAATGGCTGTTGGAAAACTGTCATTTGATGACTGGCTCATATTCACATGGTCATTGGGGTGGACCGGTTTCTTGGATCCCATTTCACCACCGAGAAGCTCGATAGCCCGGTTTGAAATGACCTCATTGGCATTCATGTTGGATTGCGTTCCCGAACCGGTCTGCCAGACGACCAATGGGAAGTGATCGTCCAGCTTGCCCTCGATGACTTCGGACGCCGCCACCGCGATTACCTGACCAAGAACAGGGTCGAGCTTTCCCAGAGCAATGTTGGTTTCTGCTGCCGCGCGCTTGACGACCCCCAGCGCATGAACCAACGGAAGCGGCATGCGCTCGCCTCCGATCCGGAAATTTTGCAGCGAGCGTTGCGTCTGGGCGCCCCAGTAACGATCTGCGGGAACATCAATCGGGCCGAAAGTGTCTGTTTCGGTACGCGTAGCGGTCATTTCATGTCTCCGGCAAACTTGGACTCGGAACCGAGCCTTTTAGAATGAATATAGCACCGCCAAATCTTTGGCGGGTCAATGTTTCTCCGTGAAACTTCTAATATTCGATAGACTGATAAAATATGATCATAAAAGTCAATTTTTATTGACCGGACTTTTCGTCAAGCGTCGTCTTCTTGTTCGCTATCGTCCGCCTCGGAAATCCAGGCAGTTGGTTCGATCTTGCGTTGTGTCTTGCTGTCGGTGAAAGTCCACCAGCCTGTATCTGTTTCATCCCATTGCCCGCCGCCAGCCTGCAATTGAGCAAGGGTTCGGTATTGCGCAATCGACTCGTTGCGCTGGTCGTCTTCGTCGGTCCAGACGACTGTTATCTTGCGGCCGTCTTTCGGGGCTGTCGCGATGGGAAGTTCCTTGCGCATATGACTATTCACTCCGTTATAGCTGCGGATAATCATAGGGCGCCCGATGCCAGCGGCAAGCCGGAATTCTGATGTCCGGCTTGCCATTTTCGTTATACGGCGCGAGCGGACTTGAGAGCTCTACCCCACCAGATCAGCTGATCCAGCATGTTCTTGGCTGCTTCCGCCAGATGAGGGAAATCGTCCAGAGTATTTTCGCCCTTAACGACTGCGAGATAATCAGGGAAGAGGATATGGACCCCTGTTTTGACCGACATGGAAGACATTTCCACTGCGATCATCCGCAATTGCTCGACAGCGCGGGCGCCGCCCACACCACCATAGCCAACGAACGCCATTGGCTTTTGTATCCACTCACCATAGTCGATAGCGTTCTTCAGGACGGCGGTGGGGGCATGGTTATATTCAGCCGCCGTAAGAATATACGCGTCGAACCCGCGCAGTTTCGTTTTCCATTTGTCGGCGGTTTCCGCTTGAGCGGGCGTGGTGGCGGTGTCGCCATAGAACCCCATTGGATAGTCGGCGAGATCAAGAACTTCGACGTCCATTTCGGGCCGTTCGGCAACAAGCTTCGCAATCCACTGGGCAGGGACCGGGGCAAAACGCTGTTCGCGCGTGCTGCCGATGATGACAGCGACTTTGAGTTTAGACATGGATAGTACCTCAATTGAGTGGTAACCGTTGGGAACCGACGCTATATAAGTGACTAATTTTCGGCACAAGGAGGCACTTTTTTGAAACCCGGTGACTTCAAGGAAACCAGTGCATGCAGGACTGTAACGGAGATTCTGTCTCGCGTTGGTGATAAATGGACGGTGCTTGTGGTGAGTTATCTTGGTAATCATCCCATGCGTTTCAACGAGTTGCGCCGAACCGTGGACGGCATTTCTCAAAAAATGCTGACGACGACGCTACGCAATCTGGAACGGGATGGCTTCGTCAAGCGCACGATCTTTCCGACGATCCCGCCTAAGGTCGAGTACGAATTGACGGAAATGGGGCGCGACCTTTTGCGCCCGGTGCGCGCACTGGGTGAGTGGGCCATCGCCAATGAAGCAAAAGTAATGATGGCTCGCGCTCGATATGACGCCCGCGCATCGGATGGGTTGAGAATCTCCGCCGCAGAATAAAACCGGCTTTTCAGGAGGGCAGGTGGAAAGACAAGCCGAGGCCTGTCTTTCCTGTTGCCTGAGACAGGACTTCCAAGGTGCGGGGGCAAACAGGAAGTCCATCTCGCTATCAATCGGGATTGACCATGATTGATGGTAGAGAGTCAATCAGAAGTTTCTAAAATAAGAAATTCCCTGCGGTAAAGCGAAAGCAGAGTAAATTTTTCATAAATCACAAACTGTTACGTGAAGTAAAAAGAAAGGCGACCCAAGGGCCGCCTTTCTCGCATTCTCAGTAAAATGGCGTTTGAACTTCTTAGAAGTCCATGCCACCCATGCCACCCATACCGCCGGGCATGCCAGCCGGAGCTGCATCCTTCTTCGGCAGTTCAGCGATCATGGCTTCGGTGGTGATCAGGAGGCCAGCAACCGATGCTGCATTCTGCAGGGCGGTGCGGACAACCTTGACCGGATCGACAACGCCAGCCTTGATCAGGTCGCCGAATTCGCCATTGGCGGTGTTGTAGCCAAAGGTTTCGGAGGCGTTTTCAAGGATCTTGCCAACGATGACCGAAGCTTCTTCACCGGCATTGGTCGTGATCTGGCGAGCCGGAGCCTGCAGAGCGCGACGAACGATGTTGATGCCAGCTTCCTGGTCGGCATTGATGCCCTTGGCAGTGATCTTGGCCGAAGCGCGGAGGAGTGCAGTGCCGCCGCCAGCAACGATGCCTTCTTCAACCGCAGCGCGGGTTGCGTTCAGGGCGTCGTCAACGCGGTCCTTCTTTTCCTTCACTTCAACTTCCGTTGCACCGCCGACGCGGATCACGGCAACGCCGCCAGCGAGCTTGGCAAGGCGTTCCTGAAGCTTTTCACGGTCGTAGTCCGAAGAGGTTTCTTCGATCTGCTGCTTGATCTGGCCAACGCGAGCGTCGATTTCAGCCTTCTGGCCTGCACCGTCAACGATCGTGGTGTTTTCCTTGGAGATCGAAACCTTCTTGGCACGGCCGAGCATGTCGAGCGTAACGGTTTCGAGCTTGATGCCGAGGTCTTCGGAGATAACCTGACCACCGGTGAGGATCGCGATGTCTTCGAGCATGGCCTTGCGGCGATCGCCGAAGCCAGGAGCCTTGACAGCAGCAATCTTCAGGCCGCCGCGCAGCTTGTTGACAACGAGCGTTGCAAGAGCTTCGCCTTCGACGTCTTCAGCGATGATGACGAGCGGCTTGGAGGTCTGAACGACAGCTTCCAGAACCGGCAGAAGAGCCTGAAGGTTCGAGAGCTTCTTTTCGTGCAGAAGGATGTAGGCGTCTTCGAGGTCAGCAACCATCTTTTCAGGGTTGGTGACGAAGTAAGGCGACAGGTAACCGCGATCGAACTGCATGCCTTCAACGACTTCGAGTTCGGTTTCAGCGGTCTTGGCTTCTTCAACCGTGATCACGCCTTCATTGCCGACCTTCTGCATCGCTTCCGCGATCATCTTGCCGATTTCGGATTCGCCGTTAGCGGAGATCGTGCCAACCTGGGCAACTTCTTCCGACGTGTTGATCTTCTTGGCCTTGCCGAGAAGTTCAGCGACAACTTCCGAAACTGCGAGGTCGATGCCGCGCTTCAGGTCCATCGGGTTCATGCCAGCGGCAACAGCCTTGGCGCCTTCCTGAACGATTGCCTGACCCAGAACGGTCGCGGTCGTCGTGCCGTCACCGGCGGTGTCGTTGGTCTTCGAAGCTACTTCGCGCAGCATCTGTGCGCCCATGTTTTCGAACTTGTCTTCCAGTTCGATTTCCTTGGCGACCGATACGCCGTCCTTGGTGATGCGCGGAGCGCCGAAGGACTTGTCGATAACAACGTTACGACCCTTCGGGCCGAGCGTTACCTTAACAGCGTCAGCGAGGATATCGACGCCGCGCAGCATCTTTTCGCGCGCAGTGCGGCCGAATTTTACGTCTTTAGCAGCCATTTTACTCTCCTGGGAATTGTCCCGGTCAGATTATGGTGAATTGGTTTTCAGGTAAGAGCGAAACCGCCCGAGGCTTGGTTAGCCAACGATGCCCAAAATGTCGGATTCCTTCATGATCAGCAGGTCTTCGCCGCCGATCTTGACTTCGGTGCCCGACCATTTGCCGAACAGAACCTTGTCGCCAGCCTTGACTTCCAGAGCGATCAGCTTGCCTGCTTCATCACGAGCGCCAGCGCCAACAGCGACGATTTCGCCTTCCTGCGGCTTTTCCTTGGCGGTGTCAGGGATGATGATGCCGCCAGCGGTCTTGGCTTCCGATTCAACGCGACGAACGACGACGCGGTCATGAAGCGGGCGGAACTTGATATCAGCCATGGTATAACCCTTGGTGTTATAGACGTTGAACCCTGTTAACGGATCGAACCGATCCGCGCTTGTTAGCACTCATCATCTGAGAGTGCTAACGTGGCTCTGAGATAGAAGCCGTGCCTTATCTTGTCAAGATTGCCTGATGAATTTGACAGGCGAATGATGGTTAATTTGCACCATACTTAACACAGAACCACCATCGGGCAGGCGCAGCCGATACCCGCATATGGTGATGCCGTTGCCGATATCAATTGACGATGCGTAGATTGGACAATTCGTCGCCAATCTGACGAAAGGTTTCGCTCAGCTCGCCGCCGGTCGAATTCCAGAAGAGTTTGACTGGTTTTCCCCCTTCCATGCGCACGCGTGAGTTTGAAGAGCACGATTTCAGCAAGTCGATCTGGGCCTTTTCTGTGCTGTTTGCTTCGTTGAGATCAAGCGCGACCGTCATGACGATGATATTGGCGGATTTGGCGTTGTCGCAGAGTTTTGCAAAACGGGCGTTCATAGCCTTGGTGTATGTAGCGTTGTTTTGCGAAACCGAAACGCCGCTTTCCTGAAAGAGGCGGCTCTGGCTGTATTTCTTGGTTATACGGGAGGTATAGCCATGTGCCGAGTAATAAGACAGGTTTCCGGCACGGTCTGGCCCCGAGCCAGCCAAACCGTCATATTTATAATAAGTATTGGCGCCATCGGTGAGTACGATCACCACCTTGTCATTGCCTCGTTCCGTTGCAGCCCGGGCCTCTGTGAACGGGGCACCCTGAACGATGGTTCGCCAGCCCCAGGCCATGGCTTCAGGAACATTCGTGCCACCGGCTGGCACCATTGCCTTGATCGCGGTTTGGATCGTTTTCATTCCTTGTGCGGTTGTAACGTCAGTCAAGGGCGTGAGAGGTGATGTGGTGCAGCTATAGTTAGGGCCGCCGTCTGTCGATCTTCCGCCCCGGTAGATCTTGTCGAGGGAATCGCGCAGGTAATATTTTTTCAAGTCGCTTTGTCGGGGCGAGTAGGCGAGGGAGGTGTCGTCTTGCCACCAGCTGTTCAAAACGGTGGAAGTGACGTTCCCCCTGCTGTCGGTGTTGTAATACTCAGCCGGGCCGAACATCGGTACAAACAACGTATCCGGATTGCTGTCAGAAGGCGGCGTTACATCCAGCGCATAAGGGCCGGGACGGGATTCGACGCACCCCTGCCAGGAGAGCCACTGCTCGCTTGATCTCCGTGTAAGGTCAGCATAAAGCTCCGCGCGCGAAAAAGGCTTGTTGTTGCGTTCTCCCCAGCCGGTTCCCACTTTGTAATATCGCCCGCTGCCCGCGGGCTTTTCTTCTATCTTGCGGGTACTGTCGATCGTGACGGGCAGGCTGAAATTTTCAAGATTGACAGAAGACTTGCCTTCCGGGTCCATCCAGGCCGCATTGAGATATTGCGAGCCGACGTTCACAGAACCGGCGAAAGGAACCAGCGAAAACTGCACAGGTTTTTCGACATGGGTTATGAGTGCGGATTGCGAGGCCATCGTTTCCACAAGTTGCGAGGCGGCTTCCTTTAGAAGATCGATGCGTTTTTTTGACGATCCGCTTCTTGTTTCATCCATGGACTTGGAGTTATCGAGGACAAGCGCAACTTCGACCGTGTTCTTAAGTCTTACGGCTGATTGCATCGCGTATTTTTTATTATCCCAGTCATTTCGGTCTGAACCCAGCAGGCGAGACGCTATGACCCCGAAAAGGGACTGATATGTGAAGTTGGCAGTTGCCCGTACTTGCTGGTTTGCTTGCGCTCCTTCTGGAAAACTGACCTGAAACTGCACCGCATCAACGTTTATGGCCGTAAGGTTCGCGCCGAAGACCCGTGCTCCATATGCCTGCATATCGGATTGGGAGGCTCCGGTGGAGAACCTCTTACCCACAGCCAAAGCAGCAGCATCAAGCGAAGCCTGCACATTGTTGCGCACGCGCATGAGATTGGCGGTGTCAACCGCGACCATGCCAGCGAGAAGCAGGGGTACCAGCACCAAGGCTGTCATCATCGCAAAATTACCGCGTTCATCCTCGATGAAACGCTGGCGCATTGAATGAGGCAGACGGCGAAAGGCAAGCAGCGAAAGCCTGCCGAATTTAACAAACCAGTTTTTCAATTTTGCCCCCGCCGGCGGTTGTATCTGCAGTGTATGAAATGGAAAGTTGTATCCGCTCCTATCAATATCTTTCTAATAGTCGGTCACGAAGCAGGGTAAATGAAGGGTGAAATCCCCTGTGGGATGATTGAACGAAGCTTTACCTGTCGGAATCCGGGCCAAAGGCCGTGACAGATGGGGTCGGCTGGGTTAGATGGAGCGCTGGCAATTCTCGCCTTACAGATGAATTATCAAGAGGAAACCATGAAGCAGCTCGACCGCCTCGATGATCTGACCGACCAGTACGATGTGCTCTTCTGCGATGTATGGGGTGTAGTGCATAACGGTGTGTCCGCCTATCCGGCGGCGATTGAGGCGCTAAAACGCGCACGCGCCAACGGCGTTACAGTTATTCTGGTAACCAATTCTCCACGACCTCATCCTGATGTCGAAGCGCAGATGCTGGGACTTGGCGTGCCCGCGGATACATATGACCGTGTTGTGACATCGGGCGATGTAACCAGAGATCTGATCGCAGAAGGTCCGCGAAAGGTGTTTCATATCGGCTGCGAGCGCGAATTGACCATTTATGACGGTCTCGAGGTGGAACGGGTCGAAGAATTCGAAGCTGCAGGTGTTGTCTGCACCGGCCTCTATGATGATGAAACCGAAACGCCCGACGATTATAAGGAACTGCTGGTCCGCTTGCGCTCTCGCAATCTTCCGTTCATCTGCGCAAATCCGGATATCATGGTTGAGCGCGGCTCGCGGTTGATCTGGTGCGCTGGCGCTCTCGCGCGCGAATATAGCCAGTTGGGCGGCCGCACCCTCATCGCTGGAAAGCCACACCGCCCGATTTATGAGGCAGCGTTGCGGTTTGCTGAAGAAATTCGCGGCGGGAAAGTGGAAAAAAGTCGAATTCTCGGTATTGGAGACGGTGTTCTGACCGATGTGAAGGGCGCTGCCGACTTCGGACTGGATGTGCTTTACATCTCCGGCGGAGTGCATGCAGCGGATTATACAACTGACGGCACCGTTGACATTGCCCGAATGGAAGCGTTTCTGCAGAAGCACGGCAACCGTCCGGTTGCTTCATTGAACGCTCTCGTTTGAACGCTGGCAACCTCTTACGACCAATCGAAGACCAGACAAAGATGATCAAATCCAGCTTTCAGCGCCTTTCTGGAACGGATTCCTTGCCTGAACGCCTGCAAAATTGTGTGGTGGCGATTGGCAATTTCGATGGAGTCCATCGCGGCCATCAGGCTGTTCTCGAACGTGCGTTGGAAATCGCGGAAAGAAGCGGCTTGCCAGCTGTGGTTCTCACTTTCGAGCCGCACCCTCGCAGCTTTTTCAAGCCCGACGCGCCGGTTGATCGTTTGACTGCGGCTGCAAAGAAGGCGGACATATTACGCCTTCTTGGGTTCGACGCCGTCGTGGAGCAGCCTTTCACGGCTGAGTTTTCGTCCCGTTCGGCGGAAGATTTTGTCGAACACATTCTGGTGGAAAGGCTGCATGCGAGCTGTGTTGTCACCGGCTATGATTTTCATTTCGGCAAAGGACGGCGCGGAACGCCGGAGTTTCTTCAAAAGGCGGGAGAATTTGCCGGATTTACGGTTACGCTGGTCGATGCATTTACAGATGAAGGTGCCAATCTGGTTTCGTCGACTCGCATAAGAAACCTGTTGTGCGAAGGCGATGTCGCCCAGGCGGCAGGACTTCTTGGTTATCGCTATATGGTGTGTGGTGAGGTCATTCACGGCCAAAAGCTTGGGCGCACGCTTGGATTTCCAACCGCCAATATGAAAATAGATGCGCAGGCGGGCCTGAAACACGGCATCTATGCTGTCAGGTTCAGGCGCGAAAATGGCGACTTGCACGATGGAGTCGCAAGTTTTGGTCGTCGCCCCACGGTGGATAGTGACGGTATGCCGCTTCTTGAAACCTTTCTCTTCGATTTCTCCGGCGATCTTTATGGCGAGACTGCTTGCGTCTCGTTCTTCGGCTATCTCCGCAGCGAGATCAAGTTCGATGGCCTTGACCCGCTTATTGATCAGATGAAGCGGGATGATGCTGAGGCGCGAGCTCTTCTTGCCGGGGCGAAGCCGCTGTCTGAACTGGACCGCCTGCTTTCTTTCGCGTGAAGCGAAGTCTTGCTCCTGTTTTCCACTTAAAATTTAAATCAAATTTTACTTATTTTTGACCAAAAGTGATAAATGCCTCAATACTAGCTGGGGCGCTTTTTGTTGGAGTTTAATGTGGCACGTATTGTTTCTCTGGCGCTCGTTGCAGGTGCCGCATTTCTAATGAGCAGCCCGTTTGCTTTTTCCGCAGACGTTCAGCAGACGGATATTTATGCTGCGGAAGCGGCGCAGCCGGCCCGCAAGCATTTTTGGTCCGGTGACTGGTATCTCAAGGTTGGTGCGGCTGGTCTTGTTGCTCCAAAATTCGAAGGTTCAAACAAGTATCGCTTTTCTGCCCAGCCGTTGATCTCGCTTGGCCGACAGGGAGAAGCGACGCGCTTTTCATCGCGAAATGACAACGTGTCCTTCGCTTTGATTGACAATGATCGCTTCCGTGCGGGGCTCGCTGGCAAGCTTCTCTTCGAACGCAATGACGATATTCATGGCCTGAAGGACACGAAGTTTGGCGGCGAAGCCGGTGCGTTCGTTGACGTTTATCCGACTGACTGGCTGCGTGTGCGCGGCGAAGTGCGCCATGGTATCCGTGCGCACAACGGCGTCGTAGCGGATATTGCTGCCGACGCGTTCTATGACGTGACCCCGACCGTTCGCGTGTCGGGCGGCCCGCGTGCGACTTTCGCCTCGAAAGACTATTTCAAGACTTATTTCGGCGTTGATGCCGAAGAGGCTGCGGCGTCGGGACTTTCAGAATACAAGCCGGGGAGCGGCTTCAAGTCGGCTGGCGTGGGTGGCGCGATCACCTGGAAGGCGACTGACAAGGTCGATACCAGCCTGTTCGGAGAGTACAACCGCTTGCAAGGATCGGCGAAGGATTCGAGCATCGTCAAGGAGCGCGGCTCGCGGGATCAGTTTATGGTCGGCGTGTCGGCGACTTATCGTTTCGATTTCTCGTTGGACTGACCTCAACGGCGTTTATGTAAACCTTTTCAGGGGCAGGGATGCAGTTTTATTGCGTCTTTGCCCCTCAAACCTCTTTATTCCTGCGAAGCTCATTGCTAAAAGCGTGCCCATGATGACGGATTTTCGGCTTATCATGACGGCCATACGAATTATTGGCCCGGCCTCCCGCTTTGCCTGAACGGCTGTTTTGCCAGGCAATATGTGGCGCGGAGGTCCGGGAGCGACCGGCTGTGCTCTACAGTCCCCTGTTTTCTTTGATCCACATGCCCGCCATCTCTGGCCGGGGCTTCACAGGCGAATACCCTCATGACTGAGACGACCAAAATCGATTATTCCAAAACTCTTTATCTTCCGCAGACAGAATTTCCGATGCGCGCCGGGCTTCCGCAACGCGAGCCGCTTTTCGTCGAGCGCTGGGAGGGCATGAACCTCTATAAGAAGTTGCGTGAACAGGCGAAGGATCGCCCGCTTTATGTGCTTCACGATGGTCCTCCTTACGCCAACGGTAATATCCATATCGGCCATGCGCTGAACAAAATTCTCAAGGATGTCATCACGCGCTCCTTCCAGATGCGCGGATATAACTCGAACTACGTTCCGGGCTGGGATTGCCATGGCCTGCCGATCGAGTGGAAGATCGAGGAGAAATATCGCGCCGAAGGCAAGAACAAGGATGAGGTGCCGATCAACGAATTCCGTAGGGAATGTCGGGAATTCGCCGCCAGCTGGATCAAGGTCCAGACGGAAGAATTCAAACGCCTCGCCATCCTGGGCGACTTTGAAAACCCGTACACGACAATGAACTTCCATGCCGAGTCGCGCATTGCGGGCGAATTGCTGAAGTTTGCCGCTTCCGGCCAGCTTTATCGTGGCTCCAAACCGGTGATGTGGTCGGTCGTCGAGCGCACGGCACTTGCCGAAGCCGAAGTCGAATATCACGACGTCGAGTCGGATATGATCTGGGTCAAGTTCCCGGTGGCTGGTCAGAACGATCTCTTTGGCAGCGCCGTGGTGATCTGGACGACCACTCCATGGACCATTCCCGGCAATCGGGCTGTGTCCTATTCCTCGCGGATTGAATATGGACTTTACGAAGTGACCGAAGCCGAGAACGACTTCGGCCCGCGTCCCGGCGAAAAGCTTATCTTTGCCGACAAGCTGGCCGAAGAAAGCTTCGCCAAGGCAAAGCTTCAGTTCAAGCGCCTGCGCAGCATTTCGTCCGATGAGCTTGGCAAGGTTGTGCTCGACCATCCGTTGAAGGGCTTTGGCGGCGGTTATGAGTTCGTTGTACCCATGCTCGACGGCGATCATGTCACCGACGATGCCGGTACCGGTTTCGTGCACACTGCGCCGAGCCATGGTCGTGAAGACTTTGAAGCCTGGATGAACAATGTCCGTGAGTTGGAAGCGCGCGGTATCGATGTCGCCATCCCGTTCCCCGTTGACGATGCCGGCTTTTATACCAAGGACGCGCCGGGCTTCGGTCCGGACCGCGAAGGCGGTCCTGCACGTGTTATCGACGACAACGGCAAGAAGGGTGATGCCAACAAATCCGTCATGGATCAGTTGATCGCCCGTGACAAGCTCTTCGCCCGCGGTCGCCTGAAGCACTCCTATCCGCATTCGTGGCGCTCAAAGAAACAGGTCATCTTCCGCAACACACCGCAATGGTTCGTCTATATGGACAAGAACCTCGGCGACGGCACCACACTGCGTTCGCGTGCGCTGAAGGCGATCGACGATACGCGTTTCGTCCCGGCTGCCGGTCAGACGCGCCTGCGCTCGATGATCGAAGGCCGCCCGGACTGGGTGCTGTCGCGCCAGCGCGCATGGGGTGTGCCGATCTGCGTCTTCGCGGACGACGAGGGCAATATTCTCCTGGACGATGCCGTCAACAAGCGCATTCTCGATGCTTTCGAGGCCGAAGGTGCGGACGCATGGTTCGCTGAAGGCGCGCGTGAACGTTTCCTCGGCAGCCGCGCCGGTGAGGCGTGGGTGCAGGTACGCGACATCCTCGACGTGTGGTTCGACTCCGGTTCGACCCACACTTTCACGCTGGAAGATCGCCCGGACATGAAATGGCCGGCGGACGTGTATCTCGAAGGTTCCGACCAGCATCGCGGCTGGTTCCATTCCTCACTTCTGGAAAGCTGTGGTACGCGGGGTCGCGCGCCGTACAATGCCGTTGTGACCCATGGCTTCACCATGGACGAGCATGGCAAGAAGATGTCGAAGTCTCTCGGCAATACGGTGACCCCGCAGGACGTCATCAAGGAATCCGGCGCGGATATTTTGCGTCTGTGGGTCATGACGACCGATTATTGGGAAGATCAACGCCTCGGCAAGAGCATCATCCAGACCAATATCGACGCCTACCGCAAGCTGCGCAACACCATCCGCTGGATGCTAGGCACACTGGCGCATGATGAAGGCGAAAACGTCGCTTATGCCGATCTGCCGGAACTGGAACGCCTGATGCTGCATCGTCTGACCGAGCTGGATGAAGTTGTCCGTTCCGGTTATGACGCGTTCGACTTCAAGCGCATTGCCCGTGCGCTGATCGATTTCATGAATGTCGAGCTGTCGGCCTTCTATTTCGATATCCGCAAGGACGCGCTTTATTGCGATGCGCCGTCAAGCGTTCGCCGCAAGGCCGCGTTGCAGACCGTGCGCGAAATCTTCGACCGCCTGACGACATGGCTTGCGCCCATGCTGCCTTTCACCATGGAAGAAGCATGGCTCGACCGTTATCCGCAGTCGGTTTCGGTCCATGCCGAACAGTTCCGCCCGACGCCAGCCGAATGGCGCGACGACGTGCTGGCTGAAAAGTGGCGCAAGGTGCGCGCGGTGCGCCGTGTCGTCACGGGTGCTCTTGAACTGGAACGTGCCGACAAGCGCATCGGATCGTCGCTGGAAGCTTCTCCGGTTGTCTACATTTCCGACAAGAGCCTGACCGATTCGCTCGAGGGTCTCGATTTTGCGGAAATCTGCATCACAAGCGGCATTTCGCTGAGCGATGCCAACGCGCCTGACGATGCCTTCACGCTCGGCGATGTAAAAGGTGTGGCCGTTGTGCCTGCACGCGCTGAGGGCGAAAAATGCGCCCGCTCATGGCGTTATACGACGGATGTCGGCTCCGATCCCGAGTTTCCCGAGGTGTCGGCGCGGGACGCGATGGCGCTTCGCGAGCTCAAGGCTCTGGGCAAGCTTGAGGTTTGATCGCATTCGCACGAAGTTGCTCTCGGCATTTCGCGTGCCGGGAGCTTTAGAAACGGGGTTGCAAACTTCCCTTCGAACATGGTGAAATAGCGGTTAACATCGGATTGCCGCATGGGTTGCACTCATGTACAAGGCAGTCCTCGGATAATTTCAAGATCTGCCTTGGAGTTGCCGGTTTTTTCAGTCAAGGCTCGTCTGAGCAAATCTTGGTGAAGATAAAACCGGCAGGCGTAAAAGAAGTGGCGCTAATGAAGATTGAAGGACGAGTTCTGGTGCTTATGACAGCCATAGCGGGAGTTTCGCTATCTGGCTGTGTGTCTTCGCCAACCTATGGAACCGACAAAACGGCAGGAGCGCAGCTCTTTGACGATGTGTCGAATCTGGCGAGCTTCGGACAGGGTAAGAACAAGAAAGAGCGGATTGACTACAAGCCGCGTCCTGATCTGGTCCGCCCGGCTCCGGGTGACAAGGGCCAGCTGCCTGCGCCTCAACAAAGTGTTGCCAGCGCTAGCGATCCGAATTGGCCGGAATCACCGGAACAGCGCCGCAAACGCCTCCGGGACGAGATTACCGCGAACCGCGATGATCCGAATTTCGTATCTCCGGTCGTTCAGGATGTGCCGGTAGCGTCCAATATCCAGGCGGCATTGCCCCGCGGCAATAGCCGCCGCGAAGACTATGAATCCCGCACGCCGACATTCGATCCGGCAAAGGTTGCAGCCTACAAGGCAGCGCGCCAACAGCAGGTTCAGGGGTCTTCCACGACGCGCCGCTATCTCAGCGAGCCGCCGCTTGCTTACCGCCAGCCTGCATCAACCGCTGCTGTGGGTGAGCTGGGTACAGATGAGGCCCAGAAGGAACGCGAGCGCAAGAAGGCGTCCGGCAAGTCCAAGGGATGGCGCGATTATCTGCCCTGGAACTAATACTGAATTGGTATTCCCAGAAAAGCCGCAGCAATTAATCTGCGGCTTTTTGTATTTGAGAGTAATGCCGCGGCGATTTGATTCAGTTCGAATAAGGGGTGCTTGGTTAGTCTGTAGGCCGGTATCTCTTCGTTATAGAATGTGCATTTTATCATGCTCGCTCTATTGTTAAATTTTTGTAATGTTCTTCTGACGTTTATTTGATTTCAATCAAAGATCAATTTTCAATAGATCGTATCATATTAGCTCTAGGTGTAAGGTTTGATTATATGAGCAATGTGAATAATTTTTTAGATAGTCGTAATGGATATGGGCTGCTCAGCAGAGTGTTCCATTGGTCAATGGCTTTATTGTTTCTATGGCAGTTTATGTCTGCCCTTCTTCGTATCTTTGCCAAGAATACGGCAGTTTATAATTTTTTCTGGTCTGCGCATCACCAGCTCGGTTTTGTGCTTCTGATGCTTGTCCTGCTGCGCGGTATCTGGGGATTGTTGAATATTCACCGCCGTCCGCATAAGCAAAGCCTTGCCGGAAAGCTCGCTCTGTTGGGTCATCTTGCAATTTATGGACTGATGTTCACAGTTCCAGCGGTGGCTCTGCTGCGTACATATGGCAGTGGGCGAGGCTTCGCGTTTCTTGGCATCCAGATTTTCGAACAGACAGGCGTGCAAAATGCGGTTCTGACTGCTCCCGGCAACGCGTTGCACGGTTTGCTGGGATGGATTTTGCTGGCCGTTATTGCCGGGCACGTTCTGATGGCGCTTGTCCATCATTTCGCGCTAGGGGATGACACGTTGCGTTATATGACCGGCCGGAAAGTGTTGAACTGAACCGTTCAGCGTTTCTCTCGAAAGAAATCCCTAAGGATCGCCTGGGCTTCGCCTTCGGAGAAGCCTGCATAAACTTCCGGTACATGATGACAGGTGGGCTGCGTGTAAAAGCGCGGCCCATATTCTATGCCTCCCCCTTTCGGATCGGAAGCGCCGTAATAGAGGCGACGTATGCGGGCGAAAGAAATGGCGGCCGCACACATCGCACACGGCTCCAGCGTTACATAGAGATCGCAATCGACAAGTCGTTCCGATCGCAGCGCCAGACCCGCTTCGCGGATTGCAAGCACTTCAGCGTGAGCGGTTACGTCGTTGAATTCTCGTGTGCGGTTGCCCGCCTGTGCGATGATCGAGCCCTGATGCACGATGACCGCACCAATGGGGACCTCACCGCGCGCACTGGCAGCTCGCGCTTCTGCTAGCGCGACCTCCATTGGAGCTGCCACATTCCGGTTCATGGCTTCGGCACGCTTTTTCACGCCTGTTCCACTTCGTGCATTCTTTCAGAAATTTCGCTCGCAAGCCATGGAGTGATTTGTTACTGCATATTTCTCGAAATCGAAACCGATTTGCGAACGGATTTATACGGCGTTCCTGTTTCCGGCTGTCCCTTGCCTGTCATTAAAGGTGTAAGGTGACACGGCAGCGCTGCTGAAAGGCCATATCAGATGACTAAAGACGACGACAACAAGGACGGCAAGCGTCCGCATGGCCGTGGAGGACGCTCCGACCGTCCCGGGCGACCAGACCGTGACAAAGACCGCGAAGGCCGTCAGCGCCGCGATGATGCCGGGCGCGACAAGTCGCGCAAATTCGGGCCGCGCGATGTTGAGGGTCAGGAAGAGACGAGTGAACGCATCGCCAAGCGTCTTGCTCGCGTTGGAATAGCATCGCGGCGCGAAGCTGAAACGATGATCGCGGCCGGACGTATCGCAGTAAATGGCAAGGTACTGGAAAGTCCGGCAATCAATGTGAAACGTACCGATGTCATTACGGTCGACGGCAAGCCATTGAAGCAGGCCGAACGCACCCGTCTCTGGCTTTATCATAAGCCAGCCGGGCTCGTGACGACAAATCGTGATCCGGAAGGTCGCCCAACGGTCTTTGAGGCGCTGCCTGCGGAAATGCCTCGCGTGCTGTCGGTTGGGCGGCTCGATATCAATACCGAGGGGCTTCTGCTGCTGACCAATGATGGCGGGTTGTCTCGTGTCCTTGAGTTGCCGTCCACCGGATGGCTTCGCCGCTATCGCGTGCGTGCTCACGGCAAGGTCACTCAGCAACAGCTGGATGATCTGAAGAACGGCATTGCCGTGGATGGCGTGTTCTATGGCAGCGTG
Organism: Ochrobactrum sp. PL_is501; assembly: GCF_055816895.1. Classification (NCBI taxonomy): domain Bacteria; kingdom Pseudomonadati; phylum Pseudomonadota; class Alphaproteobacteria; order Hyphomicrobiales; family Brucellaceae; genus Ochrobactrum; species Ochrobactrum sp. PL_is501. The sequence goes on along the minus strand of NZ_JBVPGR010000034.1, from coordinate 95,337 downwards.
GAAGCTGAACTTGAACGTGTTCAAGGCGCCAATGTCTGGATTTCCATCGGACTGCGCGAAGGCAAAAACCGCGAAGTAAAGAACATTCTCGGCGCACTGGGGCTTACGGTCGGCCGGCTTATCCGCGTTTCGTTCGGCCCGTTTCAGCTCGGAGACCTTGAAGAAGGCGCGGTGCGCGAAATCAAGGGGCGTATCCTGCGGGATCAGCTCGGTGACAAGCTTATCGAGGAAGCCGGAGCAGATTTCGATGCGCCGGTTTTGAATGAATTTTCCAATACGGCGGTGCAAGGGCGCACACGCCGCGAAATGGAAGAAGGCGAACCAGGTCAGGAAGGCGAACGTCGCCGTCAGCCGCGTGAGCGCGAATGGATTTCCAGCACGGGGGATCGTCGCCGCGGACGCGAAGACAAGACTGAAAAAGTCGAGCCGCGTCGTCGCGGAAATGCCAATGTCTGGATGGCTCCGGGCGCACGCCCGAAGGGTGAAAAGGCAGCTGCAAAGCCGGCGCGTGTCGAGCATCAGCTTCCGCATCGGTCGGCGAAGTTCAGTGGTGATCTGCAGATGCGTCCGCGCCGGGTTGGTGATGAGGACCAAGGGCGCGAAGAAGGAGGCGAACGTCGCTTCAGCAAGCGTCCTGAAGGCCGCTTTGACAAGGATGCACGTCCTTCGCGTCCTGATGCAAATCGCTCGGAAGAGGCGCGCCGCGAGCCTCGTGAGGATGGACGCAAGGAGCGCCGCCCCGGCAAGCGCGAGCGTGCAGAATTGCGTGATGCAGAGGGGCGGAGCGCAGAACGTGGCAAGGGTGGCTTTGAGGGGCGCAAATCCGGTAAACCGGGTGGGCCGCGTGGAGAAGGCCGGTTTGGCGCTTCCGACCGCGATACGCGTTCAGGCCCACGCAGCAGTGGCCCCGGCGGCAAGTCCCGCAATTTTGATGATGGTCCGCGTCGCGACCCCGGAAATAAGCCGGGTGGCAAGCCAGGCGGAAAACCGGGTGGCGGCAAGTCAGGCGGTGGCAGAAGTGGAGGCGGCGGTGCGGATCGTCGGCGGTAAGTTTCGTGGGCGTGCGCTCGTAACGCCCTCGACCAACGCTATTCGTCCTACCACCGACCGCACCCGCGAGAGCCTGTTCAACATTCTTGCGCACAAGTTCCCCGATAAGGTGGAGGGCGCCCGCGTGCTCGACCTGTTTGCGGGTACCGGTGCGCTTGGACTGGAGGCCTTGTCGCGAGGCGCCCGCTACGCGACCTTCGTGGAAGAATCTGCCGAAGGACGAGGATTGCTGCGCCAGAACATCGAGGCCTTCGGTCTTCAGGGGCACACCAAGATTTTGCGGCGCGATGCCTGCCAGTTGGGTATCGTCGGTACGATGGAGCCGTTCGATCTGGTCTTTGCTGATCCCCCTTACGGACGACGCATGGGGGAAAAGGCATTTTTGTCAGCACTCCAAGGCGGTTGGCTTAATCCTGACGCACTTTTGGTGCTTGAAGAAGATGGTGAAGCGGCGTTGGAACTGGGTGAACGATTCGTTGTCCTGGAAGAGCGTAACTATGGGGGCACAATCGTTCGGTTGATCCAATGCAAAGCCCCCAGTTGAATGAGCGGACGATCCCGTCCGCATGAAAGTTGATATGCTGCCGGAATGACCGGGTAGTAATGAAACCGATTGGAGATGTCGCTTGGTGAATAACCCCTCACTCCGGCGCTTGCTATTGTCCACCGCCCTGGGTTTCGTAATGGTATTGCCGTTGGCAAGCGGTGCTGTCCGGGCGGACAACCAGCCCGCTCCAGCCGAAGCACAACCGGCAACAACGTCCGCATCAGCTGTCGAGCAGGAAACCCTGCCCAAAATTACCCAGTCAGACGGTGTCAGTCATTTTTCTTTGCCAAACGGCCTGGAAGTGGTGGTTATCCCGGATCATCGCGCTCCGGTCGTGACCCAGATGATCTGGTATCACGTGGGGTCGGCGGATGAAGCGCCCGGTGTTTCGGGCATTGCGCACTTCCTTGAGCACCTGATGTTCAAGGGAACGAAAAATCATCCGGCAGGTGAATTCTCCGCGAAAGTTGCCTCCATCGGGGGGCAGGAAAATGCGTTCACCTCCTACGATTATACGGCTTATTTTCAGCGCGTATCGCCCGAAGCCCTCGAAATGGTAATGCAATTCGAGTCGGACCGGATGGAAAATCTGATCCTGAACGAAGAGGCCGTGAAAACAGAACGGGACGTTATTCTGGAAGAGCGCCGCATGCGGGTCGACTCGAACCCTGCGTCCATGCTCATGGAAAACACCGACGCCGTTCTTTTCTATAACCATCCCTACCGCAAGCCGGTCATCGGCTGGCAGCAGGAGATGGAAAAGCTGAGCCTCAAGAACGCTATCGATTTTTATCAGCAATATTACACGCCGAACAACGCGACGCTTATTATTGCCGGAGATGTTTCACCTGAGCGCGTACGCGAACTGACACTAAAAACCTGGGCAAAGGTACCAAAACGCGCCGAAGTCCTGCCGCGAGAGCGCCCGCAGGAGCCTGCGAAGCATGCGGCCCGCGTTGTGACGCTGCACGACGAACGCGTCAGCACGCCCTCATTCCGTGTGTCCTGGCTGGTGCCATCCTACGCGAATGAAAAGCGGTTTCCGAATGTGAAGGCGGGCGATGCTCCCGCTCTGGATCTCCTGAGTGAAATTCTGGGAGGTTCATTGCGCTCGCGTCTTTACCAGGAACTGATCGTCAAACAGGGTATCGCCGCCAATACGGGAGCGAGCTATGGCGGCGACGCGCTCGATGACGGTACGTTCTCCGTTTATGGTGCGCCGCGCAATGGTGCTACACTCGGCGATGTCGAAAAGGCCGTGGAAGCCGAAGTCGCGCGGATCATCAAGGATGGCGTCAGTCAGGCCGAGCTTGATCAGGCTCGCAATCGCTTCCTGAAAGCAGTTATCTTTGCGCGCGATAGCCAGGCGGGTATGTCAAGGATCTATGGCTCATCGTTATCGGTGGGACAAACGGTTGACGACGTCCAGAAATGGCCGGAGGTCATCAAGAGTGTTACCGTCGACCAGATCAAGGATGTGGCGACACGTTATCTCGTTAAAGACCAATCGGTAACAAGTTACCTGCTTCCACCAAATGCGGAGCCGCAAAGTGCTCGCGAGAACCCGAATGCATCCGCTGAAGGCGTAGGCGGCAACGGGGCGGGAGGAGCGATCCAGTGAAGAACATTCTCATGCTGAACTTCAAACGTGTTTTTGAGTCTCGCCATGCCCGGTCCGCTTTGGGCCTGTACGTGGCGACTATGACGTTGTTGGTCGTGTGCGCTTTGCCCGCACGGGCCATCGAAATTCAGGAAGTTGTTTCGCCAAAAGGCATTCATGCCTGGTTGGTAGAGGATGACTCGGTCCCACTTATTTCGATGCGGTTTTCGTTCAAGGGCGGCACATCGCAGGACCCTTCCGGCAAGGAAGGGTTGGCTAATCTGATGACGGGTCTTTTCGACGAAGGCGCGGGCGATCTGAAATCGGATGCGTTTCAGGAACGGATGGATAATCTGGGCGCGGAAATGAGCTTTTCCGCGACGCAGGATTCGGTTTCAGGCGGTATTCGCATGCTTGCCGAAAATCGCGATACAGTAACCAGTCTGCTTGCCCTTGCAGTCAACAAGCCGCGCTTTGATCAGGATGCCGTTGACCGTATTCGCCAGCAGGTCGTTGCCAGCATCGAAGCTTCGCAACGCGACCCTTCGACGATCGCATCGCGCAAGTTTTCCGAAGTTCTTTATGGCAATCATCCATATGCACGTCCCAACGACGGCACCGTGAAGTCGCTACAATCGATCACACGCGACGAGCTGGTGAATTTTCATCGCAAGAACTTTGCGCGGGACCGCCTGACAATCGGCGTCGTGGGGGCTATCAGCGCCAAAGATCTCGGTGGACTGCTCGATAAGGTATTCGGTGAACTGCCGGCAACGGCCGAACTGGTTCCCGTGCCTGATGCAAAATTGGCGCTGGGTACAACCACCAGCCTCAATTTTGATATGCCGCAGACCTCGATCAGCTTCGTCTATCCGGCTATCCCGCGCAAGGACCCCGAGTTCTTCGCTGCCTATTTGATGAACCATATTCTGGGTGGTGGCTTCACCTCGCGTCTTTATGCCGAGGTGCGTGAAAAGCGTGGCCTTGCCTATTCGGTCTCCTCATCCATGGTTATGCGCGACCATGTTTCAGCATTGATGATTTCGACAGCAACCCGACCCGACAAGGCGCAGGAATCGCTGAAAATCATCCGTGAACAGGTTGCCGCGATGGCTGCCGATGGTCCGACAGAAGCGGAGCTGGCCGCAGCCAAGAGCTTCCTCAAGGGATCCTATGCCGTCAACAATCTGGATTCTTCTGCGGCAATCGCCGAAACGCTCGTAAGCTTGCAGGAAGCCGAACTCCAGCGCGATTATATCGACAAGCGTTCGCAACTGATTGATGCAGTGACGCTGGATCAGGTGAAAGCCATTGCCAAGAAGCTGCTTGAAGCAGAACCAGCTATTCTGATCTACGGTCCAGCCCAAAGCTGAAAGGTGCCAACTTGGAAAAGGCAATTCCGTCTTCCCCCCGAATAGCCGTCGCTTTCGGCGGTGGTGGGGCACGCGGCATTGCCCATATCCATATTGTTGAGGTGCTTGACGAACTGGGCATTAAGCCGGTTGCCATCGCGGGTTCTTCAATCGGCTCCATCGTAGGGGCCGGAATGGCCAGTGGCATGACCGGCCGGGAAATTCACGACTATATGGCGGCGATTTTCAATCGCCGCTCGGAAGTCGCAAGGCGCGTGTGGCAGACCCGTCCAGCGCGTTGGGTAGAATTGCTCAAGGGGGGGCTGCGTGTTAGCCAGTTCAATATCGAGAAGGTGCTGGACGTTTTTCTGCCTGCGAGCCTGCCCACCAATGTGGAAGAGCTGAAAATTCCCATGAGTATCACAGCGGCAGACTTTCACGCCGCTCGGGAGATTCATATTCGCGACGGCGATCTGCGATCCGCGATCGCGGCATCCTGCGCCATCCCGCCCGTTTTCGCACCGGTACGCCGGAATGGTCGTATTCTGGTCGATGGCGGCTTGCTCAATCCCGTTCCCTTCGATTTGCTATTCGACGAGGCTGATATCGTTATTGGCATTGATGTTGTCGGGACCCCGGTTGGACCAGACGACTACATGCCAACCACATTTGAGGCGGTGATCGGTGCAAACCAGCTCACGATGTGCTCTATCATCGAGAATAAATTCCGCATTCGCCCGCCGCATGTTTTCATCCGTCCCAACGTTGAACGAATTGGACTGCTCGATTTTCTGAAGTTCGAGCAAATCCTGCAGCAGAGCGCCGACATTCGTGACGAATTGAAGCGCGCCATAGAACTGGCGGTCGAGGGAAAAGTGGTGCCGATAAATTCAATTCTTGCAACTTGAATTTATCGGCTTCCTGGAGCGGTTCCTGCTTTTACGAAACCGTCGGAGCCGCTCTAACTGTTTGCTATTCCGCCGGGATCGGGGATCCGACCGTGTCGGTTGACGGTGAAGCAGACAGGATATCGTCCGTACCCTTGTCGATACGCTGACCTTCGCGGGTGGGCTTCACCAGAGGTTCTGGTGTGACCGGCTTGTTGAACAACAGGTGACGACCCGCCAGGATTCCTTCGGATGCCTGCACGTGGAGCCGATCTTCGTCGCGCTGACGGACGTCTTCGCGAATTCCGTAAGCTTGCGCTTCGGCCATGCCAAGACCTTCGAGCGTCCGTTGACCGAAAAGGAGACCGGACTCAAAGGTTTCTCGCAGTTCGTATTCAACGCCCTGAGCCCTCAATTGCAACGTATGCTCGCGGTCATAGGAGCGAACGAACAGCCGTACATCCGGATATTCTGACTGTATGAGATTGACGATGTGGTTGGTCGTTTCCTTTTTGTGTGTACAGACGGCGACAATCTTTGCTTTTCGAATTCCAGCGGCTTCCAGCACGTCCTTGCGGGTGCCATCGCCAAAGTAAATGCGGAAACCGAATTTCCCGGCTGCACGAACACGGTTTGGCGAACTGTCAATCACGGTTACGTCGATACCGCCTGCAAGAAGAATCTGTGAGGCAATCTGGCCGTATCGCGAAAAGCCGATCATCAAAACGTCAGAACCTGCGCCCTCGTAGTTTTCCTCAATGACGTCGATAGTCTTGTCCTTGATCAGCAGCTTCGATCCGATCGCCACGGAAAGCGGCGTGAGAGCCATGGATACGGTGACAGCGGCCACAAGCTCGGAACCGAGAGCACTTGAAATGATGGCTGCAGCCGAGGCCGCAGAGAACAGAACGAAAGCAAATTCGCCTCCCTGCGGAAGAAGAAAGGCAATCCGCACCGCATCGTTATGGCTGGACCGGAAGATACGGCATAGTAGATAAATGATGGCGATCTTGGTTGCCATGAAGATGGGCACCGCAAGAAGAATGATCTTCCAGTACTGCAGGATCACCGTGAGGTTTAGCGACAAGCCAACCGCAACGAAGAACAGTCCAAGAAAAATGCCGCGAAAAGGTTCAATGTCCGCTTCAAGTTCGTGCCGATAGGAGGACTCTGCAAGCAGAACGCCTGCAATGAACGCACCCATGGCCATCGACAATCCGGCGGCTTGCAGCAAACTGGCCGATCCCAATACAACGAAGAGTGCTGCTGCAATCATTACTTCGCGAGCGCCGGTGTTGGCGATAATGCGGAACATCGGGTTAATAAGATAGCGTCCCGCAACGACCAGCGCTGCGATGGCCGCGATAGCCGTGGCGAGATGGAACCCGGCGCTTGCTTGTGAAGGCTCGTTCGGAGAGAGTGCCGGAATTATGGCAAGGATTGGCACGATAGCGAGATCCTGAAACAGCAGAATCGAAAAAGCCCGCTGGCCGTGCTTCTGGTTTGTTTCGGCCCGGTCTTCCAGAACCTGCATGGCAAATGCCGTGGAAGAGAGTGCAAGGCCGAAACCAATGATAACGCCTGCCTGCGGACTGAGGCTAGCGAAGTAGATGCCGAGGGCGGTCAAGGCGGCTCCGCAAAGCAGAACCTGTGCGGTGCCAAGCCCGAAAATCGAGTGGCGAAGCGCCCAAAGTCGCGACGGCTTCAACTCCAGCCCGATAATAAAGAGAAGGAACACAACGCCAAGTTCGGAAAAGTGTAGAAATTCCTCACCATCGGCGATGAGGCTGGCTACAGGGCCGATCGTAATGCCGGCGGCAAGATAACCGAGGACCGTGCCAAGCCCTAATCGCTTGAACAGCGGCGCGGCTATAATGGCGCCGCCCAAAATCATCAGACACTGTAGATAGAGATTTCCGCCGGTTGCAACCATGCCAAGCTCTTGGAATTTGGAGAAATGTGGAAGGGCTTGCCTTGAAGCCCTTTGATTTCGGCAATATAGAAACAAGATATGGCTGTAATCAGCCCATTGTCGAACAGTTTGACGATATTTTTTAACAAGTCCCGGTTTCTCCCTCGCCGAAAGTTGCGGTGCCCGGTTGAGCCGTGATGTGCTTGGGAAGCTCGGATTGTATAATGATTTCAGATAGTTCGGCGGATAATCTTGTTGATCGGGCAGCCTTTCTCGTAGCTGCAGCAAAACGAGCTGGTGCCGATCACGCTGACGCGGTTGTGATGCGGGCGCGGTCTGTTAGCGTCTCGGTGAGATTAGGCAAGGTCGAGGGAACCGAATCGTCGGAAAGCGACGATTTCGCCTTGCGTGTTTTTGTTGGCCGCCGCATTGCTAGTGTTTCAGCCAACGCGGGCGCCGATCCTGACCGTCTTGCAGAGCGGGCTGTGGCCATGGCGCGGGTTGCGCCGGAAGATCCTTATGAGCAACTTGCCGATCCATCCCTGCTTGTGGCTTCGCCTCGTGACCTTGATCTCTTTGACCCAATAGAGATTGATTCCGAGCGCCTCACCCAGGACGCGCTTGCAACGGAAGCGGCGGCGCTGGCGGTCAACGGCGTAACGAATTCAGGAGGGGCTGGCGCTTCACGCAGTCTGGGAGGGCTGGTGCTGGTCACGTCCACGGGGTTTTCAGGGCACTACGCTGCAACGCGCTTCGGACGATCGGTTTCGGCTATTGCGGGTGAAGGTACAAAAATGGAGCGCGATTACGATTTCAGTTCGCGTCTGCATTTTGCTGATCTCGATACACCCGAGGACATAGGCCGTCGTGCTGGCGAACGCGCAGTGAGGCGGTTGGGCGCGCGTCAGGCAAAGACCGGGCCCGTTACAGTCGTCTTTGATCCGCGCCTTGCGCGCGGCATTGCGGGACATCTCGCAAGTGCGATCAACGGTGCTTCGGTCGCGCGAAAGACGAGCTTTCTTCGCGACGGTTTTGGAAAACAGATTCTGAAGCGCGGTATAAATGTTACCGATAATCCTTTGCGTGTGCGCGGTTCGTCTTCGCGTCCGTTCGACGGTGAAGGGATTGAGGGGCAGCCCTTGACGATGGTCGAGGACGGTGTTCTCAATCATTGGCTGCTTTCAGGTTCGAGCGCTCGTGAACTTGGTCTGCAAGGCAATGGGCGTGGCGTTCGCTCCGGTTCTGGTGTTTCACCTGCATCCACCAATTTTGCCATTGAGCCGGGTTTGCAGACAGCTGAAGAATTAATTCGCGCTGTCGGCACTGGCTTTTACATGACAGAGGTGTTCGGGCAGGGCGTGGACATGATTACCGGCCAGTATAGCCGTGGGGCATCGGGGTTCTGGATTGAAAACGGCGAGGTCACCTATCCCGTCAGCGAAGTGACGATTGCTTCTAATCTCAAGGACATGTTCCTCAATATGACGCCAGCGTCTGATATTGACCGAAACTTCGGGATGGCGGCACCGACGCTTGTGATCGAAGGCATGACCCTTGCCGGAAACTGACAAATATAAAGAGATTGCCAGCGATCTGGCGCTTCTGCGTGAGGCTGCGCGCGAGGCTGGTCGCATTGCGATGCGCTATTTCGGCCAGTCTCCGGAGGTTTGGCTGAAAGACGGCATGTCGCCGGTCAGCGAAGCCGATCTCGCAGTCGATCGCTATCTGAAGGGTGTCCTTTTGAATGCACGGCCAGATTATGGCTGGATATCGGAAGAGACTGTCGATGAACGGGCCGCTGTAAAACGCAGTCGGGCGTTTGTGGTCGACCCCATTGATGGCACGAGGGCATTTATTGCCGGACAAGATCAATGGTGTGTAAGCATCGCCATAGTCGAGAATGGGCGCCCTTTGGCTGGCGTTCTGGAATGTCCGGCGCGTAAGGAACTGATTGAGGCCGGTAACGGAATCGGTGCTTTGCAGAACGGTATCGCCATTCACGCCAGCCTACCGGGGCCTGGAGAGCAGATCGTTATTGCGTCAGCGCGCAATATGGTAACGGCGTTGCCAGAAAGCTGGCGAGATCGGGTAAAGATTCATCCATATGTTCCTTCTCTCGCATATCGCATTGCGATGGTGGCGCGAGGAGATATAGCCGGCACCTTCATTCGGCCAAATTCGCATGATTGGGATCTGGCAGCAGCTGATCTGATTCTGAGTGAGTCGGGTGGGGCGGTCCTTACGAGCGATGCCTTGCCGATCATTTATGGTGGTCCGACGTTGAGCCATGGTGCTCTCGTTGGTGCCAGCGGGAACCTTCTGCAAGAAATGTTGAGTGTTGTCGCGGGCTGACCCTTGGGTTAATCATGCCGCGAACCAAATTTGTTCAGGGATAATTGTCATGAGCGTCGAAGGCGACAAAAAGCAGCTTCTTCATCTGGTGTTTGGCGGCGAGTTGAAAAAACTTGGCACCGTTGAATTCCGTGATCTTGAAAACCTCGATATTGTCGGCATCTATCCGGATTATGAAACGGCCAAGACTGCGTGGAAGTCCAAAGCCCAGCAAACGGTAGACAATGCTCACATGCGCTATTTCATCGTGCACCTGCATCGGTTGCTCGACCCGGAAGGCTTGACATTGAAGGCGGACTAAGCTGCGGCCAATACCGGATGCACAGCGGAGATAGCCCGGGCCAGAACGCCGGGCGTAAGAAGCAAAGGTTCGCGAAGCGCTTCTGGCGGCGCATTCGCGGGCCGCTGGCGCAGTCTGCGGTGGTCAAATCCGTACTTGTGTGGCTGATCACCGCCTACTTCAAATTTGTCTATCTCACCAATTCACGTCTGAAGGAATCTGCCGATCCGCAAGCGCTCGTTGGCAAGGATGATCCTTTCATTGTGACCTTTTGGCATGGACAGCATCTTATGGGGCCGTTCATCTGCCCCAAGGGAATTGAACTGGTCGCCATGTTTTCGCGCAGTGCCGATGCGGAGCTGAACGCTCGCGTTGCGGAAAAACTTGGATTGTTGACAGTGCGCGGTTCCGGCGGACGCGGTTCGCGCTCCAAGCCAGAAAAGGGTGGGGCGCGTGCACTTCTGACACTAAAGAATGCGCTAAAAAAAGGTCAGTCGGCGTCGATAATTGCAGACATCGCGCATGGCAAGGCGCGTGAGGCCGGAGATGGTATCATTTTATTGGCGAAATTGTCCGGTCGCCCGATAATACCGGTTGCTTATGCTTTCTCGCGGAACCATGTTCTGCAAAAGTCTTGGGATAAGACGACGATTCCGCTGCCCTTTGGGCGTTCGATTATCGTACGTGGCGAAAACGTATGGGTCGATGCTGATGCCGATGAAACGCAACTGGAAGAAAAACGCATGGAGCTGACGCGCCAACTCAACGACGCGACCACCAAGGCCTATGCAGCGTTGGAGAAAGCGAAATGAGCGAACGCTGGGCGCGCAATATCTTGTCTGCCTACCGTGCACTCGGCTCTGCGGCTTATCCTTTCATGGGCCCTTACATTGCCTACCGCGCATCGCGCGGCAAGGAAGAACGGTTGCGTCGCGGCGAGCGCTACGGCAAATCTGCCATCATACGTCCGCAAGGACCAGTTATCTGGGCACATGCGGCAAGTGTGGGAGAGACCGTTGCGATCGCGCCGTTGATCGAGCGGATTGCGGCAACCGGTATTCATATCGTGTTGACGACGGGGACCGTGACCTCGGCAAAATTTGTCGCTGATCATCTAGGCCATAAGGTTATCCACCAATATGCGCCGCTGGATTTGCAGCCTGCGCTGAACAAGTTTCTCAACCACTGGAAACCGGACCTTGCTATTGGCTGTGAGTCCGAAGTCTGGCCAGCAACGGTGCTTGCGCTCAGCAGTCGGCATACGCCGCAGGTTCTGGTCAATGGACGCATGTCCGATCGTTCCTTTGCTTCCTGGCAGAAGAGGCCGGCTTTGGCGGAGGCGCTCTTTGAAAATTTTGCCTATGTGGTTGCGCAGTCGGAACTCGATGCAGATCGCTTTCGGGCGCTCGGTGCGCGCCCCGTGAGTGTTTCAGGTAATCTCAAGGTGGACACGAACCCTCCGCCCGCTGATCCGCAGGTGTTGGTCGCATTGCAACGCCAGATCGCCGGAAGGCGGACATGGGCCGCTATCTCCACTCACGACGGAGAAGAAGCAATCGCGGCTGAAGTCCATCAGATGCTGAAGGTGCGCTATCCGCATCTTGTTACCATCATTGTGCCGCGTCATCCGGATCGCGCTCCAGCCATCGAGGCTATGCTGGTTGAAAAGGGACTGAAGGTTGCGCGACGTAGCGCCAGTGAGCTGATTGAAGCCGACACCGATATCCTGTTGGGAGACACGATTGGAGAGATGGGGCTGTATCTCCAACTGACCGAGATAGCGTTTATTGGTAATTCACTGACCAAGGAAGGCGGACATAATCCGCTGGAACCGGCAATGATGGGAACTGCCGTACTAACGGGGCGGAACGTCCAGAATTTCCGGGAATCCTTCCAGCGCCTCATCAAAAACGGGGGTGCGCGCATTGTGAAGGATCGCAACATGCTGGCGGGAGCGATCAATTTCCTGTTCAATAATCCCCAGCACCTTCGCGCAATGATCAATGCGGGGGTGAATACAGTGAGGGATATGCGCGGCGCGCTGGACCGTACGCTTGTAACACTTGAGCCGTTTATCCAACCATTGATTTTGCAGGCACAATTGCCGGGCAACCGCAATGATGCAGCCTATCGGCCGGACGGGTTCTGAGCATGGCGAGCGAGGCGCCGCCATTCTGGTGGGAAAAACCTGATTGGCGCGCCTTGTCATTGGCACCTGCTGCCTGGCTTTACGGCGCAGTGGCTGGACGTCGGCTTCTGAAAGCTGAACCACCGAAGATTTCTTTGCCCGTTCTTTGCATAGGTAATTTTACTGTCGGCGGAGCGGGGAAAACACCGACCGCAATTGCTTTCGCAGAAGGAGCAAAGGCGCGGGGGTTTAGGCCCGGAATTGTCTCGCGTGGATATGGCGGTGCCTATAAGGGACTGCACGTCGTTGATATCGCCCAGGATAGCGCTCGCTACGTTGGGGATGAACCACTCCTGCTAGCACGTCATGCGTTGGTAGCACTCTGTCCTGATCGACTGAAAGCAGCTCACCATTTACAGACACTCGGCTGTGATTTCATCATCATGGATGATGGCTTTCAGAGCGCTCGGCTTTTTGCCGATTTTTCGCTGCTGGTGGTGGATGCGGCGCGGGGTATTGGCAACGGCAGAGTCATACCGGCCGGTCCCTTGCGGGCTCCACTGACAGACCAGATGCGCAAGGCAGACGCTTTGCTTCGCATAGGCAAGGGCGATGGTGCTGATTTCGTTATTCGTCAGGCAGCGCGAGCCGGCAGGCCGATTTATGAAGCCAGGCTTGAGCCGTCCTCTATCGCACCTGTGGCGGGCAATCGCTGGCTTGCATTTGCGGGCATTGGCAATCCCGAAAAATTCTATGCGAGCGTTGCCGAAGCAGGCGGCGAGATTGTTGAAACTCGCTCGTTCCCGGATCATCACAGTTTCGATGCGGACGATATTCGCAGCCTGATCGATACGGCTCGCCGACAAGGATTGGGACTGATTACCACGGCAAAAGATCAGGTGCGTCTGGCAACGATGATCGGCGTTCCCGCAGGATTTCTGGCGAAACTCGCTGTCCTCGACGTCGATCTTAAATTTGATCGCGGCGATGCTCTTCACCGCATTCTGGATACGGTCATCGAGCGTTTCAAAAGCCGTATTATGAGTAAATTTTAAGCCTTCTTGCGGCTGCGCAATTCAGGATTGACTTCAAGCTCGCGCTCGAAAGAAATCAGGCCGGTTGCATAAGGCTCCTGCCGTGAGACGCTCCAATATTTCAACTCATCCAGCGGGATATGGGCACCCGTCACCGCACATGCGACATAGGCGCCGTGCTTGACGATCTCATAATCACCATCGAGATAGCGCAAAACCGCTTCGGACGAGCGGGGGGATTCAAATCTATTCATGTGTCTAAACCTCTGTTGAGGACTCTAGCAAGCACAGGGCATTGCGTCCAGCAGCGTCCTGTGCTGCCTGGCGGCAATTCTATCAGCGCCTGCCAAAAAGCCGTTCGATATCTGTCAGTTTCAGTTCGATATAGGTCGGTCGCCCGTGATTACAGGTGCCTGAGCCGGGAGTTGCCTCCATTTCACGCAGGAGTGCATTCATTTCTTCAGGTTTTAACCGTCGTCCCGAACGCACGGAACCGTGGCAAGCCATGGTTGCGGCCACGTGGTTCAGCATGGCTTTCAAGCCATCGGAAGTATCATGCTCCGCTATCTCGTCAGACAGATCGCGGATCAGTTGCTGCACGTTCATTTCACCCAGCATTGCAGGCGTTTCACGCACCGCAATAGCACCTGGCCCGAATTGCTCAATTCCAAGGCCAAAGCGTGCAAGTGTTTCTGCGTGGGTTGCCAGCCGTTCGGCGTCTTCTTCAGGCAAATCCACGATCTCGGGAATCAGCAGCATTTGACCTGGTATGGGACGGGAATGCAGGGCGTTTTTCAGCGCTTCGTAAACAAGGCGTTCGTGCGCTGCATGCTGGTCCACGATAACGAGACTGTCTTCCGTCTGGGATACGATATAATTGGCATGGATCTGCGCTCGGGCGGCGCCAAGGGGTTTTTGCTGGAGTTCCGCCGGTATTTCTTCAAGCGTCGCGCGGGCATCCGCAGCAGGCATATTGATGGCGGCGAGTATCGCCTGCTCACTTTCCTGGAAAGATGATGATGCTCCCAGATCGAGCGGTCTATGAGCAGGATGTGCAGTCTGTGGCGACCATTCGGTTCTGGCTGTGGAGGTTGCGGGGCGCCAAGCCCCGGATGCATAACCCGTCGAAGCGGAACGCGAAGTGAAGGATGGTGGGGAAGGCCGCACCCCTTCCGCCCGGAAAGCTTGCAGCATGGCGTCTGCACCGCTGGTTGCAGGCCGAATGCCCGATTGCGCGAGTGCCTGTTTGATCGCTCCAACGATCAATCCGCGCACGAGGCCCGGATCGCGAAAACGCACATCAGCCTTGGCGGGATGCACATTGACGTCAACCAATGCCGGGTCCAGCGTCAGGAACAGGACCGCAACCGGATGGCGGTCACGCGCCATGACATCTGCATAGGCCCCGCGCAGCGCGCCGAAAAGTTGCTTGTCACGCACTGGGCGACCGTTCACATAGGCGAACTGATGAAGGGCATTGCCGCGATTATGGGAGGGAATGCCGACGAACCCAGCCAGACGCACACCGTCACGCTCGGCGTCGATGGCAAGCGCGTTTTCGCCGAATTCTTTTCCCAGAACCTGATTGATACGCTCAAGCGTTGCTTCCGCGCCACTACCGGTTGCAGCCAGTTCCAGCGGTGTTCTGTCGGTGCCTGCAAGCGAGAAACGGACATGCGGAAAGGCAATCGCGATGCGCTTGACGACATCGGTTATCGCTGACGCTTCCGCACGATCCGTCTTCATGAATTTGAGACGGGCCGGTGTCGCATAGAAAAGATCGCGCACCTCGGCAATCGTTCCGCGGTTCAGCGCGGAAGGACGGGGACCATCGAGATGTCCGCCGGAGACCGAAACTTCGAAACCGGAGTCCGCATCCTGCGGACGGGATTTGAGGGTCAGTTTTGCCACCGAGCCAATAGATGGGAGAGCTTCTCCACGAAATCCAAGTGCGCGAATATCGTGCACATCATCGGAAAGTTTGGAGGTGCAGTGGCGGGAAACTGCCAATGGAAGCTCATCGACCGGAATTCCCGAACCATTATCGGTCACACGCAGCAATGTCTTACCGCCGCCGCCTGTCACGACCTCAATACGGGTCGCACCGGCGTCGATGGCATTCTCGACAAGTTCCTTGATGACGCTGGCGGGGCGTTCAATGACTTCCCCTGCCGCGATCTGGTTAATGATGGTTTCGCTTAAGTGTCGAATTGGCATGGGCGGACTATAGAAGGATTCGCTCCTGCAAAGAACATGCTTCTATAGCCCGCCAAGACTGTCTCTGCGGGTGTCGAATTACTACAGAAGAAATTACCTTATTGCGCGGCATAATCCTTATATGCAGGCAGATTCAGGTCCTTAAGGCTGTCCGCGTTGATGACTGCGCGCGCCACTGCTTCCGCCATGACGGTCGCGGCGATCGCACCAATGGCAGTGACATCGGCTTCCACGCCTGTTGCTTTGCCTGTGGACAGTGCGAAGATCGTGTCGCCGTCCCACATCGTATGGATCGGATTGATCGTGCGCGCAAAGCCGTCATGTGCCATGCCCGCGATCTTCTTGAGTTGAGCCTTGTCGAACGGGACATTGGTCGCTATTGCACCAATCGTTGTATTGGCTCCACCCGAATTGACAACGCCATGGCCCTGCATAATGGCTGACATCGTGTCACGGAAGCCCTTGCCGTCCTCGCTCCGCGCACCAGCCAGAATCTGGCGTGAATTCGGCGCATAGACATCGCCGACAGCATTGACAGCGACAATT
The DNA here is from genome assembly GCF_055816895.1 of Ochrobactrum sp. PL_is501. Lineage (NCBI taxonomy): Bacteria > Pseudomonadati > Pseudomonadota > Alphaproteobacteria > Hyphomicrobiales > Brucellaceae > Ochrobactrum > Ochrobactrum sp. PL_is501. The sequence goes on along the minus strand of NZ_JBVPGR010000034.1, from coordinate 79,432 downwards.
GCGCCAACCACGATTTCAGTGCCGGGCACTTTGTAGCTCGCCGTACCGAGACCACCCTTCATGGCGTAATCCATGTCGAACATTTTGCCGACAGTCGCGCCAGCGCCAGCGCCAACATTGCCTTCTGCGGATGCCTCGGCGTTGGCCGCCTTGCATGCCAGATAGCCGGCTTCCTCATCGGGACGGACGGAAAAATCACCGACGCCCAAATCCATGAGAATTGCCGCCGGTACAATCGGAACAACGCCTTTTCCGATCTTGAAGCCGAGATTGTTTTCTTCAAGATAACGCATGACGCCAGTCGCGGCTGCGAGACCATAGGCGCTGCCGCCGGAAAGCAGGATAGCCTGAACCTGTTGAACATAATTGATCGGATCAAGCAGATCGGTTTCGCGTGTACCCGGTGCAGAACCACGCACATCAACGCCCGCGGAAGCGCCTTCCTCGCACAGAAGAACCGTGCAGCCGGTCGGGCGCTTTGTCAGCGTATGATGACCCAGCTTGATGCCAGGTACATCCGTGATACTTCCACCCATAAGTTCCAGCACGCTTTCTCCTCCCTTGTTAGCAGCCGACGCTACATTGACGACAAAGGGCATTGCTCCAAGTCCTGCAAGCGACATGGCAAATGTTCTTCGATCCATGAACAGTTTTCTCCTCCATTTTCACTCTGTTGTGAGTGCATATTTTTTGCGTGCTGGGCTATCGGACATCGTTTGGCCTGCGCATTGGGCGGAATCCAGGGGCGGATTTTTTCACTTTGCCTGAAAACCGGCTTCTCCCAGATTGCGATGAGCAAAGATTTATCACCCAAATCCTTATCGGTAACTGAAACTTGTCCGTAAAAGGCTTTCCATTTGGTCATAACCGTGTTACCAGCCGGTGCCAATTCAACCTAGCAAACCAGATGTGTCGCTGCTCCCGGACTTATTCCGGAGAGGCGGCTTTTCTCATTCGATAAAATCGGCAAAGGAATTGGCAATGGCTAAAATCGTGGAATCGCCCACTGGCGCTCTCGCTCTTACATTCGACGATGTGCTGTTGCAGCCAGGCCATTCCGAAGTAATGCCGGGGCAGGTCGATCTGCGCACGCGCATCGCCAGGGATATCGAACTCAACCTTCCTCTTCTTTCCGCCGCCATGGATACCGTGACGGAATCGCGTCTGGCCATTGCAATGGCGCAGGCTGGCGGTATTGGCGTCATTCACCGCAATCTGACGCCGGAGCGTCAGGCTGAAGAAGTCCGCCAGGTGAAGAAATTCGAGTCTGGCATGGTTGTGAACCCGGTTACTATCGGGCCGGACGCCACACTCGCCGATGCTCAGGCATTGATGAAAGCACATGGAATTTCCGGTATCCCGGTTGTCGAGAATGCAACCAAGGGGCCGGGACGTCTTGTTGGCATCCTGACCAATCGCGACGTTCGATTTGCTTCCGATCCGAAGCAGAAAATTTATGAACTGATGACCCGCGAAAACCTGATTACGGTCCGCGAGAACGTCAATCAGGACGAAGCAAAGCGTCTCTTGCACGCTCATCGCATCGAAAAGCTTCTCGTCGTGGACGATCAGGGGCGTTGCGTCGGGCTCGTCACTGTAAAGGACATCGAAAAGTCGCAACTCAATCCCAATGCCGCCAAGGACGCCCAGGGGCGCCTGCGGGCGGCTGCTGCAACGAGCGTCGGCGAAGACGGTTACGAGCGTGCCGAACGCCTGATCGACGCGGGCGTTGATCTTCTGGTCGTGGATACGGCGCATGGTCATTCGCAGCGCGTTCTCGATGCTGTGGCCCGCATCAAGAAAGCTTATCCGAATGTCGCAATTCTTGCGGGCAATGTGGCGACGACTGCCGGTACGCAGGCGCTTATTGATGCCGGAGCGGATGCGGTCAAGGTTGGTATCGGGCCGGGCTCGATCTGCACGACACGTATTGTTGCCGGTGTCGGCGTGCCGCAGCTTTCGGCTATTATGTCTGCCGTCGAGGCAGCACAGAAGGAGAATATTCCGGTGATCGCTGATGGCGGCATCAAGTTCTCCGGCGATTTCGCCAAAGCGCTCGCCGCTGGCGCGGTCGCTGCGATGGCTGGCTCACTGCTGGCCGGTACGGAGGAAAGCCCCGGTGAAGTCTATCTCCATCAGGGCCGCTCATTCAAAGCCTATCGCGGTATGGGCTCTGTCGGAGCCATGGCACGCGGCTCTGCTGATCGTTATTTCCAGGCAGAAGTACGCGACGAGTTGAAGCTTGTGCCAGAAGGCATCGAAGGACAGGTCGCCTATAAGGGACCGATATCCGCAGTTCTACACCAGCTCGCTGGTGGCTTGCGTGCTTCCATGGGCTATGTGGGTGCGAAGACGCTGGAAGAGTTCCGCGAAAAGGCAACCTTCGTGCGCATTTCCAATGCGGGCTTACGGGAAAGCCATTCGCACGGTGTTGCAATTACCCGTGAGAGCCCGAATTATCCTGGCGGTATGTAATATCATTTCGCATAGGTGAAATGAAAAGGAGGCGGCGCGATTGCGCCGCCTTTTCGTTTTCAGTTCGTCACTGTCTTCAGCTTCTTGATTTCGGCTCTGATTTCGTCAAATGGGCCAACTTTGTGCATTTGAGCGGGCAGGTCGTCGGCATAAGGGCCATAGCCAGCATCCACCGGCTTTTCCAACCGGTTCGGGAAATCTCTGTCCAGATTCGCTTTTGCCGGACGCGGCTTCGACTGGAAGAAGGCGGCAATGTCCCAGGCATCTTCCGGCTCCAGCTGCGGCTCATCCAGAGAGACGCCATTCGGCATGTTGGCATGAATGAAATTCGCGGCTGAAATCAGCCGGTTCATGCCTGCGCCATCGTTGAAGCTATCCGGTCCCCAAAGCGGCGGAAATTCATAACCCTTTGCATCGCCCACGACGCCAACACGTTTGCCTTGGCCGTCCGCTCCATGACAGGCGGCGCAGATTTCCGCATAGAGCTTCTCCCCGTGCACCGGGTCGGCGGGGCGCTTCAATTCAGGCATCTTTCCAGAGCCGCGCCCCTTGGTGTTTTCACCGACAATCGTGCCAGCGGACACATACTTGATATAGGCGACCATTGCCTTCATCTCGGCGGAGTCGATAGGGAGCGCTTTGCCATTCAGGCTCCGGGTCATGCACCCATTGACGCGATCCTCAATCGTGCCGACTTGTCCTTCACGGGAACGGTATTGTGGAAAGTCCCCGTAGACTCCAACCAGCGGCAATCCGTACTGCTTGGTCCCTGCTTCCAGATGGCAGCTCTGGCACGAAAGATTGTTGCCCGCAAAACGTTTCGTTTCATCGGCTACTTCCGGGCCAATATGCGCATAAGTCGCGGTAATCAGATCGCGGCCCTGACGCACAACGCGTCCCCATGCGTCGTCAGGCAATGCATCTGGATCCGGTATGTTCCAGGCCACGTCTTCAATCGCTGCGGCTTTCACGGGCGCGCTTTGCGTGCTTGCAGCCGTCGACGTGCTTTGCGGCGCAGTCGCCACACTCTTTGCGACATTGTTGCTCGTACGTGGCGGTGCAGACGATCGCGAACTGTCGCTCGTCACCGCGAAATATCCCAGGCTAAGGCAAAAGACCGCACCATAGGCCGCCAAATCAGACCACCTCATTATCCCCTCCAGGCAATGTGTTTCAGAATCAAAACGTTGGGTGGCTATGCTTTCAAGCTTAATGCAGCCTTAAGAGCGCGACGGTCTTACGATCCGAGGGTGTTGAGATCGTCCAGAATTACTTTCAATTTTTGTGCGCTTTCGGCGATACAGTCGGCGAGGGCGTTGAAGTCCTTTCGACGCATGCTCTGCCGCCGCCAGAATAGCGCGATCTCTCGCTTCGGCTGTTCGCCTACAAACGGAACGATACGCATATGATTGCTGCGTGTTTCAGCGCGCACCGCGATTTCTGGGATGAGCGTAAGGCCCATACCATGGCTCACCATTTGCAAAAGGGTGGTCATGCTGGTGGCGCCATATTTTACCAGCTGCCGCTGCGAGGGTAGCGAGCAAACGGCAAGCGCCTGATCTCGCATACAATGTCCTTCCTCCAATAGGAGCAAACGATCAAGAGCTACATTGTCCTGTGTCATGGGGGAGGACAGAACCGTTTGATCATTGGTGGAAGTCGCGATCAGAAAGCGATCATCAAACAGTTTTCTCTGCGTAAGTCGCTCATCATCAATCGGCAATGCGGCAACAATGGCATCGATTTCGCCAGCATGCAGTTCATCGAGGAGTTTGGCGGTTACGCTTTCCCGCAATTGAAGGCGGAATGACGGATGCCGTTCGCGCAAAAGCGGAATGAGAACAGGAACCAGATAAGGTGCTACAGTAGGAATGATACCCAGACGCAGCCGCGTTTGCAGCAAGCCCCGGCTTTGCGCGGCTATCTCCTCAAGCGCGTGGAGTTCGCGCAGGACGGTCTGGATACCGGGATAAAGCTGCTTGCCAAGCTCTGTCATGATGACTTGTCGCTGTGACCGCTCGAAAAGCGGGGCGCCCGCAAGGGCTTCCATTTCCGCAATCTGGGCGGAGAGGGCAGGTTGGGATACGTGCGCCAGCTGCGCGGCCTTGCGAAAATGCAGGGTGGAGGCGAGCGCATCGAAATAGCGCATTTGACGGACCGTGAACATGATAGGAAAAACTTATCGGAAATAATCGGAAAAGCAATTGGAGATTATGATTGGAATAGGTCTAATCTGGGTCAGTTGCTTTTCAGGAGGGAATTTCCATGACAGATCGCCCAATTATGACGACGAGTGCAGGCGCTCCGATACCGGACAACCAGAATTCCTTGAGTGCCGGCGAGCGTGGCCCTCTTTTGATGCAGGATTACCAGCTCATTGAAAAGCTTTCGCACCAGAACCGCGAGCGTATCCCGGAACGGGCGGTACATGCCAAGGGATGGGGTGCTTATGGCACGCTGACGATCACCGGCGATATTTCGAAATACACCAAGGCGAAGGCTTTGCAGCCCGGTGCCAAAACGCCGATGCTGGCGCGTTTTTCGACTGTTGCCGGCGAGCAGGGTGCGGCGGATGCCGAGCGCGACGTGCGCGGCTTTGCCTTGAAGTTCTATACCGAAGAAGGCAACTGGGATTTGGTCGGCAACAACACGCCGGTCTTCTTCGTGCGTGATCCGGTCAAGTTTCCCGACTTCATCCATACCCAGAAGCGTCATCCCAAGACGAACCTGCGGTCGGCAACCGCCATGTGGGATTTCTGGTCGCTGTCGCCCGAAAGCCTGCATCAGGTGACAATCCTGATGTCGGATCGCGGCCTGCCGACCGATGTGCGCCATATCAACGGTTACGGCTCGCACACCTATTCGTTCTGGAACGATGCCGGTGAGCGCTATTGGGTCAAGTTCCACTTCAAGACCATGCAGGGTCACAGGCATTGGACCAATGCGGAAGCCGAACAGGTGATCGGCCGCACGCGTGAATCCACTCAGGAAGACCTGTTCACCTCCATAGACAAGGGAGATTTCCCGAAGTGGAAGGTTCAGGTGCAGATCATGCCGGAACTCGAGGCCGACAAGACGCCCTATAACCCATTCGACCTCACCAAGGTCTGGCCGCATGCCGACTATCCGCCGATCGATATCGGCATCATGGAGCTGAACCGCAATCCGGAAAACTACTTCACCGAGATTGAGAATGCCGCCTTCTCGCCGTCGAACATCGTGCCGGGCATCGGCTATTCGCCGGACAAGATGCTGCAGGCGCGTCTCTTCTCCTATGCGGATGCGCATCGCCATCGCCTCGGAACGCATTATGAAACCATTCCGGTCAACCAGCCGAAATGCCCGGTGCACCATTATCACCGCGATGGTCAGATGAATGTCTATGGCGGCATCAAGACCGGCAATACGGATGCCTATTACGAGCCGAATTCGTTCAATGGGCCGGTGGAGCAGCCATCCGCCAAGGAGCCGCCGCTGCGCATCTCCGGCAATGCGGATCGCTACAACCATCGCATCGGCAATGACGATTATTCGCAGCCGCGCGCGCTGTTCAATCTGTTCGATGACGGCCAGAAGCAGCGTCTGTTCTCCAACATTGCTGCGGCAATGGGCGGCGTGCCGGGCTTCATCGTCGAACGCCAGCTCGCGCACTTCAAGCTCGTTCATCCCGACTACGAAGCCGGTGTGCGCAAGGCACTCAAGAATGCTCATGGCTATGAAGCCAACACGATTGCCCTAAACGAAGAGGCAACCGCGGCTGAATAAATCGCCTCAATAAAGTAGAAAGAAGGCCGGAGCTCGTTGCTCCGGCTTTTTGTTTTGATTTGCCGATTGCCTTTTCCCTGCAAGGAAGGCTATGCCCGAGCAGGCATTCGAGAAGGAGACACAATGCGGCTTGGCGGACGCCTGCAGGCGGCTATCGAGGTTCTGGGCGAGATTGAAGCGGGCACGCGCCCGGCTTCTGACGTGCTGAAGGATTGGGGAGCTTCCCATCGTTTTGCAGGTGCGGGCGATCGCGCCGTGATTGGCAACATTGTCTATGATGCGCTGCGCCGCAGACTGTCTATCGCGTGGCGAATGGATGCCGATGATGCTCGTGCTCTGGCTTTTGGTGCACTGCTGGCCGATGGCGGTATGGATATTGCCGCTATCGATACAGCGCTTGACGGCGACAAGTTCGCACCGGAAACATTGGAACAAACGCGCCGTGCAGCCTGGGAAAGCCGGAAAATAACTGACGCACCAGGTTACGTTCAGGCAGATGTACCGGAATGGTGCGCATCATCACTTGAGGAGCTTTTCGGTGCGCGCTGGGTGGATGAAGGCAGGGCGCTGGCTACGCGACCTCCAGTCGATCTTCGCGTAAATAGTTTGAAGGCGACGCGTGAAAAAACCCTCGCCGCGCTTGAAAAGGCTGGGGCGGCGCCAGCTCCTTTCTTGGCGCAGGCACTGCGCATCCCACCGATCGAAGCGCTTGGGCGTCATCCAAATGTGCAAGGCGAGCACGCTTTTCTTGATGGTTGGTTCGAGGTTCAGGATGTGGGCTCACAACTCGCAGCCCTTTTCGCCGGTGCGAAGCCTGGCCAACAGGTGCTTGATTATTGTGCCGGAGCAGGCGGCAAGACATTGGCACTGGCTGCTGCAATGCAAAACAGCGGCCAGATTCATGCTTATGATGCTGAGCGCGCTCGGCTCTCACCCATGCACGAGCGATTGCAGCGCGCAGGCGTGCGCAACACGCAGGTGCACGGGAACCTTGATGCGCTCGATCCTCTCACGGGACAGATGGACCTTGTACTCACCGATGCGCCTTGTACTGGCTCCGGAACCTGGCGACGCCGTCCTGATGCGAAATGGCGGCTGAACGAGCAGCAGCTTGAGCGGCGCGTTCAGGATCAGATGGAGGTTCTGGAATCCGCCAAGCATTATGTGAAGCCGGGCGGGCGACTTGCTTATGTTACCTGCTCACTCTTTGCTGAGGAAAATACGCGACAAGTGACGCGATTTCTTGCGGAAAACAACGATTTCACCGAAGTTGAGCCACAGGCATTGTGGGATGCAGTGGTAGCCGATGCTGGCGATTTGAGCCCGGTGTTTCCTTCTCGGGGCACGATTTTTTCGCCATTGTCCACCGGTACTGACGGATTTTATGTAAGCATTCTACAAAGATCGAAATAGGACGGGGGACCCGATGCCAGCCCAGCGCGTAGCGGAACCGGATTTCAAGGAGCGCGTCGAGGAAAGTTTCGGGCGGCAGGCCGCCATGAAACTGATCGGCGCCGAACTGACGCGTTGCGAGCCCGGCATCGTAGAAGTCGAAATGCCGTTTCGGGAGGAATTGACGCAACAGCACGGCATTTTGCATGCGGGGATGATTTCGGCCGCGCTCGATTCCGCCTGCGGCTATGCCGCGCTTACCTTGATGCCTCCTGAAGCCGCCGTACTGACTATCGAATTCAAGGTGAATCTGCTTGCACCCGGCAAGGGTGAACGGTTCTTGTTTCGCGGCGAAGTCACCAAGCCGGGCCGCACCATCATGGTAAGCGACGGGCAGGCCTTTGCCGTGACCGATACGGAAGTGCGCCTCATCGCCACGATGACCGGTACCATGATGGTGGTGCAGGACAGAAAGGGCTTGCAGGGATGATGAAAATCGTCGCGGGCAAGCGCCTGCTCTACGTTATGGCGGCAGATGCTGAATACGGGCGCCATCTGGCGAAGCTGTTCACGCCGCTCATGGTTGGAGTTGGACCAGTCGAAGCGGCGACTACTCTTTCTTATGCCCTTGCAGGTTTGACGCAAGCAGGCGAAAAACCTGACCTTGTTGTCTCGCTGGGCTCAGCAGGCTCGGCCAGGTTACAGCAAGCGCAAGTGTTCCAGGTTTCCTCCGTATCCTATCGTGATATGGACGCTTCGCCACTGGGATTTGAGAAGGGAACAACGCCGTTTCTCGATCTTCCCAAGGTCATCAAGCTTCCGGTTTTCGTCCCCGGTATCCCTGTTGCATCGCTTTCAACAGGTGCCAATATCATTTCCGGCAAAGGATATGACAATATCGACGCAGATATGGTCGACATGGAAACCTATGCGTGTCTGCGTGCATGCCAGCTGTCAGGAATTCCGCTTTTCGGCCTTCGCGGCATCTCCGATGGTGCAAGTGAGTTGCGGTATGTGGGCGACTGGACCCAATATCTGCATGTAGTAGATGAAAAACTGGCCGATGCCGTTGAGCGATTGGAACTCGCAATCGTGGACGGACTCCTGTCTGCTCCTGACAATGATATGTCAGTATCCGTCGGTTTTTGACAACGCACTTGTTGAGCATACAGGCTATACACCATATAGGCATTGCATCCCGGTCACTTTTTAAATAGATGCTGCACATGAGCACCACGGTACATCCCGATACAATCCTTATCATCGACTTTGGCAGTCAGGTTACGCAGCTGATTGCGCGGCGCGTGCGCGAAGCCAATGTCTATTGTGAAATTGTCCCCTTCCAGTCCGCTGAAGAGGCATTCAAACGGCTGAAGCCGAAAGGCGTTATCCTTTCGGGCAGTCCGCATTCGACGACCGATATAGGGTCGCCGCGCGCGCCACAGGCCGTTTTTGAAGAAGGTATCCCCGTTCTCGGCATCTGCTATGGCGAGCAGACCATGTGCGCCCAGCTGGGCGGCAAGGTGGAAAGCGGCCATGATCGTGAATTCGGGCGCGCGTTCCTCGACGTGCAGGAAGATAGTCCACTTTTCGAAGGTATTTGGGCCAAGGGCACCCGCCATCAGGTCTGGATGAGCCATGGCGACCGCGTGACGTCACTTCCTGACGGTTTCACGATTATCGGTACATCGCCGAACGCGCCTTTTGCAGCCATTGCTGACGAAAAGCGCAAATATTACGGCGTTCAGTTCCATCCGGAAGTCGTACATACGCCAGATGGCGCGAAGCTGTTGCAGAATTTCGTTCATCGTATTGTCGGCGTTAAGCCGGGCTGGACGATGGGCGCTTATCGCGAGCAGGCGGTCGAAGCGATCCGCAAACAGGTTGGCAGCGGCAAGGTTATCTGCGCGCTTTCTGGTGGCGTGGATTCGTCTGTTGCCGCACTTCTGGCGCACGAAGCCATTGGCGATCAGCTCACCTGCATTCTCGTCGATCATGGCCTGATGCGAAAGAACGAGGCTAAGCAGGTCGTTGAAATGTTCCGCGAACATTACAATCTGCCGCTGATCCTTGTGGATGCTTCCGACCGCTTTATCGGCGAACTGGAAGGCGAAACCGATCCGGAAAAGAAGCGCAAGACGATTGGACGTCTCTTCATCGAAGTGTTCGAAGAAGAAGCCAAAAAGTTGGGTGGTGCAGATTTCCTCGTGCAGGGCACGCTTTATCCCGATGTGATCGAAAGTGTTTCATTCACCGGCGGACCTTCCGTCACGATCAAGTCCCACCACAATGTAGGTGGCTTGCCGGAGCGCATGAAGATGCAGCTGGTTGAGCCGCTGCGCGAATTGTTCAAGGACGAAGTGCGACTGCTCGGCAAGGAACTGGGTCTGCCGGACAGCTTTATCGGGCGCCATCCGTTCCCTGGACCGGGTCTTGCGATACGCTGCCCCGGCGGCATCACCCGCGAGAAGCTGGAAATCCTGCGTGAAGCAGACGCGATCTATCTCGATGAAATCCGCAAGGCTGGCCTCTATGACGCAATCTGGCAGGCTTTCGCGGTCCTGCTTCCTGTCCAGACCGTCGGCGTGATGGGCGATGGCCGCACTTACGAATTCGTATGCGCGCTGCGTGCGGTGACGTCGGTGGACGGCATGACGGCGGATTTCTATCACTATGACATGAACTTCCTTGGCAATGCGGCGACCCGCATCATCAATGAAGTACGCGGCATCAACCGCGTTGTCTACGATGTGACTTCAAAGCCGCCCGGTACTATCGAGTGGGAGTGATCCCGCGTCCGGCATAGACTGGCACCAAAAAGCATTAAAACACCCCTAAGCCCGCGTAATTGCGGGCTTTTTTCGTTCTTGGCGTAGCACTGTCTGGCAAATTTTCGCATCGCCAAGCACACCGTTTCTATGGCATGGTAGATGGTACGATTTGAACCTGATGCCATGTTCGGCACTCGATACCATGCCGCCTCTGATGGGGTGTTCATGGTATCGAATTTAGGTAACGCATTGTCCTTAAAGAAGTTTTTTGAGGATTTGTGGGGCTTTTTGAGCATGGTATTTTTGAGAGGAAACCCAACCCGACCATGCTGACTGATACCAAGCTGCGCAACCTCAAGCCAAAGGACAAGCTCTACAAAGTGAATGACCGTGACGGCCTCTACGTGGCCATCACCCCTGCGGGTTCGATTTCGTTCCGCTACAACTACTCGATCCACGGCAGGCAAGAGACCATCACCTTCGGCCGCTATGGTGTCGGAGGGATCACGCTAGCGGAAGCTCGCGAACGGCTGGGCGAAGCCAAGAAGATGATCGCCGCAGGGAAATCTCCAGCCAAGGAGAAAGCGCGGGACAAAGCCCGCGTCAAGGATGCTGAGACATTCGGCGCGTGGGCCGAGAAGTGGTTGCGCGGCTATCAAATGGCAGATTCCACCCGCGACATGCGCCGTGGAACATACGAGCGAGAGCTAAAGCCGAAATTCAGCAACAGGAAACTGATAGAAATTACCCACGAGGACTTGCGGGCGCTGACTGATGCCATCGTGGAACAAGGCAGGCCATCAACGGCCGTGCTTTGCCGCGAAATTATGATGCAGGTCTTCCGCTGGGCTATCGAACGCGGACAGAAGGTTGAGAACCCGGCCGATTTGGTGCGCCCGTCAACTATCGCCAAGTTTGAGCCGCGAGATCGAGCACTGACGCCCGAGGAAATTGGCTTGATGTACCAGTACATGGAGCGTATCGGCACCACACCTTCAATTCGAGCGGCTGCCAAGCTGCTGTTGCTAACGATGGTTCGCAAAAGCGAACTGACCAACGCAACGTGGAACGAAATCAATTTCACCGACGCGCTCTGGACAATCCCCAAGGAGCGGATGAAGCGCCGCAATCCCCATTTGGTGTTCCTGTCGAGGCAGGCGCTGGATATTTTCATCGCGCTGAAGACCTTCGCCGGCGGTTCGGAGTACATTCTGCCATCACGTTATGATTCAGACTTGCCGATGAGCAGCGCAACGCTCAATCAGGTGCTTACCCTTACCTATCGGCTGGCCCAGAAGGAAGGGCAGTCACTTGGCAAGTTTGGACCGCACGACTTGCGGCGCACAGCTAGCACGCTGCTGCATGAGGCGGGCTATAACACCGACTGGATTGAGAAGTGCCTCGCGCACGAACAGAAGGGCGTGCGAGCCGTCTACAACAAGGCCGAATACCGCGATCAGCGCCGGGCGATGCTACAGGATTGGGCGGACATGATCGACGAGTGGACAATCAGGAAGCCCCGCTTCAAGGACTGATTCGGAGCCTAGAGACCTGCATTCTGTAGCGAAATGCCCACTTCGGTGGGCATTTTTTTGTCCCGAAACAGACGTTTGTCGGACACTCCTTCTCTCATAAATTTCCTCAAGAAAACTTCCGGAAAAACAAAAGATTGGGCGATTGCCTCTGTCCCGAAACTATACGTTTGTCGGACAGTTAACTAATTGATTTTTAACGAAAAAATAGTCCATAAATGCTGGAAAACACCGGCATTGTGTAGCAATAATTAAACCTCGGACGATGACAAAACGAGGTATTCGGTGTGGAAAGAGAATTAAGGAGAGCGAGCAAAGTTCTCATTAGCAAAAAGCAGCTGCTGGAGATGATTCCACTGTGCGAGCGCACGATCTACAACTTTGAAAAGCAGGGAAAATTCCCTCAGCGCATCGCACTTAGTAGTCGCAAGGTCGTGTGGGATTTAGCCGAGGTCGAGGCATGGATTGATGCGTGCAAACATTCCGGCTCGGCCCCTCGTCCCGGAATGGGGGCCTGAATTGTGGCGATTGACTTACGGGCAGCCTTCGAGAACGAACCGCCCACACTGGACTTCATTTGGCCGGGCTTTCTCGTAGGCACAGTAGGAGCGTTGGTAGCTCCCGGAGCTACAGGCAAGAGCTTCTGGGCGCTGGAAGCGGCAATGGCCATCGCGTGTAGCGTTGCCGGTGGCGATCTTGTAGGGCTTGCCCCCGCGAGCACTGGCCGCGTGGTCTATTTCGCTGGAGAAGACCCGGAAATTGCACTGGTGCGCCGTATCCATGCCATCGGTCAGCACCTGAATCAGCAGGCACGTGAAGCCATCGCGGAGAACCTGACCATCAAGCCGGTCATGGGTGCGCTCATGAACGTAATGGATGACGCTCAACGCGCAAACCTAATCAAATTCTGTTCCGGTGCTCGACTAATCGTATTGGATACACTGAGCCGGATTCACGACCGCGACGAGAACAACAACGGCGAAATGGCCAAGCTCGTAGCCAAGCTGGAGCACATTGCGACGTGTACCGGGGCCTCAGTTCTGTACCTGCACCACGTTAGCAAAGGTAGCGCCCGCGATGGGCAGACGGATCAACAGCAGGCAGCACGAGGCGCATCCGCTCTAATCGACAATGCCCGCTGGTGCGGCTTCGTCGCAAAGATGACCGAGGACGAGGCTAAGAGCCTCAGCGACCGCGCCTATGACCGTCAGCCCATCGGCAACGACCGGCGCGGCTTCTTTGTCCGTTTTGGTGTCAGCAAACAGAATTACGACGCTACTCCGTATGACCAATGGTATCAACGCCGCGATGGCGGCGTTTTGCTTCCGGTGGAGTTGTTGGACGCCAAGCAAGAGGGTGCGGATCGGACCCGAGGCAAGGGCCATGTCGCAGCCGCATATTAGACCGGCTTACGCTCGGCTCGATCCTGCCCATGCGTTCGACGGACTATTCGTCCCCACGAAGGGCAAGCCGCGCGGACGTTTGCTCGTGGAGCCGCGCCGCTTCGGTAGGCTTGAAATCGGCTTTCAAGGCTTCGAGCAGCTTGGAGCCGATGATCAATCGATCCTGCTGGCATTGACTGCTCAGCTTGGCATAGAGCGTCTTGTAATCGAAGCTACCCCAGTCGGGCCTTTCAGCAAACAGTTGCGCCTCGCGCTGGACTTTAACCGCGACGAAGGCGCACCGTTGGCGACCAAGCGCACCAGTCTGCGAAGCCTCCTGATCGGCGCCGGATATCGAGACCCCGAAAGTGGAGCTGCGCTTGCAAGAGCGAAAAAGAGTCTCAACCGGCTGCGGGCAACACAAATTCGGGAAATCGATAGGGAAACGGGGTGGGATAGGGCCTGCAACCTGATTTCGCTTAGCTTCAACCATAAGAGCGGGGAAATTTATGTCGCCGCCAATCCTCGCCTGACGGGTGCGGTTTTTCATGGACAGCATGTCCGAGTCTCGTTGTTCGAGCGGAACGCACTGGAAACGGAGGTCGCCAAGCTGCTGCACTGCTGGCTATGCTCGAATATCCGACTTGGCCAAGCGCTGGGGAACGGCAATGGAGCACACCTCGACACCCTTGCGCCTCACGTCTGGGGCCTAGTGGCATGGGAGCGCTTCTCCGCGTCGGACCGCAGTAAAAGGCGCGGCCAGCTGCGAGCGGCATTGGATGAAATCGCAGAGCGCACATGCGGCCTGCAAGATGGAATGGGCTGGGCCATCGACCAGACCAGCAGCGGGCTGGTGTTGGTCGTCCGCCCCAAGGTGCTGCCACTTCTTGAAAGCGAGCACGAAACGCCTCCCGCCGGAATGTACGGACTCACAAGTCAGTCCGACCGAGAACCGTCCACCTTGTCAGATTGGACGCCGAATTGAATTAGCACCCCCGGCGCAAGTGGAAACCACCCCCGGCGTAGGTGGAAACCACCCCCGGCGCAGGTGGCAATCCGCGAAGCCTCAAACATGGGCGCAAACCCTTGTGCCGTCTCGTCTGCGGTCGTTCTCTGGAATTCCGGTCTAAGAAGTTCTAAGGAACTTCTACCATGCGCGCTAAGCGCCGCGCCTTGATGGCGCAGCTCATCGCTTGCTGCTCTTGGTCGGCCTACGGCCGTTGGGCACCAAAAAAGGTAGGGCGGGCCTGCCGTCGCCGCCGCGGCTAGTTCCGTGGATTACCCACCGGTCGCAGCACCTGGTCGAGCCGTTGAAACCGGCAAAAAGACGATCAGGCACCAAAAAGGGAAGGGCAGGGCCAAAACCGACATAAGGCCTCTAACGGCCAGCGAAAGCGTGCAGAATCCCTCCCGTATGGGCCGTGGTGGCGTTTTTTCAGTGTCGGAATAGGTTCATGGCTGTCATGCGTGAAAGCTTCTCACAGAGCGATACAGGCCGTTTTTGCGGTGTGTAATAGACGGAGAAGCTGTGGCAGGAAAACAAAACCCCGCACTTAGGCGGGGTTGTGGGCGATGGAACTGGCTGTGCTCGTCAGCGATTGATGACCCTGCCTCGCTGCCGTTCTTCCTCTTCCATCTGAAGGATGGCCATTCTCACACGCTCTACCAGTACCACCTGATTCTTGCTGCCGAAAAGTGGCATGCGATTAAGCATACCCATGCCGCCGTACAAATGCGCAGCAGCAGGCAGAGCCAATCGGTTCACACGATGCTGTAGTGCCGTGTACTGCTTATCCAGTGCATCGAGCTGCGAGCCGAAGCCTTTGCGTCGCAGCCATTGGCCAAGCGCCCACATACCAATACCGAGAACAAAAAAGCCGCCGAGCATCATCAGGCCAAAAAATATATCGTTCATCATGATTACGTCTCCGATTGAGAGTTAACGCTAGAAGCCATGCCGGGCACATTGAGCGCGCCGACGTCTCCGGTGCTAGTGGTGTCCGATGCCGGACGAATAATGTTGGATTCCGCTTGTGCAGTCGGCTCCGCGCCGTCATCAGGCGTTGGACTGTCACCGCCGGGGACTGGAGGGGGAGATCCGGTGCCCCCGAGCGAAAGCCCGTGGGAGCTTTCCATGCCGGGTACGCTGATAGCGCCCAGCACGCCAAGCGTCCGTGTGGCCACCTCGGCACCCTGCGCAACAGCCTTGCCGTTGCCGCCAGTCCCTTCTTTTGGTGTCATCTGCCGTTGCTGCGCGACGGCTTGCTGATCCATATTGTCGTCACCACCCTTCGCAGCTTTTCCGGCCTGTTTGGCGGCTTGCTTCAAGCTGCTGCCTGATTCTTGGCTAGCAGGCGAAGCGGCCGCCGACACTGGATTCGCCGATCCTGACGCGACACCACCCCCGACGCGAGAACCTGCGGCCTTTGCGGTCGCACCGCTGCCCCCTCCTGTGCTTGCGCCAATTCCAGCGCTGCCGACGCCCGTCGCACCACCGATGCCCCCTGCGGTACTGCCGCCTGCCATGCTGGCGTTCAATGCGGAGGCCAGTCCACCACCCGCGGCACTGGCAGCGCCTCCGCCAGTTCCCGCGGCCCCTAGTGCTCCAGCAGCCGGGGCTGCTGCCCCAGCTGTTGCAACAGTAGCGATTGCGGCCGCCGCACCGGCTGCACCGGCTGCGGCCATGCCCCCAATTGCAGAGCCGCCGCCCATCGACGTGCCGCTAATCATGCCGCCGATCAGTTCAGGGATGGTTTTGGTCAGGTAAGCGCACACCAAAGACAGGCCGACCAAGGTCATCAACGACGCTTCGTCGTTGGTGTAGGCTGCCGACCATTCTGCGGAAACCTGCATGATCAGACCCACAATCAGAGTCAGGACAAACAGCTTGGCACCTACCGCAACGGCATAGCGAATGGGAGCCAGTGCATATTCGCGTGTCCATTGAGAGCCACCGAAACCCATGAACAGGACGGCGGCATTGATGATGACGTAGGCCTCTACGAGCGTCACGAACACCAGAGCCGCTATAAATGTGAAACACATCAGGACGATCAATGCAGATACGGCCACTACAACCGATGTGATTGGGCTGAACATCGAAACACCGGCCGTCAGCACCTGCCGTGAAAAGTCCACAGCAGTTGAGAACATATCCCCCGGCATCAGCTCCGCACTACCCAACCCTGCCGCGTGCGCCCCGGCCTGCCGGAAGCTGTTGACGATGGCCCCGCCCCACTCGGTCGCATGCTCGAGCATCGCATAGAAGAACCCTATCACGAGGATGAATTTCACCAGCTCATGGAGGATGTCGCCCAGTTCAGCTCCGCGCATGACCAAAGGAGCAAAAGTCCAAACTAACTGGATGACGGCAAGGCATCCCAAGAGCCACAAGGCGTAGTCATGCAGGCGCGGTGCCCATTGGTTTGAAGCGTTCTGAATCAGGCGCAGAAGGCTGTTCATAGACGTGTTGCTCTGCGCCAAATCGACCCCGGCAGCCATCGCACTAGTTGCAGATAGCAAGAGCACCGCGCCGACAAGCGCGAAAACGGTTGAACGTCGCATAGTCAGAACCCCTCAGACGGGCCGCGAGTGTTTGGGCGGCTGCGGAATTGGTCATCCTGATGGCCATTGCCGACCGCTGCGCATTCCGGCGCGGCGGTGTTCGTGACGACTACGGCCGTCAGTGCCGACCCACCAAGGGCCGAGACGAGGCAGAGGGCGGCAATCAGCGCCTTAGAAATCATCATGGTTAGAACCCCTCAGACGGGCCGCGTGTATTTTCACGGCTGCGGAATTGCTGTTCGGAGGCATCGCTAACGGACTGTCGTTCGTTTTGCTGCGCCATGTAGTTGCCTTGCAGGGTGATTTGCGTGGCCACCAGATCGCGCAGTTTCTGGAGCTGCTGCACGTTCTGCGCCGCAATCTCGTTCCCGGCTTGAATGGCCTGCTGACGGCCAACGGCCGACTGCGAACGGCTCACCAACTGATCCAGCATCGCGTTCTCATCCTCGAATGTGCTGGTATTTACGCCAGCGGCCTGCATGGCCGTGCGGGCGTTATCGAAGCCGGATTGTGCCCAGTCCCGATAGCGCTGCGGCATGTTGTTTTGCCCTTGGCCAATCGAGTTCAGATAGCTGTCATAGCCCTTGAACTGCTGGCGAAACTGTTCGTCCAGATTGCTGATGTTGCGGCCGAGCGACTGCGCCGAGTTGTAGACGCTGGCCACGCGCTGAAGGTCGCCAGTGATGGTGTTGAACATGCGGCTGGGCAGTGACATGCCCTGCTTAATCATGTTGTCGTACTGCTGGATCTGCGTCTGCAACTGCTGGGCCGTGTTCAGTTGCGTGTTGACCGCTTCGGCGTACTCGTACATCTGCTGATAGAACGTCGAGCAGTTCGAGCAGTAGATGGCATAGGCCGGAGCCGGTGCCATGTAGAGACTTACACCAAGGCCTGCGCTTGCCATTGCCAAGGCGAGCGCCGCGCCTCGACCGAATTTTCGGGCGGCATAAGCCGACGTTTTTTGCGATTCCATTTCCATACCGAATACCTCATTTTGTCATCATCCGAGGTTTGATTATTGACCGATATGGAGCGATTTTAAATATGCGGATAATCTTGTATCCGCATAGAATTCAATGATTTATGTCCGTAAACTGTCCGTCAATCTTCACGAGATTGTTTCTCAATACTATGATTTTGATCGCGTTTTTTATGATGAGCGGAACGGGCTTGGATGTCCGTTTTGATACGTTTTACGGACAAAAAAAGCCCACCGAAGTGAGCTTTTGATAAGCCGGTGCGTGGCGTCAGTGGGCAGCGTAATAGGGATTCTGTGCGCGATAGAGGTCACGCTCCGGTTCAGGAATGTGTAGCGTTTCAAGGTGCCAATCTTCGAGTGAAGAAGCCAGCTCGGCCGCTATGCGCTGGGCTTCCATAACGCTGTTGCTAGGCCGCCCACTGGCTCGACCGAGGCAGGCTTGCAGTTCGTTGAGTTGATTGGCCAATGCGCTGATGCGGTGAGCTGTCTTCATGATCAATTCCCCTTGCTGATCCTTTCCACGATTCTGTCGAATTCTTCCCGGACTTGATCGTCCGTCAGTTCAAGATTAACCAACCCTGATTTTATTGCAAGTCTTCCGATTCTTTCGGCTGCCTCATTGTCAAGTTTTGCCAGCCTTGCTTTTGCCGTTTCAAGCTCTGAAAGCGCATCAGCTCGCCGCTCTGAAAGTGTCTTTCTGGCCAATTTATCCACTCCTCTTTGGTGCCATTTTGGCTTTACGCCGTTGAATGTAATTGCATTCTAACGACCGTCGGCATGTTTGGCCATAACAGGATCATCGCTTCCCGTCGTGCTTGTAGGGAGCGAGGATTGGCTGACCTTGCTTGATGTATCGTGTGACGTATTTGGTGAACTGGGTGTATCCCATTTCGAGCCGGTCCGCGAATGCCTCATAAATCCATACCAGCGGTACCCCGCGTTCGTGCTCCTTCCGCACCTCATCCAGTACCGCCACGAACGATGCGCGGCCACGGCGTTGAGGGCGACGTTCAGTATTTACATTTTGATGGTCGGTCATGTGCCTTTCTCCGTTCTCGACGTTCGGTCCAAACCAGTATATCCAAGCAAAGAAAATTAGCGCAATTTTACGTAATTCTGCGCTCGCAATAACGCGACGATGCGCGATTTAAGGAAAACTAGCGCAATTATAGGAAAATGAACGCAACTTATGTTAGCGAAGCTGGCCATTAGCGTTAAATTGCCTAGAATTGCACTGAGCAGTACGGCAAGATGTGTGTTGTACCGGTACGGGCAAGCTCGCACCAGTCCAACACCGCCCCTTACTCACCTGCGGTTCGACGGCATCTTGCTCTGCGAGGTTGTCAGTCGCTCCGCGACATTTACACCAAAGAGGAAAGGCTTATGGCCGGTGAAAATGCGATTGAGGCTATCAAGCCGCATTCGCGTGGGACACGTCCACGGCGGGAGCGAATTGAGGTTTGGGTCAGCATTGATGAGAAAAAAGAGTTAGCCGAAAGGGCCGATCAGGCGGGATTGTCTAATGCCGCTTTCCTTCGCGCTGTTGGGCTGAATCTGCCTATAGGTTCACGGGCCGATTTGGAAGCTGTCCGCCAGTTGGCAAAGGTGAATGGCGACCTAGGCCGGGTGGCCGGATTGCTGAAATTGTGGCTCGCTGAGAAACGCGGTCAGGGCGCGCGACCGATTGACGTAGAAGCGATGATGATGGATTTCCGCGCAATCCAAGAGGTCATGCGGGCGCTCATGGGGAGGATTTCCAAATGATCGCACATCGCATCAACCGTGAACGCAAGGCCTCAAGCCCAGCCCGGTTAATCAAGTATATGGTGGCGGCCAAGGGCGGCATTGACCCT
This sequence comes from Ochrobactrum sp. PL_is501, assembly GCF_055816895.1. Classification (NCBI taxonomy): domain Bacteria; kingdom Pseudomonadati; phylum Pseudomonadota; class Alphaproteobacteria; order Hyphomicrobiales; family Brucellaceae; genus Ochrobactrum; species Ochrobactrum sp. PL_is501. The sequence goes on along the minus strand of NZ_JBVPGR010000034.1, from coordinate 59,719 downwards.
ACGAGCTGGGAGCGCACGGCCGATTACATTCTGGATTCCGCCAATGGAACGACCGAGGGCGAGAAGGTCGCCAGCTACCGCGTTACCAACTGCGGCACGGATGATCCGGCAGATGCCGCAATCTTAATCCAAGCCACGCAAGCGGCTAACACCAGGTCGAAGGCGGAAAAGACCTACCACTTTGTCTATTCTTTCCCGCCCGGCGAGCAGCCAGACCTTGAGGCGCTGCACGCCATCGAAGACGAACTATGCTCTGCTATCGGCCTCGATGAGCACCAGCGTGTATCAGCGGTTCATATCGACACCGATAACCTGCATGTGCATGTGGCCATCAACAAGGTTCACCCGACCGGGTTACAGAATATCGAACCCTATTACGATCAGTTCCGCCTGATGGAGGTCTGTGAGCGTCTTGAGGTAGAGCATGGCTTGCAAAGAACGTTTCATGGTCTGGAGGCAAAGCAGCGGCATCAGAACCGCGACATTGAGCTGTTGCCAGCGAAAGCCCCAGAGCAGCGCGACAGCCTATTCCGTGAACACCTTAGAAACGCTTACGACCTCAGCATATCGAAGCCTCCTGAAGCCAAAACCCTGAACAGGTTGCGCAAGCTGTCCGATACCCGTCTACAGAGGCAGTCAGCAGATAAAGCGGAGCCAGTCCGCATCGGCGCGAAGGTGGCCAGCGTGGAGGCGCAGTCCGGCATCGAGACGCTGACCGGGTACGCGGCCCGCAAACTGGCCCCGGCGATGCGACAGGCGACGAGCTGGCAGGAGCTGCACGACGCAGCGGCCGAACACGGCCTAGAGGTTCGCCAGCGCGGCGCTGGCCTTGTCATCGGTGAGCCAGATTCAGGCATTTGGGCGAAGGCCAGCAACGTCGGCCGCGACCTTTCCATGAAGGCTTTAACCGACCGTCTTGGCACGTTCCAGCCTTCCGAACGGCAGGCCGAGGCGAAGGCGAACCGCAAGCGGTACGAGCCACGACCCCGGCGATCGGACAACCCGACGACTGCGGACCTGTTCAGCAAGTACCAGCGTGAGCGACAGGCGGCCATTCTGGCCCGTCGTCAGGGCCTCGACCAGATCAAGCGCGAGAGTGCGGCTTTCAATGCGCAGGTGAGGCAGTGGAGCCAGACAGAGCGAATGCTTTTGAAGGTCGCGGGCAAGGGGCCAACCAAACGCCTTATGTACGGCACTATCAAAAAGCAGGCCGACGCCTCGCGCCAAAAGAACCGGCAGAGCGCAGACGCTCGCCGTCAGGCGCTGTTCAAACAGACGACGATGCCCACTTGGGCCGACTGGCTGACGCAGCAGGCCGAGCGCGGCAACGCCGAGGCGCTGGCCGTGCTGCGCGACCGCGAGGAACGGACACGCCGCTGGAACGGGGAGCTACTGACCGCCGACCGGGCCGACAAGGCTAAGGCTGTCGTTCTCGACAAGCTCAAGCCCAAGGCCCGGAAAGACGGGACGATGGCCTACAGTACCATCGACGGCGGCATGGTGATCGACCGGAAGACGCACGTTCAGGCGCAGAAAGCCACGACCGGCGCGGCACTGGTTGCGCTCGAACTGGCGTCCAAGCGGTTCGAGGGGCAAGCCCTCATCGTGGAAGGCACAGACGAGTTCCGGCTTGAAGTCGCCCAGCTCGCCGGTATGCACGGCCTTAAGGTCACGTTCACCGATCCGGCGATGGAGCAGATGCGCCGCGAGACGGCCGAGCACAAGGAAATGGAGAAGGCCTTTCAGACCGAGGTGTACGGCCGGAAGGGCACCACAAACGCTGAGGGGAGCAAGACACCGCGTGTCGCTCCACAGCATGGCCAGAGCCGGACGAAAGACCGGTCCAATACGCTGACGTAGCACCTTTCGGTGCCAACTTGACTGTTCACGACAACAGAACATTCGCCAATAGCCTAAGCAATAAAATTAGATGATGATGCGTGTGGGGCTCGGCTCTGATTCGACCGGAGACGAGAAATGTAAATAACATTTGGGGCTAATCATGAAGTTGCGTGCTATCACGATACATAATTTCCGTTCAGTACTCGATGCGGACATTGAGGCGCACGACTACATGTTGTTGGTTGGCGCGAACAATGCGGGCAAAAGTACAATCCTTAATGCTCTGCGCGCGTTTTACGATGACGCCAAATGGACGGCAGATGATTTTCCGAAGGCCGGTGCAACCGACAACGAGTCATGGGTGCAGTTGAAATTTCGCCTTAATGACGATGAGTGGGCGGGGCTTGCGGACGAGTACAAAGAAGATGTGGCCGATCAGAGCCTTACCGTGCGCCGGTACTTTAAGTCCGATAACAAGGCTCGGGTTCAGAAGGATCAAAGCAATATTTTTGGCTTCACTAAAGGACAGCTTAGTGATGCCTTGTTCTATGGCGCGAAGAATGTAGGAACCGCTAAGGTCGGGCAAGTACTTTATGTACCAGCGCTGACTACGCCGGCCGAACAGACTAAGATGAGCGGGCCGTCTCCGCTGCGTAATATGCTCAACTTTTTGCTGAAAAAGGTGGTGTCTAAGAGCGAGGCCTACAAAGAAATCACTACAGCGTTCGAGAAGCTGAATCACGAGGCCCGCAAGGATGATGGGTTTTTGAGTGAGATTTCTAGGCCTCTTAATACGGCAATATCAAGTTGGAGCATCAAAATTGATCTATCCGTGAATTCGGTAGCGCCGGAGGATATCTCGAAGTCACTGGTAAAATTCGCCTTCGTCGATTCGTCACTCGGCGACGTTGGTTTTGATCTTGAGCGCTATGGGCACGGCTTTCAGCGCTCGGTTATCTACGAATTGATACGCTTGGCGCCGACCTTCAAAGACGAGAAGAAGGCTGACAAAAAGGAATTCAACCCGTCTTTCAACCTTGTATTGTTCGAAGAGCCGGAGGCATTTTTGCATCCGAGTCAGCAGGAAAGCATGGCCTTCCATTTACGTCGCCTTGGCGCAGAAGAAGGGCAGCAAGTTATTATCACAACACATTCGCCTACATTTGCAGGAAAAGCTGCCGAACAGATTGGGCAAATTGTACGGGTGCAGCGCTCTAATGGGGCAACGCTGACGTTCCAGCCTAAAGGGGCCAAAATCACTGAATTGTTCGAGCAAGGTGGCGACTTATTGAAGGCACTTCAAGCTTTCGTTGCCGATGTAGGTATCCCGGAGGACCGGAAAAAGAACGCTAAAAAGATGATTGCCAACCCGCCGCAGGGAGACATCGGAGCGCAAGAGGAGCAGTTTCGCTTCCAGCTCTGGCTCGATGGTGAGCGTGCATCGCTGTTTTTCGCTGATAAGGTACTCCTATTAGAGGGCGCTACCGAGCGGGGGCTGTTTAACTATCTTCTGGCTAACGACTGGCACGACCTTGGCACGCAGCGAATCTGTCTGGTTGATGTTCTGGGTAAGTACAACTTCCATCGATATATGGCGCTAATGGAGGCCTTTGGCATTCCACACGGGGTCATGCTGGATGATGACAATGGTAAAGAACACCAAAGTGCAGTGAATGACCTCGTAGAAGCGTCCGTAAACGGCCATAGCCTCGCCGCACCTGTAAAATTTGCGGATTGCTTGGAGACATTCTTGGGTCTGCCGGTCCCAGCAAAGGACAGGAAGCCTATAGAGATTCTCAAGGCTGTCACTGGTGGGCAAATTGCAGCCGATAAACTGGAAGCATTGCGGACAGCCTTTTGCAAGGCTTTAGCAATCGCCTGACAGCAACACGGTTGTGCCAGTCTTTCAAGGCCAGCTTTGGTTTGCACAATCCAAAACGCGCTATGACGGATTGTTTTCTATCCATATACGGATGGTTGAAAATCCGTAGTGCGGATGCCTTCCTATCCACAGCACCTATGACGCGCTGAAATTATCTTGGATTGCTACATGCTTTATCGTGACTGGAGAAAGGAGGACGGCAACAAATGAAAGACAGATCGCATGACACGGCGATGGCCGAGCACTTCCGCTCCGATCCGACCTATGCAGCGGAGCTGCTTGCCGAAGTCCGCCGCGACGGCACCCCGACCGAGTTGGCCATTTGTAATTGCCCAGAACCGATAATTGGTTTTTTATTAATGGCCAATTCACAGCCAACTGGGAGAGGCTAGACGGCTCTGTGCCGCCGCTTATGGCTTGTCTGATCTTTGATGCTGGCTGCCAGCGCGACGAGGCGCTGCGGGTCGCGTGTTTCGCACTCCCAAATTACCAAGGCTGTCCATCCAGCGGCGGCCAGCTCGACCATGTGGCGTGCGTCACGCGCCACGTTCCCATCCAGCTTCCGATTCCAATAGTCCGGCCGGGACTTGGGCCGGTCGGCCGCCTTGCAGCCGGGATGCTGATGCCAGAAACACCCATGCACGAACAGCGCCACGCGGCGGCTTGGAAACACCAGATCAGGAACGCCAGGAAGGTGCCGGTCATGGAGCCGGAAGCGCAGACCGGCGGCGTGGAGGAAACGCCGCACGACCATTTCCGGGCCGGTGTCGCGGGAACGCACAGCCCGCATAGTGCGGCTACGCTGCTCCGGCGTCTCGCTCATTGGCGAAATTCGATTTTCAGGCTTGGGTCCGTTTCGACTTCTTCCACGATCTCGTTATAGCGCGTTACCACGTCGCCCACGGCCACGCGTCGGCCTTCGGCCGCGAACTTGCCCAGCTCGTAGAGGTTCAGGGCTACGAACTGTTCAACCTCGAAAACGTCGATGCGTTCGCCCAAGCCGGCATTCTCGGCCAGCCCTTCGGCAACCGTCAGCCCTCGTGCTGTCGTGACGATGATTGGTCGGTGGCCGTTGTCGATGTTGTCGCGGCAGCGGCCAATGACCGCCTCGCCGGGTGCCGTGGTGACGTGGATAGCCACATCGCCAATGAAGAAGTCGCCATTGCGCCCGGATTGGGCGTCAGACGTGGAAAAGCTGTTGTGCTCGAAGTTGCCGACGCCAAGGGCGCAATCGAGTTTGGCCCCTACCAAGTGTTGCAACACTGCGCCAGCATACTGCATCCCTGGCGTGTTACGCTGCCGTTCTTCGGCTTGGGCAATCATGTCGCGCACCAGCGTTCGCAGGCTGCGCGAGGCGTCCAGGCGAATCTTGAAGGGCTTGGCCGAAAAGAACTCATGCACGCGCTCAATCCAGAACGCTTCCACGGCATCGAGATCGACCGCGCCGCCGGCGGCCAGTCCGTTGAGGAAGGCCACATATTCGCGCATGTTGCTGATGCTGCCTCGACTGGTGCGGCCGCCTTCAGCGGCTAAAACGCGGGTGATGCCGTGGCGGTTCAGAACCGCTTGCACCGCGCCACGGCCCAGGCCGAGAACCTGGCCGCCTGCTTCGGTCAGCAGCTCGTCCTGGTTGAGCGGCAGACCCTTCCGGGCATGCTGCGTGACGACCAGCGCAACGCATAGCGGGCCTTTGCGGTTGAACTTCCGATCTTTGTTGAAGTCCCTCAGAGCCGTTACCAAATCCGTCATTACGCTGCCTTCTTCTCGACCGCAAGGGCCGCCGCTAACAGCGGTTCGAGGATGTGTTCGGCCAGGAAGCGCACGACCGGCACGGCCACTCCATCGCCAGCCAGGTGATAAGCGTCGTTGTAGTTCTTGGGCAGCGCGTAGGTGTCCGGCAGGCCCATGAGGCGGGCCGCTTCACGCGGCGATAGCAGACGCGAACGAACGCGCTTGCCCTCGATCACCATAATGGTTTGGCGGCTTGAACCGCCGGTAGGCGTTCGCAGGCAACCGGCCACGTCATCGAAACGAATTTCAGCGCGTTGCACCTTTTCGCCGTTCGGGCCATCGGCGCGGGTACGCTTGTAGATCGTGCCCACCTGGCGGCCGCCGGCTTTCTTGGCTGCCTCGACTTTTGCCAGGTTGAGCGGGTTCATCATGCCGAGCAGCTTCTTCGTTTCGGCGGTCGTGTGCCAGGTGACGCCGTGCGGCTCATCTTCCACGAGGTCGGCAAAGATCGACGAGCGGGCCGGTGGTGCCGGCAGGTGCCACCACTCCCAGGAGCTTTGCGCACGCTTGGAGAGCTTGCCGTAAGCCTCGACCAGGGCGGAAGGATGCCATTCCCCTTCCGGGCCGTTGGCGATCAGGGCGCGGGGAATCGGCAAGGATTTGCGCACGGCGATGATGAACAGACGCGGGCGGGACTGTGGCAGGAAATGAACGGCGTTGATGACCACGGCACCGAACCGATAGCCGTTGTTCGACAGGGCCGAACTGATCGCGGCAAAGTCCTTGCCATCGTGCGAGCTAAGGGCACCGCACACGTTTTCCAGCACGACCAGGCGCGGCGCTCGATCTTCATCACCCAAGGCTCTGATCAGCTTCCAGAACGGCCAGAAGGTGCCAGAGCGGTCGCCCTTGAGACCGGCACCGGCACCGGCCAGGGAAAGGTCTTGGCAAGGGAACGAGGCCCAGGCCAGATCAGCGCCGGCTGGCAGGTCGGCAGTAGTCAGCGCAGCGACGTCGCCCACGCGCAGATGATCGCCCCCCCAATTCGCGGCGTAGCTGGCCGCCTTCTTCGGGTCGAAGTCGTTGGCGAACAGGCATTGCCAGTCAGGGCCAAGACCGGCGCGGGCCATGCCGCCGCCGGCGAAAAATTCGTAGAAATCAGCCATTGGCTCCCCCTGCGCCTTGCGGGCGCGATAACGAAGCGAGACGCGTCAAGCGTTCCGTCACGGCTTCGGTAATCCAAGTATTGCGAGATACGTTGCCGGCCCTGCGCGAGCATTCGGCATCAATGGCTTCCAGCACCTCAGGAGAGAGGCGCAGATTGATGCGCTCTAGCGCACTAGAACGCGAATCTTTGCGGTCGGCTTTCATAGGCGCCATTGTGGTGCCATCTTGGCGCACAGCCAAGAGCATTTTATGCCATTTTTGGATTGTGCAATCCAACAACGTTCCTGCGGCAGAAGTTCTACAGTGGATAGGGCGGCAAAGAGTGACGGATAAGGCGCTATCCGCATACGGATAGGTGAGCATCCGATGCACGGATGCTTTTGTATCCGCAGCTCATGGCCGCGCTGAAATTGTCTTGGAATCGCACATATTCTATGGTGCTACCAGCAAGGAGGACGGTGCCAAATGAAAGATAGATTGCATGATGCGGCGATGGCCGAGCACTTCCGCGCCGATCCTACCTATGCAGCGGAGCTGCTGGCCGAAGTCCGCCGCGACGGCAATCCGGCCGAGCTGGCCATTCTGTTGCGGCAGATGGCCACGGCCTCGGCAGGTGATGAGAGGTCGGATGACGCCGATACAGAGCGCGGTCTACCCCTCTGATTTGAGCATGGTATTTTTCATGGTTCGGCAAATAGGCATGGTGTCAAGACACTGATTTATATGGGGTTTTTCAGGTGGTTTACAATTGAGTGGGAATGATCCCGCGTCCGGCATAGGCCTGCACCGGAGAACATCGAGATACATCTAAGCCCGCGTGATTGCGGGCTTTTTCTATTCTTGGACATTGTCTGAAGCGCTTCGAGTCGCTAAGCGGGACTTTCCGAAATCGGTATAAATATCGGCTCTTGTTTGAGGTACGGCGGAAATGCCGCGTTTGCGTTTTGAAGCCACAGTCTGGTTGATCTGGACGGTGCCGCGCTCGAATGCCAGCGAACAACCCGCAAGATACAGCAGCCAGAGACGCGCTTTCGGATAGCCGATTTCAGCGACGGCCTTATCGAAATTGCTATAGAGACGCTCGCACCATAACCGGCATGTCATGCCATAGTGTTCGCGCAGATTCTCGATGTCGTGGACTTCGAAGCCATGTCCTTCCAGGTTTTCTACCGTCATTCCCAGATGATCGAGTTCTCCTCCCGGGAAAATGTACTTCACCAGTGCTTTGTGCTCGGCGCTTTTGCGTTTGAAGGATTTCTTGTCCTTTTTCATGCGTCGCGTGATTGCATGATGCATGTAAAGCCCACCGGGGCGTAGAAGCCGGTTCACAGCGCTGAAATAGCTGTCGTAATTGGCGATACCGACATGCTCGAACATTCCCACAGAGGAAATCTTGTCGAACTGACCGTCAAGCTCGGCATAGGATTTGACGTGGATGGTAATCCTGTCTTCCAGTGCTGCTTCTCTGATCCTTTCGCGCGCCAGCGCCGTCTGGGCTTCCGACAATGAAACGCCGGTGCCAATGACGCCAAAATTCTGTACCGCATAGATCAGAAGAGCGCCCCAACCGCAGCCAATATCCAGAAGACGGTCACCCGGCTTCAATCGTAGTTTTCGGCAGATGAGCTCCAGCTTGTCCTTCTGGGCCTGGTCGATATCATTTGCCCAATCCGTGAAGTAGCCACACGTGTAAACCATCCGCTCGTCCAGGAATAAGCGGTAAAACTCATTGGAGACATCGTAGTGATGCGTGATCGCCTCCTTGCTTGATCCGCTGACGAAAGGTTCCTTGCCGTCGAGAACTTCGCGCCCACTGGCTTTACCAGCAAAAAGAAGAGCTGGAAGGTCCTTGAGTAGTTGCCATTTTGGCAACTCCTTCAACCTGTTCTTTACGCTTCCGTTGGTTTTTGCTTTGGCGAGATCGAAGATTGTACCATTGCTGATATCCACCCGACCTGAGGTCCAGATATCGATCAGTGAATCGTAGTTCGGTTTGAGAAGGAGTTGCCGAACGATCGTCGGATCATTGATCACCAGGGACGGACCGTCGAATGCACCTATGCGCGTACCGTCCCATAACTCCACATTGAACTGTGGGCGCAGCGTTTCAACAACTGTCCGAATGATGCGAACAGATCTGGCTTCAACGGTCATGCCATGCCTCTCTATTGAGGTTTCCGACGGTGATCTTCCCACGCCGACCCTATCCTAAGGTGCTAGCGATTGCAGTCATAAAATCGTGACAGTTCCTGCCATGCCTTCAGCGAGAACAGCGTGTGATAGGAAGGATTGCCTGCATGTCGCATTTCGGTCAAAAGAGCGGCGTTAACTTGCGATTCAGGAAAAGAACAGGCGATGGATAAACGTTCAAAGACAAGTCGATGGCTTGCAATATTCTTGATCGCAGGCTGTGTTCTGAGTTTTCCGGCTGACTTGCATGCCCAACAAGCTGCGGGTGCAGAGGTTTCAGTAGGCACTGAAGAGACATCGCACCATCCTGCACCGGCAACTGCTACCTTTGGCCAGACGCAGTTCGTTCTAAGCGGCGATCCCATCGTCCCTCCGCGCGATTATGCAAAAGGGTCGGAGATACCGAATCCTGATGAATACGATCCCAACGAGTCCGGAACGATTTTTGATATCGTTTATTTGGGCATTGTCGATGGCAGGATGCGTTTTGAAATCCGTGGTTACACCGCCAGGGATCTGCAAACCCCGAATACGGGGCAGATATTGGATTTCCCGCCTGACCAACATGCCATCGAAATCAGAAATATCCGGATCGACGTGGAGGCTGCTGACCCGGGAAGCCTGACCTATAAGGCAAACAGGTTTTCTGACGGTACGGGTAAGTAGCTGGTGTACCCAGTCGATATATCTACGGGCTGGCACTTTTTGTTCATTCAATTCGGCGTTGTTGAGAAGTGTCTGAGAAGTGTCTGACACGTCGAACTATGAAACGATATAAAAACGGCGCGTACAAATTTGTGATTCGACGAGCGGAAATTGCTGCGCAATGGAGCACTTTAAAAGGCAGAGGGCATGGAATTTCCCCGTGACATCGTAGATACGGCCAGCAATTTGTGGCTCGAAGTCTCAGAGGCCGACGAAAAAATAGCACCTGTTGACGCAATCGCGCTTGCTATACTCAGGGAAAGGCAGCGATGCGCGACGATTGCGCTTTGCGTGTTTGACGATGAAGAATGGTCAGACGATTATCGCATGGCTGGCGGGTTGGCCGCAGATGCTATACTTGCAGGCAACAGCAATGTTGCAGATTAGAATGATCGAATCACGGTCGAAACCTGTCGCGCACGGAAACGGAATGAAATGGTAATCGAACGTTTAGGGGCAGGGATCGTTTGCCTGGTGTCCATGATCGTAGTTGGATGCACGACTGCACCGCAGAATTATGCGGCCACTCTCTCGCCGCACGACCCGAAATGGGTTTCGCCACAATGCGAGGAAATTCGTGCAGAGGCCGTGAATTATCAGGCGAGAGAAAAGAAAGCCTCCGATTTAGCACCGGGGCTTCTCATAGGTCCCTACGGGCTGGCTATTGCTGCGGCTATAAAAGAGAACGATGAGAAGAAACGAAAACTGTTCGTTCGCGAGATGCATCTCCGCTGTTCCAGTGCGCCTCTGCCCAAGGAACTCGAAAGTACGCCAAGCGTAACGAACCGGTCAAAACAGGCGGATACATTTCGATAGATCGCAAGGTTCTTCAAGTTGTTCGACTTTGATAGTCTCTTCAATAGTGAGTTCAGATGTCTAAATTCGTACCTGTAATCGCGCTGCATGGCGGCGCCGGAACCATTCTCAAAGCCAATATGACGCCGGAGAAGGAAGCGGCCTATCACGCCAGCCTGCGCGAATGCCTGCAGGCCGGGTTGGATGTGTTGCGGGGTGGCGGGAAAGCGCTCGACGCCGTGACGGCATCCGTCATTGCCCTGGAAGAAAATCCGTTGTTCAACGCCGGTCGCGGGGCTGTTTTCACGACGGATGAAACGCATGAGATGGATGCCGCCATCATGGATGGTGCAACACGTGCATGCGGCGCGATTTCGGGAATTTGTGGGCCGCGCAATCCCGTTCTTGCGGCACGTGCTGTAATGGAACAGACCGAGCATGTATTCTTTGCAGGGGAAGGGGCGAGACGGTTTTGTGAAACTGCGGGTCTCGAAATGATGGCTCCAGAATGGTTCTCGACGGAGCAGCGCCGCAAGGCGCTTCATGACGAAATGGAGCGCCGCCGCAGCGGTGCCGCGGACGACGGAGACCCTGCCCGTAAGCATGGGACGGTTGGCGCGGTAGCATTAGACAGCTTCGGGCATCTGGCTGCGGCCACCTCCACGGGTGGCATGACCGCCAAGACACCGGGACGCGTTGGTGATAGTCCGGTTATAGGCGCTGGAACGTGGGCAGATGACCAGACGGTTGCGCTGTCGGCCACCGGCCATGGCGAATATTTCATTCGCTGGGCCGTGGGCCATGAAGTGGATGCGCGCATGCGCTGGGCAGGGCAATCGCTCAATGAAGCGGCTGGCGCTGTCGTCCGGGAACTTGGCGAAATCGGCGGTTCAGGCGGTCTTGTCGCTGTGGATCGCAATGGGAACGTCAGCCTGCCCTTCAACAGTCCGGGCATGTACCGCGCGTGGTGCGGTCTGGACGGTGAGGTTCACACTGGAATCTATCGGTAGCGCCGAAAGAACTTCCTGACCCTCGCGGAGGCAGGTTCAACGAGCATCGACTCGGCCTCCTATATTGATCGACAATATTGGTCTCGCTGGCGCTGCGGGACCAATGTCATATGACGATCCAAAAACAGGTGGCCGAAAATTTCAAGCGGCCGTTTTATCTCGCTATTCCAAATTGGAATGGCAAGTCTAAATTTGCATTGGCCAAACCCCAAAATTGCTGCCTATAAATTTCAAATAATAAAAAAGACAGTCAAGAGAGATTGCTCGCCGGGTTTTCTTCAAGCTCTTGAAAAGGCAAGAAGATCTGCTTCGGGCAATGTTGGCTGGCGCGCATTTCCAACGAGCGCAAAAATGGGGAAAATGAATGACGGAAGCCAAGCGCGTTCCGGAGGGAGAGGTTTATCCTTCCGCCAAAAATGCGCAGCAATTCAAAGGCTTGAATCCAATCGAACTCGGTGGAGCGGAGGCCGTCGTTCTTCCGACGCACGAATTCCGTTTACGGGTTAGCGATCTGCATGAGCTTTCCGTTCTGGAATATGGCAATCCCCGGGGCATCCCCGCGGTGTTCCTGCATGGCGGCCCCGGTGCGGGCGTTTCGGCCAGTCAGGTCGCCAGTTTCGATCTCGATACCTATCGCGTCATTACCTTCGATCAGCGCGGCGCGGGACGTTCCACCCCTGTCGCAGAAATTGCTGAAAACACCACGCAGCATCTGATCGCGGATATAGAAGCCCTGCGCGAAAAACTGGGTATCGAGCGCTGGTTGGTAGCCGGCGGCTCCTGGGGATCGTGTCTCTCGCTTGCCTATGGCATTGCGCATCCGCAACGCTGCCTCGGCTTTCGGCTGCATGGCATATTTCTAGGCGGACAGGAGGATATCGACTGGTGGTTCCACGGCTGCCGCGCCATCTTCCCCGATCACTGGCAGGAATTTGCCGAATTTATACCGGTGAGCGAGCGCGGCGATCTGCTGGCCGCTTATTATAAGCGTCTCACCTCGGGCGGTCCGGCACAGGAGCATGAAGCGGCCCAGAGCCTGCGTGGATTTTCGGCACGCACACAGACCTTCGAACCGAACACGGATCACGTTTCCAAACTTCTGAAGCCGGAAGCGGCCTTGGCTGTATCGCGCATTTTCACCCATTATTGCGTCAACCGCGCTTTCTTGCCGGAGAATTATCTCATCGAGAATATCGACCGTATTCGTCACTTGCCCGCGGAAATCGTACAGGCGCGCTACGATACGGTGACGCCGATGATGACGGCGTGGAAGCTCAAGGAAGCTTGGCCGCAGGCCGGTTTCACCATCGTCACCCTTGCCAATCATCAGTCGACAATCGGTCCGATGGCCGATGCACTGAGCGCCGCATCGGCCCGGCTGGCAGGACAGTTGGCGTGACCCCATTCATCAATCTCTGGAATTGAGGAAAGTTCGATGTTCGATACAACGACCGCCGACATATCGCTTTCGATGACGCACTACATCGATATCTGCAAGGCGGTGAAGCCCGCTGTCTCCCCGGACGGCGAGCTTCTGGCCTATCTCAGCGACGAAAGCGGCACGGCACAGGTCTGGACGCGCCCACTTGCCGGCGGCACGCCGCGCCAGCTCACCAATCTGCCGGAGCCGGTCGGCAATCTTGCCTTCAATCCCAAAAGCCGTGACCTGCTCATTACCACCGACTGGGGCGGTGACGAACGCCACCAGCTCTGGCTGATCGAAAACGCCGAAGGCGAACCGCGTCTTCTCACCACCGATACGACGGTGGTTCATGCCTGGGGTTGCTGGTCGCCTGACGGCACACAGATCGCCTATGGCGCCAATTATCGCGACCGTTCGCATATGGACATCCATGTCATGACCGTCGCCACTGGCGAGACGAAATGCATTTACAAGGGCATCGGCTGGCGCACGCCTGCCGCTTTTGCGCCCGATGGCAAGTCGCTTCTCGTCAATGATTGCCAGCGCGCCATGACGGATCAGGATTTCTGCCGCCTCGATCTCGAAACCGGCGCTTATGAGAATATCCTGCCTCATGAAGGCCGGGCGCTCTATCAGGCGCCGAAATTCTTCAAGGACGGCTCCGGCATTGTGATGATTGCCGACCAGCAACGCGAATATCTCTCGGTCATGGTCAAGCCGGATGATGCGTCGACCTTGACCGAGCTTGCCGCCTTTGACGGCCAAGATGTGGAAGCGCTCGCCATATCGCCGGATCAGAGCAGGATAGTGCTCATCCTCAATCGTCAGGGCTGGAACGATCTGGTGCTGATCGGCCGTGATGGCGCGGTGCTGAAAGAGTTTGAATTGCCGTTTGCTGCGGTGGTGGCTTCGGTCGCATGGACGCCGGACGGCACATCGCTGATCATGCCGATGGAGGGTGCTGCGACGCCGGGGGATATCTGGCGCTGCGACGTGGAAAGCGGCGTCTTCACCCGCCTGACCGATGCGCCGAAGGCCAAGGTCAGATTACCGGCGTTCCTCGAACCGACGGTAACGAGCGTTGCAGGTTTCGACGGTCTGGACATTCCCTATTTCATCTACAAGCCAGAGCGTACGCCGGGTCCGAATGGCTATCCGGTGATGATCATCGTGCATGGCGGCCCCGAAGCCCAGTGGAAGCCGGATTTCCGGGCGGACATCCAGCACATGCTGGCGCACGGCATTATGGTCATCGCGCCGAATATTCGCGGCAGCACCGGTTATGGCCGCGCCTATCAGCATCTGGATGATCGCGAATTGCGCATGGACAGCGTTGCCGATCTCAAGGCAGTGCGCATGGCGGTCGCGGCGCGCAGCGATGTGGATGAGAACCGTATCGGCGTGTTTGGCCGCTCCTATGGCGGGTTCATGGTCTTGTCGGCCATGACTGAATATCCCGATCTCTGGAAGCTGGGCGTCGAATATTACGGGATCGCCAATTTCCTCACCCTGTTGCAGACCACTGGGCCGTGGCGCAAGGAACTGCGCGCCATCGAATATGGCCATGCTGAAACCATGCGTGAGGAACTGGAGCGGTTCTCGCCCATCAACCGCATCGGCAATATCGCAGCGCCGCTGATGATCGCCCACGGGCTGGAAGACCCGCGCGTCACGCCATGCGAGAGCGAGATGGTCTATTCGTGTCTGCGCGGCCTTGGCAAGCCCGTCGAATATCTGCGTGTGCCGCATGAGGGCCATGGCTTTGCGCGCATCGAAAATCGTCGCCGTGTGTTCGGTGCGCTGGCCCGTTTCATTGACGAGAACCTTTAAAAGCATTGTTGGGAGAGTACGCCGTGAAGAATGGTGAAGAGATCTGGGATCTGGTGGACGCGAAGAAGGCTGATTTCGAAGCCTTGAGCGATCGTGTCTGGGGCATGCCCGAGATCGCCTATACCGAATACAAGTCCTGCGCCGAACATACCGGAATGTTGAAGGAGCAAGGTTTCCGCATCACCGAAAATGTGGCTGGTATCCCGACCGCCGTGATGGGCGAAGCGGGCGAGGATGGGCCAGTTATCGCCATCCTGGGTGAATATGACGCTTTGCCGGGCTTAAGCCAGGAAGCGGGCATTGCCGAACCGCGTCCGATCCCCGGCACGGGACATGGCCATGGCTGCGGCCACAATCTTCTGGGCTCCGCCGCTATTCTGGCGGCGACAGCCGTCAAGGACTGGCTGGAGAAAACCGGCAAGAAAGGGCGCGTGCGCTATTATGGTTGTCCGGCAGAAGAAGGCGGTGCGGCCAAGTCGTTCATGGCGCGCGCAGGCGCTTTCGATGATGTCGACATTGCGATCTGCTGGCATCCGGCTTCGTTTACGCAGGTCGATGACGCGCAGTCGCTTGCCAATACCCGCATGGATTTCGAATTCACCGGACGGGCCTCCCATGCCGCCGCGGCACCGCATCTGGGGCGTTCGGCTCTGGATGCGGTGGAGCTGATGAGCGTCGGCTGCAATTATCTGCGCGAACACATCCCTTCCGATTGCCGTCTCCACTACGCCTATCTCAATGCGGGCGGCATCGCGCCGAATGTCGTACAGGCCAAGGCCAAGGTGCGTTATGCCATCCGCGCCACCGACCTGCCCGGCATGTTTGCCCTTAATGAGCGCGTCAAGAAAGTTGCACACGGCGCTGCAATGATGACGGAAACGACTGTCGATATTTCCATCATGAGCGCAGTTTCGAACCTGCTCGGCAATACACCGCTCGAAATCGCGATGCACTCCAACATGGAGCGTCTGGGCGGGGTGCCGTTCGATGATGCGGATCGTGCCTTTGCGGCCAAGATTCAGGCGACGCTTTCAAAGGAGGACATCGAGACCGATTATCTGCGTGTCGGCCAGCCTTTGGCGGAAAATGAGCCGCTTTGCGACTATGTCCTGCCGCGCGAACAGAAGGGTGTGCCGATGATCGGCTCCACCGATCTGGGCGATGTAAGCTGGGTCGTGCCGACTGTTCAGGCTCGCGTGGCGACGCATGCAATCGGCTCGCCCGGCCATTCCTGGCAGATCACCGCGCAAGGCAAGATGCCGGCCGCGCATAAGGGCATGGTCTATGCCGCCAAGGTAATGGCCGGCACCGCGCTCGATGTTCTACAGGACGAGAAAATCCTGAACGACGCCAAGGCCGATCACAAGGCCCGCACGGCGAAGACACCCTATACCTGCCCGATCCCGCCTGAAGTCAACCCGCCGCTCCAGCCGCGCCCGGTTGATTGACCGAAAGCCGTTCGTGCCGCGCGTTCGCGCGCGGCGCCTCTTGTAAAAGTCTAATCATAAAAGGGGATAAAAATGCCAAGACAGAAGACATCCATCCTGCGCCGCACCACAGCGCTAGCACTTGCTGCCGGTATGGGCGCTATGACGTTCACGGCTGAAGCCGCATCACCGCCCAATGCGCTCGTCATGGCTTGGAATATCGACGCTATCAGCACTTTCGATCCGGCACAGATCGGCGAAGCCGCAACCAATGAAATTATCCAGAACATCTGCGACCCTCTGGTTGATTTCGATCCGGCTGACGAAACCAAGATCGTGCCGCAGCTGGCAAAAAGCTGGGACGTTTCGCAAGATGGCTTGCAGATCACGTTCCACATGCGCGACGACCTGAAGTTCGACAATGGCGACAAAGCGACGGCGGGCGACATGGCCTGGTCGCTCCAGCGCGCGGTCAAGCTCGGTTTCGGAAATGCCGCAACGCTGACGGAATATGGTTTCACCAAGGACAATGTGGATCAGACCATCTCGGCACCGGACGACAACACGGTCGTTTTCAAGCTGGACAAGCCTTACCCGGTCAATCTCATTCTGGCAGCAATCGCCGCCAACCGTGTCGCCAGTCTTCTGAACCAGAAAGTGCTGATGCAGAATCAGGTCGATAACGACATGGGCAACAAATATCTGGCCACCCGCTCGGAATGCGTTGGCCCTTACAAGCTGATGCGCTGGAACCCGGCTGAAGTGGTTATCCTTCAGGCGACGGACAATTACTGGGGCGAAGCGCCGAAGCTCAAGCAGGTGCTGATCCGCCATGTCTCGGAAGCGGGAACCCAGCGACTGCTGCTTGAAAAAGGTGACATCGATATTGCCCGCGATCTGACGCCGGAAGACCTGCGCGATCTGGAAACGCAGGACAAGGTAACTGCTTCCCGTTCGCTGAAACCATCGCTGTTCTACTGGAACTTCAACAATGCCGATCCGATTTTTGCCAATGAGAAGGTGCGCCTCGCGATGCGCTATCTCATCGACTATGAGGGTCTCGGCAAGACGGTCATCAATAATGTCGGCGTGCCGCGTGCGAGCTTCGTGCAGCTCGGCGCCTTCGGCGCGCTGGACGAAAAGGAAGGTCAGCCTTTCAAGCTCGACGTGGAAAAGGCCCGCGAATTGCTGAAGGAAGCCGGTTACGAGAAGGGCTTCGAAACGACGATGTTCATCAGCACCGCGCCTTATGCGGCTCCGATTGCCCAGAGCATTCAGGATGCAGCTGCCAAGGTGGGTGTGAAGATCAAGATCGAGCGCATGGCCAATGCGCAATTGTTCAGCCGAATTCGCGGTCGCGAGTTCCAGACCTCGCTGATGGGTTGGCAGACCACCGTTCCGGATGCGCATGGCAATGCTTCGCGCCAGATTTTCAACCCCGACAACCGGGCTGAAGCCAAGCAGACCATGTATCCGAGCTGGCGCGCAAGCTATTTCAATGAGGCCGTGAACAGGCAAGTCGACGCTGCCCTGTTCGAGAAGGACGAGGCCAAGCGCAAGCAGATGTATATCGATCTGCAAAAAGAGATGATGGAGAAGGGGCCGCACGCCTTCATTTTCCAGATCTACAATGTCGCTGGCGTCAACAAGGCCATGAAGAACTGGAGCTGGAACGGCTTCCGCGTCTACTACGATCTCGCCGCGAAATAACGAGAATGGTACTCCCGGTGGCTTCCCTCGAAGCTGCCGGGACCTGTTTCGACGGATGACCATATGGCCGCTTGCTTCGCTACTTTGGCCCGGCATCCCGTTTTTCTCTTTCCGGGAATTTGCAGATGACGACGCACGAAATCATGGAAGATGTGGAGGAGGCCGACCGTAATGGGGAAGCCGGACCTGTGCTTCTGTTTCTCGCCGCCACCGCGCGTCTGATCGTTTCAGTGGCAATTACGCTTCTGGGACTGGTCACGCTGACCTTTTTCATCAGCCGTCTTTTGCCGCTCGATCCGGTCATTGCCATGCTGGGAGACAATGTTTCCCAGGAAGCCTATGACACGATGTATCGCAAGCTGGGGCTCGACCAGCCGTTGATCGTACAATACGGCCTGTATCTTAAGAACGCGCTGCTGTTCGATTTCGGCAACGCACTGACTTCCGGCCGTCCGGTGCTGGAGGATATCGGTCGCGTTTTTCCCGCCACCATTGAACTTGCGACTGTAGCCATCGTCATCGGCACCACGCTCGGCATTCCGCTCGGCGTTTTCTCAGCCATGTATCGCAATTCGTCGCTGGACCATGCCGTGCGCATGGTTAGTCTGCTCGGTTATTCTACGCCGAATTTCTGGCTGGGCCTGATGGCTCTGCTGATTTTCTACGCCACACTCGGCTGGATCGGTGGGCCGGGCCGGATCGATTTTATCTATGAATATTCCGTTGAACCCACCACCGGTTTTCTGCTTCTCGACAGCGCGATGCAGGGCCAGTGGGATGCGTTCTGGAACGCGGTAAGCCATATCATCATGCCCGCGCTGATCCTCGCATTCGGTTCGATGGCCTATATCAGCCGCATGACGCGCGGCTTCATGATCGAGCAGCTCAATCAGGAATATATCATCACCGCTCGCGTCAAAGGACTGTCCTGGGCGCGCACCGTCTGGGGCCATGCTTTCCGTAATGTCGCGGTTCAGGTCGTGACGGTCGTGGCGCTATCCTATGCGTTCCTGCTGGAAGGCGCGGTGCTGACCGAAACGGTGTTCGCATGGCCGGGCTTCGGGCGCTACCTCACCAATGCGCTTCTGGCGGGCGACATGAACGCGGTGGTCGGCTGCACGCTTATCGTCGGCATTCTGTTCGTCGGCATCAATCTGATCAGCGATCTTCTGTATCGCGTTTTCGATCCCCGCACACGATAGGAAACAGCCGATGAGCACGCACACCAGCACATCGCCGGCGCAAGCTTCCGGTTCCCTGCGGGACTGGCTGACCGCCCCCGTACCCACGTCTGCCTTTCAGGCCAATATACAGCAGTTGCGCCGCTCCTGGTTCAAGCTGATGGCCAACACATCTGCCGTCTTCGGTCTGGCAGTGATCGTGCTTCTGGTGTTGGTGGCCATTTTTGCGCCCCTCATCGCCACGCACGATATCGGCGCCAATAATCTCGCCAATCGGCTGCAACCGCCGTCATGGGAACATTTTTTCGGTACGGACGAACTGGGGCGCGATATTTTCAGCCGCCTTGTTTATGGCTCGCGCATCACACTTTATATCGTGACGCTGACCGCCATCATCGCGGCCCCCATTGGTCTCGTCGTCGGTACGACTGCGGGCTATATGGGCGGCTGGGTTGATACGGCGCTGATGCGCATTGTCGATATTTTCCTTGCCTTTCCCAGTCTCGTGCTGGCACTGGCCTTTGCCGCAGCGCTCGGGCCGGGCATCGAGAACGCAGTCATTGCCATTTCACTCGCCGCATGGCCGCCGATCGCACGCCTTGCTCGTGCCGAAACATTGACCATTCGCTCATCCGATTATGTGGCCGCTATTCGCCTGCAAGGGGCTTCCACCATGCGGGTGATTGCGAAACATGTCGTGCCGATGTGCATCCCCTCTGTGGTGATCCGCATCACGCTCAACATGTCGTCGATCATTCTCACCGCCGCCGGTCTTGGTTTTCTCGGACTTGGCGCGCAGCCGCCAAGCCCGGAATGGGGAGCGATGCTTTCCAGCGGTCGCGAATTCATGATGACCTCGTGGTGGCTTGCCGCTGTGCCAGGCACCGCGATCCTGCTGGCGAGCCTTGCCTTCAACCTGTTCGGCGACGGCTTGCGTGACGTCCTCGACCCCAGAAACGGATAAGATCAATGACAAAACCATTGCTTGAAGTCGACGATCTGTGGGTGTCGTTTCCCGGTACGGACCGCAGCATCGATGTCGTTCGCGGCATCAGCTTTTCCATCGGACGCGAAAAGGTCGGCATCGTAGGCGAATCCGGCTCCGGCAAATCGATGACCGGGCGCTCGATCCTCAAGCTGACGCCAAAGGCGGCACAGATCCGCGCTAGGACTTTGCGTTTCGGCGAGATTGACCTGCTGTCGGCCAGCGAGCGCCAGATGCGCAGTGTGCGCGGCAACCGGATTTCGATGATCCTTCAAGACCCGAAATATTCACTCAACCCGCTGATCCGTATCGGCGATCAGATCATGGAAGCCTATCGTCTGCACCATCGGGTGAAACCGGCGGAAGCACGGCAGAAAACGCTTGCCATGCTGGAGGCTGTGCATATTCGCGATCCCGAACGTGTCATGCGTCTGTTCCCGCACGAGATTTCCGGCGGCATGGGCCAGCGTGTGATGATCGCCATGATGCTGATCCCCGAACCGGACATGATCATTGCCGACGAACCGACTTCCGCGCTCGATGTGACGGTACGGCGCCAAGTTCTGACCGTGCTCGACGAACTGGTCAGCCGTTCGGGCACCGGGCTGATGTTCATCAGCCACGATCTCAATCTGGTGGCGGATTTCTGCGACCGGGTGCTGGTCATGTATGCGGGGCGCATCATGGAAGACCTGCCCGCGAAGGATCTGCATAAAGCGCGCCACCCCTATACACAGGCGCTGCTGGCCAGCCTTCCGCGGCTCGACCATCCGGTCGATATGCTCAAGGTGCCCGAACGCGACAAAAGCTGGCTGACCGAGCCGACGCTGGTGGGAGAAAACGCATGACACAGGCAGCCAATTCCCCATTCGTGGATGTTTCGGATCTCTCCATCAGCTTCGGCAAAGGACGCAAGCGCGCCACCGTCGTCAGGAAGGTGAAGTTTCATATCGAACGCGGCGGAGCTTACGGTCTGATCGGTGAATCCGGTTGCGGTAAATCCACGATCCTGCGCGCTTTGGCCGGTCTCATCCCGGATTATCAAGGCAATTTCGTCTTTGATGGACAGAAGATGGGCGGCGGGCGCGACAAGGCATTTTTCCGCCGCGTGCAGATGGTGTTTCAGGATCCTTATGCATCGCTGCATCCGCGCAAGCAGGTGCACAAGGTGCTGGCGGAATCGCTTGCCATTCACGGCATGGATCGCAGGGACGAGCGTATTCGCGACATATTGCAGGCGGTCGGGCTCGGCCCGAGTTTCCTCTATCGCTATCCGCATGAACTGTCTGGCGGCCAGCGCCAGCGCGTCGCCATAGCGCGTGCCTTGATCATCGAGCCGGATGTGCTGCTTCTCGATGAACCGACTTCCGCGCTCGACGTTTCCGTGCAGGCGGAAATTCTCAATCTGCTCAAGGTGCTGCGCCGCGAGCGCAATCTCACCTACCTCATGGTTTCGCACGATCTCGCGGTGGTGGCGCATATCTGCGAGCGTGTGGGTGTCATGCACAAGGGCATCATTCTGGAAGAATTGACGGCGGACGATCTGCGTCATTCGCGCGCCAAGGCTGAATATACGCAGGAATTCCTGCAAGCCAGCGTGGAAGCCGTCGCACATAATCAGACTAGGGAAATACGGGTATGAACTATCATGCAGTGGCCAATCCGGGACAGGAATGGGAGCGTCTGAAGAGCCCCGCTGCGGCGGGCTGGTCGGAAGCCGGACTTCGTGCCGTTGACGCCTGCGCGGACGGGCAGGAAACCGATGCCCTGATGATCGTCCAGGGCAACAAGATCGTCCATACATATGGCGACATCACGCATAAATATCTTTGCCACTCCATTCGCAAGAGCATCCTTGCCGCGCTGATGGGCCAAGATGTGGCCGACGGCACCATTGATCTCAGCCTGACGCTGGAACAGCTCGGTATTGACGATAATGAAGGCTTGAGCGACGTCGAAAGACAGGCGACGGTCTACGATCTTCTGACTGCGCGTTCGGGCATCTACCATCCGGCAGGCTACGAGACGCCATGGATGCGGATGATCAAGGAGAAACGCCATTCCCATGCGCCAGGCACCTTCTGGTGCTACAACAACTGGGATTTCAACGCGCTTGGCACCATTTTCGAGCAGTTGACCGGCAAATCCGTGCATCAGGCTTTTGACGAACGCATCGCAAAGCCGCTTGGGCTTGAAGATTTCGCACTTGGCGGCGACAAGCCGGACGGCTGGCACGATCGCTTTACAGAGAGCCGGCACGCCGCCTATCCGTTTCGCCTCTCAACCCGCGATCTGGCGCGTTTTAGCCAGCTTTATCTGCGCGACGGACGCTGGAATGGCGAAGCCATATTGCCGGATGGCTGGGTGCGGGAATGTGTCATGCCGTATTCCCACGCCGGTGCGCGGGGAGCTTATGGGTATATGTGGTGGCTGGAGCGGGATGGTGTGTTTTTTCCCGGCGTGGTGACGCCGAAAGGCAGTTATGCGGGCTTTGGCGCCGGCGGTCATTTCTGCATTGTGCTGCCTGCGCTCGACATGGTGATCGTGCATCGTGTGGACACGGACATCGCCGGACGCCAGTTGAACCGGCACAAGTTCGGGCGTCTCCTCAAGCTCATTCTCGATGCATTTAAAGGGTGACCCCATGCTGCGAGAGGAGATGACCGTCGCAACCGCGATCGCTTCGGCATGCGCGAGGCCTGCAACGAGCGACAAAGCGCGTGAACTGGCACGCGATGCCATTCTGGACACTCTGGCCTGCATGGTGGCAGGCCGCGACGATGACAGCACACAGAGCGTGGCCATGGCTTTTGCCGGTCACAACATGGGCGGCGATGCGCCGCTGATCACCGGAGGCAAGGCCAGCCCGATGCTTGCGGCACTCGTCAACGGCACCGCGGCGCATGCGCTCGACTTCGATGATAATTTCCTGCCGGGTATGAGCCACGCCTCGGCGGTCATTGTACCCGCAATCATGGCTCTTGCCGAACTGGACAAGACGACGGGCGCTCGCCTGATTGATGCCTATCTGGCGGGCTTACAGGCACAGGCGCTTGTGGGCGAAGGACTGGGGCAGGCCCATTATACGGCTGGCTGGCATGGCACCTCGACGGTGGGCAGTATAGGCACAGCTGTTGCTACCGCCCATATGCTTGGGCTCGACATTATGGCGACGGCACAGGCGATTACCATTGCAGCCAGCTTCGCTTCCGGCACCAAGGGCCAGTTTGGTACGCTGATCAAGCCGTTCCATGCCGGTATGGCGGCGCGCAACGCTGTTGAGGCTGCCTTGCTCGCAAAGGCGGGAATGCAGGCTCGACCGGACATTCTGGAAGGCGAGCAGGGCATTCGAGAACTGTTCGCGGGTGATCCGCGTCTCGGCTGGAACATAGAAGAAATCCTCACCGACAAACCGCATGTGATTGAAACGACAGGCGTGATGCCGAAACGGCATCCCTGTTGTGGCTCCACGCATATGATCGTCGACGGGTTGCTTGATCTGCAAGCCGAGCACAAATTCGCCGCAGACGATGTTGCAGCAGTCGATGCGCTGGTCGGGATCGCGAACTATCGCAATCTCGCCTATACGCAGCCGACCGATCAGATGCAGGCACGCTTCTCCATGCAATATTGCGTGGCTCGCGCCCTGCGACAAGGGTATCTCGCGCTGGCGGATTTCACGCCGCAGGCGGTTCAGGCTTTCGCGGGCGACCCGCTTTCCGGCGTTGTCGTCATGCGCAGCTATCCGGAGGAGGAGGAACGGGCATCGGCGGAAAAACTACCGCATGTCGCCACCGTCACGCTGAAGGACGGTCGCGTGCTGCGTACATCGCGCGGCTTTGCCGTCGGCACTTTGCAACAACCATTCAGCGCAGACGATCGCATGCGCAAGTTCCTTGACTGCTGCTCGGCGCTTCCCGCCGCAAGCCAGATCTATGCGGACTTGCAGCGCCTTGACGGTGTCTCCGACCTAAAAGCCGTAGCCGCGCTCTTTCCGCTGGGGTGAGCCGTTCAGCCCGGCTCCCGCGCGGGGTTTTCGGCAGCGTGCCCGCTTTTCTGGGAAACCAGCAGCGAGGCACGTCGCCAGAAAAGCTCCGCCTGCTTGTTTCTGAACTGGGGCGTTCGATAAACGCGAATATCAATCAACAGGTCGGTATTCGTTTCGCCTGCCCGTACCAGAACGCCGCGCTTCATTTCATCGTCGACGAGGCTCGCCGGCAGCCATGCCACCCCGTAGCCCGAGACTGCCATTGCCTTCAACGCAACAGACATTCCGTTTTCGTAAACGGTATTCAATTGAAAACCGTGCTTTTCGAACAGCCAGGGCAAGGCAAGGGAAAAGAACGAATTTCCACGGTAGCTGAGGAAGTCTGTAGGCCGTGATTTGTCCTTGAGATTGTGCAGCGCCAGCCCCTGCGGTGTGGGGGCGGATACCGGAATGACCGTCTCGGTTCCCAACGGCAGAAACGGATAACTTCCAAGATCGTCCATCTGGGGAACGGCCGGATGCGCATAGGTTAGAAAGAAGTCGCAATGCCCGCTGACGAGCGTCGAAATATTGCCGACGAACGATGAATGTGGATCGGCAAAACGGGTGCGGAACGAAGCGCCGGAGGCTTCGATCCGGGCCATCCAACGCGGGAAGAAGGTGAGCGACAACGTATTTAGAGTTGCGAAGGAAATGATTTCCCAAGTGGCACTATAGCCGTCACTGACACTCTTGCGGGCGCTGAGCAGCACTTCGAGGGCATCCTGGGCTCGCGGAAGAAAACTTTCTCCCGCCTTTGTCAGGCCTATCGGATTTGACGAGCGGTCAACCAGTGGGAGGCCAACCCAGTCTTCAAGCTGCTTGATGCGTTTGCTGAGCGCAGATTGCGTAATATTGCGGTCTCCAGCCGCGCGGGAGTAGCTCCTGTGCTCGGCGAGACTGACGAAATCTTCAAGCCATTTCAGTTCCATAGTCCGTACCGATGCATGAGATAACCACAAGTGAGCCCGTTCCGGTTATAACGCGATCCGGCTCGGTTGAGGTAGACCTCATCTGATGTTTTGGATCAAACGGTAATCTGGCTGAGAGCGGCGAATATCAGCATGGCGCTGGACCGCAGTTTCGCCAGCCCATTTTATGCGACATTATGGTGGCGGAGGGCTTTCCGTTTCGGCTACAAATCGTGACTACTCGCACCGCATTCCGCCTAGCGGCGATGACCCAGACCAAGGACTGTTTCAATGACGACGATTTTCGATGCGCCGGAAGAGTTTGCCTCGACCGCTCTTGCCGGGTTTGCCAGTCTCTATAGGCGCTATGTTCGTCACGTGCGTGGTGGCGTTGTTCGCTCGACAAAGGTGCCTCAAGGCAAGGTTGCTGTGGTCGTGGGAGGCGGCTCCGGTCATTATCCGGCGTTTGCGGGGTATGTGGGGCCGGGCCTTGCGGACGCCGCTGTTGCTGGTGACGTATTCGCCTCACCGTCCACAGCGGCAGTGGCCCGCGTGTGCCGCCAAGCGCATAGGGGCGGTGGTATTCTTCTGGGCTTTGGCAATTATGCAGGCGATGTTCTCAATTTCGGCGTTGCTGCTGAGCGCCTGCGTGCCGAGGGGGTCGACGTACGCATCGTTCCCGTGACCGATGACGTGGCCAGTGCCCCGGCGGATATGCACGAGAAACGGCGCGGTATCGCTGGTGATCTGGTTGTGTTCAAGATTGCAGGTGCCGCTGCTGAGGCCGGTCTGTCGCTGGACGAGGTTGAACGGCTTTCACGTCACGCGAATGCGAACACCGTGTCTTTCGGCGTTGCTTTCAAAGGCTGCACCTTGCCCGGCGCTCCACGCCCACTCTTTACCGTACCGGAAGGTCAGATGGCTCTGGGTCTCGGCATTCATGGTGAACCGGGGATCAAGGAAGAGGCGATCCTGCCTGCCTCCGGTCTGGCGAGCCTGCTGGTGGAGAAGCTACTGGCGGAACGCCCCAAAGGAACGCAAAAAGTCGGCGTTGTCCTGAACGGCCTCGGCGCGACCAAATACGAAGAACTGTTTGTTTTGTGGACGGCGATTGCGTCGCTTCTGGAAAATGCCGGGCTTGATATCGTAGCTCCGGAGGCGGGCGAATTTGTTACCAGCCTTGATATGCAAGGCTGTTCGTTGACCCTTCTATGGCTTGATGACGAACTGGAGCGCTACTGGACGGCTGCTTGCGATACGCCGGTTCTGCGGCGCGGGGAAGCAATTGCAGTCGAGCCTGCGGACGATCTCGTTACCAATGAGGACGCAGTTCCTGATGTTGCTCAAGCGGATGAAGCAGGCCGCGCAGGCGGTTTGTGTGTTCAGGGCATTCTGAACGCTGTCGCTGACACGCTGGTCGAGGCCGAAGAAGAGCTTGGGCGCATCGATGCCTATGCGGGCGACGGCGATCACGGTCAGGGTATGCGGCGTGGTTCCGCTGCTGCAAAAGATGCCGCCGATCATGCGGTCAAGGCTGGAGCCGGGGCTGCAAGTGTGTTGGCTGTTGCGGGTGATGCATGGGCGGACCGGGCTGGAGGAACGTCCGGAGCGCTATGGGGACTTCTGCTGCGCTCATGGAGCGCAGAACTGTCCGACAATGGCAGCATCGATGATGGTGCAGTCGTTTGCGGCGGCAGGCGCGCGCTTGATGCCGTGACAAGTCTTGGTGGGGCGAAACCCGGTGACAAGACATTGGTCGATGCTTTCGTGCCTTTTGTGGAAACTCTCGAAAGCGAATTTGCATCAGGTGTGCCGCTGGCCGACGCATGGAATAAAGCTGCGGCGGCAGCGAAGGCAGCAGCCGAAGCGACAGCACCGCTTGTTCCGAAACTCGGTCGGGCAAGACCGCTGGCGGAAAAGAGCATCGGCCATCCCGATGCCGGCGCCATTTCACTGGCGCTGGTTGCGGAAACCATCGGCAAGACGCTGAAGAACTGATTGGGCGATTCAGGGGGCTGGCTTAAACTCAGCTCCCTGATGTGAGGCAATTGCTTGAATAGCGGTCAAGCCGGGAGGATTTGGTAGAAACTATCAAGTTTTCCCGGTTTCGAGTGAGCTACCAGCATGGTCAGTTTTTCCTGATCGAAAACGCGAAACCAGTCTTCCCACTCTACGATTTCAAGCCCGCCAGCGTCCAATGGCCGTTCGACGTCAGCAACAAATTCCGGCTCAAATACAATTCGCAGGACCGGAGCAGCATCGGGGTCTGTGGAGGTGTTGATAAAAGCCGGATTCCCGTTGCGAGCGGCCACCCAGTCCCGAATGGCTTCATGTGTGTCGAGGGTGATCGTTTCACTCATGGGAACGGTCCTCCGGTTGCAATTGTTGAAGATATACTTGGGTCGGTTGACCAGTGATTCACATGCGAGCTTGTTATTTGCCATCGTAGTCAGATAGGCGGCTGCGGTGTTCTGAAAAGACGTTGCTTCGTTCACTTTCTTCGTGAATCTGCAATCGGGATAAAATCTTTCAGTTCGTCCTGTTGACGACGGCTTTGCGTTCATTCATGTCGTAAACCGACTATTTGCTGTTACAGCCTGGAAATCCCCAAATGACCGAACGTCTCTCCCTCGCACGCGACCGCATCAATGTTCTTCTGCTGGAAGGCATCAGCCAAACGGCGGTCGATTACTTCAAGGCCTCCGGTTACACCAATGTCACGCATCTGCCGAAGGCGCTGGATAAGGCTGACCTGATCGAAGCAATTTCGTCAGCACATATTGTCGGTATTCGCTCCCGGACGCAGTTGACCGAAGAAATCTTTGCTGCGGCTAACCGTTTGATCGCGGTCGGTTGCTTTTCGGTCGGGACCAACCAGGTTGAACTGAAAGCCGCACGCAAGCGTGGTATTCCGGTCTTCAATGCGCCATTTTCGAACACCCGCTCGGTGGCGGAACTGGTGATTGGCGAAATCATCATGCTGATGCGCCGTATTTTCCCGCGTTCCGTATCGGCCCATGCAGGCGGTTGGGACAAGACGGCAACTGGCAGCCGCGAAGTGCGCGGCAAGACGCTCGGTATTGTCGGCTACGGCAACATCGGTTCGCAGGTCGGCAATCTGGCCGAGAGCCTCGGCATGACGGTCCGCTATTTCGACACTTCCGACAAGCTGCAATATGGCAATGTCAAACCGGCTGCGAGCCTTGATGAATTGCTCAAGACTTCGGACGTTGTCAGCTTGCACGTGCCGTCCAACAAGTCGACTTCAAAGCTCATTACAGAAGCAAAACTGCGCAAGATGAAGAAAGGCGCTTTCCTCATCAATAATGCGCGCGGTACGGTTGTCGATCTGGAAGCGCTGGCAAAGGTCCTGCAGGAGGGGCATCTCGCAGGTGCCGCCATCGATGTTTTCCCGGTTGAGCCGGCTTCCAACAACGACAAGTTCGTCTCGCCGATTCAGGGACTGGAGAATGTCATCCTGACGCCGCATATCGGCGGATCGACGGAAGAAGCTCAGGAACGGATTGGCACGGAAGTCACCCGCAAACTGGTCGAATATTCCGATGTCGGCTCGACCTTGGGCGCCGTCAACTTCCCGCAGGTGCAGTTGCCGCCGCGCCCGACGGGTACGCGTTTCATGCACGTGCATGAAAACCGCCCGGGCATTCTCAACAGCCTCGTGAATGTTTTCTCGACACATAACATCAATATCGCCAGCCAGTTTCTGCAGACAGATGGTGAGGTGGGTTATCTTGTTATGGAAGCTGACGGCGTCGGTGATGCCAGCGAAACGGTCTTGCAGGCCATTCGCGAAATTCCTGGCACCATCCGTGCCCGTTTGCTCTATTGAGCTTATTCGCAGCGCCAATTATCTTTGGCGCTGCAATTTCTCATAACGCTTGATGAGACGGTCGCGGCGCAATCGCGAAAGGCGCTGTATCCAGAAAATACCGTCGAGCTGGTCTATTTCGTGCTGGTGGCATACGGCGAGCAAGCCATCCGAGTCCTCGGTTTGTTCGTTCCCATCAAGGTCCTGATAGCGGATTTTGATACGGGCGTGGCGCTCGACGTCATCGACAACACCGGGCATCGAAACGCTGCCTTCCTGATGATGGATTTTATCGTCTGAGGCCCAGGTAATTTCAGGGTTCACGTAGAATTTCGGCTCCGATTCAGGTAGTTCCAGAACCACGAGACGCTTAGCGATACCGATATGCGGCGCGGTGATCCCGATGCCGGGCGCAGCCCACATCGTGTCGAGGAGATCGTTTCCCAGTTCCTGCAAAGCGCTGTCGAACAGGGTGACAGGTTCGGCTACGGTGCGCAGTCGTTTATCCGGATAGCTTACAATCGGGCGAACAGTCATCGGACCTCACATTTTGCTGCGGATATTTGCTTATCCACACGCTGTCTTTGGCCGATTTTCATTGTGACTTGCAAACATTATTGCAGGGGACGATCACAATCCCCGCGCAATAACGAGACGCTGTACGTCGCTGGTGCCTTCATAGATCTGGCAGACGCGAACATCGCGATAAATGCGCTCAACCGGATAGTCAGCCAGATAACCGTAGCCGCCGTGAATTTGGATGGCGGCGGAGCAGACTTGTTCGGCCATTTCGGACGCGACGAGTTTGGCCATTGAGGCTTCCGTCAAGCAGGGTTTGCCTGCCTCACGCAATGCAGCTGCATGCAGCACCATCTGCCGGGCCGCCTCAATTTTTGTTGCCATGTCCGCGAGACGGAACGCGACTGCCTGATGCTCGATGATTGGCTTGCCGAATGTAACGCGTTCCTTGGCGTAAGCACATGCGGCTTCAAACGCTGCGCGCGCCATGCCGACTGATTGCGCAGCAATGCCGATGCGCCCGCCTTCCAGATTGGCAAGTGCTATCTTGTAGCCTTCACCCTCTTCGCCCAGCCGATTTTCCGCTGGAATGCGCATGTTGGTGAAAGCGAGCGCACATGTATCGGACGAATGCTGGCCCAGCTTGTGTTCGACTGAAACAACCTCGTAACCCGGCGTATCGGTCGGCACAATGAAAGCCGAAATGCCTTTCTTTCCTGCCGTTGGATCGGTAACGGCAAACACAATCACGACGTTGCCGTTCTTGCCCGATGTGATGAACTGTTTGGAGCCGTCAATCACATAATGATCACCATCGCGGCGCGCACGCGTTTTGAGCGCGGAGGCATCCGAGCCTGCCTGCGGCTCCGTCAATGCAAACCCGCCGATCCATTCGCCAGAGGCCATCTTGGGCAGAAATCGCTGTTTCTGCTCTTCGGTGCCGAAACGCAGGATCGGAGCACAGCCAACGGATGAATGGACCGACACGATGGTAGAACACGCTCCGTCGCCAGCCGCTATCTCTTCCAGCGCCAGCGCATAGGCAACCGTCCCGAGATCGGAGCCGCCCCATTCTTCCGGCACAAGCATTCCAAGAAAGCCAAGCTCTCCCATTTCGGTGAGTTCTGCGCGCGGAAAAGCGTGTTCCCTGTCGCGTATGGCAGCTCCCGGCGCAAGCCGTTCCTGTGCGAATTGTCGGACGGCCTCGCGAATCTGCTCCTGCGTATCGTTCAAGAGCATCAAACGATCCTTTCTATGCCGACAGCGGTCGCTTCGCCACCGCCAAGGCAAATGCCGGCTACACCGCGCTTCAATCCATGGGTTTCAAGAGCCGAGAGCAAGGTGACAAGAATGCGGGCACCCGACGCGCCGATTGGATGGCCCAGCGCGCATGCGCCACCATGAATATTGACCTTGTCGTGCGGCAGATCGAGATCGCGCATGGCGGCCATGGCAACGACTGCAAAAGCTTCATTGATCTCAAAGAGATCGACATCACTGAGATTCCAGCCGATTTTCTCGGAAAGCTTGCTTATCGCCCCAATAGGAGCGGTGGGATAAAGGTTCGGCTTGTCGGCATGGGTTGCATGGCCGACCAAAACCGCACGCGGCGTAAGTCCGCGCTTTTCCGCCTCTGATGCGCGCATGAGGACGAGTGCAGCCGCTCCATCCGAGATTGAGGAGGAGTTGGCCGCCGTCACAGTGCCACCCTCGCGAAATGCCGGGCGAAGGGTCGGAATCTTGTCCAGCTTTGCCTTGCCGGGTTGTTCGTCGATCGAAACTTCAACGTCGTTGCGCCCGGTCCTTACGGTAACGGGCGTGATTTCGGCGGCGAAAAGACCGTCCTTGATAGCATTCTGCGCACGCGTCAGCGAGGCAATGGCGAATTCATCCTGGGCTTCACGGGTGAACTGATAGGCTTCCGCGCAATCTTCGGCAAATGTGCCCATCAGTCGGCCTTTTTCATAGGCATCCTCCAGCCCGTCGAGGAACATATGGTCGATAATCTGGCCATGCCCCATGCGATATCCGCCGCGCGCCTTGGGCAGCAAATAGGGGGAATTGGTCATGCTTTCCATGCCGCCCGAAACGATCACATTGGCGGAGCCAGCCAATAGCAGATCATGTGCCAGCATAGTGGCCTTCATGCCCGAGCCGCACATCTTGTTGACGGTCGTCGCGCCGGTGGAAACAGGTATTCCGGCCTTGATCGAAGCCTGACGCGCTGGAGCCTGTCCCTGACCGGCAGGCAGAACGCAGCCCATATAGACGTCTTCGACCGCTTCCGGTGCAAGGCCCGCGCCTGCAAGTGCGCCACGAATGGCGGCGGCACCAAGATCGATTGCCTGGGCATTGGCGAAATCGCCTTGAAAACCGCCCATGGGAGTACGGGAAGCACCGACAATGACAATAGGATCGCTGTTGGACATGATGGTTCCTCGCTGGTTCTTTCTGGATGCAATTCTGGATGGAAAACCGGTTTCCACTTTTCCTGGAATTGCTTTATTTCGCTGCCATGCGCAGTGCGCCGTCCAAACGGATGACTTCACCGTTGAGCATCTGGTTTTCCACGATATGGCGGGCAAGTGCCGCATATTCCTCCGGGCGTCCAAGGCGCGGCGGGAAGGGCACGGAGGCGCCGAGCGCATCCTGCACTTCCTGCGGCATGCCGGCCATCATCGGTGTGGCAAAAATTCCGGGCGCAATGGTCACGACGCGGATGCCGTGACGCGCAAGTTCGCGGGCGACCGGCAACGTCATTGCAGCAACGCCCCCCTTGGAAGCGGAATAGGCAGCTTGGCCGATCTGGCCGTCAAAGGCTGCAACTGAGGCGGTATTGATGATGACGCCGCGCTCCCCACCTTCACCGGGTTCGTTCCTTGCCATGGCTTCGGCGGCAAGGCGCAGCATATTGAACGTACCGATCAGATTGATCGAAATTGCGCGCGCGAAGCTTTCCAGTTTATGCGCGCCGTCGCGACCGAGAACCTTTTCGCCGGGCGCCACACCGGCACAATTGACGAGCACATCGACGCGCCCGAAAGCCTCAAGTGCGGCGGCAACAGCTGCTTTGCCATCCGCGTCGCTGGTAACATCGGTGCGGTGAAACTTTGCAGCCGCACCAAGTGCTTTGGCTTGGGTATCTCCTGCTTCCGCATTCACATCAAGAAGCACGACCTTGCTGCCTGCATCGACAGCCATTTTCGCAACCGCGGCACCGAGGCCAGAACCGGCGCCGGTAATCAGAAATACCTGATCCTTAATCTGCATATTCTTGTCCTCAGGCCTTCGTTTGTTGCTGTTTGTCGATTTCTGCCTTGCGCAGGAGAAACCGTTGAATTTTTCCACTTGGCGTCTTGGGAAGTTCGCTCAGAAAGTCAATTTCACGCGGATAGGCATGGGCGGAGAGCCGTTTCTTTACATGTGATGCCAGCTCATCCTTCAGTTCCTGCGTACCTTCGAAACCAGGCGCAAGGATAACGAATGCCTTCACAATTTCCGTTCGTTGCGGATCCGGTACACCCACGACGGCCGCTTCATTGACGGCTGCATGTTCGAGAAGGGCGCTTTCCACGTCGAATGGTCCAATGCGATAACCGGAAGATGTTATAACGTCATCAGCACGACCGATGAAGCTGATGGAACCATCCGGCTCGAATTCCACGGTGTCTCCAGTGCGATAGTAACCGCCCGCAATGGCTGGCGTTTCTTGGCGGTAATAACCGGAAAACCAGAGAAGCGGCGATTTTGCTATATCGACGGCAAGAATGCCGGGCTGGTTTGGGCCAAGTTCATTGCTCTGTTCGTCCAGAACCGCGATGCGATAACCCGGCATGGCGTAACCAGCAGAACCGTGTCGAACGGCGTGCTCTAGGCCATGATGATTGTTCACGACCATGCCGAGTTCGGTCTGGCCGTAATGATCATAAATAGGTGCATCAAGATGTGCATCGAACCAGCGAATAACCTCCGGGTTAAGTGGTTCTCCAGCACTCGAAACGACGCGCAATCGGCCTTTGACGCGCTTGGCTGCTTCCGGTCCTTCCGCCATCAGCAGCCGGAAAGCCGTCGGCGATCCAGCAAGGCTCGTAACACCGAGGCGCTCAATAATGTCGTAGGTGCTTTCCGCCGTAAAGCCGCCTTCATATAGTGTGGTTGCCATGCCAAGCTGTAATGGACCGGTCACGGCATAATAAAGACCATATGCCCAGCCCGGGTCGGCAATATTCCAGAAAACATCGTCAGAACGCAGACCAATGGCATCGCGCATATAGGCGGCGAATGCCATCAGCGCATAAAGCGGGACTGGCACGCCTTTTGGAAGACCAGCCGTACCCGAGGTCGACATCATCATGAACAGATCGCTGCCAGTACGAAGTACCGGGGGGCAGTCAACCGAAGCGGACGCAGTCGCTTCGCGAAAATCGATGTCACCGGCTGGCAGGCTTTCACCGGCTGCGAGGACGGTAGCGACGTTGGGGCAGTTTTCGATTTCTGAAAGCTTGGCGCGATTGGCCGTGTTGGTGACGACCAGTTTTGCACTGCTGGTTTTCAGTCGGTGTTCGATCGCTTTCGGGCCAAAGGCAGTGAAAAGCGGCTGATAGACAGCGCCGATACGCCACGCGCCGAGAATGGTTGCGATGAGTTCTGGCGTGCGCGGCAACAGACCCGCGACGACATCGCCAGCGCCGACACCTGCATCTTTCAACATGTTGCCGACACGAGCGGCCATGTCGCGCAACTGTTCGAAGGTGAATTCGGAAAGTTCGCCATTGGCTGCAATAGCGCGCAGAGCTACCCGGTTGTCGCCAGTATGCCGATCGCAGCATTCAACACAGGCATTGATGCCGGTTTCAGGATTGCCGTGAAGCTTTGCGATAGCATCTTCAATACGAAACTGCGCAACGGCGTCATCATAACGCGCCAGTCGCGCTGAAACGGGCGTTTCAGTCATCCAGTACAACCTCCCTGACCGCCACCTCCTCGTGGCCAACCATGCCTAGAGGTTAATCCGTTAGGCATTGCAAACAATGACATTAGATGCATTAATGTGTGATCGATTTTACAATGGGAGCCCGCATGGAACGCCATAATATTGCGCCGGGCTTTGTTGAGGATGCGCTGGAAAGCGTGCGTATCCGGGGGATAGATACAGCTCCCTTGATGGCAAAGATCGGTCTTCCGGAAACAGTGACCGAACCTGTAACCAATGTGGAATACGGTCGCCTGTGGTGGCTGATTGCCGAAACTATCGATGACGAATTCTTTGGCCTTGCGGCCAGGCCCATGCGTCCCGGCAGCTTCAATCTTCTTTGTCATGCCGTATTGCATGCAGGCACGCTAGAACGTGCCTTGCGACGGGCCTTGCAGTTTCTCAATGTCGTACTGGATGATCCGCATGGCGAATTGCGCATTCGCGACGGTATGGCCCATATCGTGCTGACCGATGCAGGCCCCCCGCGACCGGCCTTTGCCTATCGTGCCTATTGGCTGATCCTGATGGGGATGGCCTGCTGGCTGATCGGACGGCGCATTCCATTGCGGACGCTTGATTTTGCTTGTCCAGCGCCGGTTCATCGGCAGGACTATCATAAGTTTTTCGGGGCGCCGGTCCTGTTCGACCAGCCGGTGACGCGACTGGTTTTTTCTTCGTCCTATCTGTCGCTGCCGATCATTCGCAGCGATGTGGCGCTGGAAAGTTTTCTGCGTGAGGCTCCAGCCAATATTTTGATCCGTTATCGCCACGATAACGATCTGTCAGCCAGGGTGCGCGCGCAGCTGAGTGCCTTGCCAATTGCAGACTGGCCGTCCTTCAAAGAACTTGCAGCCGGGCTGGGCATGTCTGTACCGACCTTGCGGCGCAGGCTGCGGGGGGAGGGGCAAAGTTTCGGCACGATCAAGGATGAGTTGCGCTTCGTGACTGCCGAAAGGCTTCTGCAGGAAAATCGCTTAAGTGTAGCGGAAGTTGCCGCCGAACTCGGATACAGTGAACCGAGCGCCTTTTATCGCGCATTTCATAAATGGATGGGGCAAAGCCCGGGGCGGTTTCGAACCATACAGCAGGAAGAATAAAAAATGCCGGGCGCAAGGCCCGGCATCTCTTTGCCTGGGAGGCTGTATCAGTCTTCCCTGATCATGCTGTCCTTGCTGGTATCGCGCATGCGCAGGTACACAATCAGGGATATGCCGATCATGACGGTGACATACCAGTAAAAGCCGCGTTCCCAACCGCCATTCTTGAAGCTCAGCGCAACGTATTCGGCAGTCCCACCGAAGAGGGTATTGGCCAGCGCATAGGGCAGCGCCACGCCGAGTGCACGAATGTGGGCCGGGAAAAGTTCCGCCTTCACCACAGCGTTGATGGAAGTGTAGCCGGTGACGATGATCAGTGCGCCCATGACCAGCAAACCGGCCGTGATCGGGTCGCGGGTCTGTTCGAGCGTCGTGAAGATCGGGTAGGTGAATAGAACACCGGCCGCGCCGAAAGCAATCATCAGCGGCTTGCGGCCGATCTTGTCCGACAAAGCGCCGGCGACGGGCTGCAGACACATGAAGACGAACAATGTGACGGCGTTGATCTGGCTTGCCACTTCACGGCTGAACCCGGAGGTGTTCACCAGAAACTTCTGCATGTAGATCGAATATGCGTAGAAGGCGAGCGTACCGCCAGCGGTCAGAAGCATGACGAGAGCGGTTTCCTTGGGATGGTGCTTGATAAGCGTCCAGAAACCGGATTTTGGTGCGTCCTTGGCTTTTGCATTCTTGAAGCTCTCGGTTTCCGCAAGGCCGCGACGCAGCCAAAACACCACAACCGCGAGCAGTGCGCCGATGAAGAACGGAATTCGCCAGCCCCAGGACTCCAGCGCCGAAGTTTCCATGGTCGACTGAAGCACGATCAGAAGCAGGATTGCGAGAAGCTGTCCCGAAATGAGCGTGACATACTGGAAGGAAGAGAAGAAGCCGCGACGATCCTTGCCTGCCATCTCCGAGAGATAGGTGGCGCTTGCGCCGTATTCACCGCCGACCGACAGGCCCTGCATCAAACGTGCGAGCACGAGGAGGGCAGGGGCTGCAAGGCCAATGGTCTGGTAGTCCGGCGTTAGTGCGATAATCAGCGAGCCTGCACACATCAGCGTCACAGACAACGCCAACCCTGCCTTGCGGCCCTTGCGATCTGCATAAATGCCCATGATCCAAGCACCGATAGGGCGCATGACGAAACCGACTGCAAAGACTGCGGCCGCGCTCATGAGCTGGGCGGTCTGGTTATCGGACGGGAAGAAGTGCGGTGCAAAATAGAGCGCAAATGCTGCATAGACATACCAGTCGAACCATTCGACCAGATTGCCGGTCGAGCCGCCGATGATAGATTTCAGCCGTCCGTTGGTGCTTCGCACGTCACTCCGTTCGTTTGTAATTGAGACCATGGTTGCTCCTTCAAATCTCTCGATTTTTGAATTTCACCCTTTGTTTGGAAACCGGATCGGCGAAACGGTTTCGGGGTGTTTTTCCATCGCCTCAACTCGTCTCTGCACTCTTTTTTAGATCGTGAGAGAAGGGCTGTACGGCGCTGGTGAATATTCTCAGTCGGCGCTCCGCTTAAGCTTCGAACACGCAATATCAGCGATCCGGTCGATAAGGGGGGTCCCGGAAATTGATTGCGGTGTTGGTGCTGTGTTGAAGTTGGTCACGGCTAAATTCCTCCCTTCGAAACTCCCTATTTCGAAGTGGCGTTAACATGCTGCAGGGGAGGAAACATCGC
The DNA here is from genome assembly GCF_055816895.1 of Ochrobactrum sp. PL_is501. NCBI lineage: Bacteria > Pseudomonadati > Pseudomonadota > Alphaproteobacteria > Hyphomicrobiales > Brucellaceae > Ochrobactrum > Ochrobactrum sp. PL_is501. The sequence continues at coordinate 22,793 of NZ_JBVPGR010000034.1, read as the reverse complement.
CAGATAGAAGGGCTAAAAATTTTAAACAATTGAAATCAAATGAAGTTTTCCAATTCTCGTCATAATTTCCCGGAAAGTCTGTGCAAGATTTTGCGTGACTCTTCGTTCATGTTTGCATAAATCGGCACAAATGAAGACGCTGCCGAAGATCGCAAAGCTCACTTTGGTTGCCCTCGCTTTCTTGCTGTCACTTGGCGTGTGGTTTTCCGCCGGGCTGTGGGCTGAACGCGGGGCGTTTGATCGTCTTCGTGAGGATGCGACGCTTATAGCGCGTCAACAGACCCGTCTGATCGACAGCGAACTGGCGAAGTTCCGGTTGCTGCCCGTCGTTTTGAAGGAATACAGCGATCTGCGCGATGTGCTCGCCGGTGGCTCGCAGGATGCCACCAAGCGTCTCAATCAGAAACTGGAGCTGGTGGCTCATCAGATCGGGTCACCAATCATCTATGTCATAGCGCGGGATGGTACTGTTATCGCATCCTCGAACGCCGACACACCAGAGAGTTTCGTAGGACGTAATTATGATTTCCGCCCTTATTTCAAGGGCGCGATGGCGGCGGGCTCAGCTGAATATTATGCCATAGGCGACTTGAGCGGGCGCTTTGGTCTGTTCTTGGCGCGGCGTATTGGCGATGAGGCTGATCCTGTCGGTGTGGTCGTGATAAAATTCGAGTTTCACAGGCTGGTTCAGACATGGTCCAACGATCCCGGGCAAACCTTCGTTGTCGATCCCCGCGGCATCATACTCGCCTCTACGGATAAGTTCGAAGATTTGCGTTCGTTTCAGCCGATATCAACCACAGAACGCACGCGGATCATTGAAAGCGGGCAGTTCAATGCTGCGGATATGAAACCGAGCAGTTATCGCTTTGCACCGGAAGGAATGATGATCGGGCCTTCAGGCGCGCATTCAATCGCTGTCAATGAACCTATTGCAGGAACGGCGCTGAAACTGGTCCATATAGAACCGACGGGACCAGCATTGCGCGCCGCAAACGATCTTGCGCGTCTGGTGACGGTGGCGGCGGTGCTCGTTTTCGTCATATTAGCCGGGAGCATTTATTGGCGGATAAGCCGCGCGGCGCGTGCTGCGGCTTATCGCTACGAGCTCGAAAGTGCGGTTGAGGAGCGCACGGCGGCATTAAGTGCAGAAATGGCGGAACGGGAGCTGGCCGACAAGCGCTTTCGCGATGCCCGGGAAGAGCTTGCCCAGGCGAACCGGCTCGCCTCACTTGGATCAATCACCGCAGGGCTGGTGCATGAAATCAACCAGCCGGTGGCGACCATTCGGACACTTGCGGAAAACGCGCAGCATCATCTGGCGAACGGGAAGCTCGACAAGGTTGCCAGCAACCTTAATACGTCCGTGGAGCTCACGGCTCGTATAGGCATCATTACGCAGGAAATGCGTCGGTTTGCCCGCCGCCGGAGCGGTATTGTTCGCCCACTTCCGCTGAACGAGCTGGTGGATGGCACAATGCTGCTGATGGGAGACAAATTCCGGAACGCCAATGTCAGACTGGATATACCCGAGCGGTCCGACATGGTGATACTTGCCTGCCGCATCCGATCCGAGCAGGTGCTGGTAAACCTGTTGCAGAATGCATTGGATGCGGTGGCGACCAGCCAAAATCCTCACGTTGCATTCAGCATCCGGGAGGAAGGGGACCAAATTTCCCTTGTCGTGGACGATAATGGCAAGGGGATTGAGCCCGAGTTGGCGGATGAGATCTTCAGCCCCTTTGTAACCGGAAAAGCGGATGGGCTTGGCCTGGGACTGGGCATTGCAAGAGACCTCATGACTGAAATGGAAGGCACATTGCATGTCGTTCCATCACAGCTTGGCGGGGCGGCTTTTTCCGCCACTTTGAAGCGGGCAAAGAAGGAGGGACACTGTGACGGAAAGTGAGCCTTTGCGGGTGATGCTGGTCGACGATGATGCGGCATTTCGTACGGCCCTGGCAGATTCTTTTGAGATCGCAGGTCTCGATATCGAGGCGTATGGTGACGGGCAGTCGGCTTTGAGCAGTCTGACGCCCGATTATCCGGGGATCGTCGTGACCGATATTCGCATGCCGCGCGTCGATGGACATGCGGTGATGGAAGCATTGCTGGCACGCGACCCGGAACTGCCGGTCATTTTGATGACCGGGCACGGCGACATTGGAATGGCCGTGGCATCTCTCAAAAAGGGTGCGTTCGATTTTATCGCCAAGCCGTTCGCCGCCGATCATCTCATATCGAGCGTGCGCCGCGCACTGGAAATGCGCCGGCTGGTATTGGAAAATCGTCGCCTCCGCCGGGCGGCGGCAGATGCCGAGCAGGATTATCCCTTGCTTGGCGAAACGCCGGTAATGATGCGGTTGCGCGATACGACCCGCCAGCTTGCCAGCGTCGATGTCGACGTGTTGATCGAAGGCGAAACCGGTACAGGCAAGGAACTGGTGGCCCGCCTTTTGCACCGCTGGAGTGCGCGCCATGCACGCGGTTTCGTAGCCATCGATTGTGCGGCTTTGCCTGATGCAATAGCAGACGAAGTGCTGTTCGGCAGTCGCATCCAGCGTGGAAGAATAGCTGATGCGGACCGGGGCACGTTGTTTCTTGACGAGATAGACAGCATGTCGCCAGCTGTTCAAGGTAAGCTCCTCCGGGTTGTAGAAGAGCGTGAACTGCCCTCGCTTTCGGGTGAGCCGCGTGCAGTGAATCTAAGGATCATCGCGGCTGCGAAGGGAAATCTGGAAGAAGCTGTGGCCTCCGGTCGCTTTCGTTCGGACCTGTTCTATCGCCTTGAAACGGTGAGACTCCGTGTTCCACCGCTGCGTGAGCGGCGGAAGGATATCGGTTTGCTTTTCTCCTATTTTCTTGATGAAGCAGCAACCCGGTTTGGCCGACCGCGACCGCCCATCGATGCAGCGATGGAAGCAAAGCTCAATTCAGACGAATGGTCAGGAAATGTCCGCGAGTTGCGCAACTACGCCAAACAAGTCGTGCTGGGACTGCGTCACGATCCTATCGCGGAACCCAACCCGCCTTCATTGTCGGAGCAGATGGATCGTTTTGAGGAAAGTGTCATTCGTGCGACGCTGGATCGTTTCAGCGGGGACGTTGGCGCCGCAGCCGAGCTGTTGCGATTGCCGCGCCGAAGCCTCTATGCCCGCCTGCAAAAGCTTGCCATTGATGCATCGACTTTCAGGAAGCGCGATTGAAATTTCGTGTAGTCGTTCAGACAACACGTCGCTACTGCCGCTTTCCGAATGCCGAGCTGAATAGATCTAATGTGTCGCGACTGAACGTTGGCGGCTGATCCATGCAGCGCCGATATTTCCGTGCAGAAAGCCGTTCGAGAGCGGTACGTCGGGATAGATTTTTCGCAGGCGCACGGCCCCTTCATCTGGACTTATTAGCTGTTTCAGGACCTCGTCATGGATGCGGGCCACTGCCACCATATCGCAATCCTGGGGTGACAATCTAAAACGCTTGATCCCTGCATCTTGAAGTTGGGGCAGATCCTCAATCAACGACTGACAGGTATGAGAGAGCGTTTGCACACCGTTGAGAGCCAGGAAGGGTTGGCTGTCCAGCGTCTTGACTGGCAGCCCGTCCGGTTCTTCACCGCATACGAATTGACAATTGTCCTTTATATGCCCCTTGGACCGGGCATGCGCGCAACGGGCTGAAATGGCGAGCGGCACGCGTCCGAAGGTGAATATCTCGAAAGCAATATCCGGTGCAGCTTTGACAATCTCCCGGATAGAGCTGATCGGTAACTCGGGCGGAAGACAAATCGACTGCGCGCCGCGGGCGGCGAGAACCTTGGCGGTTGCTGCATTATAAACATTGACCAGCGGACCGACCATGTGCGGCACACCTGACAACAGTCCCAACGCAGACAGATCGTTCGCCTCAACAGGCAATGTCGCTTCCCTGATTGTTTGACGGACCTGTTTTGCTTCGCGCTCAAGCATGACCAGAGCCAGCGAACCCAGGCTCACTATCTTTCCTGCCCGCTGCAGCCGCTCTGTCACTGCGTCCATATAAGGCGTGAGGAAATGGAACCGCTTGGAACAGACGATTTCACCGACCGTCACATTGGTAATTGGCGCTTCGTCGGCGATACGGAAGTAAAAATCGCGCCATTTCGGGCCATCCCACAGAAAGAGAACGGGGCCGAGGCTAAGGCTCGCTGCTGACATGTCTATCTCCAGCGTTTGTCGTAAGCGCCTGAAGTCGTCTGCTGGCCTTCGCTCAGCAGTCGCAGGCGCGAAAGCAAGGCTGCGCGGCTTTCGGGAGACGCAGCAAGTGTCTGACGCAGCGTGGATACGACCTCGCCAACATAAGCCTTGCCGCGCTGGCGTCCTTCAATCTTGAGCGCCGAGACACCTGCCGCCCGCAACTCGTCAATATGGTTCATGACGTCGAGTGAAACGGGGTCTTCGAAAGCATAGCCTTGCTCATCTGCAATGTTGAACCGACCCTTGCAAAGCGTCGGGTAGCCGGTGGGTTCCCCCACTGGAAAACGATTGATCGTGTATTCGCCGAGTTCGGAAACGAGTTCCTGTCCATCCTGCCGGTAGCGGACATGGCTGGCCGGCGAACAAACGCCGTTCATGTTGGGTGATCTGCCCGTTGCATAAGAAGACAGTGAGCAGCGCCCTTCTGCCATCACGCACAATCCGCCAAATACGAAGACCTCCATCTCGCAAGCGATCTTGCGGCCCAGCTTCGCAATGTCGGGGATTGTCAGAACGCGGGGCAGCACCACACGCTTTGCCTTGAACGCATCCACGAGAAACTGGATTGCGTCTGCATTGGAAGCGGAAGCCTGTACGGATACATGAAGCCGCTGCGTGGGATGTTTCTCGGCCGTATAGGCCATCAGTCCAAAATCAGCGAGGATTACAGCATCGGCGCCGAGAGCCGAGGCATCGTCAACGGCCCGATACCAGATGTGTTCATCGCCCGCGCGCATGAACGTGTTGATGGCAACGAAGACCTGCGTTTTGCGGGAATGGGCGAACTGGATTGCGTCTCTTAGCTCATCGCGATTGAAGTTAAGGCCGGGAAAATTACGCGCATTCGTTTCGTCGCGAAAACCACAATAAACGGCATCTGCGCCAGCACCTACCGCTTCGCGTAAGGCCGACGGCGTGCCTGCAGGGCAGATCAGTTCCATCCGGCAGTTTCCTCGCCCAAGGCTTTGCTTCGCACATAATTTGCGATTCCGCGCACCATCGGCGCAAATGGCCCCGCGCTTGTGCCGAGATCGGACGGAAGATCGATGTTGCAATCATCCAGCGCGTTGCGAAGCGCGAGCATGGCTTCCATGTCGCCCGTCACGGTAATATCCCGCGAGAAGAACAGCGCGTCCCCATCCAGTTTGCCCTCCAGGAGCGCAAGCAACATAACCAGCGGCCCTTCGATGCCCGCATCGGCCAATGTCGCCTCATCATCGCGCACGATCGTGATGCGCGGCTTGTCCGGCTCGATCACAAAAGCGAACGGTATGTCGGACGGGTGAAAACGGAAACGCTTCGTCGCATAATCCCCGAGACGTTCGAAGAGACCGGGGTGGGCGCGCATCACGTGAAAGAAAATGCGCGAGACAAACGGGGCGATCAGAAACGGCGGAACAAGCCGGGCTGGAACAGCCACAGCCGAGGGTATTTTCATCATCATCCAGCTCCGGTGAGCCTTACAAGGTGCAACCAGAACTAGGCGATTCATTACAAGGACAGTTTGATCCAGATCAAAGACGGCGAAAGAATTCGATATTCAAGAATGGGCTATGAAAATATCCCAATCCTTTCCCCCTTATTACGACTGCCTGCAAAGCTTCTTGTTGGAGCTTGAACGACGCAACGATCTGGTCAGGATCAGGCGTCCGGTATCGCTCGTCCAAGAGATAACAGAAATCCATAAACGAGTGCTTGAGAATGATGGTCCGGCGTTGCTTTTCGAGAAGCCCGTCGAAGCAGATGGGCGCCAGCACTCGATACCTTTGGTAGCTAACCTTTTTGGCTCCAGGCGGCGTATTGCCTTGGGGCTTGGCCGTTCTGCCGAAGAGATTCCCGACCTTGCCGAGATGCTTGCGGAACTGCGCGCGCCCAAAGCGCCGCGTTCGGCAGGCGAAATATGGAGCAAGCTGCCTTTGGCGAAGGCCGCATTGAACATGCGCCCCCGTCATGTCCGACATGCGCCGGCACAGGAAAAGATACTGGAAGGCGAAGCCGCCAATCTTGATCTGCTGCCGATCCAGTGGTGTTGGGCGGGCGAGCCCGCACCGCTTGTAACTTGGCCGCTGGTCATCACACAGGCACCGGACGATCCATCCGATGTCAATGTCGGAATTTATCGAATGCAGAAGCTTGGACATGACAAGCTCATCATGCGCTGGCTTGCCCATCGGGGCGGCGCACGCCATCACCGCATGTGGCAACGTCGCGGCGAGGATATGCCCGTTGCCGTGGCCATCGGGGCCGACCCGGCGACAATCCTTGCAGCCGTCATGCCCTTGCCTGAAGGGATGAGCGAGCTTGCCTTTTCAGGCCTGCTTGCCGGACGGAGGCCCTCCATGGTCGATGCGCGTACCGTGCCGCTTTGCGTGCCCGCCTATGCCGAGATCATTCTAGAGGGACGGGTTTCCACATCTGCAACCGCTCCGGAGGGGCCTTATGGGGATCACACCGGCTACTACAACAGTGTCGAGGAATTTCCGATCATGCAGGTGACGGCGATCACTATGCGGAAGAATCCCGTCTATCTTTCGACCTACACGGGCCGCCCGCCAGATGAGCCCTCAAGGCTTGGCGAAGTGATGAACGAACTGTTCGTGCCGATTGTGCGAAAACAATTCCCGGAAATCGTCGATCTGTGGCTTCCCCCGGCAGCATGTTCATATCGCGCAATGGTGGTTTCGATCGACAAGCGCTATCCCGGTCAGGCGCGGCGCGTCATGATGGGACTTTGGTCCATGCTGCCGCAGTTCAGCTACACGAAGCTCATAATCGCGGTCGATCCCGATATAAACATCCGCAATTGGGATGACGTCATGTGGGCGCTTGCCACTCGTTTCGATGCTAGCCGCGACGTCGTTACGTTGACCGACACGCCAGTGGATTATCTCGACTTCGCATCGCCGCGTTCGGGTCTGGGCGGAAAGCTTGGACTTGATGCGACCAACAAGATTGGCGCTGAAACCGAACGGGAATGGGGCGCAGTGCTGAAGATGGGCGATGATGTGATTGCTCGCGTGGATGCGATGTGGAGCGAGCTGGGATTGGATAAGGAAAACATGCGGTGAAACGGGTTGTTGTTGGCATTTCCGGCGCATCGGGCGCTCTCATCCCGCTCAAGCTGCTTGAGCAGCTTTCAGTCTTAAGCGATGTCGAGACCCATTTGGTAGTGTCGGACGCTGCTCAGCAGACTTTGCGGCACGAGTTGGGTCCTGATGGTTATGCGCTTTTGCACAGGCTTGCGAACAGAAGCTATTCTGTCGGAGACATAGGTGCTCTGATCGCGAGTGGATCAGTCGCAACCGCTGGTATGATCGTCGCGCCGTGCTCCATGCGGACACTCGCAGCGATCGCAACGGGGCACAGCGACAGCCTGTTAACCCGCGCCGCCGACGTTCATCTGAAGGAACGACGCAAGCTGGTGCTCATCGCACGAGAAACTCCGCTGCATCTGGTCCATCTGCGCAATATGTGCACGGTGACTGAATTGGGGGCGATTGTGATGCCGCCGGTTCCAGCCTTTTACTTCAAACCACAATCGGTCGACGAGGTGGCCGATCAGATCGCGGCGCGCGCCATCGATCTGATCGGTATTGGTGAAAAGAAATCGGGAAGCTGGGCGGGTATACCAGCCGTCCGATAACAGCGTGTGCAGATCTATGCGAAAGGTTCCGTTGGGCTTTTCGCTGGCTGGGTGAACCATTTCGGTCCGGTTGCCATCATATGGATATGGTCTTCCAGACGGACGCCGAACTGGTTCGGGACCACGATCATCGGCTCGTTGGAGAAGCACATGCCTTCAGCAAGCTGAAGTGAATTGCCGCGAACGATATAAGGAGCTTCGTGAATTTCCAAGCCAAGGCCGTGACCGGCGCGATGCGGAAGGCCCGGCAATGCGTAATCTGGTCCCAGTCCGTGTTTGATGAGCGTGGCGCGAGCTGCATCATCAAGGGTGGAACAGGCTGCACCGAGCTTCGCCGCGTCGAAAACGGCTTGCTGCGCTTCACGTTCGATTGCCCATATACGTGAGAATTCGGGAGTTGCCTCTTCGAGCATGTAGGTACGCGTGAGATCGGAATGATAGCCATCAATGCGGCAGCCGGTATCAACGAGAATAACATCGCCTGGCTGATAGAATTGTTCTCCATCTGCGCCATGCGGCAGCGACGTCGCAGTTCCAAAGGAAACGATACAGAAGGTCGAGCCGCCAGTAGCGCCGAGGGCACGGTGCTGTTCATCGATAAAACGCACTACTTCGCTTGCGGCGATACCGGGTTTGATGAGCGCGTGGGCGCGGCGATGGACTTCAAGTGTCAGATCCATCGCGTACTGGATGATCGCGATTTCTTTGGCTGACTTGCGGATACGTTGTTCACGGATCAGTTCGCCGCCGTCGAGCAGCCGGTCCGGCTGGATTTCTTGCCGGAGAGCGTTATAGAAAAACAGCGGGATAGCATCATCGACTGCAAGTTTAGCACCTGCCGGGAGGAGCGATGAGATCAACGCTGCGGGGCTTTCTTCTTCCTGCCAGATGTGGATTTCCCCCGTCAGATGCGGCAGGCTCTCGACCCGGCTCCGTTCGAAACCGGGAACGATATAAATAACTTCCGAAGGGGTAACGATCGCGCCCAGAAAACGTTCGCTGATGTGCCAGACGAGCCCGGTATAATAACGCAAGCTTGCCGTTGGGCCCAGCAAAAGCGCGCCAATTCCGCGTTCTCTCAGTTTGCCTTGCAACAATGTTATTCGTTCAAGATACTCTTCCTGTCCGATGCGTGGAAGAGACGACGGTGAAGTCATAATGCATACCTTTATGATTTATCTGGCAAAGCCTTCGCCTGGGCGCTGCTTTCTGACCGACAGATATATCACGGCTTTCATCATCTGAAAGCTGTCTCTCCAGCCTTGTATCCAAAAGCTGTTGCTTTGATCGTCGGCCACATTGCATGCCAGATCGAAAAACAATAAATGGGGCACACTGTGGTAGTGAAATTTCGGTAAAAATGGTGCAGTATCAAGAATAGGTCAGCGTCTGTGAGGTGTCATGCGTGAATTGTGGCAATGGGTTTCTGCCCTTGGTTTTTCGTTTGTTATCATCGTAGCGGCTCTCGTCTATCTCAACATGTCAAATCGGGAGACACCGGGTGACACGTTTAACCTTTTCACGAAAGTCGGTGCTGTTGCAGCCGCATGCGTCGCCGCTTTTGCAAGCTTTGCCGCTGCAGCAATTATTGATTGATTTCTACTACTTATAGCTTCAGCGAAGAAACTGCTGCTTCGCTTTTATGCACGTAATCAATGGCATCTTGTTGTCGCTGAAACAGCAGAATGAAGAGCAGGTCCGTCAGCACCAGTTGTGCATCACGTGCTGTAATTGACGATGACCGTACACGTTCTTCGTCAGCAACCGTGTACAGGCGAATATCAGCGATTTCATTCAGCGGGTTTTTGTTGAGGCCCGTAACAGCAATCACTGTCGCGCTCCACTTCCTAGCTTGTTCAGCGATGCGAAGGGTTTCGACGCTCGTCCCGGAATAGGATAGGGCAAACAGCACATCGCCCTCATGCAATGTGGAAACATTGGCCATTTGTATGTGGCTGTCGCTGTCATGCATCACATTACGGCCGAGCTTCATCAGCTTGTAGGAAAAGTCACGCGCGACAAGGGATGACGCACCGACGCCGGCAAGGTGAATACGCCGGGCGCTGATCAAGGCTTGCAATGCGCAGTCAATGTCTTGTTCATTGTTGGCGGAAATCGTCTGCTGCATCGATTGCAGCTTGCTGCCGATCAGTTTTTGCAGGACCGTAATATAATTGTCGCCGGTTTCAATCGTGCCATGCACCACGCCTGCGGGAACCTGCCACTCCTTGGCCCGAGCCTCACTGACGGCGAGTTTGAGTTCCTGATAGCCGTCAAAGCCGAATTTCTGGCTGAATTTGACAACGCTCGACTGGCTGCGTCCGGTTGCTGCTGCCAGGGCGGAAGAGGAAAGCTTCAATACCTGTTCCGGATGATCGACGATAAACTGGCCGATCTTTCGATCCGCAACGGTCAGTTCGTTCAGTTTGGCGCTGATCTTTTGTAGAATCGACATGTGCAATTATTCCCCATTCCGGTGTCGGAAGGTTCGATATTCGATAACCTTGGTTCGTAAGACAATTTGCATTGCTTTGGAATATAAAATTCCAACATGAAAAATTATGAGGAATTATCTCACGGTATGTATTCGAGTACGTGGCAGCACTTTGGCGAGCATATCACGGTAGATTCACGGATGGACCCGGAGGTCACCTTCCAGCATGGATTGAATAAATTATTCCATTATCAAGTTGACGAGAAGAATTTTTAATCCTAGCTTATTAACCATAAGGCGGCGCGCTTTGAACGTCGCTCGACAGGTAGGCAGGGGCATGACAGAGCAGGCATTATTATCTGAACTGGATAAGCTGGTTTCAGAAGAGCGCAATCCGCGCACCATGGATATCGATCTCCTGGCCAGTCTTGCTATCGTGCGCCGCATTAACGACGAGGACCATCTGGTACCTGTCGCCGTTGAAAAAGTTCTGCCTCAGGTCGCGCAGGCTGTCGACAGAATTGTGAACGCCTTTCGGAGTGGCGGTCGGCTTATTTATTTGGGTGCCGGGACCAGTGGGCGTCTTGGTGTTCTCGATGCATCGGAATGCCCGCCGACATTCAGCGTGTCGGAAGACATGGTGATCGGGCTGATTGCGGGTGGCGCGGACGCATTGCAACATGCAATCGAAGGCGCGGAGGATGATCCATCCCAGGGAGAAGCCGATCTGCGCAATATAGGGCTGGCGTCGAACGACGTCGTTGTAGGAATCGCGGTCAGTGGGCGCACGCCCTATGTAATAGGGGGGCTGGCTTACGCGGCATCAATTGGTGCTACGACTGTAGCGCTTTCCTGCAACCCTAACTCCACGATTGCGGCTATGGCTGAAATCGCAATATCGCCGGTTGTCGGACCAGAAATACTGACGGGCTCGACACGGCTCAAATCCGGCACAGCGCAGAAGCTGGTGCTCAATATGCTGACGACGGCGAGCATGATCCGAATAGGGAAAACATACGAGAATCTCATGGTGGATGTCAGCGCCACCAACAACAAGCTTATTGCGCGTGCGTCGCGAATTGTCATGCAGGCAACAGGCTGCGGAGCGGAGGAGGCGAAACGCGTCCTCGCCCTCACGGATAATGACGTCAAGCTCGCGATTCTTATCACCGTCACCGGAATGCCGGTGGATGAAGCAAGAAAAGCATTAAAGAATGCTGGGGGATTTCTTAGACAGGCGATAAATGCCAATAAAGCGTGAGCCGAAGCGGGGAAGCGGTCGGACATTTGCATTGCAGTGATTTGCGAGGGAAGAAAAAATGGGAGCGAGTTTCAAGAAAAGCCTTATTGCGGGCGCGGCCGCAATGGTATTGGGCATTGGAAGTTTTGGGGGATTGGGTGTTTCCACGGCTTTCGCCGCGACGCTACGAATGGCCTGGTCGCAGGATGCCACCGGCCTTGATCCGCACAAGCAGCCTGCATTTTCGTCGATTCGCCTGCTGGAGCTGATCTATGAGCCGCTTGTTCGTCTCGGTGCCGATCTTCAAATTGCGCCTGCCATTGCAAAGAGCTGGGAATTTTCCGACGGCGGCAAGGTTCTCACATTCAAGCTCGACACAAATGCGAAGTTCCAGAACGGCCAACCGGTAACGCCGGCCGATGTGAAAGCATCCTTCGAACGTATTCTGGATGAAAAAACAGGCGCAGTGGCGCGTGCGAATTTCGGTTCCATCGCGGCCATTGAAACTCCGGACGCCGAAACGGTTGTCTTCAAACTCTCTCAGCCCGACGTCCCGCTATTGGCTGCCATTGCCAGCATCAATGCGGCGGTCCTTCCTGAAAGTGAGATCAAGGTCGGTAATATCGGCACAAAAACCGTTGGATCAGGCCCGTTCATTCTTGAGCGTTGGGAACCGAATTCCAAGGAAGTGTTGAAAGCCAATCCTGATTGGGCTGGCGGCAAAGTAGTGGTGGACGGGATCGACATCAGTGTTCTGCCGGATGAAACAGCAATTCTCGCAGCGCTTCGCGCCAAACAGATTGATTTTGCGTTCCTCAACGATCCGCTTGTTGCAACCATGGTGCCGAACGAAAGTGCTCTCGAACTGGTGCGCACTCCGGCTCTTGCCTACCATGTCCTGCAATTGAACCCGTCGCGCAAGCCTATGACGGAATTGGCTGTGCGGCAGGCGATTTCCTGTGCTGTTGACCGTCAGGATGTGCTCGACACTGCATTGCTTGGCGAAGGCAAGGTGACGGGTCCGCTGACAATGCCCGCCTATGCCAGCGACCCCAACACGCTCTTCTGCTACAAGCGCGACGTCGAAAAGGCGAAGAAGCTGATGGCGGATGCCGGTCATGCAGATGGCTTTTCAGCAACAATCATTGCTGCAAATGGGGAGCCTGCAACCGCTGCCGCCGAAGCCCAGGTGCTCCAGTCGCAACTCGCCGAAATCGGCATCAAGCTCGATATCCGCATGATGGAATTGAACGTCTATGTCGATACATGGTTGAAGGGCGATTTCGATATGGCGGTGGCGCTCAATGGCGGTTCGGCTGATCCCTATACGATGTATGGCCGTTACTGGACCAAGGCGGGCAACCTTCAGAAAGTCGCTCAATATATCGACGATACGCTTGACGATCTGATGCAGAAGGGACGAGCCGAAACGGACCCTGAAAAGCGCAAGGTGATTTTTGCCGACTTCGAAAAGCATATAACGGAAGTTTCTCCGTGGATTTGGCTCTATACGGCCAACAATTACGTTGCTCATCAGAAGAACATTACCGGTTTTGAGCCTCGCGCCACGGGATCGCTATTCGGCGTAACCAAGCTGCAGATCGGGCAGTGATGTCCTGAAATCCGCCACGTCTTCATTGTGGAGGCGTGGCTTTCGAGCGCCTTCTCGAACGGTGGCCCGTGAGTAATCTGACATGAATTATCTGACACGTCGGCTGCTGACATTTCCTCTGGTCATGCTGGGGGTGTCGATCCTTGTTTTCGTCTCGATCCGTATGGTTCCGGGTGATTCCATCACGGCGATGCTCGGAACCGAGGCAGGGTTGCTGACGCCGGAACAACGCCAGTCCCTCGCGCAATATTTTGGCATCGATCAAAGCTGGACCACACAGTACTGGCGCTGGCTGGGTGACGTGCTGCAGGGTAATCTGGGTGTGTCGGTCACATTCGGAAAGCCGGTGCTAACAGTCATCCTGGAGCGTTTTCCGCTGACTCTGCAACTGGCAGTGATGTCGATGATTATCGCATTGCTCGTTGGCCTGCCTGCCGGAGTTTATGCGGCAACGCGCAGCGAAAAAATGTCCGATCTGGCGGTGCGCATTTTTGCAATGATCGGCCAGTCAACCCCGAGTTTCGTTCTTGGTCTTCTCTTTATTTACATTCTGTCGGCAGGGTTTGGCGTGTTGCCCACCATGGGAGAGTTTACGCCATTGTGGGTAAATCCGTGGCAGAACTTTTTGCAGATGATTTTACCCGCCGTAACGCTCGGCTTTGCATTTGCGGCGTCGGTAACACGCATATCGCGGTCAGCCATGCTCGATGTTCTCCGCGATGATTATGTCCGCACAGCCCGCAGCAAAGGCGCTTCGGCCCGTTCTGTTATCTGGCGGCACGCATTGCCCAATGCACTTATCCCGGTTGTGACATTGAGCGGAGTGGAATTCGGTTATCTTCTGGGCGGGGCTGTACTGGTTGAACAGATTTATGCCCTCCCAGGGTTGGGGCGCATGGTGCTCGATGCGATTTTGCAGCGTGATTATGCGCTGGTGCAGGGCAGCATCCTCTTCATTGCCTTCAACTTCATGATCGTCAATCTGCTGGTTGACCTTCTCTACGTTGCGCTTGATCCGCGCATTCGGTTGGGGGAAAACTGATGCAGATACTGCGTTCCGTTTTTGCTCACCCGAGTGGCCGTATCGGTGGGTTCATCGTATTGATCTATCTGATTGTAGCCTGTCTTGGCTATTTCGGTCTCACGCCGGATGATCCGTTGATGCAATACCGGATAGACAGGCTGCGTCCTCCAAGTAGCGCCCACTGGATGGGAACCGACCTCTTCGGACGCGACGTCATGAGCCGCCTGATGGCAGGCATCGCGCAATCCTTCATCGTAGGCTTTTCTGCAGTCGGCATTGCTGCCTTTGCGGGAACCGTTCTGGGATTGACTGCGGCATGGTTCGGGCGCTGGTGGGACGGTACCGTCATGCGCATCATGGATGTGCTTCTGGCGTTCCCGGCAATCTTGCTCGCGCTTCTTATCATTGCCGTTGTTGGACCGGGGACAGGAACAAGCATCGCCGCCATCGCCATCGTCTACACCCCGATTTTCACGCGGGTTGTGCGTGGTCCGGCCTTGTCGATCAAAACACGCGAATTCGTTGACGCGGCCCGTACGTTCCACAGCAGCAACCGTTATATCCTGTCCCGCCATCTGCTGCTTAATCTGGTAGCCCCTTTGACTGTGCAGATCACATTGGCGCTCGCCTGGTCGCTGTTGACTGAGGCGGGCTTGAGCTTTCTGGGGCTCGGCACACAGCCACCCGCTTCGTCGCTTGGTCTCATGCTGGCCGATGCGCGCAATCTCATGGAAACCGCGCCATGGCTGCTGGCATTTCCGGGACTGGCTATCATGATCGGTATTCTCGGCTTCAACCTTCTGGGCGATGCTCTGCGCGATATTCTCGATCCTAGAATGCGGAGGGTCGAAGCATGAACAAGCTTTTGTCCGTCTCGAATCTGCGCGTGGGGTTCGGCCGCAATCCCGAAGCCAACGAGATCGTGCGCGGTGTGAGTTTCGATCTCGCCGCCGGAGAAACGCTGGCGATTGTCGGAGAAAGCGGCTCCGGTAAATCTGTAACGGCTCTGTCGATCAATCGACTTGTGGATTTTGGTGGTGGCCGCATCATCGACGGGACGATCAAGCTGAATCGCGCCGATGGCACCATGATTGATCTAGCCACTGCGAAAGAAGCCGAGCTGACGAAAATCCGCGGTGCCGAAATTGGCATGATCTTTCAGGAGCCGATGACATCGCTCAATCCGGTGCTGACGATAGGTACGCAGATCGAGGAATCGTTCCGTCTCCATCGCGGGCTGACCGGAAGGCAGGCCGCTGCTGCTGCCAAGGACGCGCTTGATCGCGTGCGTATTCCCGATGCCGCACGACGGCTTAAATACTGTCCGAACCAGCTTTCCGGTGGCATGTTACAGCGGGTGATGATTGCAACGGCGCTTGCCTGCAATCCGCGTCTCATGATCGCAGACGAGCCAACCACTGCGCTCGATGTTACCGTACAGGCGCAAATCATGGCTCTGCTCGCAGAACTGAAACGCGAAACCGGCATGGCAATGATCTTCATCACGCATGACATTGGTCTGGTCGCCGGAATGGCCGACAAGGTCATGGTGATGCAGCATGGCAAGGCGGTTGAACAGGGACAGCTGAGCGCTGTTCTTGACCGTCCTCAGCATCCCTACACACAACATCTCCTGAAGGCTGTACCGCATTTTGAAAGCGGGAAAGCGGTGCGAAACGATAGCGTGCGCACAACGCTATCGGGAGCAAAACCGATCCTGTCGGTGGAAGGATTGACGGTCCGTTTTCCGGTCAAAGGTGGTTTTCTGGGTCGCAGGCTGGGGGCAGTGCATGCGGTGGAGAACGTCGATCTTGATCTCATTCCCGGTGAAACGCTGGCGATTGTGGGGGAGAGCGGTTCTGGAAAATCGACAACGGCGCGAGCCATTCTCGGACTTGTCAGAGCTTCACGTGGGAAGCTTGAAATCGGCGCAACTGGCACCAGCGATGCCCGGGACACATCTTCGATACAGATGGTTTTCCAAAACCCCTATGCATCGCTCAATCCGCGTCTGCGCATAGAGACTATCCTTGCCGAGCCGGTTATCGCGGCTGGCGGGCGCGACGGGCCGGAGACGCGGCAGAAGATGCTGCAATTGCTTGAACGCGTTGGTCTGCCCGCCAACAGCTTGGATCGCTACCCACATGAGTTCTCGGGCGGGCAACGCCAGCGGCTCTGTATCGCTCGGGCATTGATGCTCAATCCTTCCGTGGTGGTGCTGGACGAGGCTGTTTCAGCCCTCGATGTTTCAGTGCAGGCCAAAGTTCTGGAATTGCTGATCGATCTCCAGAAAGAGCGTGGTCTTGCTTACTTGTTCGTGTCGCATGACATGGCAGTGGTGGAACGCATCGCCCACCGGATTGCTGTCGTCTATGCCGGGCAGATCGTGGAAATCGGCGATGCCGGAGCAATCCTTTCTGCGCCGAAACACTCCTATACGAAGCGGCTGATTTCTGCTGTTCCAAGTATTGATCGTCGCAATCAACATTTCAGCCTGGACACACGGCAAGTGCCGTCGCTCGTTCGCCCCTTGGGTTATGAGCCGGCTCCGGCACAGTGGCAGACATACGGCCATGACCATATGGCCCGAACCGAGGCGTAGTCACATGGCAGAATCAATAAGTGGCCTTCCTGTCGATACGGCCTTCACGGCTCGTTTCGAAAGAGCTTTCGCTTTGCTGATGGAAGCATGTCGTTCCGGTCGTATTCCCGGCGGGGTTCTTGGGATGGTCGATCTCTCCGGAAACCGGGCTGTCCGGGCGACAGGTCATGCCCAGCTTATCCCGGCCCAGCGCGCGATGACAACGGATACCTGGTTCGATCTTGCATCGCTGACAAAAGTGATTTTCACCACTCCCCGCATTCTGGCGTTAGCCGAGGAAGGCGCCATTGATCTTGATGCGCCATTGACAACGTTGCTTCCTGATCTTCGTCAATATGACAACGACGCGTGGGAGCGCAGGGTCACGTTCCGCGAATGCCTTGGTCATCAGACGCCCTTTCCGTCAGTCGAACCGATATATACCTACGGGCGCGATCCGGACCTGTTGCGTGCATTCGTTCTGCAGCGCGAGTGGCGCAAATGCGAACCGGTTTATTCGGATATCAATTTCATCTTGCTTGGCTTTGCGTTGGAGAGGCTCTACGGCAAGACCATTCGCGAGATGGATCCCGGCGAAGGCTTTGCATTTTCGGCGGAGCCGGAAGTAAGTGCAGCAACTGAAAATTGCACCTGGCGGAATCGGGTGCTGTGTGGCGAGGTACACGACGATAATTGTTCGGCGCTGCAGGGGGCGGCTCACGCGGGTCTGTTCGGGACCGCGGCCTCCATACTTGACTTTGCGCTTGGTTTGCTTGATGGCAGCGGCGCGTCGCGAAACGTTATCGAACAGATGCGCCAGCCACTATCGGCTACCCGGACACATGGCTGGGAACGGCCTTATGACGGCTGGTCGGGCGGCAATTTCAATTCAAAGGACACGATCGGCCATACCGGTTTCACGGGAACGGGCTTGTGGATCGATTTTGAAGCGGGCAGGGCATGGACCCTGCTCACGAACCGCATTCACCCGACGCGCCATTTCGACAGCGGTATTCTTTCGCTGCGGCAGAGCGTCGGCGACGCAATTTCATTGGGATAGGAGACGTCTATGCAACCAATATGGGCCGTAGGTCTTATGACCGGCACCGTTCTCGATGGGAACATTGATGTTGCCCTCCTGAAAACCGACGGTGAAACCATCGCTGAATTTGGCGCCTACGCGTTGAAACCTTATTCGCGCTCGATTCGCGATCTTCTGGAACAGGCGCAGGCCGAAGCCCGCCTCTGGAATTTCGAAGGTCCGGAGCCTGCCGTGTTTGCCGAGGCTGAAGAAGCGCTGACGCGCGCGCAGTCTGCAGCGGTGCGTGAATTGGTAGAGGAGAGCGGGCTGTCGATGACGGAAATCGGCGTTGTTGGTTTTCACGGCCAAACGGTGCTGCACCGTGCGCCGCAAGGAGACCGGTTGGGCGATACCCGGCAACTTGGCGATGGAAAGCTAATGAGCAAATTGTTGGGAACAAAGGTCGCTTATGATTTCCGGACAGCAGATATTCGTGCTGGTGGGCAAGGTGCGCCGCTCGCTGCGGTATATCATGCTGCCTTGCTGCGCAGTGCCGATGACAGCGGGAATACCGCGATTCTTAATCTGGGCGGCGTCGGTAACATTACCTGGTGGGACGGTGGTGACACGCTGGTGGCATTCGACACCGGTCCAGCCAACGCACCTCTTAACGACTTTATGAAGTCGCGCGGATTGGGTGAGATGGACCGGGACGGAGCGTTGGCAGCAAAAGGTTCGGTAGACGAGGCCCGGCTGGCCCGATTGCTCCAGCATCCTTATCTTACAGCGCCATATCCCAAATCTCTCGACCGGTTCGATTTTACCGATGCGATGGCGGATGGCCTGAATGATGCAGATGGCGCGGCGACATTGACTGCGTTCACAACCTCAGCAGTGGGCAAGGCGCTGGATATACTGCCGCGTCGGCCGCGACGGCTGGCTGTGAGCGGAGGAGGCCGCCGCAATCCGACGATGATGCGCATGCTGGTCGAGCGTGCGAAAGTGGAACTCGTTCCTGTTGAAACGCTTGGCTGGCGGGGGGATGCCGTGGAAGCGGAGTGTTTTGCATTTCTCGCGGTCCGGGTTCTGCGCGGACTACCCATCAGCTTTCCAAGCACAACGGGTGTGCCGAAGCCAATGACAGGGGGAAAAATGGCAGGCTGAATTAGGGATTCCGGTCGGCTATTTTCTACAGGGCAACGTCATTACGTTGCCCTGTTTGGTTAGGGCGGACATTCGAACCTCAACTGATTATCAGGCATGGCATGTTAAACGTGGCTATTATATAAAAGATATCTAATATTTGCGAGGGTCGCCTACTGCGGCCATACGAAGTTACGTTGCATCATGGGCGCTTTTGATATTTCAATTTATTGCAGATAAGCATGAAAAGGTACAAATTCCGTGCAATCTTCACGTTGATTTAGGCATTTCTATTTAATGGTTTAATTTAACATGGAGAATGCAATGAAACTCATCCGGGCCCTTTTCTGTCTGGTCTTGCCCCTCGCCTGGTTGTCCGGGGCAGCCGCCGACCCCCTGGCGAAGCCGGCGGGTAAACCGATTCTCGTCATATCCGGCAAAATCTCGAATACGAATGTTGGCGATACGGCCCAATTTGATCGGGACATGCTGGAATCAGTTGGCTTGGTGACCGTGGAAACGGCAAATCCCTGGTATGACGGTCGCGTACGTTTCGAAGGCGTATCGATGGACAAGCTTATGTCGCTTGTCGGCGCCAAGGGAACGAAGGTGACCGCTGTTGCTTTGAACGACTACGTCAGCTCGTTGCCGTTGGACGACTTCAAAAGATTCAATGTCATTCTTGCCATGAAGCGGGATGGGAATTACATGCCGGTTCGCGACAAAGGACCATTGTTTATAATCTACCCTTATGACAGCGACCCACAGCTCCAAACTCAGACCTATTACACACGTTCTGCCTGGCAAGTTGCCAAGCTGATAGTTGAATAGAGGCAAGTGTGAGACGGATTCTAGGCGTCATTATCTGTTGTTTTGTAGTGGCGACGGCGTATATCGCCTATGTCATTGCCGAACGGCAGACAGCGCTTCAGAAATTCTCCCGTTATAACGACTCCTGGGCCATAGGGCAGACGGTGTCTGAATATATGCGGCTCGAGCACGTTCTGGCTGGGTATGCCCTGAATATGAACGAAGAAAGCCGCGACGAATTACGGCTTCGTCTTGATATCATGTTGGGTCGGCTGGAATTGCTGCAACAGGGCAATCTGCGATCTTTCATTCAGAACGACCCGGAACATCGCGTTTTGTTTTTGAAACTAAGCGATGTTCTGCATGCGCTTGATAGTCAGCTGGACAAGTTGGATGTAGACGGCATCAAAACGATCCTGCAATCAATGAGTATGCTTGATGGACCGATGACAGCGCTTGCATCAACGGCCGTCGAATACGACGTAGGGCTTATCGATGCTGCACAGGCCGAAGTTCGCCAGCTACATCTCATTTACACGGGTTTAGCGGCTGGCCTCATACTCTGCGGCGTGGTGCTGGTTATTCTTCTGCTTCGCCATAACAAGCTGCTTGATCGGGCGCATGGCAGCATGCAACGCCTGACCAGCGACCTCCGGCTGGCGACAGGTGAACTTCAATCTCAGAATTTCCGGCTCGAGCACGATGCTCATCATGATGCTTTGACCGGTTTGCCCAATCGCGTTCTCTTCCGGCAGGATTTGCAGAAAAGGCTTGAGGCTGCGCAATCTGGCGGTCCATCGGCGATTATTCTTCTTCTGGATCTCGATGGCTTCAAAGACGTCAACGACACACTTGGGCACGATGTCGGGGATGCACTGCTGCAGGCGGTCGCCGGGCGCCTCACCAAGCTCGGCGAACGGGGCGATATGGTATGCCGGTTGGGGGGAGACGAATTTGCTCTCCTTTCGACAGGGCTGCGGGGTGAAGCAGCCCTGGAGCTTGCAGACCGGCTGATGAAAGCCATCAGCCAGCCTTATCATGTAGGCGAGCTGGAGATAAAAATCGGAACTTGTGTCGGTGTCGCAATCTCTCAGGGCGAGCCGGATACGGAAGAGCTTTTCAAGCATGCCGATCTTGCGCTTTACGAAGCAAAGGCGCTCGGGCCTGGCCATGCAAGTGTGTTCGAGACGCAGATGCAAACACGTTTGCGGGAAAAGAAGTCATTCGAAGCCGATCTTCAGAAAGCGTTGGAGAACGGTGAGATGGAAGTTTATTATCAGCCGCAGGCTTGCACCATAACACGGGAGATATGCGGTTATGAGGCCTTGCTCCGCTGGACCCACCCGATCCGAGGTTCTGTTTCGCCCATCGACTTTATCCCCGTTGCCGAAAAGATCGGCTTTATTCATGCTCTTGGAGACTGGGTGCTGAAGACTGCCTGTCTGGAAGCTGCCCATTGGAACAAGCCGCTCAAGATCGCCGTCAATCTGTCTCCCGTTCAGTTTCGCAGTCTGAACCTTATTCAGAGCGTCATTGATGCGCTGGAGAAAAGCGGACTTGGCGCGAATAGGCTGGAACTTGAAATCACGGAATCAGTTTTGCTGGACAAAAACGAGCAGACCTTGAGTACGCTACGCCAGTTGAAAACACTCGGCATCCAGATCGCGATGGACGATTTCGGAACGGGCTATTCATCGCTTGGCAGTCTCAGCGGCTTCCCCTTTGACAAGATCAAGATTGATCGCACTTTCGTGCGCGATGTGACAACCCGACCAGATGCACTTGCGATTGTCGAACTGGTAACCGGGGTAGGGCGCAGCCTCAGAATGATAACAATTGCGGAAGGCATCGAAACCGAGGAGCAGTTCGAATGCCTCAAACGGTTGGGATGCGATCAGGTCCAAGGTTACCTGATAGGCAAGCCGATGCCGGCATCAAAGCTCAGGCATCTTCACGGTCGCGGTCGGCAGCACGTGAAGCCAGTCGACCTGGTCTCACATCGTGGATGATAGCTTCGCATGGAACTGGCTTCGAAGACGCAAATCAGTTTATGCTCATACTTAATCGCATCGCAATCTGTTCGTTCGAACATAATGTTCTGATGTTGGGGAATTGGGGCTTAGGAATTGCTGGAAGTACACGGGATAAACGTACCGATTACGTCAGACGAGGTTTCGCCGGTTATTTGGCAGGCTTTGACGAGCGGCAGCTATGAGGCCAAGGAAGCGCGGTCGATTTTCAAGGCGGTGAAGCCGGGAGATCGTGTTCTTGAGCTTGGATCTGGCATTGGGATCATCACGTCTATCATAGCCAAGATTTCAGACGTGACAGTTTGGGCGTTCGAGGCTAATCCGTCCACTGCGGCGCTCGCCCGACGTGTCATTGATGCTAATGATCTCGACAACGTCGTCCTCTCGCAAGGTATTCTCACTGCGGGGGAGCCTTGCTCGTTCCGTTTTTATGTACGGCGCGACCTGTGGATGTCATCCATGGATGAGAGCCAAGGGCCATATGAACATGTCATAGAGCTGTCCTCGGCTAACATTGATGAATTCATTGCTCGCTACAGTATCAATGTCTTGGTCATGGATATTGAAGGTGCTGAGTGCGATCTGCTCCAAAAAGCGGATTTGACAGGCGTGGAGCGTATCTTCCTCGAACTGCACGACCATCTTTATGGCTTGGCGGGTATCCGGGATATCACGCAAGCGCTTGCTGGCAAGGGTTATGCATATGATCCTCGTGGCTCCCAGGGCGCATGCGTATTGTTTTCCAAGGATGACGGTATACGCGAATACGAACCTGAATAGCGCGTCGCACCCTCAACCTTCTGTTTTTGAATGAGCCGCCCAGAGCGGCTTATTTTGTTTGTTGGCCTGTGGAAAGAAATTTTGAAAAAAGTTATGATTGGTCGTTGACAGTTTTGCTTGGTGGGGTCTATATGGCGCCACAACGAGGGCGGCGGCGCCGCAAGCGGCAGGCTGATGCGTCCTTGGAGTTGGTTGAAAGAGTTGGGCAGCGATGTTTGATTTGAGTAGGCTGGCGGCGTTGAC